>CAVVGF010000075.1:0-23594 GCA_963747705.1 uncultured Actinomycetes bacterium | reverse complement strand
GGGCGCTGAGCATGAGCGCCAGCGCGGCGCCGGTTCGCCCGGCGGCCCCGGTGAGTGCCTCGCCCACCGCGCCGCCCAGTGCGGGGCCGGCGCTCTACCGGCGCCGCTGCCCCCGGCCGGCCTGCACCAGACCAGGGCGCTGCCGAGCGCGGGCAGCCGGGTGTTTCACGCCGAGATGACCGACCTGTGGGCGGCGGTGGTGACCGGCCGGGCCCGGCTGGCTACCCAGGCGTTCTTCCCGCTGCCCGCCTATACCCAGGTCAAGGCGATCGCCGACCCGGCCGCCGACTGGCACAGCCGGCTGTTCGGCGACTTCCGGCTGGACGTGGCCGCGGCCCATCGCTACCTGGGCCACGGCGCCGCGCACACCAGGCTGCTCCGGGTGATCGTGCCCTCGGCCGGGGCGGCCTGGATCAACCCCGGTGCCTGTTACAACTCGGCCGGCTACTGGCACGTCGGCGGGGCCCGGCTGGTCTACCGCGAGCACGGCCAGGTGCGCTCGATCGGCATCGCGTCGCTGATCTCCTGGCGCGGCCGGTGGTACGTGGTTCATTTCGGCGCGGTGCTGCGCAGTGGGGCCACTGGCCTGGTCGACCAGCCCGCGGCCGGCCGGGTGTCCCGGGGCCGGCGGGCGGATGCTGACCCGGCGCGCCGCAGCGCGCCGTATCCTGTCCGGCATGCGCTCCCCGGCTTACCCGGCGCGCCGCGCCTGGCTGCCCGCCGTCACCTGTGGCCTGCTGGCCACCCTGGCCATCGCGGGCTGCGGGCCGCACAAGACCGCCAGCCAGACCGCGGTCACCGCGCCCACCACGCACGCCGCGCCGGCCTTGACGCTGGCGCCGCCATCCCCCACGCCGAGCCCGACGCCGACCTGTGCCACCACGGTCGCGGCCGGCTTCCCGTGCGCGATGCGCGAGCGGATCGTGGCGGCCAAGCACTACGCCAACCACCTGCCGGGCACCATCGGCATCGTGCTGCACGACCGGGTAACCGGCGCGACCTGGCATAACGCCAACGCCGGTGCCCTGCAGCCGGCCGCGTCCACGATCAAGCTGGCGATGATGACCGACATTCTGCAGCGGCAGCGGGCGGGCCAGTTCCAGCTCACCCCGGCTGACCATGCGGCCATGTTCCAGGCGCTGTACACCAGCAACGACGACGACGCGACGTACCTGTGGGACAAGTATGAGAGCGCCAGCTTCATGGACCGGGTCCGGGCGTTCGGGATGAACAACACCCGGTTCACCAGCGCGGCGTTCTGGGGCGACGTGGACACCACCGCCCGGGACCTGGACAACCTGATGAACTACGTGCTGGACAAGGCGCCGCCGCGGATCCGGCACTACCTGGTGTACCGGCTGCAGCACGTGAGCGGGCTCGACCAGCAGTGGGGCGTGTGGGGCGCCGGGCCGGCCAACCACCCGGGCAACAAGGACGGCTGGGAACAGGACCCCAACGGGGTCGGCGTGTGGATCACCAACACGGTCGGGTTCGCCGGGCCGGACCAGCGCTACACCCTGGCCATCACGTACAACATGGGCAGCTTCGGCGAGGACGGCAACGCCGGGTTCAAGTTCGGCACCAACAAGCTGACCCAGATCGCGGCCATGCTGTTCCAGGGCCACCACACCGGCACCCCGCACCCGCTCCCCTCCGCCGTCCCGTAGCCCGGTAGCCGCCTGCGGGTGCGGGCCCGTTCGCCGCGCCGAGGCCGCCCGCCACGGCAGCGTGGTGAGCCGCCGCGGGTGGCACTGGTTGGCGTAGCTGCCGAGCCCGAGCTGTCCCTGGTCATTGGCGCCCCAGCACCACAGGTCGCCGGCCCCGCGGACGGCGCAGGGTGGCGGCGTCGGCCGTCTGCGGCGCCGCAGACGCCGGCATCATGGCCACGATGACCATCAGCCCGGCCATGGCGGACACCGCCGCGCGCAGCAGCACCCGGGTTGCCCCGGGTGCTGGCCGTTCAGCAAGGGAAGAATGGTTGCCGGGGTATTTACCCTGACCTTGACCTGCGGTTTTAGCTGCCGAAGGCCAGCAGGCCGGTGGCCGCGATAGCGGGGGCGTTGCAGCCCAGGCCGGAGAAGAGCGCGCCCGGGCCGGGCGGAGCGGGGCTCAGCCGGGCCGGATACGGGAAGCCGCTCGGGCGCAGCCGCGGGAAGCCACCGCGCGGCACCGGCGAGAAACCACTGGGCGAGCGGTGCCAGCCGGCCCGCGGGGATGGGTGAGAACTGGCCGAGCGGAGAGTTCTCCTGCTCGACGGTGCTGGCCGCGAGCTTCCCCGGGCCGGTGACCGAGCCGACGGCCACGGTCCGCTCACCGGTCCGCAGCTGGGCCACGGTGACCCGGGCCAGCATGACCACCTTGGCCGAGCCTGAGGTGGTCACGCGGACGTGCGTCCCGCCCGGCTCATCCACGGTGAAACCGCCGGTGCCCGCATCGGCCACGGTCCCGTTGGCGATCCCGAGCACGAGCGCGGCCGGGGGGCCCTGGGCCGGCAGCAGGGTGGCCTCATGCCCAGCGAGCTGGGCGTGAGGCCAATCCGCCGGGCCTCGATCTGCCCGTGCGACGTGGTGCCGGACACGATCACGTGCAGGCCATCGCGCACGTCGGCCAGCGTGCCGGTGACCTCACGGGCCACCGTGGTGGAGCCCGAGGTGGTCACCCGCACCGCCCGGCCGATGAGCGGCTTGATCACCAGCGTGCTGCCGGACACCGAGGCCAGCGTCCCTACGGCCAGCTTCAGGTTGCGGCAGCTCGTCGCGGTGAGCGCGGCCGGGATGGCCCGGCTCGCGCTGGCCCCACCACCCGGGGCCAGCGCGGTCGCTACCCCCAGGCCCGTGCCGCCGAGGACTACCACGGCGGCGGCCGCGGCCACGGCCGGGCGCCAGCCCAGCCAGGCCGGGCGGCGCGGCTGGCCGCCGGGCGGCGCCGGGGCCAGCGCCCGCCCGCCGGCCCGGCCGCGCCCCCGCCGCCGATCGCGGTCAGCACGGCCTCAGGCAGCTCAGCCGGTGGCTGGGCCTCGGCCAGGACGGTGCGGACACCCGCGGCCACCACCCGCCAGCTGCGCGCCCCCGCCTGGCACCGCGGGCAGCCGGCCAGGTGCGTGCGCGCCGCGGCCGGCAGCGGCGCCCCGTTGGCCAGCCCGGTCATGTCGTCCAGGCCCAGGTGGGCCTGCTCGCCGATCATCATCGCCCAACTTCCTTTCCCGCCATCGACCGGGCCAGCGCGGCGCGGGCCGCGGCCAGCCTGCTCTTGACCGTCCCGACCGGGACGCCGAGGACCTCGGCCGCGCCGGCCAGCGTCAGGTCCGCGCCGAAAACCAGCCCGAGGACCTCACGGTGCCCCGGGCTGAGCGCACGGATCGCTTCGGCCACCACGGCCAGCTCGGCCCGCTCCAGCACCTGGGCCTCCGGGCCGGGATCAGCCGCCGCCTGCTCAGACAGCAACGACTCGTCCGCGACCACGGCCAGCCGGCGGCGCCGCAGCCGGTCCCGGGCCTGCCGCAGCGCGATCGCGATGATCCAGGACCGGACCTGGGACACCCCACGGAACGACCCGGCCCCCCGCCACACGGCCAGCATGGTGTCCTGCAGGATCTCCTCGCTCAGGCCGGGCTCGCCGACGACGAGGCGGACCTGGGCCAGCACGGCGCGCGCGTGCCGCTGGTACAGCGCGCCGAGCGCATCCCGGTCACCGTTCGCGACCCGCTGGAGCAGCACCGCGTCATCGGCCCCGGCATGCCCGGAATCCACCGCCTGCCTCCCGGTCATCAGCACGTCCCGCATGCACAGTAAGTAGCAGCCGGATGAGAAAAGGTTCGGCCACGGCGCAACCCGGCCTGAATAAGCACGCCCGGCCGCCGGGTTGTAGCGTCGCGGGATGACCGCATCCCGCTTCGTGGTGCAGCTGCACGACGCCACCGCGCTGCATTACGACCTGCGCATCCAGGCTGGGGATGTGCTGCGGTCCTGGGCGGTGCCGCGCGGGCCGTCGCTCGACCCGGCCGCCCGGCGGCTGGCCGTGCCGGTCGAGGACCACACCCTGGACGCCGGGGAGTTCGAGGGCGTCCACCCGGGGCAGCGGCGCGGCACCGGCGCGGTGATCATCTGGGATGAGGGCCCGGCCGGCATCGTCCGCGACGAGCCGGGGCACCTGTCCGTCACCTTGCATGGCCACAAGCTGTCCGGCGGCTTCGCGCTGACCCAGACCGGGGAGCGACGCTGGATCCTGGTCAAGATGCGCGACGCGGCGGCCCGGCCGGGCTCGGACATCGTGGCCGAGCAGCCGGCCAGCGTGCGCACCGGCCGGACCTGGCAGCAGGTAGCCCAGCAGGACGCGCCGGACGGCCGCTGACCGGGCGCTGGCCGTCCCGGCTGCCGCCCCGGCTACCGGGCCGGGCGGTGCGGGTCGTACCCTGACCGGGCACCCGGCTCAGCGCAGGGAGGGCGAGCATGAGCCAGCCGGCGGCGACCACCAGCGGCCCGGACAGCGGGCTGGTGCTGTCCAGCGCGCGGGGCCGCTGGGTGCTGCTGGCCACCGTGCTGGGCTCGGCCATCGCGTCTATCGACGCCACCGTGGTCGGCATCGCGCTGCCCGCTATCGGCCGGGACTTCCACGCCAGCCTGGGCGCCCTGCAGTGGGTGGTCACCGGCTACACGCTCACGCTGGCCGGGCTGCTGCTGATGGCGGGCGCGCTGGGCGACAAGTACGGCCGCAAGAAGGTGTTCGTCATCGGGGTGGGCTGGTTCGCCATCGCGTCCCTGCTGTGTGGCGTGGCGCCCAGCGTGGGGTTCCTGATCGGGGCCCGGGCGCTGCAGGGGGTTGGCGCGGCGCTGCTCACCCCGGGCAGCCTGGCCATCCTGGAAGCGGTGTTCCGGCCGGAGGACCGGGGCAAGGCCATCGGCGCGTGGTCCGGGTTCAGCGGGGTGGGCATCGCGATCGGGCCGTTCCTCGGCGGCTGGCTGGTGGCCGCCGCGTCCTGGCGGTGGATCTTCGCCATCAACCTGCCCATCGCTGTCGTGGTGATCACGGTGACGCTGCGGCACGTGCCGGAGTCCCGCGACCCGGCGGCCACCGGGCCGATCGACATGGCCGGCGGCGCGCTGGTGACGCTCGGGCTGATCGGGCTGACCTACGGGCTTATCCAGGGCCCGGGCGGGCACTGGGCCGACCCGCTGGTGCTGGCGGCGCTGCTCGGCGGGCTGCTGCTGCTGGCCGTGTTCATCTGGTGGGAACGCCGGACGCCGTCACCCATGCTGCCGCTGAACCTGTTCGCCTCGGGCCAGTTCACCTCGGCCAACGTGGTCACGTTCGTGGTGTACGGCGGTATCGGCGGCGCGCTGTTCCTGCTGCCCATCCAGCTGCAGGAGGTGTCCGGGTACTCCGCGCTGGAGTCCGGCATCGCGCTGCTGCCGGTCACCGCGATCACGCTGGCGCTGTCCCAGCGCTCCGGCGCGCTGGCCGACAAGATCGGCCCCCGGCTGCAGATGTCGGTCGGGCCGGTGCTGGTCGGCGTCGGGCTGGGCCTGTTCTCCCTGATCACTGAGTCGGGTGACTACCTCACCGAGGTGCTGCCCGGGGTGGTCGTGTTCGGTTTTGGCCTGGCCGTGGCGGTGGCCCCGCTCACCTCGACCGTGCTGGCCGCGGTGCCGGCCGAGCACGCCGGGATGGCGTCCGCGGTCAACAACGACGTGGCCCGGGCCGCGGCGCTGATCGCGGTGGCGCTGCTGCCCGCGGCGGGCGGGCTGACCGGGGACGCCTACCAGCACAAGGACGTGTTCTCGGCCGGGTTCCACACCGCGTCGCTGATCGCGGGCGGGCTGTGCGTGGCCGGCGGCGTACTGGCCGCGGTCACCATCCGCAACCCGTCCCGGGCCAGGGCGACGGAGGTGGCCGCGAAGCGGCACGGGCCGCTGCTGGCCTGCGCGCTGGACGCCCCGTCGCGGGGCTGATCCGCCCGGTTACGGGACCAGCAGGAGGCGGCCGGCCACGGCGCGGTCTTCCAGCCGCCGGTGAGCCCCGGCGATATCGGCCAGCGGCAGCGCGGTGGTGGCCGCGCGCAGCTCACCCGCCTCCAGCAGCCGGGTCAGCTCGGCGATGTCGGCCCGGGCCTGGGCCTCGTCGATGGACCGCCAGGCCAGCAGCGAGAACCCGGTCACCGACTTGAGCATGAACAGGCCGCGCACCGGCACGCTGCCCAGCTCCCCGGCCGAGGCGCCGAACACCACCGCCCGCCCGAGCGGGGCGAGCAGCCCGATGGCCTGCTGCAGCACGTCCCCGCCGACCGCCTCCAGGGCCAGCTGCACGCCGCCGGGCGCGGCCGCGCGCACCTGGTCCGGCCAGCCCGGCTGGGTGTAGTCGATGGCCACGTCGGCGCCCAGTTCCTTGAGGAAGCCGAGCTTGGCCGGGCTCGCGGTCGCGATGACCTGGCCCGCGCCCTGCCGCCGGGCCAGCTGGACGGCCAGGTGGCCGATCGCGCCCGCACCGGCGGTGACCAGCACGGTGTCCCCGGCGGCCAGCCGCCCGGCGCGCAGCGCGCCGAGCGCTACCGCGCCCACCGTGGGCAGCATGCTGGCCGCACCGGCGTCCAGCCCGGCGGGCACACTGGCCAGCCAGCCCGTGTCGGCCAGCACGTACTCGGCGCACGCGTCTTCGAGCAGCACCGCCACCCGGGTGCCGGCCAGGCCCGGGTCGGTGCCCGGGCCGGTCCGCTCCACGGTGCCGACCACGTCGCCGGTCAGCGTGCCAGGCAGCGGCCGGTACCAGATGGAGTTCTCGTCGGTCTCCCGGCGGAGCTGCACGTCAACGTAGTTCAGCCCGATCGCCTCGGCCCGGATCAGTACCTGGCCGGGACCCGGCTCGGGGATGCCGGTCTCCTCGATGGCCAGTACCTCGGGGCCGCCGTGGGCGTGGAAGCGCACGCGTCGCATGGGAAATCTCCTGAATGAAGGGGGGCTGGAGCTGCGGTACCCGCACGATCCGGCTAAAGTGGACCAGCGGTCGAGTTATCCCAGACCTTACTGGACCGCCGGTCCAGTTGTCTAGCGGGGAGAGATCGTTGCCGGGTGCAGACCAGCCTGAGCGGGCTGACGCGGCCCGCAACCGGCGTGCCATCCTGGCCGCCACCGAGCGGCTGCTGGCCACCCACCGGCCGCAGGACATCTCGATGGAGCAGGTGGCGGCGGCCGCCGGGGTGGGCAAGGGCACGGTGTTCCACCGGTTCGGCAACCGGAACGGCCTGATGTACGCGCTCATGGTGCAGCGCGCCCAGGCGCTGGAGGAGGCGGTCACGGCCGGGCCGCCGCCGCTCGGCCCGGGCGCGCCGGACCGGGACCGGCTGCTCGCGTTCCTGGACGCCATCGTCGGGGTGGTCAGCCGGAACAAGAGCCTGATGGCCGAGCTGGCGCAGGCGGCCGGCCCGCCGCCGGACCGGGCCGGCGTGGCCCACGAACGGGGCAAGCACCCGGTGTATGACTTCTGGCATGGGCATATCAGCGCGCTCATCGCCGGGCAGCGGCCGGACGCCGACAGCGACCTGATCGCGCACCTGCTGCTGGGCGCGCTGCACAGCGAGCCGATCCTGTCCGAGCTGGCCAGTTCCGGCCCGGGCCGGCTGGCCGCGGCGCTGCGCGGGCTGGCCGCCGCGGTGCTGGACGCACCGGCCAGCGTAGGCCGCTGAACCGTGCGGATCTTCCTGGCCGGCGCGACCGGGGTCATCGGTACCCGGCTGATCCCGCTGCTGGTCGCGGACGGGCACATGGTGGCGGGCATGACCCGCTCGGCCGGCCGGGCCGGCCTGGTCCGCGACCTGGGCGCGGAACCAGTCATCTGCGATGTGTATGACGCGGCCGCGCTGACCGCGGCGGTGACGGCGTTCCGCCCGGACCTGGTGCTGCACCAGCTCACCGACCTGCCGGACGACGCGGCGGACATCCCGCGCAGCGCCGAACGCAACCGCCGGATGCGCGAGGAGGGCACCGGCCACCTGCTCGCCGCGGCCCGCGCGGCCGGCCCGGCCCGGGTCATCGCGCAGAGCATCTCCTGGGAACTGCCCGGCGAGGAGGCACAGGCCGCTACCGGGGCGTTCGAGCGCACGGTGCTGCGGGACGGGGGCGTGGTGATCCGGTACGGCCAGTTCTGGGGACCAGGCACCTACTATCCGGACGGCCCGCCGGGACGGCCGCGGATCCATCTGGACGACGCGGCCCGGCAGACCGTGGCCGCGCTCGGCGCACCGCCCGGGCTGACCCTGGTGGCCGACGACCGGGCCAGCTGACCAGCTGGGAAAGAATCTTCCTGTGGCTGTCGAAACCGCGCAGCCAGCTCCGACACCGGGCTGAACGCGCCTGCCAGGGCGCGGCTAGCGGAAGGATTCCCGCCATGGACTGGAAACTGGAAGTCGTCGTCGTGCCGGTCACCGATATCGACCGGGCCAAGCAGTTCTACCTGGACAAGATGGGGTTCAAGCTGGACGCGGACATCCAGCCAGCCGAGAACTTCCGGGTGGTGCACATGACCCCGCCCGGGTCGGCCTGCTCGGTCGTGATCGGGCCGGCTGTGGTCAGCCCGGGCACCGACCTGGGCGCCAGCGCCCGGATGCAGCTGATCGTGACCGACATCGACGCGGCCCGGGCCGAGCTGTCCGGCCGCGGCGTGCAGGTCTCGGACGTTCAGGTCATGGACGCGCGGGACGGCGGGAAATTCTTTTTCTTCACCGACCCGGACGGGAACAACTGGGCCGTGCAGGAGGTCCGCGAGTACGTCGGCGCCCCGCTGCGGTGACTTTCCGGCCGCCGGCTGGTCTGTACTCTCAGGGCCAGCCGCGGCAGCCGGAGTCCGCGCTGGCGAGCCTGGGGACGGCCATGACAGCCAGCACCGATTTCATCAGCGAAACCGGCCAGTTCCGGGCCGAGCTGCTCGCCTACTGCTACCGGATGCTGGGCTCGGCCGACGAGGCGGAGGATCTGGTCCAGGAGACCTATCTGCGGGCGTGGCGGTCCTACGGCGGGTTCGAGGGCCGCTCCTGTCCGTGCGTACCTGGCTGTACCGGATCGCCACCAACGCCTGCCTGACCGCGATCGACCGGCGCGGCCGGCGGCCGCTGCCGTCCGGGCTGGGCGCACCGGGCGAGGACCCGGCCGCGCCGGTGCCCGCCGGGCCCGAGGTGCCCTGGCTGCAGCCGCTGCCCGGGGCGCTGCTGGCCGCGGAGGCGGCCGACCCGGCCGCGATCGCCGCTTCGCGGGCCGGGCTGCGGCTGGCCCTGGTCGCCGCCTGGCAGTACCTGCCCGCCCGGCAGCGCGCGGTGCTGATCCTGCGTGACGTGCTGGACTGGCCCGCGGCTGAGGTGGCCGGCCTGCTGGACACCAGCACCACGGCGGTGAACAGCGCGCTGCGCCGGGCCCGGGCCCAGCTGGCTGGTGTGCTGCCCGCCGAGCACGCGGTCACCGAGCCAGCCGAGCCGGCCCAGCGGGCGCTGCTCGACCAGTTCATGGCGGCGTTCGAGCACGCCGACGTGGCCGGGCTGGCCAGGCTGCTGCGCGACGACGTGGTGCTGGAGATGCCGCCGCTGCTGACCTGGTTCGCCGGGCGCGGCAACGTCACCCGGTTCTTCGCCCACCAGGTGTTCCCCCAGGCCCAGTTCAAGATGGTCGCGACCACGGCCAACGGGCAGCCCGCGGCGGCCGGCTACCACCGCGACCGCAGCGGCGGGTGCCAGGCCCACGCGCTCACCGTGCTGACCGTTTCCACATCGGGCATCAGCCGGATCGATACCTTCCTGGACCCCGGCCTGTTCCCGAAGTTCGGCCTGCCCGGGCGGCTCCCATCGACGTGTTGATGTGCCCGTCTGGAGATTGACACGGCGCGTTCACCCTCGCGCGGCCTGGCGTTGAGAACTTGTCATGGCCAGTACGCCCGCCAGGGGTAGGGATACGACGTGAATCAAGAGGTGGGAACCTAACATGACCAACTCACCAGGTTTCAGCCGGCGCCGCTTTCTGCAGTACACGGGGCTCGGCGCGGCGGCGGTGGCCGCCGGTGTCAGTGGTGGCCCAGCGGCCGCCGCGGTACGCGCCCGTTCCGCGGCGGGCAGGGCGCTGCCCAAGGGCTGGAGCGGGACCATCGCCGACGTGAAGCACGTGGTGATCCTCATGCAGGAGAACCGGTCCTTTGATCACTACTTCGGGACGCTCCGCGGCGTCCGGGGGTTCGGCGACAGGCAGGCCCTCAGCTACCAGAACGGGACCACCGTCTTCCAGCAGCCCGACAAGGCCCGCACCGACCTCGGCTACCTGCTCCCCTACAACCTCACCGACCAGATCGACGGCGACCTCGATCACAGCTGGGCCGGCGACCACGAGGCCCGGAACGGCGGGCTGTGGAACAACTGGGTTCCGGCCAAGACCGAAGAGACGATGGGCTACTTCACCCGCGACGAGATCCCGTTCCAGTACGCGCTGGCCGACGCCTTCACCATCTGCGACGGCTACCACCAGGCGATCATGGCGCCCACCAGCCCGAACCGGATGTACTTCTGGACCGGGACGTCGTCCGGCTGGACCAGCAACCCGGACGACTACACGGTCGACTTCGGGCCGGACGCCGGGACGGCCGAGGTGACGACCTACCCCGAGCTGCTGCAGAAAGCCGGCGTCAGCTGGCAGGTGTACACCAACGACCAGGTCGGGGACAGCGGCAGCTACCCCGACTATTTCCTGGGCGACTACGGCGACAACCCGCTGTGGTTCTACCAGCAGTACAACACCACCAACAGCCCCCAGGGCGGGGCCGGCGTGCTCGCGGCCCGCGGGGCGGTCACGCCATGGCAGACCAACGCGGGGGCACCGCCGCTGAGCAAGACCCATGCCGCGTACGTGCTGTCGTCGTTCATCAACGACGTCAAGAGCAACAAGCTCCCCCAGGTGTCGTGGATCGTCGCCCCCGCGGGCTACTGCGAGCACCCGTCCTACACCCCCGACTACGGTGCGCACTACGTGAACACCGTCATCCAGACGCTGTTCTCCAACCCCGACCTGTGGCGGAACACGGCGCTGTTCATCACCTACGACGAGCACGACGGATTCTTTGACCACCAGCTTCCGCCGTTCCCCGAGGCGAGCGTCACCGACGAGTACATCGACGCACTGCCGATCGGCCCCGGGACCCGCGTCCCGATGCTCATCTGCTCGCCGTGGACCCGCGGCGGGTACGTGGACTCCAACGTCTACGACCACACCTCGATGCTCCAGTTCCTGGCCGCCTGGACCGGGGCGAAGCCGGCCAACGTCACCCCATGGCGGGCGTCCGTTACCGGCGACCTCACCACCGCGTTCGACTTCAGGCACCCGGACTTCTCGATCCCGAAGATCCCGACGCTCGACCAGACGTGGGCGCTGACCCAGCTCACCGGCGGGTCGACGGCCCCGCCGGCCGAGGGTGCCCAGGAGATGCCCACCCAGGAGCCCGGCACCCGGCCGCACCGCCCGACGAACTACCAGCTGCACGCCGACGTGACCGTGAACCGCACGACCAGCCAGGTCACCGCGGCCCTGACCAACACCGGCAAGGTCGGCGCATCCTTCTCCATCTACCCCGATGAGTTGCTGACCTTCGCCGCCACACCGGTCACCGTGCTGCCGCACTCCCCGGGCGCCTACGTCTGGAACGCGGCGCTGACCGGCGGCAAGTACGCGTTCTCGGTCTACGGCCCCGACGGGTTCCTGACCAGCTTCGCCGGCACGGTGGCGCCGGCCGGGCAGCACACCGGCCCGGTCCCGGTCGTCACCACCGCCCTGCAGCCCACGGCGGTCGAGCTCACGCTGGCCAACGACGGCACCACGGCCATCGTCTACACCGTGGCCAGGAACGACTATGCGGGCAGCACCAGGAAGGTCACGGTGCCGGGCGGCGGCGCCAAAACCGTCAGCTGGCCGGCCAACCAGGACGGCTACTACGACGTGGTGATCACCGCGAACACCAGCGACGGCTTCCGCCGCCGTTACGCGGGCCGCATCGCCTGAACGGCCGCGGCGACGTGGCGCCTGGGACCCTGGGCTCCAGGCGCCACCGGCCGCCGCAGCACGGGGTTCCGGCCGGGACATCGCGGCGGCGTGGGACGCCCCCGTGTGCGGCCTGGCCCGCGCAAGCTTGCCGTCAGCCGCGATCCCCGGCCAGGATCAGTGGTGTGGCGGTGCGGGTGGTGGAGCGGCGGCTTGGCACTGTGCCGTGGCTGGTCGTGCACGGGCCGGCCGCCGAGGCGTTTACCAGCCTCGGCGCGCACCTGCGTACGGAAATCCGTGCCGTCGTTGACGGCCTGCCGGGCCTGGCCGCGCAGCGCCGCCATGTCGCCAGCGAGCCAGGCAAACAGAGGTTCGCAGCCGTTTGCCGGGCGACCCAGTCGCGCTTCCCGGGGCCGTGGGCTGAGCTGACCGCGCTCGCGGCCGGCGCCGGGGTAGCGCTTGATGACCTCGCGCTGCTGAACTTCCGCGGCGACCTCGGCGAGTTCGCCGGCCCGGCCGGTGCGGCGGCCGGCTGCAGCGACCTGGCCTGGCGGCGGCAACGGTCCTTCATCGCACATAACGAGGATGAGCCGGACTTCTTCGCTGGCCGGTGCGCGCTGCTCACGCTGGTGCTCGACGGCCAGCAGCCAGTCGCCACGTTCGCCAAACCCGGCTTCCTGCCCAGCACCACCTTCACCGTGACCGGGTCGGGCCTGGTCTGGGCCATCGACCACGTGCAGGCGGGATCGCCCGGCCCGGGCGCCGGGCGGCACTTCACCGCCCGCGGGCTGCAGCTCGCGGCCAGCTCGGTCGATCAGGCCATCGGCTACTTGCGCGAACACCCCTCGGCGGGCGGATTCGCGTACACGATCGGCGACCGGGCCGGCCGTATCGTCGCCGTCGAATCCTCAGCCGGCCAGCACGCATGGCGCGAGATCGGCGCGGACGGCCCGGTCGGCTGGCACACCAACCACGGCCGCTACGTCGCCGACGCGGCCCCCAGCCCACAGGGCACCAGCCTGGACCGCGGGAAGGTGCTGGCCACGCTGGGCATCCCCGCAGACGAACCGGACGCGGGCTGGTTCCTGAGCGTGCTCACCACCCCGCCACCGGACGGCGTCCGGGCCGACCCATCGGACGCCGATCGGACCACGACCCTCTGCACGTTCGTGGCTGACCTCACCGGAGACCGGGCGACCATTGTCACCCAGGACACGGAGCCCGTCACGGTACCGCTGTCCAGCCTCACCACTCCTGCCTAACGCGCGCAGCCCACATTTTGAAATCGCAGATTCGTGCGATGCCGTTTCGGAGCCCGCGGCAGACACTGGCAGCGACGAGGGGATCCACCACGCGGTGGAAGCCCAGCGCGACGGGCCGATTATCGGCCCAGGGAGGGGAAGATCGGATGACCGCGGAGGCGAGTTCGGCGATCACTACCTACTTCCGCGTCTGCGACGGGGCGCGTATCAGGTTCGCCGACAGCAATGCGAAGTCGGACACGACCGTTCTCCTGCTCGCGCCGTGGCCGGAGACTGTGTGGGCGTTCCGTCGTATCTGGGGCCGGGTCACGTCGGCCGGGCGGCTGGTCGCCATCGAACTGCCGGGCTTCGGCCACTCCGACGGTCGCCCCGAGCTGATCGCCCCGGACACCGCCGGTGCGTTCCTCGAGGGTCTGATCGACGAGTGGGGTCTGGGATCTCCGCACATCGTCGGCCCGGATGTCGGGACGGCGGCGGCCCTCTTCCTGGCCGCGAAGGCGCCGGAACGGGTGACGAGCTTGACGATCGGCGGCGGCGCCGTGCGCTACCCGCTCGAGGCGGGCGGCGCGCTCAAGGACACGATCGAGGCGCCGAGCCTCGACATGGTGCGTGCGCTCGACGCGCGCACCAACATCAGCTCCGCGGTCGAGGCGGTGGCACCGAGCAGCAGCGAACCCGAAGTGCACGAGGACTACGTGAGCGCCTATGACCTCGGGCGCTTCGCGGAGTCAGCGCGGTTCGTGCGGCACTACCCGGAACAGAACCAGGTCTTGCGTGACCTTCTGCCGAAGATCACCACGCCAACCCAGATCGTCGCCGGCCGCGGCGACGATCTGGTGCCCTGGTCGAACAATCAGTACCTCGACGATCTCCTGCCGAACAGCGAGATCCATCCTCTCGAAGCGGGCCACTTCGCCTGGGAGCAAGCGCCAGACGAATACGCCCGCCTGATTCTCGACTGGATCGGCGGCGGATATCGGCGAGTAACGGCCGGGGCGTGACCTGGCCCATGAGAAGACCCGAGCGCCCCTTACACCATCTCGTACTGCTGCACGAGTCGCGCTAGCTCAACCCGCGAGTTGATGCCCAGCTTCGTGAACACGTGACGCACATGACTGTTCACAGTATGTGGGGAGACGAAGAGCCGATCAGCGACCTCGCGGTTGGTGAGGCCTTCGGCGACCAGCCGCACCACCGCCAGTTCGGACGCCGTCAGCGTGTCCCAGCCGCGCGCTTCTGGCTCGGAGGTGACGAGGCGTCGCCTGACGCCGAGGCCGCGCAGGCGGCTGCGCACCCGGCCACTGTCCCACGTCGCACCGATATCCGTGTAAAGGGCGAGGCTGCGGCCGAGAATTTCGACTGCCGCTTTGCGGTCGGCCGCGATGAGTGCGCCACCGAGGTCCTCGAGCGCGGCCGCCAGCTCCAACCGTCGCGGCGTTCGCGCGAAGAGACTCACTGCCTCTTGAAGATCTGCGACGCTCGACTCGATCAGGCCGCGGACCTGCGCGGCGGTCGCCGCGATCGACGTGACTTCAGGGTTCAGCTCGGCTCGACGCTGGCTGTTCGAGAGCGCCAGCCGCGCAAGTTCGCCGTCTCCGGCGGCAAGAGCGACGCGCGCGAGGAACACCTCGTCCGCGATATCGAGCGGGAACCGCGGCAGGATCGGCTGGTCTCCAGGGTCGTTCGGCCCGCGAAGCCAGCCTCCCGCGCCTTCGTAGTCGCCTTCGGCCATGGCCAGGAGCGCGAGCAGCCAGCGCGCTTGCAGCCGCACCGCGGGAGTACCGCCATCGAGCATGACACGCGCGATGTCGTTAAGCCGGCGAGCCTGGCGCGCATCGCCGGTGTGGATCGCGAGCTGCCCGAGTGCGACGAGACCTGCAGCGTCGAGCACTGCGGCGGCACGGGTTCCGTCTTCGAGCGCGAAACGTCCCTCGAGCACCGCCACTGCCTCTGCGAGCCGCCCCGTCCGAAGCAGCATGCGGCCGTTCCAGGTCTCGAACATCTGGTAAGCCCAGCCCTGACGGTCGCGCTGCGCCGCGGCCAGACCCTCGTCCGCGATCGCGAGCGCCTCGTCGTAGCGGTCGAGGCTGCTCAGCAGCTCGCCGTGCCACATGTGTGCCAGTCGCAGCCGCTGATCGTCACCTGCGAAAAGCCCATCACGATAAGCCGAGGTGATCAGCTCTAGCGACGACCCGAAACGGTCGTAGACATATTCGAGCGCGCTCTCGGCGACGTGGAGCGTGAACGACGCTCGCGGATCGCCGGCTGCCCCGACCGCTTCGCGCGTGCTGTCGAGAACTGCGCTCGCATCCTCGAGACGTCCGGCAGTGACGAGGTTATGGAAGAGACAGGCGAGGTGGCGGGCGCGCAGGGTCTCGGGAAGGTCCGTGAGGCCAAGTGCAACGCGTCCGGCGCCGATCCTGATTTCCGGCGAGATCGCGAACATGCCGGCGATGCTGAGGCGCACCTCCGCCTCTTGAAGGGCGGGAAACGCTTCGCGAAGAGCACGGTCCGCGAACGCGATCGCCTGTTCGCTGTCGCCCGCGATGTGCAGTGCGATCGCGGTCGTGGCGACGATCTCCCCGCGCTGCGGGTGGTGGGCTGGCGCGATCTCCAGCGCGCGCTGGCCGAACTGCGCGGCGGTACCCGGATCGGTCGTCAGCCAGCGTTTTCGCCGTGTTGAGCAGCGTGCCGATGGCCACTTCGTCCCCGACTCCCGCGCTCGCCGCGAGCTGTCCGGCGACTTCGACCGGCAGTGCGCCCGCCTCGAGAAGGACGCCTGCCGCTTGCCTGTCCAGGGCGCGGCGGGCGGTCACCGGCACGCTCTCACGCACCGCTTCGCGAGTGATGTCGTGCCAGAACGCCAGCCCCTCGTCCCGCTCGACGAGGAGATCCGCCTCCAGCAGCTCGCCGACAGGCGCCAGGATGTCCGATGCCTGCCGGCCAAGGGTGCGCGCCAGTTCGTCGAACGTGAAGGTACGGCCGAGAGAGGCAGCCACTGTGGCGGCATCGCTCGCTTCGTCCGACAGCCGGCTCAGCCGCTGCCGCATCTTCTCGTGGACCCGCCGCGGAAGACCGCCATCGATCAGCTCGGCGCGGCCGTCGACCACACGGATGCGGTCCTCCTCCTGAAGGCCGAGCAGAGTCTCGACAATCAAGAATGGGCTGCCCTCGGCCTCTGCCAGCTGATCGAGGATCGATCTATCGGGCTGGGCGGAGAGCATGTCCCGTGCGACCTGTGCCACCGCGTCGTCCGCGAGCGGACCGAGGGTGATATGGCGCGCACCCTCTTGCTTCAGTCGTTCGAGTGTGTCCAGGAGCGGTGAGGCCTCGCGCGACGGGCGAAGGGCGATCAGCCAGGCTATCGGCAGTCCCGTCAGGCGCATCGGAAGCGTGCGAAGCGCGGCCACCGTTCCGCTGTCAGCCCACTGGGCATCGTCGAGTGCGATCAGGAGCGGCGATTCGAGCGCTGCCCGCTCGAGGAGCTGCTGCAGGTCGCGCAGTAGCCAGAAGCGCTGCTCGGGCTGCGCGCGCAGCGTCGGGAGACGACCGGGATCGAGCAGGGGATCCTCTCCGTCGAACAGCGCCCCCAGCAGGGAGGCCAGCTCGACCACGGTCTCGCCCGGGTCGGCTGCACTGGCTCCTGCTCTGATGCCAAGGCTCCGGGCCAGCGCGCCGACCTCCGCGAGCAGACGGCTCTTGCCGATGCCGGCGGTGCCTTCGACGATCACCACCGCTTCGGTTCCCCCGGCCAGGCGTTCGCGGAACTCGCGTCGAATCAGCGCGAGCTCCGCGTCGCGTCCATGGAACTCACGCGCTGAAACCGTCGCCATTGGCAGCTCCCCCAGGCGAGCATACCCAAGGCCCATCGGGCCACTTTCGAATCGCACGACCGTGCGATGTGGGCCGGATCTGCCGGGCCGAGACTCGCTGTCAACGACTCCGAAGAGAGGAACGCTCGAAACATGCGGGCCCGGCCGAACATCGTTCTCGTCCATGGCGCCTGGGCCGACGGTTCGATCTGGAGCGGGGTCATCGAGCGCCTGCAGGCGGACGGCTTCCAGGTGAGAGCACCGCAGTTCCCGCTCAGCTCGCTCGCAGACGACGTCACCCGGCTCCGCCAGGTACTCGAGTTTCAGGAAGGCCCGACTATCGTCGCCGGACACTGCTACGGCGGCCAGATCATCACCGCGCTCGACCCCGATGGAACGAGCGTCGCCGGCCTGGTCTATGTCGCTGCCTTCAGCCTCGATGAAGGCGAGTCGCTCGGCGCGGTACTGGCCCAGGGGCCTGTGACGCGTGCGCTCGCGCATCTGTTCACCGACTCGCGCGGGTTCTGCTGGCTCTCTGAAGATGACTTCGTCAACCACTTCGCCTGCTGACGTCGAGCCGGCCCGGGCGCGGGTGATGTACGCCGTCCAGCAGGCACTTCCGGCGGCCGTCGTCACCGACCGCATGCGCGAGCCAGCATGGAGGTCGCTGCCCGCCTGGTATCTGGTCGCGGAGAACGACGAAGCGATTCCGCCGAACACTCAGCGGCAGTTCGCCGGACGGATGGGCGCCTCGAGCATGGAGGTGCCGTCGAGCCACTTGGTGCTGGTCTCGCATCCGCAAGCGGTCGCGGAACTCATCGAGCGCGCTGCAGAAAGCATTTGAAATAGCAGGTTCGTGCGATGCCGGCTGAGCAGACGCGCCGGAAACTGGCGCGAAGAGCCGACAGGAGTCGTGACTGGACCGAGGGGCCAGGAAGGAAGTGTCCATGACCGCGACAGAGGAACAGCAGACTGGTTACATCGATGCCGCGACCCAGCGTGTGGCGGCCGGGAACGGGATCGAGTACGCCTACCGCGACCATGGCGCCAGCGACCTGCCTCTCGTCCTGCTCCAGCACTTCCGCGGCAATCTCGACAACTGGGACCCTGCCCTGATCGACGACCTCACCCCTGATCGACGCGTCATCACCTTCAATAACCGAGGCGTGGCCAGCACAACCGGGATGACGCCGAGCACGATCGAGGCGATGGCACACGACGCCATCGCGTTCATCGACGCGATGAGCTTCAGGAAGGTGGATCTGCTCGGCTTCTCGATCGGCAGCTTCGTCGCACAGGAGATCGCTCTGATCCGCCCCGATCTGCTGCGGCGTGTCGTGCTCGCGTCATCTGCCCCGCAGGGCGCCGACGGAATGCACGGATGGGCGGCCGATGTCATTGCCGCGGTCGGTGAGCCGGAGCCGAATCCGCAGGGATACATCGACGTCTTCTTCGCCCCACTCGAACACGAGCAAGCAGGCCGGGCAGCAGGCAGCCGGCCGCATCTTCGGGAAGAAGAGCAATCGAGACGCGCCGACGAACTGGCAGACCCGCCAGGCGCAGTACGACGCCGTCTGCAGCTGGGGTATCCCGAATTACTCGCTGCTCCAGCGAGCCTCGGCGATCGATCTCCCGGTCTTCGTCGCGAATGGCGACAGCGACCCGATGATCCTGCCGCGCTACTCGTATCTGCTGACCGGGCTTCTGCCGGACGCTCGGCTGAAGATCTACCCGGACTCAGCCCACGGCTTCCTCTTCCAGCACCACCGCGAGTTCGCGGCGGACGTCCATGCCTTCCTGGCCGGGCCGGGCTAACCCGGAGGATCCGCCGCCGTCGCGATTCTCGCCGGAGCCGCAGCTCATCAACCGAAGGAGCACCGCCATGCCCATGATCGACGTATACGCCACCGCCGGGACATTCCCCGACCAGCACCGGCTCGCCATCGACCTCGCCGCCGCGCTCATGACCATCGAGCAGGTGCCAGACATCCCCATGTTCCGGCAGAACACCGCCGCGTTCATCCACGATCTGCCCGCCGGCAGCCTGGCCAACGTTGACGGCGACAGCAACTACGTGCGTATCCAGGTCCTCACCAACGCCGGCGCACTCGACCGCGGCAAGCAGCTCACCGTGGTCGAACGGCTGACAAACATTGCCGCCGAAGCCGCCGGGGACCCGGGCCTGGCCAGCCGGACCTGGGTGCTGCTGACCGAAGCACCCGACGGGGGCTGGGGCCTGGCCGGCGACGCCAACACCAACGAGGAACTGGTCACCGCGGCCCGCGCGCAGCTGGCCAGCCTGGCGGCCAGGAAACAGGCCGGCGGCTGAGGCGGCAGGCGCATTCCGGTCGCGCCGGGCTCGGCATCGGCGTTGACAGACCGCTATGAGGGGCTGAAAATAAACGGCGGCGTGGGGGTGGGGGCTCTGCGGACTCAGGAGGTCCTGCAATGAAGGTACCGAGCCTCCGGCGGCACAGGTCATTAGTGGTGCTTGCCGCCCTGCTTCTTTCGATCCCAATCTTATTTGCGCCTGTGCGCCCCGCTTCGGCGATGGCGCATGCGACATCGGTGCCGAAAAACAGTGCCCGGATGCCGAGCGGCTGCCCGAGCAGTCACCTGCCTTGGCCAGAGTGGCCATCACCCAACCGTGACCTGTGCAACACGCGTGTCGCCGCATCAGTCATCTCATCGGCGAATGTGTCAACCCTGCGGACAGCGTGGACCCTGCCTCTCACAGGTGAGGGTTACACCGGCTTCGACGTTGCCAACCCCGTGATCGCCGATGGTGTCGCCTTTTTACAGGATGGTGCGTCGAACGTCATCGCGGTCAGATACACGACTGGTCAGATCCTGTGGACGCATCAGTACAATTCGCCCGACTATGGGCCGAACGGGGTGACGTTCAGCGGTGGCAGGATCTACGGCGTCACTGCCACGGGAGTGTTCGCCCTGGATGCGAGAACTGGCCAGCAACTGTGGTACAACACGCAACTCTCGGCCACGCAAGTGAACTTCGATATCGCTCCGCAGGTGGCAAACGGCAAAGTGTTCGTCGCCTCAGCGCTGACCGCTGGTGGTGGCATGGTCTATGCTCTCGACGCGCAGACCGGTGCCCTCATCTGGAGTTTCCAAACCGTAAGTGACAAGACGGGGCAACAGCTCACGGCCACGGCCGGGGGCGCTTGGTACCCAGTCCTGATCGGCCCTGATCACTCCATCTACGTGGGAACCGGGAACCCTTATCTCTCGGAACAGGAGGCGGTGACAGCTCCAAGCCGGGAGCTCTACACCGACAGCATCCTGAAGCTCGACCAAGACACCGGGAGGCTGGATTGGTATTACCAGGCGTTTCCCGACGACTTCCATGACTGGGACCTGCAGATCTCGCCCATCTACACCTTTGCGGGTGATCGACCGGTGGTGGTCGCGGCCGGCAAAGGAGGTTACGTGTTTGCGTTCGATCCCAAGAGCGGCGCTTTGCTCTGGAAGACGCCTGTCGGCATCCACAACGGACATGACAACGACGATCAGCTAGCCCTGGAGGGAAGGCTCGATCTGCGGTTCCCGTACACCTTGGAGCCCGGAGAGGCGGGCGGGGTCGAGACCAACATGGCGGCCGCCGATGGGGTCGTCTATGTGCCGGTCGACAACCTGCCAGAGACTTTTCAGTCGGCAACTCAGCAGACTGGCACGTCGAACTTCGCGCAGGGCACCGGTGAGATGGTCGCCATCTCTTTGGCCACTGGCCGGCCGCTCTGGACGACAAATCTCCCCCAGCTGCCCCTGGGTGGCGCCACGGTCTCAAACGATCTGGTGTTCACCACCACGTTCACTGGAGAGTTGCTCGCGCTCTCGCGCAGGAGCGGGGCGATCGTGTGGACCGCGCAACTGCCGGCGGGATCGAACGCGCCACTAGCGGTGGCGGGGAACACGCTGCTGGCTGGCGCCGGCGTGCCCTTGAGCGCCACCCAGCACGCTGCGGTGGTCGCATATCAGGTGCCGTGAATCAGCACGGTCCTGCGGACTAGGCCGGCTCCTCGTTGTCTGGATTACCTGCCAGCGCGCGGGCGGCTGCGGCTTGCTGGCTGTTCATGCTCTGGTGGCCGTATGCACTGCGCTGGCTAGCCTGCTCGTCGATCCACCGGCTGTGAGCCTCCCAGGCGGATTGCTTGGCGGTGCCCAGGGCCGCGCCGATCTGTGTCCAGGAGGCACCCGCTGCGCGTGCGGACCGCACCGTGAGCTGGCGCCCGTAAGCGGCCTTGCGGATGATCACCTCGCTGAGGGCGAGCAGTTCCAGGGCCTCGTGCTGCGATAGCGGACCGGGCTCTGACTGCTCGTCTGCTGGCAGGTCCTCAGCGCCCACGGCGAGGAGGTCCAGCAAGCGCAGTTGGTCATAGCGGGCGACGGCGGTGGCGAGGGTGTGCTCGCGCTCAAGACTGGCTGGTGTCGTCATAACCGCTACTCTTCCGTCAGGCTGTCCTGACATCAAGAAGGGGGACGGAATTACGCTGCCAGCGTGGCGATGCTGACGATCAGGCATCGAGAGTACTTGGCTGCCGGCCGAAATCACGGTCGCGGTTGGCCTGCCAGGACGCAAGATAGGCAAGGTCGGGATGACGTGCCTCATAGGCCAGGCCCCATGCGGTCAGCTCACTCAGCGCATCGCGCCCCGCCCATGTTTCCGAACTCTCCCGGAGGGCAACGTCCCACCACCGGGCATGCCGGATAATCAGCCGGTGAAAAAGTGGTTCGTAGACGGAACTCCACTTGACCGCCGCATTCGCCCGCTCAAAGAAGCGCAACACGTTGTTGGCATCCTGCATGGGGTTGAATCTGCAGCCATCCTGATAAGCCGAGAGCCCCGGGGTGTTGAGTAGCTCATCACGAGTAACTATCCGTACTTGCTGGCCGTCTCCCCAACGCCGAAGGTGATCGATAAGCCGGATCCGGGCCGCTTGAGTATCGCCGTTAACCAGTTCCGAATGAAGCAATAGAACGCGGTCCACCCTTTTATCATGCCTATCAGAGTTGAGCGCCAGGCCAGCCAGGATCAAGGCGAAGAGGACGCCGATGGCCTGTAGTGCCGCGGAATAAGCAGCATAGCGCTGAGCGTTCAGTAATGGAATCGGAACCAGAAGCGCAACTACTATGCCTATCAAGAGCAGTACGATTTTCGGATTCTGGAACGGGTTCACGCGTAGACTCTAGCTGATCTAATGTGACCGTTACAGATCCGTACATTGGGGTCCCGTGACCGATGTCGCGATCCGGCAGGCCGGCCGGGGCGGGCCGCTAGCTGCTGGGGCTACCTGGCCAACGCGTTCGTGCTGGCCGGTTTACCGCAACTCGGCCCGGCCGGCACTCTGCTGCTCTGGACGCCATGAGCTGAACGCCCGCCGGCTGCGGCGATTTCCGGCCACCTGCCTGGTCTGCATATCCAAAGCCCCCCGTGGGGCTCCGTAGACCAGCCCAGGAGGACCAGCATGACCAGCACCGACATTACCGGCCGCAGTGCCATCGTGACCGGCGCCAGCCGTGGCTTCGGCCGGGCCATCGCTACCGCGCTCAGCAAGGCGGGCGCCCAGGTGACCGGCGTCGCCCGGGACCCGGCCCCGCTCGCCGAACTGGCCGCCGAACTCGGTGGCTCGTTCACCCCGGCCGCCGCAGACGCGGCCGACCCGGTCGTCGCCGGCCGGCTGATCGACGAGCGCCAGCCCACCGTCCTGGTGCTCAACGCGGGCGCCGCCCCGCTCAGCCGCCCCCTCCAGCGGCACACCTGGCGCACGTTCAGCCGGAACTGGGAGGTCGACGTCCAGCACGCGTTCGGCTGGGTACGCGAGGCGCTGCTCGCACCGCTGCCGCCGGGCAGCGTGGTGGTCGCCATGTCCAGCGGGGCCGCGCTGCGCGGCTCACCGCTCAGCGGCGGTTACGCCGGCGCCAAGGCCACCATCCGGTTCCTGGCCAGCTACGCCGCGGCCGAGTCGGCGCGCGACGGGCTGGGCATCCGCTTCATCTCCGTGCTGCCGCAGCTCACCCCGGCGACCCAGCTCGGCGCGGCCGCGGTGGCCGCCTACGCCGCCCGGCAGGGTGCCAACGTGGCCGACTACCTGGCCGCGGCCGGGCCCACGCTGACCGCCGAGCAGGTGGGCAGCGCCATCACCGAGCTGATCACCGACCCGGGTCACGACCAGGACGCCTACCTGCTGACCGCGGCCGGCCTGAGCTCGCTCCCCCAGTAGACGCCCTTGGCGGGGTGTTCGGCGTCGCCATTTTCGCGGCCATCTTCGCGGCTCATGGCAGCTACGCTGCCCGGCGTCGTTCATCGCGGGCTTCCGCCCGGCCGAGTGGACCGCGGCGGCCGTCGCCGCGGTCGGGGTGCTGGCCGCGGTGCTCGTCCCCGGCCGCGCAGCGGTGGCCGGTGCGCCTAAAACACCAGCGCCTGCAGTGCGGCTTTGAGGCTGGCCACGTCGGCGGCGGACAGCCTGCTCAGGAACCGCTGCTCCGCCGCCTCGGCCGCCTGGACTCCC
>CAVVGF010000074.1:0-83313 GCA_963747705.1 uncultured Actinomycetes bacterium | reverse complement strand
ACCGCCCGACCAGGAGCCCTACACCGAGCTGCGCGACACCCGCAAGCTGGACAAGCAGTTAACCGGCCCGGACCGGCGGTAGAGACGACGCTCACCGCTCCGGCCGCCGCCGGGCGATGTTGACGATGACCACCTCGTCGCCGTTGATCTCGTACATCACCCGGTACCGCCCAACGCGTAACCGGCGAAGGTCCGGGATCCGTAGGGGAACGATTCGGCGGGACGGGGATGGCCTGCGAGCTGATCGATGGCGGTTAACACAGCCTGGAGAGCATCAGGATCATCGGCGAGGAACCCGGCTGCCTGATCGATCGCCTTCTCGTCGAAGACGATCCGCCGATTCATCGGGCCAGGCCGAGCCGCCGTTTTACCTCTTCGGCGGGCACATAAGACGTTCGGCCGGCCGCCTCACGGGCCTTCCAGTCCTGGAGCGCCGCAGCGTCCTCAGCCTCTTCCAGTTCCTCGGCGGACGCGAGCCGCTCCAGGGCCCGCAGCCGCATGAAGTCGTCCAGCGGCACCACCACGGCGGCCTGGTCACCCAGGTGAATCACCTCGTAGGAGCCAGTGTCCTGGCCAGGCACCTGACCGACCGGCTGCGCAGTCACCATGCCTCCCACGTGCTTCCTGGGCTGAGCCTTTTCGGTTCAGCTTTTCCAGCCTACTTCGCGCGGCTCGCGTGGGGTGGGAGGTGAGCCCGGCGTGCCAGATATGCACGTTAGGACCGGCAGCGGCCGGGTAGTGCCTGCCGACTGGGAGGACCGGCTCCAGGTGGGAGGCAGTCATGAGGTCGAATCGTGCGTGGACGTGGGCGGCGGCGGGCCTGCTGGCCACGGTGAGCCTGCTGGCCGGGTTAATCCCGGCGACGGCGGGCGCGGCGGCGACGCCGCCCAGCCGTACAGTTGCGCGGCCAACGGCCCGGCGGGCAGCCAGACCGTGTACGGCACGTTCGGCGACGCCAGCGTGCTCGGCTGGGCGGGCAACAACCAGGCCGTGGTGGCCTGCCTGGGCGGCAGCTTCTTCGTGATCAGCGGCGGGCAGCCGGGCAGCGGCTCCGCCACCCCGGTCACCGGCACCACCTACGGCTACGGGATCTACAACGACACCAGGACCACCTGGGCCAACGCGGACGGCTACCTGCCCGCCCTGGTCACCACGTTCCAGTCCGGCGGGGCGACCGTCCAGATCACCAACTTCGGTGACCAGGTGACCGTCGGCGGGCACCCCTACGTCGCGATCTACAGCCGGGTCCGGGTGACCAACCCGACCGGCCAGCCGCTGACCATCGACCCGCAACCTCAGCCGGCCTGATCCCGCTCAACCCCGCCCAGGGCAACACGGTCCCCGCGCACGCCAGCGTCAACCACGACTACGTGGTGGCGGCCGACCGGTTCGGCGGCAGCTACCCGTGGCCATCGGCGGCCGCGCTGGCCGCCGCGGGCGGCTATGACCAGCACTTCGCGCACATGAAGGCGTTCTGGAACGGCCAGCTCGCCAAGATCGCGCAGATCACCAGCCTGCCCGACATGAGCCTGGCCGACGCGTACCGGACCGGGTTCATCTACACCCAGATCATCCGGTCCGGCGACCAGCTGCGCACCGGGGCCAACGGGTACGACACCGAGTTCAGCCACGACGTGATCGGCATCCTGGCCAACCTGTTCAGCCAGGGCTACTTCACCGGCGCGCACGCGCTGCTGGACCGGGCCCGGTACGTGATCGGCACCCAGACCCAGTACGACGACGGGGTGTGGACCTACCCCTGGATCTGGGCCATCTACCTGCTCAAGACCGGTGACCTGAGCTTCGTCAAGGCCAACTTCGGCACCGAGGGGCCGGCCGGGAAGACCGAGCCGAGCATCGAGGACACCGCGCACCTGATCGCGGCCGACCGGACCGGGCCGGGCGGGATCATGCAGGAGACCAACGACATCGACGCCAACGGCTACTGGACCATCGACAACTACGAGGCGCTGACCGGCCTGGCCACCTACGAATGGCTGGCCCAGGCAGGTCGGCAACACCAGCGAGGCGAACTGGGCCGCGGGCCAGTACGCCAGCCTGCTGGCCGCGGTCAACAAGACGCTGAACGCGACCATCTCCGCCAACCACCTCAGCTACCTGCCGTGCTCGATGACCGAGCCGAACACCGCCAACCGGTGCGCCAACGCCGAGGACGCGAACTGGGCCGCGCCGTTCCTGTTCGGCCGCTGGGCCTGGGACGGCGCCCTGTTCGGCGCCAAGCTGTCCGGGCCGGGGCTGAGCCTGATCGACGCCACCTACGACTACGGTTTCGGCCGGCTGCAGGGGAAGCTGCCGCCCAACACGTTCGGCGGCTACCCCACCCAGTACTACAGCACCGCCTACAACGCCGGTTACGGCGAATGGGGGCTGGCCAGCGCGCAGCACCGGGACCAGGGCATCCTCAGCTACCAGTTCATGATCGCGAACGGGCAGAGCGGGCCGTACTCGTGGTGGGAGAGCCAGCAGTTCCCCAACCCGGGCTCGCCCTGGGCCGGCACCCACCCGGAGGCCGGCAACGGCTCGTCGCCGCACGCCTGGGGCATGGCCAACGCCAACCTGGTGCTGCTCGCGTCGCTGGCCGCGCAGAAGGCCGACGGCAGCCTGATCGTCGGCCGCGGCGTGCCGGACAGCTGGCTGGCCCATAACCAGCCGGTCAGCGTGGCCAACTTCCCCACCACCGCCGGCCACCACCTTGGGCTGACCATCCGCGGCGCCGGGAGCACGGTCACGCTGACGCTGACCGGGCAGGCCCCGGCCGGGCCGGTGCTGTTCCAGCTGCCCGCGTTCGTGCACAACATCGCGCACGCCAGCGCGGGCACGGTGGACGAAAGCACCGGCACGGTGACGCTGGCCCCGTCGGTGCGCAGCGTCACCGTCCAGCTCAAGACCCCGGCCGGCTAGCCAGGCAGCATCCGGGGCAGCCCGAACCGCGGCAGCACGCTGGTCTCGAACCGGGTCAGCTCGCTGATCTGGTTCCCGGCCAGCGTGGCCGTCAGCAGGCCGACGGCCCGGTGCACCCCGGCCTGCGGGTCGTGCACGTACAGCCCGAACGCGGGCTGGCCGTTGGCCCGGGTCGGCACCAGCCGGTAGCTGCGGCCAGCCCAGATCGCGGTGAAGAACCGGTAGGCCGGGTCGCGGCCCTGGTACTCCAGCGGCAGCGGTGGCATCCGCAGCCAGGCGTCCTCGGAGAACAGGGCGACGATGCCGTCCACGTCGCCCGCCTCGAACGCCTGGGTGAACCGGGCCACCAGGTCCTGTTCCTCGGCCGACCCGGGCGCCGGGGCGGGCGGCTGGCCGGTGGTCCCGGCCAGCCGCTCCCTGACCGCGGCCCGGGCCCGCTTCAGCGCGCTGGTCACCGACTCCCCGGTCACGTCCAGCAGCCCGGCCACCTCACGGGCCGGGTAGCCGAGCACGTCCCGCAGGAGGAGCACGGCACGCTGCCGCGGCGGCAGCAGCTGCAGCGCGGTCACGAACGCCAGCGAGATGGCCTCGCTCGCCTCGTACTGGGCCTCGGGTCCGGGGGCGCTGTCGGCCAGCCCTTCAAGCGCGGCGTCCGGCAGCGGCTCCAGCCAGGGCACCTCGCCCAGCCGGGTCGGCTCCGGCGTGTTGGTCCACGGCACCGCCGCGGTGGGCGGGCGGCGGCTGCTGGCCCGCAGCGCGTTCAGGCACCGGCTGGTGGCCACCCGGTACAGCCAGGTCCGCACCGACGCCCGCCCCTCGAAGCCGGCCAGGCCACGCCAGGCGGCCAGCATGGTCTCCTGCAGCGCATCCTCCGCGTCCTGCGCCGAGCCCAGCATCCGGTAGCAATGCACCATCAGCTCCCGCCGGTGCGGCTCGACGAGCAGCCCGAACGCTGCCTCGTCCCCCGCCCGCGCCCGTTCAATCAAATCCGCTGTCATAACGCCAGTACCTCGCTGGTCGGCTGCCTCCATCATCCGGTACTGACCCCGCCAGGCGGTGAAACTGGGCGGTGGCCGGCTGGCCCGCGCGCGGTCAGCGGGCCGTCCGGCCGGCCCGCAGCACGCTGATCAGCGCGGAGTCGTCCAGGCGGCCCAGGCCCTGGTCGTGTCCCCGGGCGTAGAGCCTGGGCGGCCGCGCGGGCCAGCGGGGTGTCCGCGCCCGCGTCGGCCGCGGCCGCGCCGACCAGGCCCATGTCCTTGACGAAGATGTCCAGCGCGCTGCGCACGTCGCCGAACTCGCCGGACACCATCCGGGCGCCGCGGTCGGCGAACATGAACGAGGCGGCCGCGCCATCGCGCAGGACCTCCCAGCAGTCGGCCGGGCGCAGCCCGAGCGCCTCGGCGAAGGCCAGCGCCTCGGCCGCGGCGGCGATGTGCACGCCGCACAGCAGCTGGTTGACCAGCTTCATCCGCTGGCCGTCGCCGGGGGCCGGGCCGACCACCGGGGCGGTGCGGGCCAGCGCGTCCAGCACCGGCCGGGCCCGGTCCACCGCGTCAGCCGGGCCGGACACCATGATGAGCAGGTCGCCCGCCGCGGCCCGGGCCACCCCGCCGGACACCGGGGCGTCCACCACGCTGCTGCCCTGGCTGGCCAGCCGGCTGGCCGCCGCGGCCACCGCCTCAGGCCCGACCGTGGCCATGATCAGCACAACTCGCCCGGCCGGCAGCGCGGCGGCCAGGCCGTCCGGGCCGGACAGCACCTGGTCCAGCTGGTCCGGGGTGGCCACCATGATCGCGGCCAGGTCGGCATCCGCCACCGCCGCCGCGATGCTGGCCGCGGCCCGCACCCCGTCGCCGGCCAGCGCGGCGGCGCGGCCCGCCGCGATGTCGTAACCGTGTACCTGGTGGCCGGAGCGGGCCAGGCAGGCCGCCATCGGCCCGCCCATCGCGCCCAGGCCGAGCCAGCCGATCCGCATCAGGCGCCCTCCTGCTCACTCGGTTGCTCATGCCCGTTGAGGATGTCCACCACGTGGGCCAGCGTGCCGTCGCCGCCGACGTTGCCGGCGAACACCACGTAGGGCAGCCCGGCCGCGGCCGGGGCCGCGTCGGCCGGGTGGAACACCGAGATCAGCCCGGGGAACAGCTGGCCGGCCACCAGCGCGCGGCGGATGCCGAGGCCATGCAGCGCGATGTCGTGCGACGTGATGCCGCCCTTGGCCAGCACCCAGGCGGGCGGCCGGGCGGCCAGCACGCTGCGCACCACCCCAGCCAGCGCGGCCGACACGGTGCGCGCGATGGCCAGGCTGGCCGCCGCGTCCGGCCCGGTGGCCACCGCCCGGCTGGTGTACAGCAGCACATCGGAGGTGCGCAGCGCGGCCGCCGCCTGCCGCGCGGTCGCCGCGGCCGCCGCGCCGTCGCCGCGCAGCACGGCGGGCACGTGCAGTTCCAGCGCGGTGGTGCCGGGCCGGCCGCGCAGCACGGCCAGCTGGCGGCTGGTCTGCCCGACGTGCGAGCCGACCACGATCAGCCCGTGCCCGCCATCCCGCCCATGCCCCGGCGGCCAGATGGCGGGGCCGCGCAGCGGCGGCTGCGGGTCCTGGCCGAGCAGGGCGCGGACGAACGACGGCCCGGTGCGGAACAGGAACGCCTGGCCCGCCTGCTCGGCCAGCAGCACGCCGCGGGCCACCGTGTCCAGGTCGGAGTACTCGGTCGCGTCCACCACCACCCAGCCGCCACCCGGCACCGCGGCCAGCACCTCGGCGACCCGGTCCGCGCCGCCGAGCCGGATGTCGGCCAGGCCGATGCCGGCCACCTGCCCGGCCCGGACCGCCCCGCCGCTGCGTTCCGCGATGAACTCGCGCAGCGCCGAGGACCGGTAGCCGAACGCGGGATCCCGGGCGAACTCGGTCTCGCCCACCGGGACCAGGTCCGGGCCCATCCGGGCCCAGTGGATGCCGCCCGCGGTGACCCGGCCCGCCTCGGGGAATGCCGGGATCAGCAGCACCCCGTCGAAGTCGTGGCCGAGCACCTCCTGCCGGGCCGCCTGCGCCGCGGCCACCTCGGCCAGCAGGTGCCCGCGCAGCGTCGAGTCGCTCCGGCTGATCAGCTGGATCCGCGTCCCGCGCCGCTGCGCCGCCCGTATCAAGTCACCGGCGGCCTGCCGGGTCAGCCGGGCCGCGGCCGCCTCATCCAGGCTGCGGGTGTTGGTCAGCACGAAGCAGCCGCCCGCCGGGCCGTCCAGCGCCGCCTGGTAGGCGGCTTCCTCCAGCACCGTCACCACCTCGATGCCGTGCACCGCCTGGGACCCGGTCGGGTCGTCGTCCAGCACGCCGAGCAGCAGGCCGCCCGCGGCGCGCTGGGCGCGGACCGACGCCCGGAGCGCGGCGTCATCCGGGCGGGCCGGCGGCAGCCCGGCGAACACCGGCCCGGCGGCCGGCAATCTGTTCCGCAGTGACTACTTCCTTCCGCAGCGCAGCGGCGGATGATGGAGGGTGCGCGCTCACTGTAGTGGACGGGGATGCCGTGATAAACATCATGATCACTGGTGGGGCAGGCTTTCTGGGCGCCCGGCTGGCCCGGGATTTGCTGGCGGCCGGCTCGCTGGCCGTGGCCGGTGGCGCGCCCCGTCCGATCGGCCAGCTGACCCTGGCCGACCAGGCGCCGGTACCCGCCGACCTGACCGCGGACCAGCGGGTCACCGCGCTGTGCGGCGATCTGGCCGAGCTGATCCGGCCGGGCGGCCCGGGCTGGGCGGCGCTCACCGGCGCGACGGTGATCTTCCATCTGGCCGCCGCGGTCAGCGCGGAATGCGAAGCCGACTTCGACCTCGGCCTGCGGGCCAACCTGGGCGCGACCGAAGTGCTGCTGGATGCGTGCCGGGCCACGGGCAGCAAGCCGCTGCTGGTGTTCGCCAGCTCGCTGGCGGCGTTCGGCAACTCCCCCGAGCACCCGCTGCCCGTCGTGGTGGACGACCAGACCATGCCGAACCCGCAGACCAGCTACGGGGTGCAGAAGGTCATCGGGGAGCAGTTGCTGGCCGACTACACCCGCAAGGGCTTCGTGCGCGGCCGGGCCGTCCGGCTGATGACGGTGTGCGTCCGCCCGGGGCGGCCCAACGGGGCCGCGTCCGGGTTCCTGTCCGGCATCATCCGTGAGCCGCTGGCCGGCCAGCGGGCGGTCTGCCCGGTGGACGCGCACACCGAAGTGGCGCTGTCCTCCCCCACCCGGGCGCTGGCCGGGCTGCGCTGCGCGGCCGAGGCGTCCGGCGCCGCCTGGGGCGGCCGCAGCGCGGTCAACCTGCCCGCGCTGACCGTGACCGTCGGCGACATGGTGGCCGCGCTGGAGCGGGCCGCCGGGCCGGACGTGGCCCGGCTCATCGACTGGGTGCCCGACCCCGGCGTGACCCGCATCGTGACCGGCTGGCCGGCCCGGTTCGAGGCCGAGCGGGCGGCCGGCCTCGGGCTGCTGCCGGACCCGGACTTCGGCTCGATCGTCCGCGGCTACCTGGCCGAGACGCGGAACTGAGCGGGCGGGCCGCCGAGGTCAGCACGGCCTGCTCAGCCGACGGCGACCTCGGCGCCGCCGGCCTGGGCCGACCCGGCGATGGCGTCCAGCACCGCGATCCCGTGCAGCCCGGTGCGGAAGTCCGCGCACGGCGGCAGCCCGCGGATCCCGCTGACCTGGTCCAGGAACGCCCGGGCCTGGTAGCCGAACATGTCGCCGGTGCCGTGCCCAACCCCGCGCGCGACCATCGGCAGGCCATCGGCGATGTAGGGGTGCTCCGGGCCGACGATGACCCGCCGCCCTCCGCTGCCGTCCGCCGGGCCGACCAGAAGACACCGTGAACTCGCCCGGCCGGTGCAGATCGAAGGCGGCCGAGCCGGCCGTACCGAAGATCTCGAAGCCGAGCCCGTCCGGCTGGCCGTGCGCGACCCGGGACACCGAGAACGTGCCGACCGCGCCGCCGCCGAACCGGCCGGTGAACACGGCGGCGTCCTCGTTCAGCACCGGGCCGGTCTGGCCGCTGGCCGCGGCCCGCCCGTGCCCGACCGTGGCGCCGGCGGCACCGGCCGGCTGGTCAGCACGGTCCGCACCATGGCCCCGCTGACCGCCACGATCGGCCCGCACAGCTGCTCGGCCAGGTCGAACAGGTGGCTGCCCAGGTCGGCCAGCGCCCCAGTGCCGGTGCCGCCCTGGTAGCGCCAGGTCAGCGGCACGGCCGGGTCGAGCGCGTAGTCCTCCCAGTACCGGCCGCTGAAGTGGATGATCTCGCCGAGCTCGCCGCCGGCCACCAGCTGGCCGATCGCGCTGACCGCCGGCGACCGCCGGTAGGTGTAGCCGACGCCGGTGACCAGGCCGGACGCTTCCGCCGCGGCCGTCATGGCCTGGGCGTCGGCGTACGAGGCGGCCAGCGGTTTCTCGCACAGCACGTGCTTGCCCGCGGCCAGCAGGCCCTCGGTCATCTCCCGGTGCAGCTGGTTGGCGGCGGCCACGCTGACCACGTTGACGTCCGGGGCCGCCGCCACCGCCTGCCAGCCCGCCTCGGCCCGGCCGTACCCGTAGCGGCGGGCGGCGTCCTCGGCCAGTGCCCGGTTCACGTCGGCCACCGCGACCAGGCGGACGGCCGGCCGGTCCAGGCCGAACAGGGTGGACGCGGTCCGGTAGGCGGCGGCGTGCGCCCGCCCGGCCATGCCGCCGCCGATGACGGCGACCCCGGTGGACTCCTGGTCAGGCATAGAAGCTGGGCCGTCCCTTCATCAGCACCGGGGTGCGCTGGCCCGAGCCGAGCGCGGTGAGCGCCGCGTGGGCCACCTCGGCCGCCGCGTAGCCGTCCCACGACGACGGCCCGGTGGCCTGCCCGGTGCGCACCGAGTCCACCCAGTCCTGCAGCTCGGCGTCGTAGGCCCGGGCGAACCGGGCGCGCCAGTCGGCGGGCACCGGCACGCCGGCCACGCCGCCGCTGCGCAGCTCGGGGCCTGACGGCAGCGGCAGCGACACCGTGCCGGTCTCGCCGACCAGCTCGCAGCGGACGTCGTAGCCGTACTGGCAGTTGACGAACACCTCGACGTCGATGTGCACGCCGGCCGCGGTCTCCATCAGCAGCAGCTGCGGGTCCTGCAGCTGGGCCTGGCGCGTAGCTGCTGCGCCGGGCGGCCACCACCGACAGCGCGGTCACCTCGTCGCCGAGCAGCCAGCGGACCACGTCCATCTCGTGCACGGCCGAATCGGTGAACGGCATGTCGCTGGTGTAGCCGGGCGGCGAGGCCACGTTGCGGTGCACGCAGTGGGCCAGCAGCGGCGTGCCGATCAGGCCGTCGTTGACGGCCCGTTTCATGGCCCGGTAGCCGTCGTCGTACCGGCGCATGAACCCGACCTGCACCAGGCGGCGGCCCGCCGCCACCTCCGCCTCGACGATCCGCAGGCACGCCTCGGGCGTGGGCGCCAGCGGCTTCTCGCAGAACACCGGCTTGCCCGCGCCGATCGTGGCCAGCACGAACTCCTCGTGGCTCGGGCCCGACGAGGTGACCAGCACCGCGTCCACCGCGGCCGAGGCGATCACGTCGAGCCCGCTGCGCAGCGGCTGGGCGCCGGGCACCGACCCGGCGACCAGCCCGGCGCGGGCCGGGTCGGCATCCGCCACCGCGGTCACCTGGGCGCCGGCCACCGCGCGGCTCAGCCGGCGGGCGTGGTCCTGGCCGATCATGCCGGCCCCGACGATGCCCGACCCGGACGGTCATCGCCGCAGCCCCGGCGGTACGGCCAGGCCGCAGCCGTTCAGGTAGGCCCGGGTCTGGGTGGCGATGGGCAGCGGCACGCCGGGATCGCACGGGTACAGGTCCTGTTCCACGATCACGAACAGCGGCGCGTCCAGGCCGGCCAGCTCGCGGACCACCGCGGCCGGGTCGGGCACCCCGGCCGGCGGCGCCACGCACACGCCCCGCCTGACCGCCTCCCCGAACGACAGGTCCTCGGCGCGGACCTGGGCCAGCACGGCCGGGTCCATCTGCTTGATGTGCACGTAGCCGACCCGGCCGCCGTACCGCCGGATCAGCCCGACCGGGTCGCCGCCGCCGTAGGCCACGTGCCCGGTGTCCAGGCACAGCCAGACACACTCCGGGTCGGTGCCGTCCAGGAACCGCTCGATCTCGGGTTGCGTCTGGATATGCGTGTCCGCGTGGGGATGCAGGCACAGCCGCACGTTGTAGTCGTTCAGCAAAATGTGGCCCAGCTCGCTGGCCGCGGCGGTCAGCGTGGCCCATTGCCCGGCGTCCAGCTGGGCCGGCTCGGTGCGCGCGCCGGTCTTCTCGTCGCGGTACAGGGGCGGGATGAACACCAGATGGTGCGCGCCCGCCGCGGCCGTCAGCTCGGCCACCCGGCGGGTGGCGGCCAGCATGTCCGCCCACCCGGCCGGGCGGTGCAGCGCGCCGAACACGGTGCCGCCGGAGACCCGCAGCCCGCGCCGGCCCGCTTCCGCGGCCAGCTCGGCCGGGTCGGTGGGCAGGTAGCCGTACGGGCCCAGCTCGAACCACTGGTATCCCGCGGTGACCAGCTCGTCCAGGAACCTGCGGTAGGGCACCTGGCGGTCGTCGGCGGGGAACCACACGCCCCACGAGTCGGGGGCGCTGCCCAGGCAAAGGTTGGCGGCGGCCGGCGGGGCTGCGGCTGGCATCATCGTCCTTCCTGTCGCGGCGGCGCTGGTTGTTGCAGCACTGGTTGTTGCAGCACTGGTTGTTGCAGCACGGGTTGTTGCAGCACTGGGGCGGGCCCGAGGTGCTGGCGCTGGCCGGCCTTGGCCGCCTGGTAAGCCTGGGCCGCCTGCTGGGTGCTGTCCAGCCCGGACACCCCGGCGACCGGCACGTCCCACCAGGCTTCGCTGGACGGCGCCGGGACCAGCGGGTCGGTCTCGATCTGCACCAGCACCGGGCCCGGGTGCTGGCTGTCGCGAGCCTGCCGCAGCATGTCGCGGAACTCGGCGATGCCGGCCGCGCGCCACACCCGGACGCCCAGGCTGGCCGCGTTGGCGGCCAGGTCGACCGGCAGCACGCCGCCGTCCAGCCGCCCGGTGCCCTGGTCGCGGTACCGGTACCAGGTGCCGAACCGCGGCGCGCCGACCGTCTCGGACAGCGCGCCGATCGAGGCGAAGCCGTGGTTCTGCACCAGCACCACGATCAGCTTGATGCCCTCCTGCACCGCGGTGACCAGCTCGGAGGCCATCATCAGGTAGGACCCGTCGCCGACCATGACGTACACCTCGCGGTCCGGCGCGGCCAGCTTGACGCCCAGCCCGCCGGCGATCTCGTAGCCCATGCACGAGTAGCCGTACTCGACGTGGTAGCCCTTGGCGTCCCGGGTGCGCCACAGTTTGTGCAGGTCGCCGGGCATCGACCCGGCCGCGCACAGCACCACGTCGCGGGGCCCGCTGACGTCGTTGACCACCCCGATCACCTCGGACTGGGCCGGCAGCGGCCGGTGCCCGAGGTGGTAGGCGCGGGTCGACGGTGTGGCCCCAGCCGCCGCCAGCTGGGCCGCCTGCTCCTGGTAGGCGGGGCTGGTCCGCCAGCCGGCCAGTGCGCCGCGGAGCGCGTGCAGCGCCTCCCGGGCGTCCGCCACCACCGCGGCGCCGGCCTGCTTGGCCGCGTCCGGCGCGGCCACGTTGACGTTGACGAACCGGACCCCAGGGTCGGCCGAACAGCGACTGTGAGGCGGTGGTGAAGTCGGCGTACCGGGTGCCGATGCCGAGGACGACGTCGGCGTCCCGTGCCATCCGTTGGCGGCGGCGCTGCCGGTGCTGCCCACCGCGCCCAGGGCCAGCGGGTGGTCATACGGCAGCGAGCCCTTGCCGGCCTGGGTCTCGGCCACCGGGATCCCGGTGGCCTCGGCGAAGGCGCGCAGCTCATCGGTGGCGGCGGCGTAGCCCACCCCGCCGCCGGCGATGATCAGCGGGCGCCGGGCGGCCCGCAGGACGGCCAGCGCCCGGTCCAGCGCCGCGGGCTCGGGCACCGGCCGGGCCACATGCCACACCCGCGGCGCGAACAGCTCGCCGGGCCAGTCGTGCGCCTCGGCCTGCACGTCCTGGGGCAGGGCCAGGGTGACCGCCCCGGTCTGCGCCGGGTCGGTGAGCACCCGCATCGCGGCCGAGCAGCGACCCGGGCAGCTGCTCCGGCCGCCAGATCCGGTCGAAGAACACCGACACCGGCCGGAAACTGTCGTTGACGGTCACGTCGTAGCCCACCGGGTGCTCGAGTTCCTGCAGCACCGGCCGGGCCGGCCGGGTGGCGAACACGTCGCCGGGCAGCAGCAGCACGGGCAGCCGGTTGATGGTGGCCAGCGCCGCGCCGGTGACCATGTTGGTCGCGCCCGGCCCGATCGACGAGGTGCAGGCCCAGGTGGACAGCCGGTTGCGCATCCGGGCGTAGCCGGCGGCCGCGTGCACCATGGCCTGCTCGTTGCGGGCCTGGCAGTAGCGCAGCCCGGGACCGTGGCCGCGGTCCGCCTCCAGCAGGGCCTGGCCCATCCCGGCCACGTTGCCGTGCCCGAAGATGCCGAAGCAGCCCGCGAACAGCGGCTGCTGCGTCGCCGTCCCGCTCGGTGTGCTGCGCGGCCAGGAACCGGACCAGCGCCTGGGCCACGGTCAGCCGGTCATCGCGCGGCCTCGCCGCTGCGCTGGGCTCCCGACGGGCAGTCTGGGGTCGGCTGGCTGCCCGGCCCAGCTGCCGCGGACCCAGGCGTGCGCCGGGTCGTCGCAGATCAGCCAGGCCCGTTCGGCGCCCGGGCCGGCCATCACGTTCAGGTAGTACATGTCGTAGCCGGGCACGGCCATCGACGGGCCGTGCCAGCCGTGCGGGATCAGCACCACATCCCCGGTCCGGACCTCGGCCAGCAGGTCGAGCGGCCGGTCGGCGGTGCCGTAGACCCGCTGGTAGCCGATCCCCGGGCCGGCCGGGCCTGGCCCGATCTCGAAGTAGTAGATCTCCTCCAGCTCGGCCTCCCCGGGCCGTTCCTGGTCGTGCTTGTGCGGCGGGTAGGACGACCAGTTGCCCGCCGGGGTGATCACCTCGCAGGCGATCAGCCGGTCCGCCTCGAACACCTCCGGGGTGCAGAAGTTGTTGACCTGCCGGGAGCAGCTGCCCGCCCCGCGCAGCTCGACCGGGACGCCGGCCGCGGGCCCGTACCGGGGTGGCAGCCGCCGGGCCGCCCGCGCCGCGGGCAGCGCGAACCGCCCGCCGTTCGCGCTGCGTATCTGGGCCGCGCTGCCCGGCGGCAGGTAGGCGAAGTCGGTCACACCAGCGAACACGCTGGGCCGCCCGGCCAGCTCGAACCGCTCGCCGTCGCAGTCCACCACGGCAGGACCCGGCCAGCGGCAGCACCAGCATCTCGTCGCCGCCCGTGCGCAGCTCATGGGTGCCGCCCGGCGGGAGGTCCAGGACGCGCAGCCCGGAGTAGGCCCAGCCGGCCTGCTCCGGCGTGATGGCCAGCCGGTACGGCCCGTCGGCCGCGCTGCCCGCGGCCAGGTGGAGCTGGCTATCCATGCTGCCCCCTTCTCACAGCAGGCTCACGGTCAGCGAACATCACGCTGGCCTCGCGAGCAGGCCGTCCACTTCGGCCTCGGTCGGCATGGCGTCGGAGCAGGCCAGCCGCCCGGCCACGATGGCCCCGGCCGCGTTGGCGAACTTGATGACCCGGCTCAGCTCCCAGCCGGCCAGCAGGCCGTGGCACAGCGCCCCGCCGAACGCGTCGCCGGCCCCGATCCCGTTCACCACCTCGACCGGGACCGGCGGGACGGCGACCGGCCCGCGCCGTCCTGAGCCAGCACCCCGGCCGGGCCCTGCTTGACCACGGCCAGCTGCACGCCGTGGCTGAGCAGGGCTTCCGCCGCCCGGGCCGGGTCGCGCTCGGCCACCGCCGTGTCGGTCTCGTCCTGGTTGCCGACCGCCACCGTCACCTGGCCGAGCGCGGCCTGCACCCACTCGCGGGCCGCTTCCCGTGATGGCCAGAAGGCCGGCCGGTAGTCCAGGTCGAGCACGGTCACGCCGGCCTTACCGCGCGCTTCCAGCGCGGCCAGCGTGGCCGTCCGGCTGGGCTCGGCGCACAGCCCGGTGACCGTGACCCAGAACACGCCGGCCGCGCGGATCGCCGCGTAGTCCAGCTCGTCCGCCCGGATCTCCAGGTCCGGTGCTTTCGGGTACCGGTAGAAGTAGATCGGGAAGTCATCCGGCGGGAAGATCTCGCAGAACGTCACCGGCGTGGGCAGCCCGGGCACGTCGGTGACGAACCGGTCGTCGACCTGGTAGCCGCGCAGCGCGGTGTGCACGAACCGGCCGAACGGGTCCGCGCCGGTCCGGGTGATCACCGCCGACCGGTGGCCCAGCCGGGCGGCGGCCACGGCCACGTTGGTGGCGCTGCCGCCGAGGTACTTGCCGAACGTCTCGACCTGGTCGAGGCTGACCCCGGTCTGCAGCGGGTAGACGTCCACGCCCACCCGGCCCATCGTGAGCACCTCGAACGGCGCGGTCATGAAGCCATCATCTCGCGCGGCGCCACCCCGGCCGAGACCCGGTTACTCAGTGAGGCCAGGTGGGCACCGCCGGCGCGTCGGGGTCGGCGCACAGCCGGGCGGTGTAGATCGAGTAGCCGTCGATCTTCCGGGCGATCACCGTCGCGGTCACCGTGGCCACGATCATCGGGATGAGCAGCGCGAAGCCGCCGCCGGTCAGTTCCAGGGTCAGGGCCACGCCCGGCCAGCGGGGCCTGCATCGCCGCGCCCAGCATGGCCGCCGCGCCGACCAGCGCGTATGCACCCGCCGGTGAGCCCGGCCAGGCCAGGCTCCAGATGATCCCGGCCGCGCCGCCCAGCATGGCCCCGGTGCTCAGCGTGGGCGTGAACAGCCCGCCGGACGCCCCGCTGCCCAGGCACAGCGCGGTCACCAGCGGCTTGAGCGCGAACAGGGCCAGCAGCAGGACCAGCCCGTCCCGGCCGAGGAACGCGTCGTGCGCCATGTCCTTGCCGTTGCCGAACAGCTGCGGGTAGGCCAGCCCGGCCAGGCCCAGCACGCCGAACGCCAGCACCGGCGCGATGATGGCCGCCTTGTTCCTGGCCTGATGGTGCGACACCCAGCCGATCAGCCGGACGTAGCCGCTGGCGATCAGCCCGATGAGCGGCCCGGCGACCAGCGCCCAGGCCAGCAGCGGCCCGCTCAGGTGGTAGCTGGGCACGTCCAGGTAGGTGGGCCGGGCGGGCAGGTAGAGCCAGCTCACCGCGGTGGCGATGGCCGAGCAGGCCAGCGCGGGCAGCACCACCGGCACGGTGACGCTGCCCAGCATGACCTCCGCGGTGAACAGCGCGCCGGCCAGCGGCACGTTGTACACCGCGGCCAGCCCGGCCCCGCCGCCGCAGGCCATCAGCAGCCGCCGCTGGGCCGGGGACAGCCCGGCCCAGCCGGCCAGCACGCTGGCCGACGCGCCGCCCATCAGCTTGGGCGCGTTCTCCCGGCCGATCGACGCACCCATCCCGATGACCAGCTCGGACAGCACCGAGGTGCCCAGCGAGCGGCGGAACGACAGGTGCGCCCGGCTGCCCCACACCACGTCGTCGAGCTCGGACTTCTCCCCTTTGGTGTACCGGCGCAGCAGGTACCAGCCGATCCCGCCGATGGCCCCGGCGATGAGCAGCACGGTGACCCGGCGCAGCCCGGACGCCTGCTCCACCGCCGTCTCCAGCGGGCCGCTGTGATAGCCGAACGCCAGGTGCTGCACGGTGAACAGCAGGTACATCATCAGGTCGCCGAACAGCCCGGCCGCCACCCCGGTCAGCGCGAGCATGGCCCAGAACCGCGGGCTGAGCGCCGCGTCCCCGTCGCCGGTCACGTTGGGCTGCTCGGTGGCCTCGCGGCCGGACGGCAGCCGCCGGCTGATCAGCGGCGGCGGCTGCCGTACCCGCCCGCCCGGATGCGCCCGATGCGCCCGCCTCGGCCTGGCCGCGCCGGCGCCGACGCGAGAGCCGGGGCCTTGGCCTGGGCCGGGTGGGCCAGGCTGGGTATGGCCCAGCGCCGCCGTACCGCGGCCGGCCACACCATCGCGCTCCCTCTCGCGGCACCCACGTCCCCGGCCGCCGCCTGGTCCCGGCCGGACGAAAGTGCTTCTGAAACAGAAGCATATCGCCGGTGGCGGCCCCGGTTCCCCCGGTCCGGCAGCCCTGCCACGACCTAATAGTCCCACCGATCACGTGAGTAACACCAGCAACTTCAGCACCACGCCGGCCGCCGGCCGCTAGCTGGGTGGCGGCGTGCCCAGGGTGATGGGGTGGGGCTGGTCCAGGTCGGGGCCGACGGTGCTGAGCAGCCAGCCGTCGCCGGACGGCTGGGGCGCCGCGGTCAGGCAGAACCGGCCCCAGCACGTGGTCAGGCCGCGGGCCCATACGTCGGCCAGCCAGCCGAACGGGAGTTCCGCCGCGATGCCGTCCCCGGCCCGGGCCAGCCGGCGCGGCTGGTCTTCCGGGATCATGGTCAGCGCCACGGCCAGGTCCCGCTGGCCGGTCCAGGAGCGCAGCGCGGTCACCGCCCGCCCGTACAGCGCCGCGTGCAGCGCGGGCCGGGCCGCCGAAACCGCGTCAGCATCGCCTGGGGCGCGTAGGCGCTCGGCCCAGGTCGCGATGACCGTCGCGGCCAGCCGGTCCGGCAGCAGCCCACCCAGGCCGATCAGCCTGGCCAGCCCGTCATCCTCTTCGCCCGGCCCGCCGTGGTAGGACAGCGCTGAGTACGTGCCGGTGTTGCGCACGCTGGCCAGCCCGGCGCGCGCCGGCTGGTGGGCCCGGGCCACCCCGGCGCCTGCGGTGTCCAGCTGGTCAGCGGGTCGGCCGGGCCCCGGCTGGCCAGGATCAGCACCCGCAGGTCAGCCGCGTACCGTGCCCACAGGTCGAGCACATCGAGGCAGGGAAAGCCCTGGCCGGCCAGCACGCTGAGGATCTGCTCGCTTTCCAGGTCGGTGTGGTCCAGCGCGCGCAGCTCCCCGGCGGCCCAGCGCAGCCGGTGCGGCTGGCCGCCGCAGTCCAGCCCGATCTCGGCCGCGGACAGCCCGGCCCACCACGGCCCGGTCACTGGTCCGCCCAGTTCAGCGGGATCCGGATGACGGCCCGCTCGGTCAGCGTGGTCGGCATGATGTCCAGCCGGGTGGCCGCCGCATCCAGCGCGGGCCAGAACTCGACCTGGCCACCGGCCCGTTCATCGCTGGAATGCCAGCTACCGGGCTGACCCAGGTAGTACCCGCCCACGTCGTCCGCGGCCCACCAGATCAGCATCGGCTGGCCGACCAGGGACAGGCCTTCGTGCCAGTGCGGCAGGCCGGGGACGAGTGCCACGTCGGCGGTGAACTCTTCCCCGGTGGACTGCACGGCCAGCACGGCCACGGTGACGCCGTCAAACCGCGGGGTGGCCGCGCCCACCATGACCCGGCCGTGCGGGGCGGGCCCGCGGCCGCGCGCGGCCAGCAGCGACCGCCACGGCTCGGCCAGCCGCTGCGCGCCCGCGCCGCGCGGACCGCCGTGCGAGTGCTGCTGCAGCACCGCCCGCGCCTCGGCGATGGCCGGGTCGTCGGCGGCCAGCGCGCCCGCCGCGACCAGCGCGCCGATCGTGCTGTCCAGCGGCGCGTCCTCGTGCGCCGAGATCAGCATGGCCAGCCTGGCCTGCAGGTAGCGCCGCCCCAGGTGCTGCTCGGCCACCGGCTCGACCCACACGGCGATCCCGGGACCCAGGTCATCCGTCAGCTCGATGCGCTGGCCGAGCACCTCGATCCACCTGGCGTCCGGGGCGAGCCCGGGCTGGGCCTCGAATTCGCCGGTCCACTCGGTGCTGGTGCCACCGCCGGAGAATCCGGCCGTCACCAACGTCCCCCGGTCGTCGGTGAGCGTGAGCTGCCCGGGCACCCCGGTCACCGCCATGTGAGTAGCGACCCCGGCCGGCGGCCTGGCCGTATGGCGCAGCGCGGCCCGGCTGACGCGGCCGAACCGGCCGCCCAGGGCGGCCGACGGGCGCATGGTCACGTGCAGCACGGTCGAGTTCTCGCTCAGCACGATGTAGTCAACGATCAGGTTTCCCCAGGGCTGCTCGATCAGCTGGCCACAGCTCAGCGCGCGGAACCGGCCCAGCTCCCCCGGCGCTGCGGCGACGGCCGCGCGCTGGGCCAGCCGGTGCTGGTGGTGCCGGAAGCCCGACGGTTCGCCAGACCGGCAGGACTGCGCCAGGTAGTAGTCGTTCACGATGGCCTGCGCGGTCGTGGCGGGCAGCGCGCCCACCGCGACCAGGGCGTGCGCCGCCGCATCCAGCGGAGACTCCCACGGCCCACCCTCGTCGCCGCGGTGGTCGATGAGCAGGCGTTCGCCGGTCAGCCGCAGGTGCAGTTCCGCGTCGGAATCGGCCACGGTGCCATGCTCCCATGCGCGGTCAGTGCTGGCTGTCCACCAGCTGGCGCCAGCCCTCGGGACTGATCGAGTAATTCTGCACGCTGCCGCCGACGAACCAGCGCCAGGCGGCGGCTTGACCAGGGTGGCCATCGTGGCCATGGCGATCGGGACGGCGGCCAGCGGGTCCCCGGCCAGCGGGGTCAGCTCCTCGGCGCTGCCCCGGTAGGCGCCACCGTGCCGGGCGGTGGCCAGCAGTTCGGCGGCGACCGGCCCGCGGCGGCCGGTGCGCTGGGCCGCGCCCAGGATGGCCAGCAGCAGCTGATGGGTCAGCACCCCGGCCCGGCCCGCGGGCTGCACCGGCGGCGTATCACCGAACGCCAGCGACAGCAGCGGGCCGACCAGGTCAACCCCGGCCCGCCGGGCGTTGGCCGGCTCGACCAGCCGGGGGTTGACGTCGATGTAACGCGGCCCGTCCGCGGTCAGGATGGCGTCGGCCGACAGCGCGCCGTGCCAGCCCAGGTGGCGGCCGAGCCGGGCCAGGTCCGCGCGGGCCGCGGGCAGGTCCAGGCTGCGCTTGTGGCTCGACCCGCCGCCGGTTCCCTCGCGCACCCGCAGCGTGGCGTGGCAGGCGACCAGCTCACCGGCAGCGAACACGGCCTGCACGATGGCCAGCGGCCCGTCGGCCGGCACCTGGGCCAGCAGGCCCCCGGGCGGGAACGCGTCCGATACGGCCAGGGCCAGCTCGGCCCGGTCACTGACCCGGCGCACCCCGGTGGTCGCGGTGCCGATCGGCTGCTTGAGGAACACCGGGAACCGGTCCCACGCGGCCGCTTCTTCCGGGGTGGCCAGCACCGCGCTCTCCGGCTGCGCCAGCCCGGCCGCGGCCAGTGTGCCCGCCGCGGAGATCTTGTCTTGCACCTGGGCCAGCGCCGCGAACGACGGCACCACGGTCCGCACCCCGGCGGCGCGCAGCAGATCGGCCCGGGCGGCCAGCACGGCCACCTGCTCCTGGGTGGGCAGCAGCAGGTCCATGCGCGATTCCCGGTACACCCGCAGCGCCGCCGCCAGCCAGCGCAGCGGGTCGGCCCGGTAAGCCGGGACCCGGTGCACCCGGCGCACCCGGCGGGTGAACCGGGCCAGGCAGATCGGGTCCGGGGACAGCACGTGCACGGCATGACCGCCGTCGGCGAGCTGGGTTGCGGTCTGGCGGGCGGTAAGGCCGGACCCATCGCTCAGGAGTACGCGCATGGCCGTGGCGATCGTACCCGGGCGGCGTGCTACTAAAGGGACGGTGCCGACAGGGAACAGGAGTCAGTCATGGAGCTAGGCCTGCGCGGCCAGCGCGCGCTGATCACCGGAGGGAGCCGCGGCATCGGTTTCGCGATCGCCGGGGCGCTCGCCGCCGAGGGCACGGCGGTCGGCCTGGTGGCCAGGGACGAAGCGGGCCTGGCCGGCGCGGCCCGCCAGCTGGCCGCGCACCAGGTCCCGGTGGCCACCGCCGCCGCCGACGTCCTGGACCCGGCCGCGCTGCGCGGCGCGGTCGATGCCATCGCCGGCCAGCTCGGCGGCCTGGACCACCTGGTCGCCAACGCCGGCGGCACGGTGGGCTCAGGCAACCTGACCAGCGCAGGCCCGGGCGAGTTCACCGCCACGTTCGCGCTGAACGCCGGGCACGCGGCGGAACTGATCCAGGCCGGGCTGCCCCACCTGCGCGCGGCGGGCGGCGGCGCGGTGGTGATCATCTCGTCGATCACCGGGCTGCGGCCCGCGCCGCGCACCGCCTACGCCGCGGCCAAGGCGGCCGAGATCCAGCTGGCCGCGACGGCCGCACAGGAGCTGGCCCCGGACAACATCCGGGTCAACGCGGTGAGCCCGGGCTCGATCATGTTCCCCGGCGGCGGGTGGGATCAGTTCCGCCAGGCCAACCCGGCGGACTTCGCCACGTTCCTGGACACCCAGTTCCCGTTCGGCCGGCTGGGCCAGCTCAGCGAGGTGGCCGACGTGGTCACGTTCCTGCTGTCCGCGCGGGCGTCCTGGGTCACCGGCAGCAACATCGTCGTGGACGGCGGGCAGCGCTACCCCAGCGCCCGCCGCTTCAGCTGATGGGCGCGTCGTGCCCTCTCACGAAGGCATGAAGCTTTCTTTCTGAACGCCAGTGCCGCGCTGCTCGGGCCGGGCCTGGCACGATGATGGTCGCGGCCGGTGTGGCGGCCGTCCCGGCCGCCGCGCCGTCGGGCAGGCCGAGCACCTGGCAGCGGCGCAGTCCGTGCCGCACCCACAGCGCCGCCGTCCACGCGCACAGCAGCGCGTCGATCAGGTCCTCCCGGTGCTTGTACTGCTTGTTGTCCAGCGGCGACCGTTCGGCGGTCAGTTTCCGGGTCTCCGGGTGGGAGTCCAGCCGCAGCGGCGGGTCGGCGGTAGCCAGCTCGCCGAGCTTGCGGATCAGGTCATCGCAGTTGGCGGCCCGCTCCTGGCGCCACTGCGCGAGCGGCAGCCGCCGCGGCTTGCGCTTGTACCGGGGCCGTTCCCGGGGGTAACCGAACTCCGCCGCGCCGACCAGCGTGCAGAACGGGTAGCTCTCCGAGACGGTCCGGCCGCAGTCCGGCGGCCCGGCGCTGCCGTCGGAGTACCGCCAGCCGGCCTGCTCGGCCAGGCCGAGCAGCCGGACCCCGCCCAGCCGCGGCGAGCTGGTATTGGTGCTGTTCGCGCTGACCTTCCAGGCGCCGTAGCGCTGGCCCACCTGGGTTTCGCACAGCCGCTGCCCGGCCGGGTTGCGCACCACGAGAGAAGCGTCCACGAACATCACCGCGTCCCCGCCGCCGGCGGCGCCGTTCGCCCACGCCAGCGTGTCCGGCACGCCCCGGGTCCAGCCGGCGTCCAGGATCCGGCCCGCCGGGTCCAGCACCGCCACCCCGGTCTCGTTGGCCGGGAAATCGTCGTGGCCCTCCCGCCAGGCCAGATCCACGCCGAGGAACCGGGTCACCGCCATTCCGCGAGTCTTACTCACTCGCCCGCCGACCGCCACCTGGCTACGCTGGCCGGGTGGGCCGCCGGTTCGACACCATCCGCACCGAGCGGCTGCTGATGCGGCGCTGGCGCGACACCGACCGGGCGCCGTTCGCGGCGCTGAACGCCGACCCCGAGGTCATGCGGTACTTCCCGGCCACCCTGGACCGGGCGGCCAGCGATTCCCTGGTCAACGTCATCGAGGCCCGCTTCGACCACCAGGGGTTCGGGCTGTGGGCTCTGGAGCTGGCCAGCACCGCCGAGTTCATCGGGTTCACCGGGCTGAACCCGATGCCCAGCGGCGTGCCCGGGACCGGTGGCATGGAGGTCGGCTGGCGGCTGGCCCGGGCGGCCTGGCATCAGGGGTACGCCACCGAGGCGGCCACGGCGGCCGTCGACGTTGCGTTCAGCGGCGCGGGCCTGGCCGAACTGTGGTCGATCACGGCCGTGCTCAACGAGCCGTCGCAGGCGGTAATGCGCCGCCTCGGCATGACCCGGCACGGCTACTTCGAGCACCCCAGGATCGAGCCCGGCCACCCGATCCGCCCGCACGTCGCCTACCACCTGGACCGGCCAGCGTCCCAGGAGGGTAAAACAGATGACGGAGACTGAGCTCAAGCCGTGGCAGGACGACTGGGCCGCTCGGGTCGCGGGGGCTAACTGCCCGCTCTGCGGCGTGATCGGCGTACCGGCCACTGCCCTGGTCCTGCCTGGACGAAGGCCGCCAGGACGAGGACACGGTGGCCGGCTACGCCACCCGGCTCACCGCCGTGCTGGCCGGCTAGCGGAGATTACCCGTCGATCGCGGTGGCGCGGCCGAGGTCTTCCCACTCGGTGAGTTCGTGCTGCAGGTCGCCGAGCCGCTGCCGGATCCGGTCGATGGCATCCCCGCCGAGGACGAGGCGAAGCGGTGGCTTGGCCGATGCCATGGCGGTGAGGATGGCCCGGGCCGCCTTGGCCGGGTCGCCGGCCTGAGCGCCGCCGCCGGTCTCGACGTAGCCGCGGGTCGGTCCCACCGTTTCGGCGTACTCGGGCAGGGGGGCGGAGAAGTAAGCGGCGTCTTTGCCGAACAGCCCGGTCCGGAACGCGCCCGGCTCAACGATCATGAAGTGCACGCTGGGCACTTCCTCGCTGAGCGTCTGGGTGAGGCCTTCGAGGGCGAATTTGGTCGCGCAGTACGCACCGAACCCGGGTGCGGTGACCTGGCCCCCGACGCTGGACATCTGGACCACCCAGCCGCCGCCCTGGCGGCGCAGGTGCGGCAGCGCCGCTTTGGTGAGCGCCGCCGGTCCGAAGTAGTGCAGGTCGAACAGGAAGCGCATCTCGGCCTCGGTCGTCTCCTCCAGGGCCCCGACCTGAGTACGCCCGGCGTTATTGACCAGGACATCGAGGCGGCCATGGCGCTGCACCGTCTCGCCGACGACCTGGGCATCGCGGTCGGTATCAGTCACGTCCAGCACGACGGGGAAGAGCTGATCGGGGTAGGCGCCCTTCAGATCGTCGAGCCGGCGATGGTGCGGCCCGCACCCACCACGATGTCGCCCTGGCGCAGCACCTCTTCGGCCAGAGACCGGCCGAAACCCGAGGTCGCACCGGTGATCAGCCAGACGCGACGGTTGGTAGCAGGAGTTGTCATGAGCCCACAGTAGGGCGACGGCGGGTCAGCGGTGGCGGCCGCGGTGGTCCGGCAGGACCGCGCCGATCAGCCAGAGCACCGGGAACAAGAAGCCGATCAGGCCGAGAATCCAGTGCCCCTTGCGGAACGTCAGCACGCCGAAGACGACCAGCAGTACCAAGTAGATGACCGATAGCAGGATCCAGCCCATGCAGTTCAGCTCCCCTCGGGACCACCGCTTACCGGCCAGTCTCGTCCCGGCGGGGCAGGACGGACTCACCCGCAACGGATGAAATTCAGTACAAACCAGAGCCCTCCGGGTCACCGTGCAGTGCGCGCAGGGACCGGGCGAACTGGTACAGCCGGCTGCGGGTGTACTCGTTCTGCTCGGTGCCACCGCCCCGTGAGCGCTCGGCGTCCATGGCCGTGCGGACGGACTGCAGTGCGCCCAGCACGCCGTCGACCCGGGCCCGGCTGTCCTCGTCCGGGGCCGTTTCGCGCATCCGGTACAGCGTCTGGGCCAGGTCATCGGCCCGGCTCTGGATATCCACCCAGCGGGCCTGAGCCTGGTCCTGGGCCTGGCCCGCGCCGGGCCATTCCACCGATGCCATCGCGTCGTGCAGCGCCGAGCCGCGGGCGTACACGTCGGTGACGGCGGCCTGCCACCGGCCGGTCACCGCCGACCGCTTGCTGGACGCCCGGGCGATCAGGATGAACACCAGGCCGGCGATCACCACCAGGGCGAGGATCAGCCACAGCCAGGCCGGGGTGCTCGTGCTGCTGGTGCTGGTAGACGTGGGCGCGGGGGTCGGCTCGGGTGTGGTGGCCTCGGGAGTGGTCGGCTCCGCGGTGGTGGGCTCGGGAGTGGTCGGCTCCGCGGTGGTGGGCTCGGGAGTGGTGGGCTCCGCGGTGGTCGGCTGCACGGTGTCCGCTGCGGCCCTGGTCGGCGCGCTGGTCGGCAGGCTGATGCTGTGGCTGGGTGACAGGCTGGCGATCACGTTCTTGGCCGTGCTGCCGCAGCCCGCCACCAAGCCGCCGAGTACCAGCAGGGCGACCGGGAGCAGCCACACCCCAATGACACGCCGCATGCCAATCCCTCCGCACCGGTAATGGTCGGTTGCGCCGTACTGGCGTTAGGACCCTTTGTCAGTCCAGCAGGGCAAACGGCGCGGCGGCCCATCCGTGGCGGGTGAACCTGATCAGGCCTGGCCGGTCTCGAAGCGGCTGATCTTGCCGTCGGTCACGGTGAACGCCCAGCGGGTGCGCATCTCGCCCCAGGTGTCGTTGCGGTACGCGGCGGTCAGCGACCGCCCGCCGTCGCGGGCCGAGAGCACGTCCAGGTGCCCGTGCACGGTGAAGATCTCGCGGTCGGCCCAGCCGGCCAGGTCACGGTCGGTCCCGTCGTCCGACATGGTGGCAGTTTCCAGCCATGATTCCTCCTCGGCTCCAGCATCACATCGCGGAATGATCCCCGGCCGGGCCGGGTTGCCGGGTGCATGACGACGGTTGGCTTCATCGGCAGCGGGCAGATCGGCGGCACGGTCGCGCGGCTCAGCGTGGCCGCCGGGCACCACGTGGTGCTGAGCAACTCCCGCGGCCCGGAAACCCTGGCGGATCTCGCCGCGGACCTCGGGCCGCTGGCCCGGGCGGCCACCCCGGCCGAGGCGGCGACGGCCGGGGAGCTGGTCCTGGTCTCGGTGCCGGTAGTGGCGTTCGGGAAAATGCCGGCCGCGGAGCTGGCCGGTCGGGTGGCCATGGACACGTGCAACTACTACCCGCAGCGGGACGGGCAGATCGCGGGCCTGGACAGCGGCGCACTGACCAGCAGTGCGCTGCTGCAGCGGGACCTGCCGGGCGCCGCCGTGGTGAAGGTGTTCAACAACATTTTCTACCGGCACCTGGCGTCGCTGGCCCGCCCGGCCGGTGCCGCCGACCGGTCCTTCCTGCCCATCGCCGGTGATGACCTGGCGGCCAAGGCCGCGGTGACCGCGTTCCTCGACTCGATCGGCTATGGCGCGGTGGACGCCGGTACGCTGGCCGGCAGCTGGCGCCAGGAGCCCGGCACGCCGGTGTACGGCCCGCCCTACGGGACGTTCGACAACCCGGCCGGCATGCTGGCCAGCGCGGACACGATTCGCGCGGCGCTAGCCCAGGCCACCCGCTGAATTTAGCGTACTGAGTCGTTGATCCGGAGGCAGCGGGAGCTCGCACCGTGCCGGGTCCTTGTTCCATTCGCTGATCAACCGGCGGATTTCAGACTCAGGACACTAGTGACCACGACGGCTGGGCATATTCAGCTCGTGGACCTGAACAATGTGCTGAGCGTAGCTTCCTTCGCCGTAGCCCTGGTAGCGGTGGCCATCACCACACTTGTCTCTGTGCGCCAAGCTGCGCTGATGCGGCACGCCAACGAACTGCCCGCGTTCGTCAACTTATTGCAGGAGTTTCGTTCCAGCGATTTCTACGTTCACCAGCAATTCATTCTGCACGACCTCAGGGAGCGTACCCCTAAACGGGGATATTCCGGTCTTAAACCGCCAGACCAACGACAGTTCCTCATCATGTTCGATTATCTGTCTTCGATGGCCTGCCTAGTGAGCTTCGACATCGTGACCGTTTATCACGTATATGCCATGTACGGTTACCTGTTCCAGGACCTCTGGGCTCAGATGCGGCCATTCGTGCTCCGGGAGCGCGAGCTCAAGGGCCGCGACATCGGGTTCGTGGTCGAGGATCTCTGCCGCAAACTGGCCGCTGTTGATCACGAGGCGATGGCCCGCAAGCTGGGCATCCAGCCGTCGCTGCTGCGTGTCGAGGTGGGGACCGCTGAGCGCGCCGCCGGGGCTGGCCGGGTTGAAACTGGCCGGCCGTCACGGTGATACTCCGCCAGTGACCGAATTGCCGGTGATCGTGGCTCAGGCGGCTACCGCGCTCGGGCTGGACCCGGGCGGGCTGGGCAGCCTGCGCGGGGCATCCGGGTCGAGCTGGGACGCCGGGCTAGGCGTGCTGCGGGTCGGCCGCCGGGAGATGCTCGATCGCGAGCTGACCGCGGCCGGCGCGGCCGCTGCGGTGCTGCCGGTGCCCCGGGTCCTGGACCGGGCCGACTTCGGCGACCACAGCGCGCTGCTGCTGGAACGGCTGCCCGGGCGGCGCCGGCGAGCTGGCGCTCGGCGGCCCGGAGCAGGCCCGCGCGGCCGGCCTGGCCTGCGGCCGGGTGTACGGCCTGCTGGCTGGGGTGACCGCGCCCGCCGGGCTGCGCGCGGTCCCCGGCTGGCCCGCCGGCACCGGCCCGCCCCGGCTGCTGCACCTTGACCTGCACCCGCTGAACGTGCTGGTCAGCGACGATGGTGCGGTGGTGACCGGGGTGCTGGACTGGGCCAACACGCACGCCGGGGATCCGGTCCTGGACCGGGCCCGGACCTGGGCCATGCTGAACCTCGACCCGATGGCCCAGGCCGCCCACGAGCTGCCGGGCTGGCCGGCGCTGGCCGCGGGCTGGTCGGAAGCCGGGCGGCTGGACGAGCTGCCCGCACCGGCCCGCGCCTGGGCCTGCAAGTTCATGCTGGTCGATCTGGCCAGCCGCTACTCCCCGGCCGAACTGGCGCACGTCCGCCGCACGCTCGATCAGCTGGCTTGACCTGCCGCGGTGACGGCTTTCAGCTCGCCGAACGACTCCCGCATGAGCTGCGGCAGGTCCGGCTGGCCGGGTTCGGTCAGCCAGCGGCCGAAGGCGACCTTGAGGACCGCGATCCCGGCCTCGCCGGTCAGGCTCGCGGCCGGGTCGGTGACACCGCGCTTGCGCAGTGCCCCGGCCATCGCCTCGGCCAGTCCGGCCAGCTTGATCAGCTCACGCTCGCGCAGCTCGGGATGGGCGTCGATGACGATCTGCCGCCGCCGGGCGTAGTCCCGGCGTTCCTGGAGCAGGGCGCCCGCGGCCACCACGGCGTCGGCCACCGCGTCGATCGGTGCGGCCGAGTCCGGCGCGCTGGCCACGGTGTTCACCAGCAGGTCGCGCAGCATTTCCTGGCCGTAGAACAGCACCTCGCGCTTGTCGGCGAAGTGCCGGAAGAACGTCCGCTGGGTCAGCCCGGCCCGCGCGGCGATCTCCGTCACCGTGGCCTGCTCGAAGCCACGCTCCAGAAACAGCTCCATCGCCGCCTGTTCCAGGCGGCCGCGCGCGTTCGGCTCCCATCGGCCCATGTCCCTGATCATATGTGATGTCAGCAGCTGACATCGGGTGTGTTAGAGTGATGACAGCAACTGACATCAGCCGGTTCCCCGGCATCGCGCCGGGAACCGGCCGGTCACCTGGAGGTCTTTCTCATGCGCGTTTTCGTCACCGGCGCGTCCGGCTGGATCGGCTCCGCCCTGGTTCCCGAGCTCATCGATGCAGGCCATCGGGTCACCGGGCTGGCCCGCTCGGACGCCTCGGCCGCCGCCCTGACCAAGGCCGGCGCCGAGGTCCAGCCCGGCACACTCGATGATCTCGACGTGCTGCGCAGCGCGGCCGCCGCCTCCGACGGCGTGGTCCACCTCGCGTTCAAGCACGACATCGCGTTCTCCGGCGGCTTCGAGGGCGCGGCCAGCGCGGACCGCCGCGCCGTCGAGACGTTCGGCGATGCGCTGGCCGGTTCCGGCCGCCCGCTCGTGATCGCTTCCGGGACGCTCGGGCTGACCCCGGGGCGGGTGGCGACCGAGCGGGACGGGCACGGCCCGGCGCCGGCCGAGTTTGGCCGCGGCCCGCAACTGCGCCGGGAGACGGCCGAGCTGACGCTGTCGCTGGCTGACCGCGGGGTCCGCTCGTCCGTGCTGCGGCTGCCCCCGACCGTGCACGGCGACGGCGACCACGGCTTCATGGCCAGCATCGTCGGTATCGCCCGCGACTCGGGCGTGTCCGGCTACCTCGGCGACGGATCCAGCCGCTGGCCCGCGGCGCACCGGCTCGACACCGCGCACCTGTTCCGGCTGGCGGTGGAGCAGGCCCCGGCGGGATCGACGCTGCACGCCGTGGCCGACGAGGGCGTGCCGATCCGGGCCATCGCCGAGGTGATCGGCCGGCATCTCGGCGTCCCGGTGGCCGCCATCCCGGCCGGGGACGCCGCCGCCCACTTCACCTGGCTGGCCGGCTTCATCGGGCTGGACAGCCCGGCGTCCAGCGCGCTGACCCGCGAGCTGCTCGGCTGGCAGCCGACCCAGCCCGGCCTCATCGAGGACCTGGGCAAGGGTCACTACTTCGGCTAGCCGCCTGGCCGGCGTCCGGCCGCTGGGCCCGGGCCGCTACCCGGGCTCAGCGCCGACCCGGTGGCGGCCCGGCTGGTGCCGGGCCTGGCGGCGCTTCAGGTCGGATTCTGCCTCGATGAGCGCCCGCTGCCAGGCCGACGAGAAATAGCCTTCGTCACTCCCCCGGCCTTCGCGCCGCTCGATCCAGGCAATTGACTCGGGATCAACAACTTTCTCCGTCTTCAGCCGCATTGTTGTCCCCATTCAGGCTCGTCCGTTCCGCTTAGTGTGCCATCACGGCAGGCAGTAAGTCGGTGCTCCGCATTACTTCACGCTTGCTCTGTGGAGGAACTTTGAGGGCCGATTTGTCAATCCGGGCCGCCAGCGCGAGGCCGACGGCGAGCAGGTTGGCCAGCGTTTTCATGATCTCCAGGTCGGGCTGGCCCAGCGAATCAGCCTCCGGGGCATCCAGGGTCAGCACGCCGTACCTGCCCTGGTCCGCGGTCACCGCGGCGGCGATGATCGTCTGGTAACTCCGGTGCCGCGGGAACCGCACCGGCAGGGACGGGTCGGCCAGGTCCGGGATCAGCCTGGCCTCCTGCTCGGCCAGCAGGCGGAACATCTGCTGACCCACCGGGTCCTCGGGAGTGTCGGTGAACGTGGTGCGGGCGGCGTCCCGCTGTCCCTCGTAGCCGGCGTAGCTGACGCAGCGCATGACCCCGTCGTCGATGACGAAGAAGATGCTCCGCCGGTCGGCCGCGGCGTGCCCATGCTCGACCGCGGCGGACACGATCGCCTGGGTCAGGCTGCCGACTAGCGGGTCCACCGGCACTCCGGCTGCGGCCGCGGCAATCTTGCCGAGGCAGTACAGCACCGGCGACAGCCGGGCCCGGAGCGCGAAGATGAGCCGGGCCTCCGCGGTGATCTGCACCTCGGTCGTCTGCCGCTCGGCCGCCTCCTTGCTGGCCAGGGCGTGCTCGCGTTCTTCGACCGCACGCTCACGCGCGTTGACCTCGGTCCGCAGCAGCCGGTTCGTGACCAGCCTGCCGATCGCGGTGGCGACGACCGGGGCGCTGGCACACAGCACGCCCAGCAAGATAATGAGCAGACGGTACTTTCCCCCCTCGCCCGCTAGAATGCCGAATACGAAAGTACCGGCAGTTCCGGCAAGGGCCAAAAGTGCCAGGCTGGCAAATTTAATTTGATTTGCCCGGGATGCCATCCTGGTTACCCCCCTTCCGGCCATGCAGCGGCTCAGTGATATTGTTTCAGCCGTTTAGGTGAAACACAACCACGGCGCTTTATGGGGCGGCTGGCGGGCGGCCGGGCCATTGCGCGCACCGGCGTGGGTTCCGCCACCGGGACAACCGGGGATATAGGCCACATGAGCGACTGGCCGTCCATCGCGATCGTCGGCGCGGGCATGGGCGGGCTGGCTACCGCGGCCGCGCTGCACCAGCGCGGCATCGGCGTGACCGTCTACGAGCAGGCCCGCAGCTTCGCCCGGTTAGGTGCGGGCATCCAGGTCGGCTGCAACGCGATGCAGGTGCTGCGCGGGCTCGGCCTGGAGCGGCAGCTGCGGCAGGCGGCGTTCTGCCCCCGGTCCTGGAACAACCGCGAGGCGGGCACCGGCGCGGTCCGCTACGACCAGATCTTCGGCGCCAGCGCGGAACGGAAATACGGCGCGCCCTATCTCCTAGCGCACCGCGGCGACCTGCATGCGGCGCTGGCCAGCGCGGTGCCGGCCGAGCGCATCCGGCTCGGCCACCGGGTCACCGGGCTCGATGAGGACGGCGCGGCGGCGGTGCTCCGGTTCGGCCACGGCGGCAGCGCGCGGCACGACGCGGTGGTGGCGGCGGACGGGGTGCACTCGCTGCTGCGGGACCTGCTGTTCGGCCAGCGCGAGGTGAACTTCACCGGGCGCATCGCGTACCGCACCACGTTCCCGGCGGCGTTGCTGGGCGGCGGCCAGGAGATCGACGAGTGCACCAAGTGGTGGGGCGAGGACCGGCACATCGTCATCTACTTCGTGAAGCCCGACCGGAGCGAGATCTACTTCGTGACCAGCCAGCCCGAACCGGGCTTCACCGTCGAGTCGTGGTCGGCCACCGGCGATGTGCGCACCCTGCGGGCCGCGTTCGCCGGGTTCCACCCGCAGGTCCAGCACGTGCTGGCGGCCTGCCCCGCGGTGCACAAGTGGGCCCTGGCCGACCGGGACCCGCTGCCCCGCTGGCATGACCGCAACGTCACCCTGCTCGGCGACGCCTGCCACCCGATGACCCCGTACATGGCCCAGGGCGCCGCGATGGCCCTGGAAGACGCGGCCGTGCTGGCCCGGCTGCTGTCCGGGGTGGCCGATCCGGCCGGCCTGAACGACGCGTTCCGCCGCTTCGAGGCCACCCGGAAGGACCGTACCTCGCGGGTCCAGCTCACCTCCCGGGCCAACACCTGGCTGCGGGGCCAGACCGACGTGGACTGGGTCTACTCCTACAACCCGTGGACCGCGCCGCTGGCCGGGTAGCGGGGCGGCTAGTTGCTGGGCTGCGGGGCGGAGCAGTGGACCTTGGGGTTCACACCCACGTAGTTCAGCGGCCCGGCGACGATCGTGACCGCGGTCGTGCTGGCCCGGCTGCAATTGCCCAGCAGATCGTGGTAATCGCCACGCTGCCCAGCAGCGAAGGCGCCGATGATCAGCCAAATGGCGAGAATCGCCGATCCGATGTGCATAGCGTCCTCCGGTGACCCGGCCATTATCGCGGTCCAGTACTGGGACGGAGCCTACCTACGCGCGGCGCCGTACGGCCCGGTGAGCGGGCTATGCGGGCTCTTTTCCAGGAATCTGGAACTTCGGTGCTCGCGCTGCTGCTGAACGCCTGCCGTGGTGCCCTACTGAGCTGCCGAAGTCGTCTGGCTCCAGCCCGCCGCCATCAGCGCGGTCACCCTGCAGAATTACGTGATGCGGCTGCGAAGGCCCTGGCAGCGCCGCTCCCGGATCAGCACCCGGCCGCAGGGTACCTGATCCATCTGGACACCGGCGAACTGGACGTATCCCGGTTCCGGGCTCACCTGGACGCAGCGCGAGCAGCTGCCCGGAACAGCACCTGCACACCGCAGCCGCCGAGGCACGCTCAGGGCTGTCGCTGTGGCAGGGTGAGCCGCTGGCTGACGTTGGCTCCGAACTGCTGACAGCACGCGATTACCCCCAGCTCGCGGAGGCGCGGCTGCAGCGCTGGAAATCTGCATCGACGCCGACCTGCACCTGGGCCGCCACGGCGAGGCGATCATCCAACTACGGCAACTGGCGGGTGCCCACCCCCTGCGGGAGCACCTGCACGGCCAGCTGATGCTCGCTCTCTACCGTGACGGCCGCCAGGCCGAGGCACTGGCCGCCTACCAGCGCGCCCGCGGCATCCTGGTCCGGGAACTCGGCGTCGAGCCCGGACCCGGCCTGCGGGAACTGCACCAGCAGATCCTCTCCGCCGACCCGGCCCTGGCCCTCACCGAGCCGGCCCAGCCCGAGCAGGACGGATCTCGGCGGGTCACGCCGCGGGAACTGCCGCCGGCGGTGCCGGGCTTCACCGGCCGGTCGGCCGAGCTCGATGCACTGACCCGGCTGCTTCGCCTGCCGGTGAGCTGGTCCCAGGGACCGTGGTGATCTCGGCGATCAGCGGGACCGCCGGAGTCGGCAAGACCGCGCTGGCCGTGCGCTGGGCGCATCAGGCCGCCGGGCGGTTCCCCGACGGGCAGCTGTATGTGAACCTGCGCGGTTATGACCCCGGGCAGCCGATGCCGGCCACGGACGCGCTGGCCGGGTTCCTGCGGTCGCTGGGCGTGCCCGGCCAGACATCCCGCCGGAGGCAGAACAGCGCGCCGCCCGCTACCGCAGCCTGCTGGCTGACCGGCGGATGCTGGTCGTGCTGGACAACGCCGGATCGGCAGATCAGGTACGGCCGCTGCTGCCCGGCACCCCGGCCTGCGCCTTGGTGGTGACCAGCCGGGATGCGCTGGCTGGGCTGGTAATCAGCGATGGTGCCACCCGCCTGGACGTAGACGTGCTTCCGCTGGAGGATGCGGTCGCTTTGCTGCGGACGCTGATCGGGGCACGGGTGGACGGCGAACCGGGTGCGGCAGCCGAGCTGGCCGACCAGTGCTGCCGTCTGCCCTTGGCCTTGCGGGTGGCGGCCGAACTCGCCGCCACCCGCAAGGCCGTGCCGCTGGCCGGGTTAGCCGCCGAGCTGGCTGACCTGCGCACGCGGCTGGACCAGCTGGAGGGGGGCGGGGACCCCCGCACCGATGTGCGGACCGTGTTCTCCTGGTCCTACCGCCACCTCGACGCCGAATACGCCCGGATTTTCCGGCTGGCCGCCTGCATCCCGGTCCCGGCTTCGAGCCGTATGCTGCCGCGGCCCTCAGCGATACGACCGTGCAGCATGTCCGCCAGGCGCTGGACGGGCTGACTCGCGCGCACCTCATCCAGTCCGCCGCACCGGGCCGGTACAGCCTGCACGACCTGCTCCGGGGCTACGCCTGCGAACTCACCGTCACCGTGGATGCCGGGAAGGAGCAGCGCGCGGCGCTGACCCGCCTGTTCGACCATTACCTGTACACCGCCGCACTGGCGATGGACATTCTGTTCCCCGCCCAGCACCGCCGCCGTCCCCGCATTCCCCGGTCTGCTACCCCGGTCCCATCGCTGGCCGATCCCGCGGCGGCGCGGGACTGGCTGGATGCCGAACGCGCCGCCCTGGTAGCGGTCGCCGCGCACACCGCGGCCCACGGCTGGCCCGGCCACGCCACACGGCTGGCCGCCACCCTCTTCAGCTACCTTCTCAGCGGTGGCTACTTCCCCGAAGCCCTCTCCATCTTCAGCCACGCGCTCGATGCCGCCCGCCGCACCGGCGACCGCGCTGCCGAGGCAGCGGCCCTCACTGACATCGGCAGCGTCAACTGGCAGCAAGCCCGCCTGCAGCAGGCGGGTGACCACCACCGCCAGGCGCTGGCCCTGTTCCGTGCGGCAGGCGTCCGGTCCGGTGAGGCTAAAGCGCTCAACGCCATAGGTCTCGATGAGATGGGACTGGGCCGCTACGAGCAAGCCGCCCGCTATGAGCAGGAAGCCGCCGCCATCTACCTTGACATCGGCGACCGTTTCGGCGAGGCACACGCGATCGGCAACCTTGGCCTGACCCGGCAACGGCAAGGCCGCTACCAGGAAGCGGCCGGTTATCACCAGCACGCCTTGGACGTGCGCCGCGAGATCGGAGATCGTGAGGGCGAAGCCTGGACGCTGGCCAGGCTCGGTGTTGTTGACCTGCGGCTGGCCCGCTACCGGGACGCGGCCGGATAGGGGGTGGCTTAGCTCTCAGTCACCCGCAGTGCCGCATTGATCAGGTCCAGCCCGGCGGTCTGCCGGACGAAATCGGTGGCGTCGGGCGGGGCCGACCAGTTACACCCGAACAGGTGCTGCTCATTCATATGAGCCAGCGCGGACCGGGCATTCGCGGTAATGAATTGCTGGTAGGCCGGTTTCCCGGTTTTCGCCTGCAGCCGGGCCAGATGGCGGACGAAGATGCCCTTGAACATCGTGGTGTCCACGCCCGGTAGCCGGGCCGGGGCGCAGCCGCCAGGACCGCAGTCGTTGTGCTCGTGCAGGACCCCGTCGATGACCCCTGATTCACTGGGGTGCGCCTGGCCGCCGGTGGCCGCGTGCGGCCGCCACGGGTTCTTGATGAACGCGTCCGCGATCTTCTCCGCCCAGCCCAGGTAGGCCTGGTCCCCGGTCAGCTCGGTCAGCTCACGGAGCCCGCTGAGGATCACGCCCTGGTTGTAGGACCAGACGCTCTGCGTGTTGTCGTTCACGCCGTGCTGGTTGGGTGAGTCGTTGACCAGGCCGGCCTCATTGATCATCGCCACCCCGGCGGGCCGGGCCGAGCTGAACCACGCCCAGGCGCGGCGCGCCCAGTCCAGGTAGTCCGGCTGCCCCGTGTTAGCCAAACCCGTGTTAGCCAAACCCGTGTTAGCCAAACCACTACAGGCCCGGCCCTGCGGTTGCGGTAGCGCAGGCCCAGCCCGGCGGCCACCGCGATGAACAGCTCGTTGGCGATGGCGTTCTTGTACCCGACGGCCCAGCCGCGCGGCACCGCGCTGGCGCCGGCGCTGTCCGGGCGGCCGTCGTACTTGCCCCAGTAGATCCCGCCGCCCCAGTAGTCGTCCCAGCCGGCCGCCATGTCGAGGAAGATGTCGCTGGCCGCGGCCAGGTACCTCTCCTCCCCGGTCAGGTCGTAGGCGTCCAGCCAGGCCAGCGCCCACCAGCCCTCGTCGTCATAGAAGGCATTGATGAAGCCCTGGTAGGCGCCCCGGCTGAACCGGAAGAACGGCCAGGACGGCGACATCCGCTGGGCCAGGACCGGCCGGCGCGTGCCCGGGGCCCGCTCGAACGTGTTCGCCACTACCGGCGCCAGGTAGGACCGGTCACCGGTGACCGCCATGTAGCCGACCAGCGCGGTGATCGCGTTGGCGCTGGTCCACCACCGGGACAGGTCCTGCATCCGGTCCCGCTGGCCGGACAGCATCAGCGCGCTGTTCAGCAGGTTGCGGCCGAACTGGGACGCATTCCCCCAGTGCACGGCCAGCGCCGGGTCCTGGTAGCTGTACAGGCCCGTGCGGCGCGCATACCCGTCGGCGCCGTACCACTGCTGTAAGGCACGCGCCGCCAGTGGCGCAGCCGCCTTGACGTTCAGGCACATCATTCATCGCGCATCAGCCCCCTGCGGTGCGGAACCCCCTGCGCCGAGTCTGACCCGGCTTCGCGGTGGCCGCAAATGCCGCCCTGGCGCACCGTGGCCGGGCGCCGGTTTCGTGAAAGGCTCGCCGGGTGGCCGCGCTGACCGAAACCGAAGCCAGGATCCGGGCCGGGCTGCTCGACATCGAGTCCTATGACGTGTCCCTCGACCTGACCACCGAGCCGGTGCGGTCGCGGAGCGAGATCCGGTTCTGCTGCCGGCAGCCCGGGGCGACCACGTTCGCTGACCTCACCGCCGCCATGGTCTCGGCCGTGCTGAACGGGACAGAGCTGAGCCCGCCGGCCGATGGCCGGCTCAGCCTGCCGCGGCTCGGCCCCGTCAACGTGCTCACGGTCGAGGCCGAGGCAGGGTTCTCCCGCGCCGGGCGAGGATTGACCCGATTCCGCGACCCGGCGGACGGCGCTGACTATGTATCCGTCATGTGTTACCCCACCCACGCCCCGGACATCTTCGGCTGCTTCGACCAGCCCGATCTGAGCGCCCGGATCAGCTTCACCGTGGCCGCGCCCGCAGGCTGGGAATGCCTGGCCAACGGGCCGGTCATCGAACGCCCGCCGGTGGGTCAGGCCGGGACATGGCGGTTCGCGGCCGTGCCGGGCATGCGGCCGTTCGATGTGACGCTCTGCGCCGGGCCTCTCGTCAGCGACTACACCGGTACCGGGCCGGCGGCTGGCCGCGACACGCCGCCCGCCATGACCGTGCGGCGCCGGCGCTCACTGGAGGGGGCGGACGGCGTGGCCGGGCTGCCCGGGTTCGGCACCGTCGCGCGGCACGCGATCGGCCACTACCAGCAGGTGCTCGGGGTGCCCTGCCCGTACCCGAACTACGACATCGTGTTCGTCCCCGACCTGAGCGCGCTGGCTTACTCGGTACCTGGCCTGATGCTGGTCAACGAAAGGCTGCTGGCCTGGATGACCGACCCGGACGACGACTTCGTGGCCATGATCGGTGCCCATGAGGTGGCTCACCTGTGGTTCGGCAGCCTGGTCGGCATGCGCTGGTGGGACGATGTGTGGCTGGACGAGGCGATCGCCACCTACCTGAGCTACTTGCCGGGGATCGGCCCCGCTCCGGCGGGCGGCCCGGCCCCGGCGGACGGCCCGGAGGGGCTGGACGCCGCGGGCGGCTGGGTCGCGTTCTGCTACCGGGACAAGGCCGGCGCCTACCAGGCCGACGACCTGCCCAGCCGGGAGCCGGTCTCCTCGCCGGTGCCCGAGGCCGGCGCCGCCCTGGCCAAGCCACCCGCGATCACCTACGTCAAAGGGGCCAGCGTGATCCGGCAGCTTGGCGCGCTGATCGGCGACGACGCGCTGCACGCCGGGCTGGGTGACTACCTCACCCGGTACGGGGCGGCCGGGGCGGCCGCGCTGGACGACCTGATCGGCTGCTGGTCGCGGGCCAGCGGCCGCGACCTCGCGGGCTGGGCCGATGAGTGGCTGCGCACCGAGGGCGCCAGCCTGCTGCGCCCGGAGCTCACCCAGGCGCCGGACGGCACCATCCGGTCGCTGGCCATCAGGCAGGACCCACCGGACGGCCAGTCCACGCTGCGTACCCACCGGATCGGGGTCGGCCTGTACGACTGGGCCGGCACCCGGCTGCGCCGCCGCCGGCTGGTCAGCATGGAAGTCAGCGGTGAGCGCACCGACGTCCCGGCGCTGGCTGGCGAGCAGCCGCCCAGCGCGCTGATCCTCAACGACGGCGACCTCAGCTACACGCGCATCGGGTTCGACGAGACGACCCTACGGGCGCTGGCCGCCGCGGCCATGGACGTCGGCGACCCGCTGACCGAGGCGGTGTGCTGGAACGCGGCCTGGCACCTGGTCAGCCGGGGGCAGCTGGCCGCGGCCGACCTGGCCGGCCTGATCGTCCGCCGGCTGGCCGGCCTGCCGCTGCCCGGCATCCAGGTGCTGCTCGACCGGGGCATCACGTGCGCCGATGTGTACGCGCCCCCGGCCGGCCGGGCCGTGATCCGGGAGCAGTTGGCCGGTACGGCGGCCCGGCTGGCCCGGCAGGCCGGGCCGGGCAGCCCGCGGCAGCGGGTCCTGGCCACCGGTTTCGCCGCCGCGGCGCAGAGTGACGGCCAGCTGGCCACCCTGCGCACCTGGCTGGCCGGCGACGGCCTGCCCGCCGGCCTGGTGCTCACCGCCGACCTGCGCGGCCGCATCCTGGCCACGCTGTCCGCCCGCGGCCTGGCCAGCGACGCCGACCTGGACACGCTGGCCAGCCTGGACCCGGTGCAGGGCGAGCAGAACCGGGCCACCTGCCGAACCCGGCGGCCGGATCCGGCGGACAAGGAGGCCGCCTGGACCCTGGCCCTGGCCGCGGACCAGGACTGGCGGATGGCGCAGGCCTACGCCCGCGGGCTGTGGGTTCCCGGCCAGGAGGAGCTCATGGCCGGCTACCTGGGCCGGTACTTGAGCCAGGCCCTGCCCGCGCTGGACGGGCGGGAGCCGCGGGTGATGCGCGGCCTGGCCCGGCTGCTCTACCCGGCCACGCTCATCGCACCAGAGACCCTCCAGGCCACCGCGGCGGCGCGGGACAGCGGGATCAGTGACGCACTGCGGTCGATCGTGCTGGAGCAGGACGCGATCCTGCGCGCCGCCCTGACCGCCCGGTCCGCCCCGCGCCTGCAGTCCCTACAATCCCCCCATGTCCGCTGATGCCCCGGTCTTCACCCTCAGCTACGACGCCGAACTCGACGATCTCATCGAGTGGGCGCGGATGGAGCCGCGCCGGAAACGGGCTCGCCAGCGGATGGCCTGGTCCATCGGGGTCTCCCTGCTCATCGTCGGCGCGATCACGGTGCTGTCGGTGGTGCTGAGCCGGCCGTCGGCCACCGGTCAGGCGGCCCGACCTGGCTGCTGTACCTGATCGTCGCGTTTGGCTGGTTACGTATCGTGCAGCTCCTACGGAAGCTGTAGCGGCTGTCCCCGGCCGCCGTCGGCCGGCACACCTGGCAGGCCGAGCCCGCATTCCACGGCCCGCACCAGGAAGAGATCAGCCAGGCGGGCATCCTGGGTCTCGGCCCGGACCAGCCTGACGTGTTCTATCCCTGGACCGACCTCACCGCCGTCGAGGAGACCTCCCGGGCGTTCTACGTGCACCAGCGGACCGGCGTCGCCGCCGTGCTGCCCAAGCGTGGCCTGCCGGACACCAGCCAGATCCCGGAACTTCGCCAGTTCCTGCACCAGGCCTTGGCGGAGCATCCGGCGAGGCCGATCAGACGCCCGGCGCCGATCCCGCAGCACCCGCGGATTGATCTCTGCGCCCCGCCGAGAGACTCTAACTAGGAGGTCAGCGGCTCGCCGGGAGGGTACATGGACCAGGTCATGCCCGCCGGAGTGGGCCCAACAGCGCGACGGCCAGCACCCCGGAGGTGACCCTGGGCACCGACGCCGCCTACGCCCCGGCCCGGCCGGCCAGCGCGGCCGGCCGCCGGGCCCGGCCGCTGCGCAACGTGTCCGAGATGCGGCACTTCTTCCGCACCAACGACACCCCGATCTACTTCGTCGGGGCCACCCCGTTCAACCTGCTCGGCATGGACCGGTGGATCCGCAACTTCAGCTACATCACCTACTACGACGGCTGGGACGGCGCGCACCCGCGGGTGTTCACCCCGCTGGACAAGCCCTACATCGAGTTCGGCAGCGGCGAGGAGATCAACAACTGGCTGCTGGAGAACGCCGAGGTGCGGGCGTTCATCGAGCGGCGCAGGACGGCCCCGGGCTGGCCGAAAATCGCCATGGTGTTCTTCGACGAGGAGACCGAGCGGATCTGCGACGAGCTCGGCTATGACCTCATCCTGCCCGCCGCCGGGCTGCGCCAGCACCTGGACTCCAAGCTGGTGACCACCCGGCTGGGCAACGAGGTCGGGGTGCCCAGCGTGCCGAACATCCTCACCTCCGTACCTGACTGGGCCGGCCTGGCCAGCGCGGCGGGCCAGGCCGGGCTGGGCACCGACCTGGTCATCCAGACTCCGTACGGGGACTCGGGCAAGACCACGTTTTTCATCTCGTCCGAGGCGGACTGGCAGCGGCACCACCAGGACATCGCCGGCCAGGACGTGAAGGTGATGAAGCGGATCAGCAACCGCTCGGTGGCGGTCGAGGCCGTGCTCACCCGGAACGGCACGATCGTCGGCCCGTTCATGTCCGAGTTGACCGGGCACACCCGGCTGACCCCGTACCGCGGCGGCTGGTGCGGCAACGAGATGTACCCCGAGGTGATGACCGGCGCGCTGCGGGGCAAGGCGGCCGGGATGATCCGGCGGCTGGGCGACCGGCTCGGCGCCGAGGGCTACCGGGGCTTCTTCGAGGTCGACGTGCTGGTTGACACCGACGCCGATGAGGTGTACCTGGGTGAGCTGAACCCGCGGATCAGCGGCGCCTCGGCTATCACCAACGTCACCGCGGGCGCGTACGCGGACATGCCACTGTTCGCCTTCCACCTGCTCGAGTTCATGGACGTCGCCTTCGACTTCGACCTGGCCGAGATCAACGAGCGGTGGCAGGAGCTGGCCGGCGAAGACGTTCTGGAGCCAGATGATCATCAAGGAGACCCGGCCGGTGGTCGAGCACCTGGACGCGGCCGCGCTCACCGGGCAGTACTCGCTGGACGGCAGCGGCGCCCTGGTCTTCCGCCGCGCCGCCCTGGACTGGCACCAGCTGCAGAACGAGGCGGAGGCGTTCTTCCTGCGCATCTACGGGCCCGGTGACTACCGGTGGAAGGGCGCGGACCTCGGCGTGCTGGTGACCAAGGGCCGGCTGCAGACCGGGACCAGCAAGCCCGCGCTGACCATCCGGGCCCGCCAGTTCATCGACGCGATCCGGGCCCAGTACGTCGGCGTGCCGCTGGTCCCCCCGGCCGGCCCGCCCCAGCCCACCGGCAGCAAGTCGTTGTAAGTGCTGGCCAAGGCGGCGGGCCAGGCCCGCTAGACTCCGCCCGTGATCGGCGAGAACGCGAGCCGCCCTGCCACCGGCGTCACTCTGGACAACTGGCAGACCGCGCCGCAGCTGTCCTGGTCCTTCCAGCACATCGAGGACCTGTTCCCGACCGCGCCGATCTCCCGCGGGACCGGCCCGGTGCGCCCGCTGCCGGCCCAGCTGGCGCCGGTGGACGAGCTGCCGGTACGGCTGCATGACGGCCGCCAGTCCAGCGTGGCCGAGGTGCTGGCGGCCACGCACACCGACGGGTGGCTGGTCACCCGCGGTGGCGTGCTGCTGGCCGAGGAGTACCCGGACGGCATGGCCCCGGCCACCCGGCACCTGCTGATGTCGGTCAGCAAGTCGCTGGTCGCCGTCGTGACCGGGGCGCTGGTCGCAGCCGGGACGGTGGACCCGGAGCAGCCGGTTACCAGGTACGTGCCGGAGCTCGCCCAGTCCGGGTACGACGGCGCGACCGTCCGGCACCTGCTCGACATGCGCTCGGGCATCGCGTTCTCCGAGGACTACCTGGACCGCAACGCGGAGGTCCGGCTGCTGGAGCAGGCCATCGGCTGGGCCCCGGAGCGGCATCCCGGGGTGCCCGGCTCGATGTATGAGTTCCTGCTCACGCTGCGCCAGAAGGGCCCGCACGGCGGCCCGTTCGAGTACCGGAGCTGCGAGACCGACGTGCTCGGCTGGGTGTGCGAGGCGGCCGCAGGGACCCGGATGCCGGAACTGATGTCCGCCCTGCTGTGGCGCCACCTGGGCGCCGAACACGACGCCAGCATCGCGGTGGACTCCACCGGCACCGGGATGTTCGACGGCGGGATCTGCGCCACGCTCCGCGACCTGGCCCGGTTCGGCGCGATGGTGCTGGCCGAGGGCACGTCGCTGACCGGGGAGCAGGTGGTGCCGGCCGCCTGGATCCAGGACACGGTGACCGGCGGCCCGGACTCACGGGCCGCTTTCGCCGCCTGCCCGGTGGATAACGGCATGCCCGGCGGCATGTACCGCAACCAGTTCTGGATCCCCTACCCGGGCCAGGACGTGCTGCTCTGCCTGGGCATTCACGGCCAGATGATCTATATCAACCGGCCCGCGCAGCTGGTCGGGGTGAAGCTGTCCAGCTGGCCGCTGCCGCAGGACGCCTGGAAATACTTCGCCACGATGGCCGCGTTCGACGCCATCGCCGCCTGGGTTGGCTGACCGGCTGAGCTGACAACCCTTATTTCGCCTAACGCCCCTGCCCGGCCGGTGCCGCTGCCTGCGGCCCGGCCGCCGGTGGCAGCAGCCCGGCCAGCTCGGCGATCCGCTGCTGGCAGTCGGCCACGATCTGCCGGGTGATCTCGGCGGCGGGCCGGATCTGCTGGAACGAGCCGACGACCTGGCCGATGTAGAACGACTCCAGACGCAGCGCGCCCTCATGGCCGTCCGCGGCCGCCTGGTCGATGCGCTGCCAGGCGGCGTCGACCAGCATTGGCTGCAGCGGCATCGGCAGCGGTCCGGGCGCGCCCGGCCGGTCCCATTCGTCGTGCCAGGCGCTGCGCAGCTGCCGGGCCGGCTTGCCGGTGCGGGTCGGCGAGCGCAGCGTGTCCGAGCTGGCCGCGCGCAGGAACTTGTCCTTGATGGCCTGAATGGCCACGTCCTCGGCGCTGGCCAGCCAGACCGACCCGCACCACACGCCGGCCGCGCCGAGGGCCAGCGCGGCCGCCATCTGGCGGCCCGACGCGATCCCGCCCGCGGCCAGCACCGGACGGCCGCCCGCGATGTCCACGATCTCCGGGGTGAGCACCATGGTGGCGATCGTGCCGGTGTGCCCGCCCGCCTCGGTGCCCTGCGCGATGAGCAGGTCCACCCCGGCCTCGATCTGCCGCTGCGCGTGCCGGGCCTGCCCGACCAGCGCGGCCACCACCACCCCGCCCGCCTGGCCCCGGGCCACCAGGCTCGGCGGCGGGGTGCCGAGCGCGCTGGCCACCAGCGAGATCCGGTGGCTGAACGCCACGTCCAGCAGCGCCTCCGCGCCACCCGGACTCAGCCCGGCCACGATCCCGCTGTTGTCCTCCAGGGCGGCCACTTCCGGGATGCCGTACTGATCCAGCAGGCCGCGGACGAACGCCAGGTGCTGCTGCGGGATCTGGGCGCGCAGGCTGGCGATCAGGTCATCCGGATCGCCGGGCGCGAACTTCTCCGGCACCAGCAGGTCTACGCCGTACGGCTTGCCGCCGACCTGGTCCTCGATCCAGGTCAGCTGGGCGTCGAGCTCCTCCGGCGTGTACGCCGAGGCGGCCAGCACGCCGAGGCCGCCGGCGTTGGTCACCGCCGCGACCACCCCCGGGGACCGGTTGAACCCGGCGATCGGATGCGGAACGCCGACCAGGTCGGTGAAAGCGGTGCGCATCCGGGCACTGTACCCGGGCCGGTCTGGGGTGCCCGTCAGGCGTCTGGTGTGTGCCGGGTGGCCTGGACGGCGCGGGCGACCATGTGGGCGTAGACCTTGGTGCCGGGGATCTCGGGGTGGATGTGGTCGGGCCACAGCAGGTACATCCGGTTGCGGATGGTGTTGTACCAGTTGGCCAGCACGATGCTGGGATGCGCCGCGGCGAACGCCGCGTCGGTCGCGTCTACCTGCTTGCTCCACGAGTCCGGCACATAGGTGTTGATCAGCACCAGCTTGCGGTCCGGGCCGAGGATCTGCATTACCTGGCGCAACTGCGCGGCGGTCACGAGATAGTTGGTGCCCAGCCCGAGCACCAGCACCGGCCGCAGCCGCCCAGTGGCCGCCAGGTGACGCAAAATGGCCAGCCCGGCCGGCATCTCACGGTCCGGCTTGGCGTCGATATAGATGCCGGGTATCGCATCAGCCAGCGCCAGCGCGCTGGCCGCCATCACCGAATCCCCGATCGCGACCACCTGGTCACCAGTGATCCGGTGATCGGTGGCGAACGGCTGCGCCCCGGCCGCAACCCCGCCCCGCAGCCGGGCCGCCTCAGCCGCCGCCGCCTGGGCCGCCTCCGCCTGCGTGGCCGCGCTGATCTGCTCACCAGTCGTGATCTGATGCTGCATCCCCGACAGCGTGGGCGGATCGGTCTGGAACACCCCACACCCAGCCACCCCCGCAGCCGCCACGATCACCACGGCACCCAAAGCACTCCGGGCCCGGCCCCCCGCATGTTTTCTCACCATTCCCCCGTTCCCGTCCACAGCAGTTTTTTCGCCACCCCGGGTTAGCGGCAAACACCGTTGTCAGCAATGCGGAGGAACGGGCCGGTTAGGCATCCCCAACCGTATTTGTCCGGCAAATTCAGGCCACGTCCGGCGGGACTGGGCAGCCGGGCTAGGGACTCACGGATGCGAGCGCGCGGTGAAGGGCGCGGACCGGTCAGGCCACCCCGGCCAGCCGCCACCAAGCCGCCGCGTCGCACGGCTGGGCGGCGGCCGGCGCCGGGTCCAGCAGTTCCGCCCGGGCCAGCACATCGGCGCGGTCCAGCCCGGGCAGCACGATGTAGTGGATCGAGCCGGGCACCGACACCAGCGCGAGCACCCGCCACAGGGCACGCGCGTAATGGTCGGCCCGCCGGGCGCCGTCCCACTGGTACAGGCCCCGGTACCGGCCCTGCTCGTCGTGGGCCAGCCACAGCTTGGACACGAACCCCGGGAAGCCGGCGAACAGCGGCGTGTTCAGCAGGCTCCCCCGGCGGAACGCGGCGTGCCCCCAGCCGCGCACGCCGCGCAGCCGGAACTCGACGACCAGCACGCAGGGCTCGCGGACCGGGCCGTGGTCGGCCACGGTCTCCCGGTACACCCGGCCGGTGGACCCGTCGGCGAAGCGCAGCCGCAGGCCCACGTGCCCATCCGGCGCATCCCGGCCGGGCAGATGAAGCCGGTGCCCGGCCAGCAGCCGCCCGGTGCGCAGCACGCAGCCGGCCAGCGCCCACCCGGCGGCTGGATAACTGAGTGGAAGTCTTTCGTTCATCGCACTCACCCTGGTCCCCAGCCTGCGACGGCCGCCCGGGTGCTGGTAGGGCCGACCGGCCGGCCTGCCGGGCCGTTGGTCCTGACCAGCCAGCACACCGGCGCCGGGATCGCGTAGGTTTGCCGGGTGGCGCACTACAGCCGGGTCCTAAAGATCGTTGTTGACGTGCCGGCCGACGAGCATGATCGCGAGCTGGCGTTCTGGAGCGCGGCCACCGGGTCGCCGCTGGGCCGGTTCGACCGGCATCCCGAGTACCACGGCGGCGAACTGCCTGGCTCGGACCTCTACCTGCTGGTCCAGCGGCTGGACGACGGGCCGGGCCGGGTGCACCTGGACATCCACACCGACGACCTCGATGCCGAGGTGGCCCGGCTGGAGAAGCTCGGCGCCGAGCAGGTCCAGCATGTGCACGGCTGGTGGGTGATGCGTGATCCAGCCGGGCTGCTGTTCTGCGTCCTCCCCAGCCAGCCGGGCTCGCTGGACGACACCAACGCGCGCCGCTGGAACTAGCAGGGAGATCAACGCGGCCACCGCCCGCCGGAAATCCGCCAGCGACGCCTGGGCGACGGTTCGGCCGCGGACCTGGCCGTCCCGCCGGACCGGGATGAGCTGATCGCGTACGGGCCGCTGCTGTCCGACGACGGCGCCGCCTGGCTGGGTACGGCGGTCCTGATCCGGGCTCAGGACCCGGATGCGGCGCGGGCCGTCTCACGCCCGGCGGGTACGCCGGCATCGAAGTGCACAACTGGGAGTTCGGCGGGCGGCCGTCATGACCGGTGTCTGATTCGTGCAAGACGGGTCTGGCCAGGCCCTGGTTAGCTGGCGGTCTCAGCGCACATCCACGGGAGGACGACAGTGTTCCTCGGACTTCGCACCATCGTGTACCCCGCCCCTGACCTGGCCGCGAGCAAGGCCTGGTGGACGGAGGCGCTCGGCATCGAGCCATACTTCGACGAGCCGTTCTATGTTGGCTTCAACCCGGGCGGCTACGAGCTTGGCCTCAACCCGGCCGGTGACCCGGCGGCCGGCCCAGCACCTACTGGGGCGTACGGGACGTCGCGGCCGAGGCTGAGCGGCTGATCGCGCAGGGCGCGGTCGTCGTGGCCGCCGTCGAGGAAGTCGGCGACGGCATCAAGCTCGGTACGTTCCGCAGCCCGGGCGGCGACGTGTTCGGGCTGATCGAGAACCCGGTGTTCAAGCTGCAGCCCGCGCCGGCCCGGAAAGCGAAGGCCCCGGCCGCTGAGCCGCCGCCTCATCCTTCCCGCTGGCCGGACTGAGCGGCTTCGTCAACGAGCTGCTTGGCCCGCTGAAAGGTGACCCCGAGGGCCTGCCCGATATCGCGGAGCGACAGTCCCAGTGCACGCAGCCGGTGAGCCGCGTCCCGGGCCAGCCGGGCCGCTTCGGCCTGGCTGCGCTTAGCCTGCTCACGAAGGGCCACCGACTGATCGAGCTCGAGTTGCACGTCGTCCGGAAGGATGATCTTCATTTCCACATCGAAGGAGTTCTGCGGGACGTCGGTCATGATGGCGACAAGATCCCTCACCATGGCTTCGGCCTCGCTCAGACTCCGGGCCTGAGTGGACCGGTCGATGTCGGGAACTCGGACGCGCCAGAACCGGCCGTCGCGCTCGATTTCGGCGCGATAGGTCTTCATGTCCGCCACCAGCCCTTTCCCCTGGCACCTTGGCCTCGGTCGTACGCTCGCCGATCTCCGTGTGCCGCGGTATGGGGATCTTCGTGGAACCGAGCAGGATCATTCGCGCACCTAGCCTGGAGCTTAACGTTGCCGCTGCGCCGTCTGATCTCGGATCCGCGGCCCATCTCATGAGATCATTCGGCGGCCTAGTAGCAACTGCGGTACTCCAGGCGCAGTTGGGCGTTTCTGGGACACAATCTGGGTGTGGAGAATGAGACGGCCAGCCCAGCCGCGGATGCCGAGTCCAGGTCCCCGGCACAGACGGCGCGGCCGCGGCGGTGGCCAGCCGCCCCCGGGGCTCATGGTGGGTGGTGACGGCGCTGGCCGTCTGCGGCGGACTCATCCTCGGTGCCTTCGCCGAGCATGTCCGCGATCAGCGCAGCGCGGCCCAGGCCCAGTACCGGATGCAGGTGCTTACCACGGTCTCCCGGTTCCTCACCGAGGAGGAGCGCCAGATCGCCCTGCCGGTATCCCAGCGCAGCGCGCCCGCGTTCGGCGATCTCGCCGACTCGATCAGCTCGGACGAGGGCGTCAACGGGTCAGGCACGCTCCAGGTGACTCTTGGTACGGGCAGCACCGCCCCGGCCGGGCAGATCGCGTTCTCCGGCACGGTGGATTCGCCGTACGCGTCCACCACGTTCGTGGTGTGGGACCTCAGCGTTAACGGTGGGTCAGCGCAGAATCAGGGTGCGTGCGTACTGGGGAGCAGCCTGACCGGCCCGGGGCGCGCCACGACCGCGCTGAACCTCGGCGCCGGGGCGCAGCTGCAGCCGTGCGAACCCAGCTGGTGGTCGGCGGGCCCGGTGAACGCCAGGCAGCCACGCCTGGGCCTGGCTGGCATCCCGCGGTCACCCCGCTGAGCATCCAGCCCGGCCGCCGGCACTGACCCGTTTTGTAGCCAGCCGCTCAGCGCGCCCCGGCGAGCAGGAACGCCTGCGCGATCACCCGGTAACCGGTCTGGTTGGCGTGCTCGTTGGGGCCGCGCGGGGCGTCCGCGCACTCCCAGGTCCACTGGCAGATCGCGGCGACGTTGCGGGGCAGCGAGCCGTACCCGGCCACGGTCACGTCGGAGCCGAAGTCCGAGGAGTGGAACGCGCTGAACACGTTGGCCACCCGCACGCCGTGGGCCTGGTACACCTTGGCCAGCAGCGTGTTGTACCCGTCCGCGGCCAGCTCGGCGGCCCGGGCGATCATCTCGCCAACCCAGCCGTGCCGCCATTCGGCCAGCGTGGGCAGGTAGTAGTTCATCGCCACGATCTTGGTGCCCGGGCTGGCCTGGTGGATCCGGGTCAGGATCGTGTTCAGGTTCCGGCTGGCCTCCGGGATGAAGCTGGCCACGCAGCTGGCCAGCTTGGTCAGCGACGGCTTGAGGATGCAGGAGTACGGGTCGTTGGCCCCGATGTCCAGGGTGATCAGCGAGACGTGGCCGCGGTGCGCGCGGAGGAAGCTGGCCGCCGCGGCGAGCTGTGCGCCGCCCCGGTAGTGGCAGACGCCGCCGTGGATCATCGAGCCGGTGGTCTCCCCCGGGCAGCCCAGCTTGACTAGGCGCAGCCCGGGCTGGCTGCGGTGCAGGGTCGCGTACAGCTGGTCGGCGTAGCCGTCCTGGGTCGGCTCACTGACCCCGGACGGGCCCGGCTGCACCCCTTGCGACAGCGAGTCACCCAGCGCCAGGTAGTAGGTGGCTGGCGGGGCCTGCTGCTCGGCGCCGGACAGCCGGCCAGCGGACGCCGTGCAGCCAGTGACCGCCGCGGTGAACAGGCCGGCCAGCGCGAGAACAGTGAGCAACGGGCGCATCGCGCTCAGGTTATGCCCCGCCGCGAACCGCCCCGAACCGCCAAACCAATGAGCGCGGTGCGTTGTGCCTCGTCGGCGAGGCACAACGCACCGCGCTGATGCTCTTTGAGCCGAACCAGTACCTGCCACGGCACGTGGCTGGCTAAGAAACGCCTGCTTGCGTGGGGGTCACAACCAGCTCAGCTGCTGCCCAGCAGGGGTGGCAGTACGCGGCGCGGCTGGTCGCGATCACCGGGGACGGGCCTGGCCTGCCGCGCATCCCGGGCGCTGGCGGAGACCGCCTCCTCCAGTTGCGCCAGCCAGGCCAGATGACCCTGCAGCGCCTGGCGGCCTTCCGCGGTGAGCCGGAACCACGTGCGCGGCCGCCGGCCGACCGCGCCCTTGCGGACTTCCACGTACCCGGCGTCTTCGAGCACGCGGGACTGTTTCGACAGCACCGAGTCGCTGATCCCGGCCGCATCACGCAGCGCGGCGAACTCGACCCAGTCCGCGCCGGCGGCCAGCAGCCCGCAGATCGACAACCGGGTGATCGGGTGAATGAGCGGGTCGGGCTGGGCGGTCACGCCGCCCCTCCGCCGGCTCGCAGGTCCTGGCGGATCCCCCGCAGGTGGGCCTGTTGGAGGGGCACCTCCGCCGCGACCCCCAGCGTCGCGACTGCGATCGCGGCCACGAGCAGGCCGCGATCGATCAGGAAAAACTCGGTCACGATGGCGGCGGCGGCCACCACGATAATCGCGATCTCCGCGGGACGGCCCGAGGGATAGCGGAGCGATCCGGTGGCCACCGCTATGCCGGTGGCCCGGGTCAGGCCCCACTGCAGCAGGCAGGCCAGCGCCAGTACGGCGAGCAGGATGGGCCAGGTGCGAACCCCATGAGGAAGGTACCGCGAGCTGAAGGGGGCCGCGAAGGTCAGTGCCCACAGGATGCCGATCCCGGTCAGGTACCACCACGGTGGCCGCATCCGGTCCGCCAGACGGCCCCGCTGCACCCGCAGCCGCTCCAGCGCTGCCGGGTCTCTTGCCACATCGCGCATTGAGGCTCCTCTGGCATGTACTTTCCAGTAAGAAAGTACATGCCAGACCCGCGCGCGGCAAGCCGTACCCGGCCAGTGATCGCGCGAGCCAGTAGTCGCACGGGCCGGTGGTCGCGCGAGCCGGCCTTGACCCGCCGGTCCCGGGCTACGCCGCGAAACCGCGGATGAGGCGGGCCAGCTCCCCCGGCTGGTCGAGCGGGATCAGCGTGTAGCTGTCGGCCACCTGGGCCAGCCGTCCGGCCGGCAGCAGCCCGGCCAGCCGCCGCCCGTGCTCGGGCGGCATGACCCGGTCCCCGCTGGCCCACACGACCAGCACGGGCCGGGTGAACGACGGCAGCCGCTGCGCCGTCCGGACCAGGAGATGACGGTCGGCGCCTACCGCACGCAGCACTCGCACGGTGTCCCGGCGGATCTCCGGCTGGGTCAGCACCGGCCGCATCCAGCGGGCGGTGACCGCGTCCCCGCGCCGGGTCAGCCAGCCGAACGCGATCGGCAGCCGCCGCACCAGCCTGACCCGCATCTGCTGCATGAACAGCCCGAACAGCCGCGGCGGCAGCTTGCCGGTGAGCACCAGCGTCTTGCCGGTCAGCCCGGGCGGGAAGTTGTCGAACGCGTCGCAGGACACCAGCACGGCCCGGCCCACCCGGTCAGCGCCATCCGCCATCAGCAGCTGGACCAGCGCCCCGCCGGTGTCGTTGCCGATCAGGGTCACGTCGTGCAGGTCGAGCCGGTCCAGGAACTCCGCGGCCAGCCGGGCGATGCCCGGCAGCGACAGGTCCGCGCCGTCCCGCATGCCGAGGCGGTGCGCGCCCAGCGGCAGCGCCGGGACCACGCAGCGGAACTCGCCGGACAGCTCCGCGACCACCCCGTCCCACAGCGAGCCGTCCATCAGCAGCCCGTGCAGCAGCACGAGCGTGGGCCCGTGCCCAGTGTCGGTGTACTCGATCGTGCCCGCGGACAACTCGACGGTCTGCCGCGCCGCGCGGACCTTGGCTTGCTCCATGGCTGCCCCCATTCACCCGCTTCGCTCAAGTGAACCACGTGGTTCACATTCCGGCAAGGGGTGGCGACCGACGGGGAGCGCGAGGCCCCGGGGGGCGCGGGAGCGCGAGGCCCCGGGGCGGCGGGGAGCGCGAGGCCGATGGGGCGGCCGGGCGCTAGCGGCGCAGCCCGGCGATGAGCAGTCCGGCCATGCGGCGCGCGTCGTAGCGCGGGTCACCGCCGGCGCCGGCGCACAGGTTGCCGATGCCGAACAGCAGTCCGTAGGCATCGACATCGGCGCGGATCTCGCCGGCCGCGGCCGCGGCGTCCAGCAGCTGGGCGCACACCGGCACGAGGCGGTCGAGAAAGTAAGCATGCAGCGTCTCGAACCGGGCGCGATCCGACTGCAGCGCCGCGGCCAGCCCGTGCTTGGTGACCAGGAAGTCGACGAACAGATCGGCCCACCGCGCCAGCGCCGCATACGGCCCAGCACCGCCCGCCAGCAGGGCCGGGCCGGCTTCGGCGCACGCTTCACCTGATGCCGGTACACGGCGATGATCAGGTCGGCCCGCGTCGGGAAGTGGCGGTAGATCGTGCCCATCCCGACGCCCGCCGCCGCCGCGATGTCGCGTACCGGCGCGTCCACGCCGGAGCGGACGAACACGGCGGCGGCGGTATCCAGCAGCGCCTGCTCGTTACGCCGGGCATCGGCCCGCTTAACCGGTGGCATATCCCGCCCGCCCATCGTCGCCGGACATCGCGCCGATCCCCTCCGTCAGCTCACTTGCCAAAGCGGAACAGTGCTCCGTATATTGAGCGGAGCAATGTTCCGTTTTCTATACGTGCCACAGCGGGAGACACCTCATGCACGTGCCGGTTCGGGATCGCGACGGCCCCGCAGCAGGTCAGCTACCACGACATCCTGCGGGTCTGGCGGGAGGCGGACACGATCCCGGAGATCGAGCACGCCTGGCTGTTCGACCACCTGATGCCGATCGCCGGCGATCCCATGGGACCGATCTTCGAGGGCTGGACGCTGCTGTCCGCGCTGGCCGGGCAGACCGAACGGCTGCGCCTCGGCCTGCTGGTGACCAGCAACCGGTTCCGGCCGCCGGCGCGTGCTGGCCAAGATCGCCGCGACCGTCGACGTGGTCTCGGGCGGGCGGCTCGAATTCGGCATCGGCGCGGGCTCACGGCCCGGTCACCCCATAGCCCAGCGGGAGTACGCCGCCAATGGCCTGCCATTCCACGACTCGGCCTACGCGGTCGGCAGCCTGGCCGAGGCGTGCACGGTCATCCGGCGGCTGTGGACCGAGGACAAGCCCTTCGACTTCGACGGCCGCTACCTCCAGCTCACCGGCGCGTTCGGCAACCCCAAGCCCGTGCAGCGCCCACACCCGCCGATCACCATCGGCGGGCAGGCCACCGCGACGCTGCGGGTGGTGGCCGAGCACGCCGACGTGTGGAACTTCCCCGGCGGCGACCTCGACGCCGCGCTGCGGCGCGGTGCGGTGCTGGACCGGCTGTGCGAAGAGATCGGCCGCGACCCCGCCTCGATCACCCGGTCCCTGGTGCTGCCGGTCTCCTACGACGACCCCGGCAGCACCAGAGCCACGATCGCCAAAGCCACCGACCAAGGCTTCCGGCACCTCGTGCTGGGCCTGCCGGCCCCTATCCCGGCAACGTCGCCCGCTGGGTGGCCGGCGAGCTGATCAGCGGGCAGGCCTCGCCGGCCGCCTCCTCGCGCTCCAGCGCCCGGGCCAGCGCCTCCAGCCCGGCCGACACCCCCTCGGCATCCCCGCTGGTGTACCACTCGATCAGCAGCCCGCGCAGCGCGGCCAGGACCATCTCGGCCACCTCCAGCTTGCGCCGCTCCGGCCAGCCCGCCGGGCACAACGCCACCAGCCCGGGCAGGTACTGCCCCGACGCCTGCGCGCCCAGCCCGGCATACCGGGCCGGGTCGTACATGACCAGCCCCATGGCCTGCTCCAGCACCCGGGACTGCTCCCCGGTCAGAGCCGGCCAGATGGCCCGCACCCGCTCGGCCAGCGGCCGGCCCGCAGGACCGGCGACCGCCGCGCCCAGCCCCGTCGCGATCCGCCGTTCGCGCAACTGGAACACGGCCTGCGCGAGCAGGTCGTCGGCCCCGTCGAAGTAGTAGAGCAGCACCTTGTGCGTGGTGCCGGCCGCCCGGGCGGCCCGGCGCAGCGAGAAGTCCACCAGGCCGTTGACCGCGAGATCGTCGGTCACCCGGTCGAGCAGCTCGCGCCGCCGGGCCTCACCCCGCGGCGAGCCGGCGCTGCGCCGGTAACCGGCCCGTCCCGCTGCATTGGCCGAGGTAGTCACCTAGGCAGTGTCTCGCGAAAGACATCTGCCTGGGCCACGCCCCGGCCAACACAGCGGACCGGCCCCCTCCTCAGCGGGACGCCCCCCTTCAGCCCCGCTGCCGCCCCAGCCGCGACGTGGTCTGGGCCACGTCCATGCCATGCAGCCGGAGCAGGTTCTCACCCAGGATCTTCCGCTTGGCCTGGTCGGTGAGCTGCGGATACCCGTAGCCGTCGCACAGGTCCTGCGGGATCTGGAAGTCCATGAACGCGCGCAGCGCCCACTGCGGATGGAAGATCGGCGCCTCCGAGCCGTAAACGATCTTGTCTTCGCCGCACCAGAACAGCAGCTTCCCGATGATCTCGGCGAACATCCGCGGCGACCGGACCAGGAAGTTCATGGTCGCGGCTATCGACGCGTACAGGTTCGGGTAGCGGATGAGCTGCCAGCAGGTCTCGTCGATGAACGGCAGCCCGACATGGAAGATGACGAAGTTGATGTCCGGGAAGTTGGCCGCCGCGCCGTCCATGTCCCAGGTCTGGGTGGCCTCGATCGGCTGCGGGCCGAGCGGCACACCTTTGTGCACGCCGATCAGGTTGACCCCGAGTTCCTGGGCCTTCTCGAACACCGGGAACGCGATCTGCGGGTCGTCCATCCGCCACGGGAAGGGTTTCCCGTAGTCGTAACGCACGTTGTAGAACTTGAACGCCTTCGCGCCGAACTCGCCGACCTGCCGCTCCATCAGGTCCAGCGCCGCGCGGCCCTCCAGCGGGTTCACCGACCCCCAGAAGATGGTCCGGTCCGGGTCCCGGCTGGCCAGCTCGGCGCATTCCTGCCACGGGGACAGGCCGTCCTTGAACAGGTCGGTCAGCGGCAGCGGCATGGCCACCAGCATGTCGGTGTCCGACTCGTCGTAGACCATGTGCCGGATGTCGCCGACCGTCCACTGCCGGAGGAACTCCTCAGGCGGCAGGTGCGGCTGGTCGTCCGGGGTCAGCACGTTGTGGAACGCGTACAGGTGGTTGTCGAACATCAAGCCAGGCGGCCCGAACGCGTTCTTCGGGTCGAAGTTGAACATGTGCGCGACGCCGTCGAACACGAACACGTCATCGATCACGCTGGTCACCCCTCCCGGGCTGATGGGCCGCCAGGTACGCGTCCCGCTCGGCCACCTCGGCGGGCGGCGGCAGGAAGCGGAGCAGCCGGGCGGCCCGCTCGGACAGCCGGTCGGTGGTCCACGCCTCGTCCCAGACGATGGCCACCTCGGCGCGGTCCACCCCGGGCTGGGCCTCGATCCGCTGCTGCACCTCGGTGAGCACCCGGGCCGCGAACGGGCACCAGCCCGACGTCAGCAGCAACTCGACCCGGACCTGCCCGCCGGCCTGCCGCACCGAGCGCACCAGGCCCATGTCCACCACCGAGATGCCCTTCTCCGCGCAGCACGGGTCGTACACCTCGCTCAGCGCATCCTCGGCCCACTGCGGCACACCCGGCATGGAGCCAATGGTTGACCAGTACAGACCGTACCGACACCCCCGAAATTTCATTTACTGAACGCCAGTGCATATGCACTCGCCGTCCACCAGCGCGCGGACAAACCACGCATCCGCACCCGGTGTGCCGCTTCCCCCCAGGCGATATGCGCGGCATGCTGGGGAACGTGCATGACGCAGGTCACGACGCCGAGCCCGGTGACCTGATTCGAAGCGTGTCCCGGGCTCTGCGGATCATGGAAGAAGTGTCCCGGTCGGACCGGCCACTGCCGGTCAAGGCCATTGCCCGGCGCTGCAGGCTGCATGTGTCCACCGCGTACCACTTGGTCCGGACGCTGTGTTACGAGGGTTACCTGGTCCGGCTGCCCAGCGGCGACTACGTGGCCGGCCCCGGCCTGGCCGAGCGGTTCCACGACCTGATGAACTCGCTGCGCCGACCGCCGCAGGCCCGGGCGGTCCTACGCCAGCTGGCCGAGACCACCGGGCACAGCGCCTACCTGGCCTGCATCACCGGCCAGCGGCTGGTGGTGGTGGACCTGGAGGAAGGCGACCAGTCACCGTGGCTGGAGGACCTGCAGCCTGGGCTGGACGCGGCCGCGCACGCGACCGCGGTCGGCAAGGCGCTGCTCAGCACGCTGCCCCCGCGGGACCGCCGCACGCTGCTGGCCGAGCAGGGCATGCGGCCGTTCACCCCGAACACGGTGACCGAGGCTGAGCAGATCGAGACCGAACTGGCTGAGCTCAGCCCAGGCGCCCCCGCCGTGGAGTTCGGCCAGTTCCGCGACGACGTGTGCTGCGCCAGCATCGCGGTCCCCGGGACCGAACCAGGCACCTGGTGGGCCCTGGGCACCGCCGCCCGCGGCCTGGACATGCCGACCGGACTGCTCGGCGAACTGCAGTGCGCGGCCAACGACCTCACCCGAGGCGGAACGAACCAGCCTTGACGCCGCTGGCGAACGCGGCCCACTCCCCAGCCTCGAAGGTCAGCTCCGGCCCCTCCGGGTCCTTGGAGTCCCGCACCGCGACCACACCCGCCAGATTCCGCGCGACCTCCACGCACTGCCCCACCATTGCCGTTGCTGTAACTGCTCTTGCACCATTAGCCCTGGTCAAGTCCATGATCGACCCTCTCCCTTGCCGTCGGGCTCACGCCAGGTCGAACTCACCAGCCTTGACGCCCTGGTGAACGCGAGCCCACTGCGTCGGGCTCGAAGATCAGCTTCGGCCCCTCGGGGTCCTTGGAGTCCCGCACCGCAACCACACCCGGCAGATTCCGCGCGACTTCCACGCACTGTCCACCGTTCGCGTTGCTGTGACTGCTCTTGCACCATTTGGCCGTGGTCAGGTCCACGGCTGACGTCTCCCTCTGCTCGGACTATGAAGTCCAGTGATGCCTCCGGCGACAGGGCCACGGCGCGGATCATGTCGAATGCCAGGTTAAAGGCCGCGACCTCATCCGCCTGCTCGATCAGCCGGGCACTCTCCACTGACTCCGTGTAACCAATATCGCGCCCGCCGGCGAAACCAAGCAAATGAACTCGCCCAGCAAGCCGGCGTGCGCCCCGGCTGAGAACGGCATGACCTGCAACATCACTCCGGGATGCCGGCCGACTTCAGCCAGATGAGCGAGTTGAGCGCGGAATACCGCTGCACCGCCAACCGGACGGCGCAGCACGCCCTCGTCCACGACGACCCAGAGCATCGGCGGCTTGGCTCGTCGAGATCCGCTGGCGTTCCAGCGCGCCGCGACATGCGGCTGATCTCCTCGTCGCTGTCGGCCGGCCTGCCCGCCCGGAACAGCGCCCGGGCATAATCCTCGGTTGCAGCAGCCCAGGAATGGCCAGCGCGCTGAACTCCCGGATGCTGGTCGCTTCCCGCTCCCGTTCGACGAACTCGCGGAACCAGGCCGGGTAGGCGTGCATGTCGCTGTCCATGGACTGGCGCAGGTGCGCGAACAGCCCGCCGGTGGCCAGCGCGTCGTCGCAGCGCCGGGCCAGGTCCGGGCTGGGCATCCGCTCGCCGACCTCGACCCGGCCGACCAGCGCGGCCGAGTACGTGATCGCCTGGCCTAACTGATCCTGGGACATCCCGGCCGCCGTCCGGCGGCGGCGTAACTCCGCGCCGAAGAACGCCAGCAGGCTGGCCCCTGGGTCGAGAACTCGGGTCTGCGGCATCCCAGCTCACATCCACTTCTGACAGCCCAGCGGAACCTGACGACAGGGTATGGCGGGCTGCCGACACCCTACGGGGCGGTACCTGATCTCTAGCCCAGCGTATCGCCACGCCGACAGGCTGTAGGCGAGCCGTGCTGATCCGTGACCTGAGGAGCCCGCCGATGCCGCCGACCGTCCGTGCCGCCCACACCGCCGCGCCGGTGATCACCTGGGCCCGGACGTATCCGGCCGTCCCCGCTGAGGTCGCCGGGGTGCGGCGGTTCCTGGCCGCCTGTCGATGCCGGCCCGGCCGCCGACGATGCCGTGCTCTGCCTGTCCGAACTGGTCTCGAACGCGATCGTGCACAGCCGGTCCCGCGAGCCGGGCGGCTCGTTCACCGTCCGGGTCCAGCTCGACGGCTCGCGGCTGCGGGTGGAAGTCTGACGATCAGGGCGGCCCCTGGCACCCGTCCACCCCGCCCAGCCCGGACGACCCCAGCGGCCGCGGGTTACTGATCGTCGGCGAACTCGCGGCCCGCTGGGGATGTGAAGGCCACAGCCGCACGGCTGGACCGTCTGGTACGAGCTCGATCTGGACCCGGACCGGTGACCAAGCGCCTCGACCCGACGCGCGATGACGCCGGGGTCCGGCTGCGCACCGCCCGGCTGCGCCGCGGCCTGACCCAGACCACCCTGGCCGGCCTGGCCTGCATCTCCCCCGCCTACGTATCCATGATCGAAACCGGCCAGCGCGAACTGACCCGGGTCGGCGACGTTGTCGCCCTGGCCGACGTGCTCAAGGTCTCCCCGCTCTACCTGGCCGACGGCCGCGACGACACTCCCCCGACCGGACAGCGCCCAGCCCACACCGTCCCGTTCCCGGCCCGCACCGACCCCCGCACGCTGACCCGCCACCAGCACCTGGCCCGGCAGTTCACCCAGCTCGCCGACCAGGACGCCCGCGCGGCCGGCGACTGGCTGCGCCGCCTGGCCCGCGACCCCACCGTCAGCCCCTGGCTCCTCCTGGACACCCTCGCCGCCCAGACCCGTGCCCGCCAGCACGCCTAGCACTAGCTGTACAAGTCGTCAAGGTTCTTAATGTACAGTTCATGATATGGATGTTGCGATCACTGACCTTCGGGCGCACCTGAGTATGTGGCTGGAACGAGCCCGTGAAGGGACCGAGATCATCATTACTGACCGTGGCCTCCCGGTCGCCCGGCTGCTCGGGCTCGACACCACCAGCGCGATCGAGCGCCTGACCAACGAAGGTGTCATTGGGCGGCCCGATCTGGCCCAGCGACCGGTCGCGTCTGGGCGGCAGCGCCCACGCCCGCGCCGTCCGGTCGCCGGCCTGGTCAGCGAACAGCGGGACTGACCACCGGTGGCGGTCGTCTACTTCGACTCCAGTGCCCTCGTGAAACTGCTGGTCCAGGAAGAAGGCAGCGACCTGGCGGCCGAGCTGTGGGATGGGTGCGACGCGGCCGTGGCCAGCCGGCTGGCCTATCCCGAGGTCCGGGCCGCCCTGGCCGCCGCCGGGCGTAACCACGACCTGGACAGCGACGGCCTGGCCGCTGCCGAGCAGGCTTGGGAGGAGTTCTGGCCAGCCACTCGCCCGGTGGAACTGACCCGGCCGGTAGAGCGGCAGGCCGGCCAGCTCGCCGCCCAGTACGGACTGCGCGGGGCTGATGCCGTCCACCTGGCCAGCGCGCTCGCGCTCAGCATCCCTGGCCTGATCCTCGCCGCCTGGGACCGGCGCCTGCGGGCCGGCGCGAGCGCCGCCGGGCTAGCCGTCGCCCCGCGTGACCTCGGCTCATAACCTGGTTCCGGCTTGGCGGCCAGGCGCGAGACCGGGAGGAATGCGGTGCCCGGCACGTTCGCTGGCCCGGCGCGGCCATCTGGTAACCGGCCTGGACAGCTCGGCGGTGTTGCTGGCCGACCTGGGCAGGTCCTTGCGTGCCGAGCCGCCGGAGGTGCAAGACCGTCCGCCTGGTCCGGGCGACGCCCTGCGGGCGGCGGAACTCTCCGAACCGGAAGGGTCCGACGCGGTGCTGTGCCACGGCGTGCTCATGTACCTGCCAGACCCGGGTCCGCTGCTGGCCGCCATTGCGGCTGTCACGGTGCGCGGTGGCCTGGTCTCGCGCCCAGCGCCAGTTGCGTCAGCTGCCCAGGCCGCCGTCGCTGTGAATCAGCTGCCCATTGATCCAGCCGCCGTCCGGGGAGCATAGGAACGCGACCACGTTGGCGGCGTCGCGTGGCTGGCCCAGCCGCCCGAGCGGGGTGGCCGCGGTCAGCTCGGCTTTCAGTGGCTCACTCATCCCGGTGGGTGAAGGCCACGTCCCAGCCCGTCTCGGCCAGACGCCGCGCGACCGCCGTGGCGATCCCGCATCGCCGGCCAGCTCCCGTTACCAGCGCGACGGGCCGCTCAGCAGGTCCAGTGGTCACGGCCTTAATTCTGGCGCTTATTACGGCCGAAATCAACGAATGCGAGCAGCAGGCAAATTGCCCCGGCCGCGGCGACGAAAAAGAAGCTGCTTATTTCCCATATGTTGCCGCCACCAAGGGTTTCATGTGTCCCCTGGGCCGCCCCGCGCACCGTGATAAATGTGTAGTGGCCCCCGTCCGCCACGTGCCTGATGAAATGGCGATAGAGTACGGCGGAGAGCCAGAATAGGCACGCCGCAACGACGATCAGGCCCGGATGCTTCATGGCGTGATTCCCCCCAGTTCACGCGCCATCGACTGAGCGATAAATCCAGGTCAATATCTCTACTGTAGTGCCTCTGTAATACCAGGGCAAAACTATCGTTCAGCGACCTAGTCCGCTAGCCGGATGATCCGTACGGGACAGGAACCTTGATCACTTGCTCGCTGGACCACGAGCGGGCGCCCGGGGCGGCCTGCCAGATGGTGAGCTGGCTGCGGTGGACGGCGAGGGCGTTCCACCCGCCGGATGGGCCCGCTGCGAGTGTCGCGGTCCCGGCGGGAAGGACGGGCAGCGCCTGCCATGAGCCCGCGCCGCTGGTGACGGTCATGGCGTGGCGGTCGCTCAGGACGATCGCCAGGCTGCCGCCTGGCCCGGAGGACGCCGCGGTGAGCGTGACGTGGTTCAGGGGCAGGGCGGGCGACAGTGTCCAGTGCCTGCCGCCGTCGGTGGACCAGGCGGCCAGCAGGCGCGTCGCCGGGCGCGTTTCCGGCGGCGAGCAGCGCGGTAGTGGTTGCCGCCGGTAGTGGTCAGGCGGAGCACGGTGATGGGCTGGTGGGCATACGCGGCAGGCAGGGCGGGCCCGGTCAGCTGCCATGACCCGCCGGTGTGGGAGAAGATCCCGGCGATACCGGGACGGTGGCAGCCCGCGGCCAGCATGGGCTGCCCGGATGGGCTGAACGCGGCGGCGGTGAGGCGATCCAGGCCCGCACCGGGCGCCGGCCGGGGAATGCGGCGAGGCCTGGCGGGTGGCCAGCCGGGTCCAGGCCGTCCCGCCGGGGCCGGAGGTGTCGGCGGTGCCGTCGGCGAGCAGGGCCAGCAGGCGGCCGCTGGCTGGGTCGGCGGCGAGGGCGCCGGGGACGTCGGCCAGCGCGGCGTCGAGCAGGCTGGGTGACCAGGCCGTGCCGTTGTCGCGTGGTGGTGGCGAGCGGGGAGTAGGTCAGGTCCTGGCTGGGCCGGAATCCGGCCAGCACCGATCCCGCGGACAGCCCGGCGAGGACCAGGCCGCCGTTGCTGGCCACGCCGGGCGGAGTGGCCAGCCGCCAGGTGCCCGTCCCGGCGGGGCGGACGAACAGCTGCCAGAAGTTGTTGTGGTTGGCGGCCGAGCCGCCCATCACCGCGACCGCCCAGGTCCCGGCGGTGGTGGCCAGCGAGGTGGCCAGGGACGGCGGCGCGGCCGGGCCAGGCTGGGGCGGCGGCCTGGCCGGCGGTGCTGCCGCAGCCCAGCGGCCAGCATCGTCGCCGCGGCCAGCAGGGCGACCAGGCGGGTGCGGCGGTTCATGACGACCTCAGCGCGTTGCCGGGCGGCGTTGGCGAGCAGGACGGCGAACGACGACTTGGTGGCGGTGGTCCCGGGCCCCGGGTCGGTGTTGAGTTCCTCCCGGACGCGCCCGGCCCGGTCGATGACGAAGGCGATGTCGGGGTGGCCGATCATGGAGCCCGGCGGGCAGGATCTCAGCGCGCGATCCCGTAGTCCCGCCATACCTGCTGGAGCTGGGGGACGCTGCCGGTCAGGTACAGCCAGTTCGGCACCTGGGTCAGGCGTTCCTGGCGGTCGAACGCCTGGATGTAGGCGACCTGGTGGTAGATGGGGTTGGCGACGACCGCGACCAGTTCGACCTGCCGCGAGTCGGCGCCGAGGAGCTGCCCGGCCTGCGCGGAACTCCTGGGCGATCAGCGGGCAGTCGCTGGTGCACACCGGGTCCAGGAAGGTCAGCAGCACCACCTTGCCGCGCAGGCTGGCCAGGCTCACCGTCCGGCCGTGCTGGTCGGTGAGCTGGAAGGGCTTGGCCGGGAAGTTCAGCGGCGCGGTCGACGCCGGCGATGGCCTCGGCCAGGATCGGGTCGGCGTTCGGGCTGGCCTGGGCGGCGGCCATCGGCGCCGCGCCGAGGATGATCAGCCCGACCGCGCCGACGGAGGCGACGGTGCGGATGCTCGCCGCGGCGGCCAGTGCCTGGCGCACGCGAGGCGGGCCGGACCCGGTCTCGCCAGCTCGCCGCCGGGCTAGCCGGCTGGGCTGCCGCCGGGCTAGCCGGCTGCCGCGGTCGCCTCGGCGCGTGGCCGGTCTGCCGCGGCCGTGGCCGGGGCGGGGGTGAGGGCGAGGTACCCGCTGATGGCCAGGAGCGCGAACGGGATCATGCTGTTGGGGTCGGTGCCCAGGCCGCCGAAGAACCCGAAGTCCTCGATCAGCACCCAGTCGGCCAGGCACAGCACGGTGAACGCGATGACCGCGGGGCGGACCAGCCGCCGCCGGCCGGTCAGGAACGCCGCGCCGATCACCGCGAGCACCACCACGGCGAACAGGTTGACCGCGAAGCCGTGGGCCTCATCGAAGCTGGTGAACGCGTTGACCCAGGCGGACAGGAAACCCGGCTGCGAGGTCCGCGCCATGCTCTGGGTCATGCCGGCCAGGGTGCCCGGCTGGCGCTGCGCGGTGCCCTGCCAGAACCCGCGTCCCGGCCAGGCCTGCAGCACGGCCATGCCGAGCAGGAACACGCCCGGTCCCGGCCAGGATGCCCCGGCCGAGCCAGCGGGCTGCGCCAGGCCCGCTCGGGCAGCGCGATCAGCGCGCCGGCCACGCGTAGATGAGGACCGCGCCGGGCGCGCCGAACAGCCAGGTCAGGCCCGGGGCGAAGATCCCGCCGAACGACTCGCCGAAGACCCAGACCACCAGGCCCCAGCCGACGCTGGCCAGCCCGGCCAGCCGGGACAGCGGGCCACGGGAGTGCGGCGAGCATCCAGATGCCGATCCCGACCTGGATCCACACGGCCGCCGCCCCGGCCTGCATCGGGTGATACGACCAGGTGGTCCCGGCCCAGTTCACCACGTGCTGGACCCAGTGCGGCGAACTGGCCGCGGTGGGCTCGATGACCTGCGAGGGAAGCCCGACCGCCATCTTCGGCTGGGCCTGCAGGATCCCGTCGAAGACCCACAGCAGGCCGAACCCGATCCGCAGCACCTGCCGCCAGGCCGGCTCGGCCACGGCAGCGGCCGGTCGCTGCCCGCCCGCGGCGGCTGGCCGGGGCGGGCAGCCAGGCCCGCACGGTGATCCAGGCCAGCCCGAGCAGCGCGAAGATCAGCAGCGCGATGATTCCCTGGTGCAGCAGCGCGGCCTTGAACGCGGCGACCACGGTGGGGTCGTTGACGTTGATCCCCGAGTTCATCCCAGGCATCACGCTCACCTGCTCCTGCCGTCAGCTGGCTCGGTGCCGCCGCGGGAACCTTGTCCGGGCCCGGCTCGGCCCGGGCGGCCTCGGCCTGCTGCGGCCCGGCCGCGGCGAGGCCCGAACCGGCGCAGCCGCACGCTGTTGGCCACCACGAAGGCGGACGAGGCGGCCATCGCCGCCCCGGCGATCAGCGGGTTGAGGAATCCGGCGGCGGCCAGCGGGATGGCCGCGATGTTGTACCCGAACGCCCAGGCCAGGTTGCCCCGGATCACCGCCAGGGTGGCCGCGGGCCAGGCTGATCGCGTCCGGCACGGCGCCGAGGTCGTCCCGCAGCACGATCAGGTCCGCGGCGCTGATGGCCACGTCGGTGCCGGTGCCCAGGGCGATCCCCAGGTCGGCCGCGGCCAGGGCGGGCCCGTCGTTGACCCCGTCGCCGACCATGGCCACCCGGTGCCGCCGGGCCTGCAGGTCCCGGATCACCGTCGACCTTGTGATCGGGCAGCGCCCCGGCGATCACCTCATCGGTGCCGGCCTGGGCCGCGACCGCCTGGGCGGTGGCCTGGCTGTCCCCGGTCAGCAGCACGGTGCGCAGGCCCAGACCGCCGCAGCCGCGGCGACCGCCGCGGCGGCGGACGGCTTGACCGTGTCGGCGACCGCGACCGCCCCGCGCGCCTTGCCGTCCCACCCGGCCAGCACCGCCGTGCCGCCCGCCTGCTCCCACCGGCGGCACTGGCCGCCAGGGCCGCCGGGACCGCCAGGCCCAGCTGGGCGAACAGGTCCTCGCGGCCGACGATCACCTCATGGCCGCCCACCGACCCGCGGGCGCCCAGCCCGGGCATGGCCAGGAACCGGTCCGCCTGCGGCAGCGTCCCCAGCTCCGCCCGCGCCGCGGCGCTGATGGCCGCGGCCACCGGATGCTCCGACGCCTGCTCCACCGCACCGGCCATGCCGCAGCAGCACCTCCCGGCTCGTCGCCGTCCGCCGCCTGGACACGCTGGTTACCGCCATCACCCCGGTGGTCACGGTCCCGGTCTTGTCCAGCAGCACCGTGTCCACCGCGCGGGAGGACTCCAGCGCCTCGTAGCGCTTGATGAAGATGCCCAGCCGCGCGCCGCGCCCGCAGGCCACCATCAGCGCGGCCGGGGTGGCCAGGCCCAGCGCGCACGGGCAGGCGATGATCAGCACCGCCAGCGCGGCGCTGAACGCCTGCTCTGCGGGGCTGCCCGCCAGCAGCCAGCCGGCCAGCGTCAGGCCGGACGCCACCAGCACCGCCGGAACGAACACCCCGCAGATCCGGTCGGCCAGCCGCTGAATCGCAGCCTTCTGCGACTGCGCCTGCTCCACCAGGGCGACCAGGTGCGCGAGCTGGGTGTCGCGGCCCACCTTGACCGCGCGCACCACCAGCCGCCCGCCACCACCACCGTGCCCGCGGTCACCGTGTCGCCCTCGGCCACGTCGGCGGGCACCGACTCGCCGGTCATCATGCTGCGGTCCACCGCCGACTGCCCGAACTCCACCTCGCCGTCCGCGGCTATCCGCTCCCCCGGCCGGACCACGAACCGCTGCCCCGCCGCGCAGCTCCGCGACCGGGACCCGTCGCTCGGTCCCGTCCTGCGCCAGCACGCACGCGTCCTGTGCGCCCGCCGCGGCCAGCTCACGCATCGCATCCCCGGCGTCCCGCCGCGCCCTGGCCTCATACAGCCGGCCCGCCAGCAGGAACGTGGTCACCGACGCGGCCACCTCCAGGTAGATGCCGCCGCCGGACGCGTGCAGCAGCAGATACCCCGCGCTCAGCCCGGCCTGGCCACGGTCCAGCACGAACATCGCGTACAGCGACCAGACACAGGAAGCGGTGATGCCCAGCGACACCAGCGTGTCCATCGACACCGACCGATGCCGCGCGTTGCGCAGCGCGGCCTGATGGAACGGCCAGGCACACCACCCGACCACCGGCGCGGCCACCACGATCAGCACCCACTGCCAGCCCGGGAACCGCGACCACGGGAACAGCGACCACAGCACCGACAGGTCACTGAGCGGGATGAACAAGCACCAGCGCCACGATCAGCCGCCGCCGCAGGTCAGCCACCCGGGCGGCATCCGTCCCGGTACCGCCCGCCACCCCGGGCTCAGCACCCGCCTCACCAGCGCCGGCGTCAAGCATCTCGGCCTGGTAGCCGGCCTGCCCAACCGCGTCGATAACCTGCTGGACCGTAGGCGCCGCCGGTACCGTCACCAAGGCCCGCTCGGTCGCCAAATTCACCGTGGCCGTGACACCGTCAATGGCGTTGAGCTTTTTCTCGACCCGGGCGGCACACGACGCGCACGTCATCCCAGTAATCGAAAATTCCAGCTCGAGAGGCGCGGATGACGCCTCCCCCGTGACCGCCGCAGATGACACCTGACTAATCCTGCCTTCCAGCACCAGCCCGGCCAGCCATTCCGGATTCCGTCACGCCTCGCCGGTACCGGCACATGCGGCCGGACCTGCGGTTGGCGGAGCGGCAGCCGGGTAACTGGCCGCCATGCCTGGGAACCTACACCAGGAAAGCAACCCTCAGCTCAACGTGGCAAAAATGTAATCTTTATCATTGCCAGGAATACCCCGTGTGGGTTTTCCGTATACCTGCGGGGGGTTTCCCTTATACCCCTGGGGGGTTTAGCGTTCTCCCTTTCAGCCCACTACCATCGTGATGTTATGTGCCAGCAGGTAACGCAGTCCCCGCGCACCGCGCCACGAGGTGGCTAGAGATGACCGGACCATCGTGGCTGGCTGGCGTGCTCGCCGCCGTCATGATCCTCACCGCGGGCCACGCCGCGAGCGCTGGCCGCCTCCCGCGTGCTGCGGGTGGCGACCGAGGTGGACGCCGACGGGCTGCATGCCCTGATGGGCACGGCCATGGCCGGCATGCTCCTGCCTCAGCTCCGCGTGCTGCCCAGCAGCGCCTGGGCCGTCGTTTTCGGCGCGGCGGCGGCCTGGTTCGCTGCTAGCACCATCCACACCGGCCGGACGGCGCCGCGCCCGTGGCAATGCCGCTTCCCCGTTCCGCACCTGGTGGAATGCATGGCCATGCTGTACATGCTCCTGGCTCTGCCCGCCAGGCAGGGCGGGCCAGGAATGGCCATGCCCGCGATGGCCGCCCCGGGCGCGGCACCGAGTTTCCCGGCGCTTGCCCTGGTCCTGGCCCTATTCATGCTCGGCTACCTGCTGTGGACCACCGACCGGCTGGCCACCCGCGCCCGGGCCAGAACAGCCGCGGCCGCCCTACCCCGGACCCCGCGCCGCTCCCTGGTCACCGTCGCGGCAGCAGCGCCCGCTAGCCCGGCCAACGCCACTGGTACGCCGGGCGCCGCCGAGACCCCAGCGCCGCCCACCCAGGCCGGGCATCCCCTGCTCGCCGCGACGTTCGCGGACTGCAGCAAGATCGTGATGAGCATCGCCATGGGGTACATGCTCATCACCATGCTCTAGCCCCAACCGCATGAATGCTTCAGCCACGCGGGTCCGGTGCGCATCAATGATTCAGCCATGCGGTCTTTGACCAGGTGCCGGCATGCGCCTTCGATGACGCCGGTGGTGATGGGCCAGCCGGCGGTCAGCGCGGCCGGGTAGTTGAGGTGTGGCTGTTTGGTGTCCAGGTAGCGGGCGGTCTTGGTGGCGGTGGCGCGTTTGCTGGTGCTGAGGCTGGCGGTGGTGGCGGCTTGGTGGCGGATGGCGGTGGCCACGTGGCTGGCTTGCCCGGCGAGGATGGCGCGGGCGTGGGTGGCGACCCAGGCCTCGGCGGCGGGGTCGGCTTCGGGGTGGAAGCACCAGGCGGCGTCCCAGAGGTATTCCAGCACGTGGATGAAGTCGATGACGATGGTGACTGGGGCGCTGCGGCGGCGGGCTTCGGCGGTGATGCGGCGGATCTGGTGTGGGTTGCCGTCCACCAGTGCGACCCAGGGGCGGATGTGGCCGGGGTCGCGGCGGCACGCTTCGGCGAACATCGCTGCGATGACCTGGCGGATCTCGGCGGTGACGCTGGCGGTCAGCCACTTGCCGCGCGCGGCCGGGCCCGGTGCCGCGGGCTGGGGTGGAGCCTCGCCCGGCAGGGTGATGATGGCCGCTGGGGTGCGGGGTGTGGGAGTGATGTCATAGACGGTGGCGACCTCAGCCATCCGCTTACGGTGGCGGACCTCGCCGCGGGTGAGCCGGGTTGCCAGCTTGGCGCGGCTTTTGGCGGCGGCGGCGCGGGCGCGGGGGCGCAGCGCGCCAGGCCGCATGATGATGCCCTTGCCGTCGGCCGACAGCACCAGCACGTCGCTGGCCCGGCCCGGCTCCGGCGCTGGCCGCCCGCGGGCATAGAAGCAGTCCACATCGGCCGCGGCCGCCCGGGCAAGCTCTTCGATCTGGCGCTTTCCAGCCCGAACTCCAGCGGCCCGGCCGATCGCCGCGGCGGCGGCCGCGAACGAACCCCGCGTGGCCTCGATGGCCGCCAGCCGCTGCAGCCCGTGTGAATGCCTGCCCGCAGGCAGGCTCAGGGCCGCGTCGGCCTCATGCGGCTGGGTGGGGGCTCGGCCGGGCGCTAGCTAGCGGGCGGTGAAGTGCTTGAGCATGGCGGCGTGGTGCGCTTCGACGGCGGCCTCGGCGGCGGTGGGGTCGCCGGCCAGGACGGCGGCGGCGATCGGCTCGTGCAGCTGCCAGTGCTGGGCCGGGCCGGGGCCGCGCAGCCACGGCGGCACCGACTCGCTGTCCACCCAGCTCTTGAGCTGATAGGACAGCAGCGCGCTGTGCACGCTCTCGTAGATCGCGGCCAGGTACGGGTTGCCGGCGCCGCGCACCACCGTGGCGTGGAATACCGTGTCCGCCGCGACCAGCTCGGACGTACTGCCGGCCGCGTCATGCAGCTTGCCCAGCGCGGCCTCGATACCGGCGCGGTCCGGGCCGGCCAGCGCGGCCTCCCGTACGCCGATGGTCTCCAGCCACAGCCGGAGCTGCAGGAGGTGGCTGGCCGACTGGGTGTCCAGGTCGAGCATCAGGTTGACCGACGCGGCCACCATGACCTCGGGCCGCCGGACCACGTACGCGCCCGAGCCGTGCCGGATCTCGACCAGGCCCATCAGGGACAGGCTGCGCAGCGCCTGGCTGACCGTCGGCCGGCTGGCCCCGAACCGCAGCGCCAGCTCGCGCTCGGGCGGCAGCCGGGCGCCCGCGCCGATCTGCTCGCTGATGATCAGGTTCCGGATCTGCTCCGCGACCGAGTCGGCCCGGCGGGCCGTGCTGACCGGGCCGATCCCGGTCAGCTCCACCGCGTCCGGGCGGCGCTGCTGCGTCATGCCGTTGACACTACCGGAGAGGCAAAGTGACAATGTGGCTATGCCACTTGGGGCAGAGGTGCGCGTGTCGGACCCGGGGGTCCGCTGGACGGTGCCAGACCCGGCGCGGCTGGCCACGCTGATCCGGCTGCGCGCCGTGCAGATGGTGGCGCCGCAGGGCTTCGGCTACCTGGGCCAGGCACTGTCCTCGGCCGAGGAAGTGGCCGCGCTGTTCACGGTGGCCCGGCCCGGGGTGGACCGGATGGTCTGCTCCCCCGGCCACTACGTGATCGGCTTCTACGCCGCGGCCGCCGAGACCGGGCTGCTGCCCGGCGAGGCGCTGGCTTCCTACGGGCAGGACGGATCGGCGCTGGAGGCGATCGGCTCGGAACGCACGCCGGTGCTGGACTACGTGTGCGGCTCGCTCGGCCAGGGACTGTCCGCGGCGGCCGGCTTCGCCCTGTCCGCCCGGCTGCGCGGCCAGGACACCAGGACCTATGCCCTGGTCAGCGACGGCGAGCTGGAAGAGGGCCAGGTGTGGGAGGCGGCCATGTTCGCGGCGCACTACCGGCTGGCCCGCCTGACCGTGCTGCTCGACGCGAACAACTCCCAGGTTGACGGGCCCGTAGACGGGGTCACCACGATCGAGCCGGTGGCGGCCAAGTGGGCCGCGTTCGGCTGGCAGGTGGCCGAGGTGGATGGGCACGACGTAGCCGCGGTGGCCAGGGCGCTGCAGGCGGCGGGCGGCAGCGACCGGCCGTCGGTGGTGATCGGCCGCACCTCGACCCGCCGCGGCCTGGACTGCCTGCCGCCGGACGCCGACGGGCACTTCATCAAGCTGCCCGCCGGCCTGGCCGAGGCGGCCGAACGCGAGCTGACCGCGCGGCTGGAGCAGACCGGTGCGTGAGCCGCCGTACCCGGTCGCGCTGAAGCCGTACGGCCAGGCGCTGGTGGAGCTGGCCCGGCGCCGCCCGGAGGTGGTCTGCCTGAGCGGCGACCTGACCCGGCAGTGCGAGGTTGACCTGTTCCAGGCCGAGTTCCCGGACCGGTTCATCCAGTGCGGCATGGCCGAGGCGAACATGCTCGGCGTGGCCGGGGCGCTGGCCCGCTGCGGGCACCGGCCGTTCGTGCACACGTTCGGCGTGTTCGCCACCCGGCGGCCGCTGGACCAGATCATCAGCGCGATCGGCTACCCGGGGCTGCCGGTCCGGATCATCGGCTTCATGCCCGGCATCTCCAGCCCGGGCGGGCCGAGCCACCAGGCCATCGACGACGTTGCGCTGATGCGCGCGGTGCCCGGGATGACCGTGCTGGACGTGGCCGACGCGGTCGAGGTCCGGCAGGTCTGCGCGGCCATCGCCGACCTGCCCGGCCCGGTGTACGTCCGGCTCAAGCGGGGCGAGGTGCCGGTCATCTTCGATGACGGCCACGTGCTGTCGCTGCACCGGGCCCAGGTGCTCAGCCACGGCGCTGACGTGGCCCTGTTCGCCAGCGGGATGATGCTGGCCCCGGCGCTGGCCGCGGCCCGCGTGCTCGGCGGGCGCGGTGTGACCGTGTCGGTGGTCAACGTCCCGGTGCTCAAGCCGCTGGACACCGGCACCGTGCTGGACGCGGCCGCGGCCGCCCGGCTCGTGCTGACGGCCGAGAACCACCTGGTCACCGGCGGCCTGGGCACAGCTGTCGCGGAGACGCTGGCGGTGGCCGGGCTGGGCCGGCCACTGCGCCGGATCGGGCTGCGCGACACGTACGCCGAGGGCGCGCGCAGCGCCGAGTACCTGTTCAGCACGTACGGCCTGTCCGCCCAGTCCATCGTGGCCACCGCCTGGCAGGCGCTGGGCCAGGCCGGGCCGGTGCCCGAGGTCCGGCTGCCCGCCGCCGACCCCGGCGAGTACGCCCCGGTGTAAGCAGAGGAGAACCTCGATGACCACGTTCTATTCAGCGTCGGACCAGTCCACCCCGGTCGCCTCGCCCGGCGCGGTGCTCGGCGTGGACTGGGAGCAGCGGGTTCGACTTCGGCCGGCTGCGCCGCGACCGGATCGGCAAGGTGCAGGCCGCGCTGGAGACGTTCGAGCTGGGCGCGCTGATCTTGTTCGACATGAACAACATCCGGTACACGACCGCGACGCACATCGGGAACTGGGCCCGGGACAAGTTCTTCCGCTGTGCGCTGGTCATGCGCGGCCACGAGCCGATCCTGTGGGACATCGGCTCGTCGGCCCGCACCCACCAGCGCTACGCCCCCTGGTACGGCCGGGACAGCTGGCAGGCGGGCATCTCCAGCTGGCGTGGCGCTATCCCGACATATGTAGGAGTAGAGGCGGGCAACGCGGCGCGGCTGGCCGGGCTGCTGCGCGACGCCGGCCTGGCCGATGGCCCGGTGGGGGTCGATGTCGTTGAGCTGCCGGTGCTGCGGGCGCTGGAAGCCGAGGGGCTGCGGGTCGAAGACGGTCATGGGCTCATGCAGGACGTCCGGTCGGTCAAGACCGCGGACGAGATCGCGCTGCTGGATCACGCCGCCGCGCTGGTGGACGGGGCCTACGAGGAGCTGTACCGCTACCTCCGGCCCGGGATCAGGGAGAACGACTGCGTCGCGCTGGTGAACCGGTACCTGTACGAGAACGGCTCTGAGGAAGTGGAGGCGGTCAACTCGATCTCCGGCGAGCGGTGCAGCCCGCACCCGCACGTGTTCTCCGACCGGCTGATCCGGCCCGGTGATACCGCCTACTTCGACATCATCCACGCGTTCAACGGCTACCGGACCTGCTACTACCGGACGCTCAACGTGGGCGACCCGAGCCGGGCGCAGCGCGAGGCCTACCGGCGGGCCCGCGAGTTCATGGACAACGCGATCGGCGAGATCCGGCCCGGCGCCACCTCGGCCGACGTGGTCCGGCACTTCCCGGCCGCGGCCGAGTTCGGGTTCGGCAGCGAGGAAGAGGCGTTCGGCCTGCAGTACTGCCACGGCCTGGGCCTGTCCAACTGGGAACGGCCGCTGATGAGCCGGTACCACTCGTTCGAGCACCCGGTCGAGCTGAGCCAGGGCATGGTGTTCGCCATCGAGACGTACTGGCCCACCCCGGACGGCTCGTCCGCGGCGCGCATCGAGGAGGAAGTGGTGGTCACCGCGGGTGGCTGCGAACTGCTCACCCGGTTCCCCGCCGACCAGCTCTACGTGGCCGGCACCCGGTACTGGGCGGGCGCCGACTTGAGCTAAGCAGGTATCAGCACGGACAACCCCGGCTCTTTGTAGGTAAAGACCACGCCAAGAGCTGGGGGGAAACAATCATGCCAGCACCCAAAAAGGCCACCGACGCGGCCGGCACGCACTTCGCCGGGCATTTCGGCGACGACGAGTACACCATCGGGAGAACGGTGAGCGGCACGCACCCGAAAGACGGGCGGCCGATCCACCTCTTCCTGGCGGCGCGGTCGGGCGCCGCCAACGAACCCCCGGCCGAGCTGATCCTGGACGACGACGGCGAGCATGTTGAGCTGGCCGGCGCGCGGGAAGCGCTGCTGGCGGCCGACATCAGCCCGGTTCCGGCCGGCGTCGTGAAGGACGTCAAGGTCACCATCAACCCGGAGGTCAACGATCTGCGGCTGGGTGAGTGTGACACGTTCCGGGAGAAGCTGACCGTCACCATCCCGGCATCGGCCGCGGTGGCGCCGGCCGACATCTACTTCCTGGCCGACAACACCGGGAGCATGGGCCCGGTCATCACGGCGGTACAGGCCGGCGCGTCCGCCATCCTGTCCAGCCTGGGCCCGCTGGGCGGGCTGCAGTTCGGGGTCGGCGAGTACCGCGACTTCGACAACGCCGGCGACACCTCGCTCGCGTTCCAGAATCTGCAGCCGGTCACGGTCAGCACGGGCGCCGTGACCGCGGCCATCAACACCTGGTCCGCGAACGGCGGCGGCGACCTGCCCGAGGCGCAGTTCTACGCGCTCGACCAGCTAGCCGGAGGAAGCGGAATCGGCTGGCGGCCCGGGGTCAAGCACATCGTGGTATGGCTCGGCGACGCGCCTGGTCATGACCCCATCTGCGCGGCGGCCAGCGGGCTGCCGTATGACATCACCGAGGGGTCGGTCACGGCCAAGCTGGCGGCCGCCGGGATCCAGGTCCTCGCGGTCAGCGTCTTCGACGGGTTCACGGATCCCAACGGGCTCAACGACGACCCAACCGACCTCGGCTTCGGGGGACTCAACGCGGCCTATTCGGCGTGCGCCGGAGTGGGCGGGACGCCGGGCCAGGCGACCAGGATCGCCGCCGCGACCAGCGGCATCGTGGTGAACAGCGTGGATCCGTCCGAGGTCGTGGCCACCATCATCGCCGAGCTGAAGGCGCTGCTCACCATCGGCAACGTGCACCTGCAGCCGGTCGGGGCCATCGCCCAGTTCGTCACGTCGATCACCCCGCCGGGGTATGGCCCGCTGCCCGGAGACGAAAAGAACGTGCTGGACTTCGAGGTCACGTTCAGCGGCGACGTGCTGGACTGCGCGGACCGGGACCGGGTCTTCACCGGCGCGATCGACGTGGTGGTGGACGGCACCGTGGCGGCCGCGAAGCCGACCACGATCACCCTGGTCGCGTGCAAGTACAGCTACGCGGTCAAGTTCGTCTGCGGCACGCTGGACGACTGCGGCTGCGGCTGCGGCCCGCTGCGGCCCGGGACGTACGCGACCGAGATCAACATCCTCAACCCGCACTGCAAAGCGGCCAGCATCGAGAAGCGGGTGGTCCCGCTGGTGTACGCCGGGGCGGTCACCGGCCGCGAGCCGGCGACCGCGGCGGCGCGGGCCACCGACAAACTGGTGCTGCCCGCGGGCGAGGCGACGATGGATGACTGCTGCCGCATCGCGGAACTGCTGTACGGCGCCGTACCGGGCTCGGGCCTGCCCGCCACGGTCGGCTTCCTGCACATCGTCAGCGACGTGGAGCTGCAGGTGACCGCGGTCTACACCGCGACCGACCCGCATGGCAACGGGCCCAGCGTGGCCGTCGTGCCGGTCACCGGCCAGCTGGCCTAGCGCTCCGCCGGGGGTCAGGGAAGGCTGGTTCCAGGTGCGCAGCACCGGGAAGCAGCCACCGGAGCGGGCGCTAAGCTCCTGCCGTGACGAGCCAAGACGCGCCGCCGGACCGCCCCGGCCTGCGGCTCGGGCGGCCAGGGCGGGAGAACTGACGTGGGCACGTTCGTTGTCACCGGCGCCGCCTCGGGCATGGGCGCGGCCACGGCCGGGCTGCTGCGGGCCGCCGGTCACCAGGTGATCGGGGTGGACCGCCGCGACGCCGACGTCGTCGCCGACCTGGCCACCCCGGCGGGCAGGCAGGGCGCGATCGAGGGCGTCGGCGCGGCCAGCGGCGGGGTGCTGCACGGTGCGGCCATGTTCGCCGGCCTGGGCGGTGCCACCGGCCGGGCCGCCAGCCTGCTGGTGTCGGTCAACTACTTCGGGACCGTCGAACTGCTCACCGCGTTCCGGCCGCTGCTGGCCGCGGCCGGGGCGGCCGCGGCCCTCGCGATCAGCTCGAACGCCGCGACGTGCCAGCCGGGCTGGAATCCGGCGCTGGCCGACGCCTGCCTGAGCGACGACGAGTCACAGGCCCGGGCCGTCGCCGACCAGGGTGACTCGGCGGCGGCCTACCCGGCTACCAAGCTGGCCGTGGCCCGGTGGGTCCGCCGCCATGCGCCCGGGCCGGAGTGGGCCGGGGCGGGCATCCGGCTCAACGCGATCGCGCCTGGCCTGATCGAGACGCCGTTCGTCGCGGAGACCCGGGCCGACCCGGTGCTCGGCCCGCTGATCGAGCTGTTCCCGCTGCCGCTGGGCCGCGGCGGCGAGCCGGGCGAGATCGCCGCGCTCGCCGCCTTCCTGCTCGGCCCGGCGGGCCGGTTCTTCTGCGGGTCGGTGATCTACTGCGACGGCGGCACCGATGCCCTGCTCCGCCCGGACGAGTGGCCGGCCCGCTGGGGTTAGGTGCTGACCACCTCCGGGAACGCGACCGGGCTGCGATTGCCGGCGGAATCCACCGCGCGCAGGCCGAACTGCACGTTGTCCTTGGAGATGTTCAGCGTGACCGTGGTGACGTTGCCGACGCCGGTCGCGCTGGTCCAGTCGGCCGCGCTGGTCTCCCGCATGACCACCTCGTAGCCGGCCAGGTTGGATTCCGGGTTGGCGTTCCAGGTCAGCGTGGTCAGGTTGGTGCCGGAGTAGCCGGTGGGCGTGGTCGCGTGGATCTCCAGGCCCTTGGGTGTGCTGGGCGAGCTGGCCAGCGCCCACAGCGCGGCCGCGTTCACCCGGGTCACCCGCGCGCAGTAGTCGAAGTCCACGTACTGGATCAGGTCGCCGTTCTGCACGCCGTCGACCACGCTGACGTTCCGGTGCTCGTGGTTGAAGTTCTCCCGCGGCTCGGTGAACCGGGCCGCCGGGTAGCCCTGGGTCTGGAACGAGATATGGTCGCTGCCGCGCAGGTACCGGTCGCGCCGCCAGATGACCCGCACGTTCATGCCGGTCAGCTCGCGCGGCGCCACCTCGGACACGTACCGGCCGAGCTGCCGGGACAGGCTGTCGTTCTCGCCGCCGACGGACTGCATGGTGGCGATCTCGGCCGAGGTCACGTCGGTGGGGACGCCTTCCACGAACAGCCGCACGGTGAACGGGTCGGGCGGGGTGCCGTCCCAGGCCTGGCTGGCCCCGATGATGTCGTTGCTGAACATGCCCTGCACGTCGGCGCCGGCGCTGGCCATCTGCTGGGCCATGTAGGCCGAGCCGAACAGCCCCTGCTCCTCCCCCGCCACCGTGGCAAAGATCAGCGTGCCGGGGAACTCGTGCTGAGCGAACAGCCGGGCCAGTTCCAGCGCGCAGGCGACGCCGGAGCCGTCGTCGTCGGCGCCGGGGGCGTCGCTGGTGGAGTCGGTCACGTCGGTGACCCGGGAGTCGAGGTGCCCGGTGACCACGTAGTACCGCTGCGGGGACGCGGTGCCCTGCAGCGTCGCGATCACGTTGGTGATCACGGTCGTGCCCAGGAGCCGGCCGGTTACCGGCGCCTGGGTGTAGGACTGCTTTTGCACCGTCATCCGGCCGCCCGAGGTGGCCGCGATGGCCTGGAACTGGCCGTAGACCCAGGTAGTGGCCGCGCCGATGCCGCGCACCGGGTCGGTCTGGCTGGATTCGGTGTGCCGGGTGCCGAACTGGGTCAGCCGGAGGATCGTGGCGTGGATCCGGTCGGGGTCTATGGCCCGCAGCAGGGCCCGCAGAGCCGGGTCGGGCGCGCGGTGGGGCAGGGCGCCGCCCACGGCGGCGGCATCGGTGGCGGCGCTGGCGCGGGTGGCGGTGGCCGCGAGTGGCGCGGCGACCGCGGTGACGGCGCCGGCGGACAGGAACGCACGGCGGCTTGGGCCGGTGCGGCCTAACTCAGAATGGCTTGTCATGCCCACGAATCAACGACGGGCCCAGCCAAAAGTCAAGCCATTCGTATTGGCCGGGGTAGCAATTCACCCGGCACCACGGGTCACCCGGCGCCGCGGGGCAGCAGCAGCCGGAACTCGCTGCCCTCACCCGGTGTGCTGGCCACCTCGATGCGGGCGTGCAGCGACTGGGCCGCGCGGTGGGCGATGGCCAGGCCCAGCCCGAAGCCGCCGGTGGCCCGGTCCCTGGCCTCATCGACCCGGTACAGCCGGTCGAAGATCCGCTCCAGGTGCTCAGGGGCGATGCCCATCCCAGTGTCCCGCACCGCGATCACCGCCACCGACCGGCGGCGCTGGGCCACGATCCGGACCCGGCCACCCGTGGGCGTGTACCGGATGGCGTTGGACACGAAGTTGTTCACCACCGCGTTGACCAGCCGGGGGTCGGCGCGGACCGACACCTGCTCCGCGCACACCACCAGCGTGACCCCGGCGTCCTCGGCGGCCAGCCGGAACCGCTGCGCGGTCTCCGCGCACAGCACGTCCAGCGCCACCTGCTCCTGGCGGACGCTCTCGGCCAGTTCGAGCCGGTGCAGGTGACGGACGTCATCGAGGAGCTGCTGCAGCCGGTCGGACTCGTGCAGCACGATGGCGGCGGCCTCTTCGCGCTCGGCGCGGCTGCGGGCGCTGTGGTTGACCAGGGCCACGGCGAAGCCGGACACCGCGCTGAGCGGGGTGGCGATCTCGTGGGCCAGGTCGGCCAGGAACCGTTTCTGCTCGGCGTCGGCCTGCTGCAGCTGGCCCGCCATGGCCTCGAACGCCCGGCTCAGGCTGCGCACCAGCACGGTGGCGGCCAGCCAGGCCTCGCCGATCAGGATGAGGGCGACGGCGCCGGCCAGCAGCGCCGCGGGCAGCGCGCCGGCCAGGGCGGCCGCGGCGGCGACGGTGACCAGCGCGGTGGCCAGCATCGCGGCCAGCAGCCACACCCGGAGCTTGGTCAGCCGGTCAAGCATCGGCTTCCAGCCGGTAGCCGACGCCGCGCAGCGTCGTGATCCGCACCGCACCCGCGAGCTTGCGGCGCACGCCGACGATGTGCACGTCGATGGTCTTCTCGCTGACGAACCGGGATCCCCACACCTCGTCGAGCAGCTGGTCCCGGGTGAAAGCCCGGCCCGGGCTGGCCAGCAGCGTCTCCAGCAGGTCGAACTCGCGCCGGGTCAGCTCGACCGTCTCGCCGCCGATCGTGCACCGCCGGGCCCGCCGGTCCAGCTCGACCGGGCCGACCCGCAGCGTGGCCGCGTCCGCGTCGAACCCGCGGGCCCGGCGCAGCTGGGCCCGCACCCGGGCCACCACCTCGTGGGCCAGGAACGGCTTCACCACGTAGTCGTCCGCGCCGACCTCCAGCCCGGCCACCCGGCTGGCCTCCTCACCGCGCGCGGTCAGCAGGATGATCGGGATCGAGGAGTTCCGCCGGGCCTGCCGTACCACCTCGAAGCCGTCCACCTCGGGCAGCATCACGTCCACGATGGCCAGGTCGATGTCGCCACGGCGCAGCGCCGCCAGCGCCTGCGAGCCGGTACTGGCCTCCTGCACCGCGAATCCCGCCTTGCCCAGGTACAGGCGCATGAGCCGGCGCAGGGACAGCTCATCGTCCACCACGAGAATCCGGGCCGCGTGCATGGTTCACATGTTCACATGCGCTCACCCTGCCCTGGCTAGTCCTTAACGGTTCCCTAATTCCGCCTTCGTACCGTCCGGGCTACACCCGGCCAGCCGAGGAGGTAACCGGAGATGTCTCCACTGCCCGTTGACCAGCAGGTTGACCAGGAGGTTTACCAGGAGCCGGAGCAGTCCACCGAGCGGCCGCTCACCGCGGCCATCGGGACCACCCGGGACGCGGTACACGAGGTGCTGGACCGCCCCGAGGCCGACGCACTGACCCGGCACAAGGGAATCGCCCGGCTCAGCGGCCATCTGGCCGTGATGTGCCGGACCGTGTACCCGAGAGCCGGGCACTGGCCGGGCATTGGCGTTCAGCTGAAGGTGGAGTGCCTCAGGCGGGCACGCGAGGTGCAGTGGACGATGCGGGCGCTGGAATGCCACCTGTCGGGGTGCACGTCGGCGGCGGGCCGGCCGGTGCGGGCCGTGGCCGCCGCGCTGGCCCGGCAGCTGAACGCGTACTGGGCCGCCGAGCGGGAGCTGGTGGAGTGGGTCGAGGCCCAGCTGGACGCGGCGGGCCAGGACCGGCTGGCCAGGGCGTACTGGCGGGCGCTGCGGCAGGCGCCGACCCGGCCGCACCCCCGGTGCCCGCGCTCCGGGCCGCTGCGGCACGTCGCGTTCTGGTGGCACGGCCAATGGGACCGGCTGCTCGACGGGGTGGACTCACGGGCGGGGGTGGGCCGCGACTTCGCCGCGATCCTGGCCCAGCCGCTCGCCGCCGGGAAGCAGAGCTAGGTTGGCCGGGCTGGCCGCGGCCGCGGCCACGCTGGTCGCGCCGGGCGAGGGCATCCTGGCCATAGACGGGAGCGGCAGCACCATGGCGTGGCGGCTGGCCGCGGCCGGGGTGGCCGCCACCGCCGCCGGCCGCCGGGCCTGCCGGGAGATGCTGATCACCACACCCGGCCTGGGCGCCGGGATCAGCGGCGTGATCCTGGCCGCGGAGACGCTGCGGCAGCGGCTGCGCGACGGGCGGCTGTTCCCGGCCGCAGTCGCTGACCTGGGCATGATGACCGGGGTCAAGGCCGACGCGGGCGCCGGGCCGCTGGCCGGCACCCAGGGCGAGCCGGTCACCGAGGGCCTGGACGGGATCCTGGCCCGGCTGCGCGGGTATGCCGAGCTGGGCGCGCAGTTCGCCACCTGGCGGGCGGTGCTGCGGGTCGGCCCGTCGATGCCGTCGGCGGTGGCCATCCGGGCCAACGCGCACGCGCTGGCCCGGTACGCGGCGGCGTGCCAGGAAGCCGGCCTGGTGCCGGTGGTGGAGCCCGCGCTGCTGATGAACGGGTCACCGTCGCTGGGCCGGTGCGCCACGGTGACGACGCTGGTGCTGCTGGAGGTGATGACCAGCCTGGCCGAGTACGGGGTGGACTTTTCCGGTGTGGTGCTGCGGCCCAGCATGGTGCTGCCGGGCGACGCGGGGGCCCAGCCTTCGCCGGCCGAGGTGGCCTCGGCCACGCTGAGCGCCCTGGACAGCCTGCCGGCCACGCTGGCCGGGGTGGCGTTCCTGTCCGGCGGGCAGCGGCCGGAACGGGCCACCGAGAACCTGGCGGCCATGCAGGGCGGGCTGCACCTGTGGCCGCTGACGTTCGCGTTCGGCCGGGCGCTGGTCGATCCGGCGCTGGCCGCCTGGCGGGGTGAGCCAGGCCCGGTGGGCGGACGGGCAGCGCGCGCTGGCCCGGCGGGTGGCGCTGAACGTGGCCGCGGTGCAGGGCCGGTACACCCAGGACCTGGAGGCGGCCTACCAGGTTTCGGGGCGGCCGGTCTCGGCCTGACCGCATTCGGCGTGGTCGTCCGGGGTCATCACCAGCGTGTGGATCCCCAGCGCCTCGGCGATCTGGCGTTCTTCCGCCGACCACGGGCGGGGACCGGCCGGCCACGGGGTGGCCAGCTCGTCGAACTCACCGGCTTTGACCCGGGCCAGGAACGCGGCCCACTCGCCCGGGGTGAACGCCAGCGGCTCCCGGCCCGGGAACTTGGAGTCTCGCACCAGGATGGCAACGTCTCCCGCACCCCGGCGCCAGGCGATCTCCACGCAGTTATGGTGGCTGCCGCAGTGGCTGGACTTACGCCACACCAGCTCGGAACGGTGCATGGTCACAGCGTGCGGCAGGTGACCGGACGGCAGTCTTGCAGTCGCCTTGATGACTAGGTTGCCACCCAGGTCAAAGACGCGGACCCGCTAGCCGGGGAAAGGCGCTCATCCTTGGCCGCACGGTAGAACTCCGGGTGGGGGGCGTGCCCGCGTGGCATAACCTGGCCCCCGGTGGAACGCCTACCGGAAGAGGGACGATGAGCGCGGAGAAGCCAGAGATCGATTTCCCCGGCGGGGAACCGCCCGCCGATCTGGAGATCAAGGACATCTGGGAAGGCGACGGCCCCGTGGCCCAGGCGGGCGACAACGTCCAGGTGCACTACGTCGGGGTCGCGTACTCCACCGGCGAGGAATTCGACGCGAGCTGGGACCGGGGCGAGCCGCTGGCGTTCCGGCTCGGTGCCGGGCGGGTCATCGCGGGCTGGGACCAGGGCGTGCAGGGCATGAAGGTCGGCGGCCGGCGGCAGCTGATCATCCCGCCGGACCTGGCCTACGGGGACCGCGGCGCCGGGAACGTGATCGCGCCAGGTGAGACCCTCATCTTCGTGTGCGACCTGGTCTCGGTCTGACCCCCGCGGAGTAGCCGCGATCGTGCTCGTTCGGTGAGGCTCGATGGCTTCGGTGAGGCTCGATGGCTGAAGACAAGCCGCAGGCGAGGCCGTGGCTGGCGGACACCGGCGCCCGGTGCCCCGTGCCGCGCGCGACGCAAGAGTGGATCGAATCGTCGCTGGACTGGTGCACCAGCGAGTTCGGCGCCGAGGTGCTCACCCGCGATGTCTCGGTGCCGGCGGCCGGGTTCTTACCGGTCCCCTACACGGCTACCACCGAGCAGATAGCCACGATCATGGACCGGGCCTGCGCGTTAATGGGAGTGGACCGGGCCGCCTTGCAGGTAGACCTGTTCGACGGCACGGCGGAAAAGCAGCGGCTGGCCGCCGTCAAGTCGGCTAAATCTCGCGCCGTCGGGCACTTCCACATGGCGGACGGCGCGGCCGTCATCGGCCTGGACCGGAGCGAAGCCGCCGACCCCAGCGTGCTCACCGCGATCATCGTGCACGAGCTCGGGCATGTCCGGCTGCTCGGGGAACGGCGCATCACCCGCGACCGGCGCGATCATGAGCGGCTGACCGATCTCCTGACGGTGTACTTCGGCTTCGGCATCTTCTCCGCGAACGCCGCGCTGACCTACGCGAAGGCCGCCCGCACCTGGTCTGTTCATCCGCTCGGTGAACTGGACGAGCGGACCCTCAACGCGGCCCGCAACGACGGGTTCCAGCGCCTTGGCTACCTCCGTGAGCCGGAGTTCGGTTACGCGCTGGCCTGCTACTGCTGGCTGCGGGCCGAACCGGAGCCGCCTTGGGCCCGCTACCTGGACACCGGGGTGCGGGCCTACCTCAAACAGGGTCTCGGCTACCTGGCGCAGACGGCCACCGGGACGACCCTGCCGACGCGGTGGATGGTGGGCCAGACGCTTCGGTACGGCAGCACCACCGTCCGCGTCGTGTCCGGGCCGGTACCGGCCCGGTGGCCGCCCCAGCTGCCCTGAGCCGGGATGGCGGCCGGCGACGATGTCGAGCGGCCGGGCGCAGGCCTAGACGACGCCGCCCCCTCCGGCTGAACCGGCTGGCCGTTTCTGGCCCAGCTGGTTCCAGCTCGGGAGCGATCCGCCTGGCTGGACGGAGAACGCGAACCGCAGGGACTTCGCAATCCCCCGGCGGTTGACGTAGCTGTACGCCATCTGCCGGTAGGACGGCTGGCCGTTGTGCCGCTGGATACCCTGCAGCCGCACCGTCACCGGATACGTGGCTGGGTGCCAGCCGGATATCGGGCAGGCCTGCGGCCAGTAGATGTCGAGCCTGCCACTTGCCCATGCCGTGGGACCGCCCCAGTGATGCCAGACCAGCCGCCGGGCAACCGGCGCGCCGCCCATGCCGACGTAGATGCCCTGCGGATGCTGCACCATCCCGGACCAGCCGACTACATCCGGTTGCACCCACACCGGGCTCGCAGCGGTGCTGGCCGCGGCCGGGTGAGCACTCCGGTCGGGCGTGCCGCAGGCGGCCAGGACGCCGGTCAGGACGGCCGCCACGATGGCGCCCAAGATTCTGGGTGCGCTGCTCACCGAAGATCTGCTCCCCCCTGTCGCCTCAAGCACACGCCATAGCGCGGCGCAAGGCAAGACCGGAGGGCTACCGATTCGAAATTCGCATTTGCCCTCGGTATCCGGATCAGCGACATACCGATACACACCTTCTGGTGCGATAAGTCCGATAAAAGGCGGCTGAGTGACACCGGCAACGTGCCGGGCCGATTCCAGCTTGGGATACTTTCAGTGCGGTGCCAGGTCTGGCCATAATGTTAGCCACGGAGAGCAGAACACACGTTAGTGATTGAAAGCCCAGACGAGCAGAAGGCCCCGATCGGATGACCGCGTCGCAAAGTCAAGACGCCGGCCAGGCGCCCGTCGCCCAGCTGGGTGGGGAATCTGGTAGTCCTGGCGGCCGCCGGGTTTGCCATCTTCGCGGTCTTCGCCCTGCTAGCTGCGATCATCTCGGCCGTCGGCCATGGCGTGCATGCGATCGAGGGCGACGTGGATACTCTCACACCCCGCCCGGGCTCAGTCTCGGGTGGCTGGCAAACCGTTTATCTCGCGGTCTTCGGTCTTGTCTATGGCTATCTGCTCTATGAGGCGCGCACCGGCCGGGGACGGCTTTGGTATGTGCTCATGGGAATCGCCGTCCTTGGCGGTGCCTACTACCTGCTCAGCAAGACCGCACTCTACGCGAGCTACCCTCTTGGACCGCCGGTGGGCAGTTGCGGATCATGGCTCAGCCCGAGCCTGGCCACCGACGTGGCGACGCCGACCGATTACTGCGTCGTGAAGCTGGACAGCCTGGCCCGATGGGGCTTCGTCGTCGCCATCGGTGGTCTCGCGATACCCCTGCTCTACACGGCCCGGCAGCAGAGTCAGCTAGGCCAGGCGGGCTCGCAACAGAACCCGGCATGATGAGCTCATGGGGAAGATCCAGTTCAGCACGCAACTCCTGGGCCGCGGCCCGGCGGCCGCGGTCGTTCTCGACGACGCGCAGGTCGCGGCGGTCGGTGAGGGGGCCAAGCGGTTCCCGGTCGTGGCCACGGTGAACGGCTATACCTGGCGGACCAGCGTGGCCCGGATGGGCGGCGAATTCCTGGTCGGCCTGCCCCGCGAGGTGCGCTCGGGTGCCGGGGTGGCGGCCGGCGACGATGTCGAAGTGGTCCTGGAACTCGACACCGCGCCCCGCGAGGTCGAGGTGCCGGAGGCCCTGGCCGTGGCGCTGGCCGCGGACCCGCGGGCCAAAGCGATCTTCGACGGCCTGGCGTTCACCCACCGCAAGGAGTACGCCCGCTGGATCGCCGAGGCCAAACGGGACGAGACCAGGCAGCGCCGCGTCGAGCAGGCCGTGGTGATGATCAAGGAGGGGAAGACCCGGTCCTGACCCAGTGCTCAGGCGTCGCCGTAGACCGGGATGGCGGCCCCGCTGATCGGTGCGGCGTCCGGGCCGATCAGGAACGCGATCACCTTGGCGATGGCGGCCGGCGGGACCGCGCGTTCGGCCAGCGACGGGGACATCCAGGTCCGGTTGGCCGGGGTGTCGATGACCGACGGCAGGATGCAGTTCACCCGGATCCGCTGCGGCCGCAGCTCGTCAGCCAGCAGCTCGCTGGCCCGGATCACCGCGGATTTGCTGGTCGCGTGGGCCAGCGGTGCCGGGCCGCCGACCGCGGTCTTGGAGCCCACGGTGACGATCGCGCCGCCGCCGGCCGCGGCCATCCGGGGCGCGGCCTCCTGGCAGCACCACAGCATGGACACCACGTTGGACCGCCACAGGCTGTCCAGGGCCTTCTCGTCCAGCTCGGCCAGCGACCCGGGGACGAAGCCGCCGGCCAGCGCGATCAGCGCGGCCGGGGCGCCGAGCCCGAGCGCGTCGATCTGCTGCCAGGCCTCATGGACGGAGTCGCGATCGGCCAGCTCGGCCGGGATCGGGTACACGTCCGGCTGGGTACCGGCCGCGTCGAGCCGCGGCCCGCCCCGGTCCAGCGCCAGCACCGTCCAGGCCTGGCCGCGCAGCTCGGCCAGCACCGCCCCGCCGAGCGCGCCCGCCGCGCCCGTGACCACCACTACGTCGCTCATCCCACTCCCCCCGTCAGCCCGGAACCGGCTCGTCGTGGAACCGCGGCGGACGCCTTTCTCTGAACGCCCGTACCCCCTCGCGGCCTTCGGCACCGGCTGCGCTCGCGGCGATCGCGATCGTTTCCGCGTCCAGGCTGCTGTCCAGGTCGCGGGACTCGCCGTCCCGGATCAGCCGCTTTATCCGGCCCAGTGCCGCCGTTGGGCCAGCCGCGATCTGCCCGGCCAGATGCTCGGCCTCGGCCGCCAGCTGCCTGTCCGGGACAACCACGGCGACCAGCCCGAGTTCCAGTGCCCGGGGCGCGTCCAGCACCTGGTCGGTGAGCAGGATATGCCGGGCCCGGGCGGCGCCCACCAGCCGCGGCAGGGTCCAGGACATGCCGCCGTCCGGGGAGAAGCCGATGCCCGGGTACCCCGGCCGGAACCGGGCCGAGCTGCCCGCGACCACGATGTCGGCCAGGCAGACGATGCTCATCCCGGCCCCGGCGGCCCAGCCATGCACCGCGGCGATCACCGGGACCGGGCAGGCGGCCAGCGCCCGGGCGAAGCCGTGGAACTCTCCCGCCATCGCCTCGACCGCCGCGCCGGCGTGGCTGCCCGCGGCCGCGAACGCGCCCACGTCGCCCCCGGTGCAGAAGTTGGCGCCCGCGCCGGCCAGCAGGATCGCGCCGGTGCCCGGGCCGGGGTCCCGCATGGCCGCCATGGCCCGCAGCATCCCCTCGTGGTCCAGGGTGGAGCCGCGGTCCGCCGCCGAGATCACGCAGCGCACCACCCGGTCGCGCCGGGGCACAGAAGTCGTCATGCTGCCGATCTTCCCGTGCCGTCGGGCGGCGGAACAGGCCGTCGGCCGGATCCCGGCCGCAACCGGTGCCGCTGGCCCGGCTCAGCAACCCGCGGCCCGGTCAGCCTGGCCCGGCTCAGCAGCCCTTAGGAGCGCCGCCAGGCCGTCCAGGCAGGTGCCCCAGGCCCGTTGCGCATGGCCCGCGCGTGTGCCCTGCCGCCGCGCGGGCCGAACCCCCGTATGCCGAAGCCGTACGGACTACCGGTGGGAGCGTCGCGGACGGAACTTAACCCAGGCCAGGACGCCGACGACCGCCAGCAGCAGAAGCAACGGCGAGAACAGGACGTGCACCGCGAAACTGAGGATGGTCAGGGCCACGACGGCGATGAGGATGAGGGCAATGAGCGCGAGCATGGTGATCGGTCTCCGATTGTTGTCGCAGTGGTCGTGCTGATGTCTTCAGGCTGCCGCCGCCAGTGCTCGCGTCGATCGGGATCAACCCCAGTTCGACCCTGAGATGCAACCCCCATGGGATCAGGGTCAACCCTGATCCATGGCCGCCACGGAACGCCTGATCCGGGCCGTCTACACCAACGAGCAGATGATCTGCTCAGGGGTCCTCAATCGGATCATGATGACTCCATGGCTGCCAGTGCCTGCGGT
>CAVVGF010000073.1:0-27352 GCA_963747705.1 uncultured Actinomycetes bacterium | reverse complement strand
GACTCAGGCCGTCCGGTCACTCGCTGCCGTCGCCGCCGGCGCCACCGGTGTCTCCATTGCCGCTGCTGCCCTGGTCCGGCCGGGTGAATGACCCGTCCTGGACTCTGTCGCCGACCTGGGTGCCCCGGCCGCGGTAGTACCAGGCGTACGAGCCCTGGGTCCCGGCGCTCCCCTGGCTGGCCTGGTGCTGGCAGTTCGCGGGGGCCACCACGGTCATCGTGTTCTTGTCCACGCAGCGCTGCTCGTTGCTGTGCAGCTTGATCATGGCGAACGTGGCGAACACCAGCACGGCCACGATCAGCCCGGCCCGCAATCCCGGCAGCAGCCTGCTGGCCCGCCGTTCGGCGTACCGGGACCTCCACACGATCAGCAGCATGGCCGCGGTCAGCACCGGCCACAGCAGCCACACGCCGCCGATCGCGGAAACCCCGGTGGCATGGGTGGCAATGCCCCCCACTTGCAGGGCCAGGAAGAACGTCACCACCAGCAGGACGACGGCCAGGACCTTGTCCTCGGGCCGCAGCACAGGCCCAGGCGCGGCGGCCAGCCGGTGCGGCCGTTCGTGCTTGGGTGGTTTTTCCCCGGTTACGCTCATCCAAGGGCCCCCGCCCGCGGTAATGCCATATCTCCAGTATCGCGCCATTCTGGCCGGTGGCGGCGCTACAGCAGACTGGCCATTCCGGTAGATCGGCGGTCACCCGCCCGGGCCGGCCGGGACAGTACCCTGCTCCGCATGCTCGATGACTACCAGCCGGAAGGCGCGGCCGAGACCGCCGACGTGGCCCGGACCCGCGCGCTGACCGAGTCCGAGCCCGACCCGTGGCTGCGTACGCTGCCGCTGCACGTCACCGCGTCCGCGCTGATCGTGCACCCGGACAGCGGCCGGGTGCTGCTGCGCTGGCACCGCCGCCAGCAGGCCTGGCTGCAGGTGGGTGGGCACGGTGACCCGGGCGAGACCGACCCGCTCGGCATCGCGCTGCGCGAGGCCGAGGAGGAGACCGGCCTGACCGACCTGGTGCCCTGGCCGGATGCGCGCATACGGCACGTCGCGGTGGTCAGTGTCCCTGAGGGCCGCGGCGAGCCCGCCCACGAGCACGCCGACGTGCGGTTCCTGCTGGCCACCCGGACCCCGGACGCGGTGGTGCCGGAAGGGCCGGACGCGCCGCTGCGCTGGCTGTCGGTGGCCGACGCCGAGGCGCTCACGACCGAGGCCAACCTGCTGGAAACGCTGGCCCGGGCCAGGCAGTCGCTGGCCGGGCACCGCTGAGCCGGGCTGGCGAGCCACACCGGCGAGCTACCCACGGGCGAGCCATGCACGTCTGAGCACAGTTGAGCTGTCTGTGACTTCGTGAGGCTGTTTGTCTGATTTAAGACCTATTGCGATGAATGTGCTGCCATGATGCCGGCTGAGAACTTGTCCGGCCCGGCGAGAGGTGCCCCCAGCGCCGCGTAGCTGGGCGCCGAATCGTGGTTAGGCAGGTCCGTGACCCGAGCACACAGGCGCAGCAGGAAGATCAGGAAGACCGGGCGGCACGCGGCGCCCTCCCCGCTCCAGCAGGCGGCGCAGCGAGCCGGCTCGGCCGCCCCGGCGGTGGCCGTGGCCGGGGCGCTGGCGGCGGGCGGCGCGGCATCCGTGGCCGCGGCCGCCCCCGCGGGGGCCGCCACCCAGGCCACCCAGGCCACCCAAGTCACCCAGGCCAGCCAGGCCCGGACGCTGGCAGCGGCGCCGGCCCGGCGGGCGGCCCGCGCCCAGGCCGGCCGCTCCTACACGGTCCGCACCGGGGACACCCTGTCCGGGATCGCGCAGCGGTTCTACGGGCACGCGGGCGACTGGCCCTACCTGTACCGGGTCAACCGCGGCACGGTCAGCGACCCCAACCTGATCTACACCGGTGAGGTGCTGCGGGTACCCTCCGACCCGCCGGCCTCGGCGCTGACCAGCAGTTACCACCCCCGGCATGCCCGGGCGGCGCGCGCCAAGGCCACGGCGGCGAGCGGCTCGTCGTCGGCCAGCCAGCCCGGTGGGCAGGCGGTGGTGACGTTCGAGCAGCGGGCATGGCGTGTCCTGCACCGGCTCCGGCGGCACGCTCAAGCCGCTGAACTACGGCGCGATCGTCACGTTCCTGACCGCGCACGGCTACTCCGGCAACGCGGCAGCCGGCATCGCGGGCAACATCTACGCCGAATCCGGCGGCAACCCCGAGTCGGTGGGTGACGGCGGCGGCGGGCTGATCGGCTGGACCCCGCTACCCGGCGGCTACGTCACCGGCAACCCCGCCGCGGACCTGCAGACCCAGCTCAACGCGATCCTGCGGTTCAACCAGATCTGGGCGCAGTACATCCCCACCCTCAACGCGGCCGGCACCCCGGCCCAGGCGGCCGACATCTACGTCACCGACTTCGAGCGGGCCGGCATCCCGGCCTACAGCCGCCGCGAAGCCGCCGCCGAGGCGGTGGCCGCCGCCTGTGGTCTGTAACCCGGGCCCGCGGCCGGTTAACCTGAGGGCCGCGGGAGCCGGGAGCGTCCAGTGGGAGGCGAGTCGATGCCGGACGTCTTAGCCGAGTCGGCCACCGTCGTGATCGTCGGCGCGGGAGTGGCCGGGATGACCACGGCCGTCATGCTGCGCCGCTGCGACATCGACTGCGTCGTGCTGGAGCGGCAGTCCCGGGCCTACGTCGAGCAGCGGCAGCGGGCAGGCGTGCTCGAATACCGGGCCGCGCAGATGTTCGGCGAGTGGGGCCTGGCCGGGTTACTGGGCAACTTCCCGGCCGACGACACGCTGGAGATCCGGGTCGAGGGCCAGACTCACCTGGTGCTGAACGACCCGGGCGGCGGCCGGGCGGCCGGGACGCTGATCCCGCAGCAGATCCTGCTGCGCAACCTGATCAGCTCGTTCCTGGACGGCGGCGGCGACCTGCGGTTCGGGGCCGCGGACGTGGCACCGCGGGAGCTGGCCGGCCAGCTCCCGGTGGTCGGCTACACCAGCCCGGATGGCCAGCGGCACGAGATCAGCTGCTCGCTGGTGGCGGGCTGCGACGGCGAGCACGGCATCACCCGGCGCTGTGTGCCGGACGGCGTGCTGGCCGTGCATACCGAGGAGTATGGGATCAGCTGGCTGACGATCCAGGCGGCCGCGCCGCCGCCGCGCTACCCGCTGATGGCGGTGAGCAGCCGGGGGTTCGCCGCGCAGTTCCCGCGCGGGCCGCAGGCCAGCCGGTTCTACCTCCAGGTCGCGCCGGAGGACCAGGTGGCGGACTGGCCGGCGCCGGATCTGGGCCGAGCTGCGGGCCCGGGCGGGCCGGGCTGACCTGCCCGGCGGCGAGATCACCTTCCGCGAGATCTTTACCCTGCGCGGCCTGGTCTGTGAGCCGATGAGCTACGGGCGGCTGTATCTGCTCGGCGACGCGGCGCACATCATCCCGCCGATGGGTGGCAAGGGGATGAACATGGCGCTGCATGACGCCGAGGTGTTCGCCCGGGCCGTGCGTGACTTCGTGCAACGCGGCGACGAGACCGGGCTGCGCGACTACTCCGCGGTCTGCCTCCGGCACACCTGGACCTACCAGGAGTTCTCCCGGTGGATGACCGAGATGCTGCATGACCCGGGGCAGCAGGCGGACCCGTTCCGTGCCCGGCTGGCCCGGGCCCGGCTGGACCGGCTGCTGCACTCGGAGACCGCGGCCCGCGAGTTCGGCGAGCTGATCCTCGGCCTGGCCTGACTCAGCCTGAGCCAGCCGGCCGGGGCGCCAGGCCGCGCATCGCCGCCCCAGCCAGTTGCTGGCCCAGCCCGCTCGGGAGCGTGATCGGTTCGCCGGGCGTGGCGAACACTACCCGGGGCAGCACCTGGCCGTGAATCGCGCCGACGATCAGCGTGCTGACCGCCTCGACGTCCACTTCCGCGTCGATCCGGCCCAGCCGCTGTTCACCGCGCAGGTACTGGGTGAGCAGATCCGGCAGCCCGGCCTGCCCGGGCTCGTCTGACCGGGGTCCGGCGCTCGTCATCGGCGCCGGGGGTGCCGAACGCGGCGCCCCCGCCGACCATGTCGTGGAACCGGCTGAGCACCTTGGGCTGGGCCAGCAGCCCAGCGAACGCGGGCACCACCCGGATGAGCACGGCCAGCCCGCGGTTGACGAATCCAGCCAGGTTCTCCATCACGGTGCCGGTGCCCGGTTCCGGGATCAGCTGGGGCGCCTCGTTCATCACCCGGCCGACGTGCGCCAGCAGGGCCTGCGCCAGCAGGTCTTCCTTGTCCTCGAAGTAGTTGTACAGCGCGCCGTCGGCGACCTGGGCCTCACGGGCGATGTCCCGGACGGCCAGCCCGGCGCTGCCGCGCTGGTCGATCAGCCGCGCGGCGGTGCTGATCAGGTGTTCGCGGAGGTTCTCCCCGTCGCGGTCGCGGAGCACGGCCGGTTTCCTAGGTGACATCGCGGTTGAGTGTAGTGAGCACCGCGGCCACCGCGAAGGCAGCGGCGTAGACGAGCAGCACCAGCCCGCCGCCCCACTGCGGCAGCAGCCGGGCCGCCGACGCCGTCAGCGTGGCCCGGTCCAGTGACTCACTCGCGTAAAACGGCAGCCAGCGGGCCAGCCCCGAGCCGAGCAGCTGCCCGGCGATGCCCTCGACCAGCGCGATCCAGGCCAGCGCCGCGGCCACCGCCGCCACCAGGTTGCGGATCAGCGCCCCCAGCCCGACGCCGATCAGCGCGAACGCGATGCTGACGGCCACGCCCCCGCCGAGCGTCCGCCAGGTCCCGGCGCTGGACAGCTGGAAGCTGCCGCCCTTGGCCGCCCACCAGGCGGCGGTGGCCGCCACCGCGACCAGCGACGACACCACCCCGGCCAGGCCGCCGACCAGCCCGTAGACGGCCAGCTTGGCCACGATCACCGCGCGCCGCCCCGGGAAGCTGAGGAACGTGTCGGTGATGGTGCCGTGCCGGTACTCGCCCGCCACCGCCAGGATGCCGAACATCAGCGTGAACACGGCGGCCAGCCCGACGTGCGCCAGCGCGGTGTCCTGGGTGGCCGGGTCGTGCACGTTCCCGCCCGACTGGACCAGCCCGGTGACGCCGGCCAGCACGACCAGCGGCCCGGCCGCGAGCAGCAGCCACGGCGCGCGGACCGTGCTCAGCTTGCGGAACTCACTACGCATCGTGGCTGGCATAGCTGGCCTCCCCGGTCAGGCTGAGGAACGCCGACTCCAGTTCCTGGTTGCTGCCGCCGATCTCGCGCAGCGGCCCGGCGAACCGCAGCTGCCCGGCGCTGACGATGACCACGTGATCGGCCGTCTGTGCCACCTCGCCGAGCAGGTGGCTGGCCACCAGCACGGTGCGGCCCGCGCCCGCCAGGTCGCGGAGCAGGCCGCGCAGCCAGGCGTGGCCGGCCGGGTCGAGGCCGTTGGCCGGCTCGTCAAGCAGCAGCACGGCGGGGTCGCCGAGCAGCGCGGCGGCGATGCCCAGCCGCTGCCGCATGCCCAGCGAGAACTCACGGACCCGGCGCCCCGCCGCGTCGGCCAGGCCGACCTGGCCGATCACGTCGTCTACCCGGCGGCTGGGCAGGCCGCCCGCCGCGGCCAGCACCCGCAAGTGATCACGGGCGCGGCGGCCCGGGTGAAAGCTGGTCGCCTCCAGCAGCGCGCCCACCTGCCGCCGCGGCTGCGCCAGCCGCTGGTAGCTCACGCCGCCGATCAGCGCCTGCCCGGCGGTCGGCCGGACCAGGCCGAGCACCATGCGCAGCGTGGTGGTCTTGCCCGACCCGTTCGGCCCGAGGAAGGCGGTCACCTTCCCGGCCGGGGCGGTAAACGACATGTCCCGTACCGCGGTGGTCCGGCCGAACTCCTTGGCCAGACCGCGTACCTCAACCTGCGTCATCGCACTCCCTCCATGAACGCTCCTTCATGAACAATAGTTCATGAAGCGATGTTCATGCCAGCGGGATGTATCACGCCCGGCGCTGCTGGCTCTGTCTGGATAACCGCGCAGCAGGGGAGAGCAGACATGCCACCACGGTCCTCCCGGCCTAGTGGGCCGGGCAATTACCGCCGCCTCGAGGGCAGCGAACTCAAGCCCCGCCCGCCTATTGAGCACCTGGCCGCGGCCGAGCCCGCCGAGAGCGTCAAGGTCACTATTGTTGTGCGCCGCCGCACCGATGGCCCGGCTATTCCTGACCACGCCTACTATGCGAAAACACCGCCGTCGAAACGGCGCCGGCTGCCGCCGGAGGAATTCGCCAGCAAATATGGCGCCGCCGATGACGACCTGGCCGCGGTCCGGCGTTTCGCCGAGTCGCACGGACTAGAGGTCCTCGACAGCAACGCGGCCCGCCGTTCCATCGTGGTGTCCGGAACGGTCGCCCAGTTCAACGAGACGTTCGCCATCACGCTGAACACCTACCGGCATCAGGTCCGCCGCAGCCAGCTGGACACCGAGCCGCGGGCGGAGACGTTCCGCTCGTACGATGGCTCCGTCTCCGTTCCCGAGGACCTGGCCAACGTCATTGTCGGCGTTTTCGGCCTGGACAACCGGCGCATCACTAAGCGCTCCGCGGGCGATCCGCCCGGCACCGGCCTGCTCACGGTGGACAAGGTCAGGACGCTCTATGACTTTCCGCAGAATCAGGCGGCCGGCCAGACCATAGCGATCTTTTCCGAAGGCGGTTACCTGCCCTCCGATATCAGCGCCAACTTCGCCGGAAGCCCACCTGCCGTCATCGACGTGCCGGTTAACGCGTCCAAGGCGGATTCGCTGACGGAGAAACAACGCAAGACATTTGCATTGCGGGCGCGGCCGCGCCGGGCGCCGAGATCGCCGTCTACTTCACGACGTATGACCAGGTGGGCTGGGTCAACCTGGTCTCCCGGGTCGTGCACCCCTCTCCCGGTGATCCGGTATGCGCGGTGCTCTCGTCGAGCTTCTTCGTCTCCCGTGGGGACGACGCCGCCACGCTGGCGGCGGAAGGCATCCCCACGACGTGGCTGACCGCGGTGACGCAGATGTTCGAGGATGCCGCGATTCAGGGCGTCACCGTCTGCATCGCGTCCGGGGACTTCGGTTCGGGGGACGCTGTCGGGGACGGCCTGGCCCATGTGCAGTACCCGGCCAGCGACCCCTGGGTGCTCGCGGTGGGCGGGACGACGATCGGCAACGTGAGCGGAACCAGCTTCGACGAATACGCCTGGAACGACATCTTCTCGATCGGGGGTTTCACCGCGCAGACCGCGACCGGCGGTGGTGTCAGCGACCTGTTCCCGCCGCCCTGGTACCAGACCGACGCGGGCGTGCCGTCCTCGGTCAACGACGGGCATCGCGGCCGGGGAGTTCCCGACGTGGCCGGGAACGCCAGCGTCAACAGCGGGTACCCGATCATCCTCGGCGGCTCCCCGTCACTCTTCCCCATGAACGGGACAAGCTCCTCGACGCCGCTGTGGGCCGGGCTCATCGCGGTGATCAACGCGGCGCTGGATGACAATGTCGGCTTCGTCAACCCCGTGCTCTACGCGCTCGGGACGAGTGTGTTCCGGGACATCGTGGCCGAGCCCGGCGCCACCGACAACAGCCTCGGGGCACCCGGCTACCCGGCCGGCCCGGGATGGGATGCCTGCACCGGATGGGGCAGCCCCAACGGCATGGCCCTGCTCGCGGGCCTGCGCCGCTTCTATGGCCCGGTGATCGCCGTGAACCTGCAGGATGATCTGGCCTTCGGCACCGTCTGCCGCGACCAGGAGTTCCGGACGGTTCAGGTGTTCAACGTGGGCACCAGGGACCTGATGATCCTCAGCATCAGCCGCGTGTCGGGGTCAGCCGACTTTACGCTGCTGCCCGCGCCGCTGCCGCTGGCGGTCGGTCCCGGTGACCAGGTTGACTTCACCATCAGGTACCGGCCCACCACGCGCGGCGTGCCGGAGGCGGCGACGTTCCGTCGTCACCTGCAATGATCCCAGCACTCCCCAGGTCGATCTGGTGGCCACCGGGATGGGCGGCACGGGCGCGCTGGAAACCGTGATCGCCGCGCTCGGCCAGTTCGGGAACTGCTGTGCCGGGTCGTTCGCCGACCAGGGCCTGACCCTGCACAACAACGGTCCCTGCCGGCTCGCGATCGAGGGCATCTCATCATCCGCGCCGGAGTTCCTGGCGCCCACCGTCACCAGCTACCCGCTGGTCGTCGCCGCAGGCGGTTCGGTCACGGTGCCGATCCGCTTCCGGCCCGCCGCCCCCGGCCCGGCGTCCGCGGCCATCACCATTACCAGCGACGATCCGGCCGGACCCAAGGTTGTCCGGGTCTCCGGGAACGCCCCGGCCGGCCAGCTGGCCGTGACCGGCTCGGCCTTCTTCGGCGGCGTGCACGCATGCTGTCACGCCGAGCGGACGATCGCGATCTGCAACGTGGGCCAGTGCCAGCTGCACGTGACCGGGGTTGCTTTCCGGCACGAGAACCCGCACTGGAAGCTCATCAACAACCCCTTCCCCGCGACCTTGCCGCCCGGTTCCTGCCTCAGCGTCGTCATCAGCTATCACGCCACGGAGAAGTTCCCACGATCGTGTGACCTGGTCATCACCAGCGATGACCCGGCCACGCCGGTCAAGACCCTGGAGGTCGTCGCCTACACCATCTGGGACGAGTGCGGCCAGGCCGGGGGCGACTGCGGGTGCCGCCGCACCGAGTGTCACCGCACCGGGCCCCCACCCGGCCAGGCGCTGCGACGAGGACCACGAGTGCGCCGAGCGCTGCGGTGGCTGATCCGGCTGACGCGGGGCCTGGGCGGGGTAGTGGCCGCGCTGGCGGGCCACCCGGACCAGCAGGTCATTGGCCCGGGCGGTGTCGGTGCCGATGGACCGGCGCTCGGTGGAGGTTAACCGGCAGACCAGCTGCCAGTCGTTGCGCTCCGGGCGCCCGTCGACGTGGCTCAGCCGGTACATAACCGTGCCGTCCGCGCGCACCACCCAGATCCAGGACAGCTGTCCTAGGGCGCTGGTGTAGCTGGTCTGAATGTGGCCAATCTCGCGCGCGCTGAAGCCAGGCATGTGACATCCCCTTTGTGGGCTGACCCGATCCGATCCGGCCCCCGGTTCCGATTGGTCACACGCTGTCGCACTGTGACAACCTATAGGAAAGCCAGCTCGCAGAGAACTGCGTATCACAAATTTAATCTCACAAAGTGAGAAGGGTGCGGGCCGGGCCGTCGGCGCCAGCGGTGATACTGGGCTGATGAGGGCGCAAGATGCGGCTGAGGCCATGCGGCGCCGGATCGGCGCGTCGATCTTCGAGCGGGTGGCGGGCGCTCAGGGGCCGGAACGCCGGACGGTGATTCACCAGCCCGGCGGCGAGCGGTGGTTCGGCGCGGACCGGCCCATCCGCCGGGTGCACGGTGACTCGGCCATGTTCATCGGCGGCATCCGCGCGCTGCTGCTGCAGTCGCTGCACCCGCTGGCCATGGCCGCGGTGGCCGCGCATTCCGGATACCAGGGCGATCCGTGGGGCCGGCTGCAGCGCACCAGCTACTTCCTGGCCGTGACCACGTTCGGCCGGGCCAGCGACGCCCAGGAAACGATCAAGCGGGTGCAGCAGATCCACCGCCGGGTGACCGGCATCGCGCCGGACGGCCGCCCGTACGCGGCCTCCGACCCGCACTTGCTGACCTGGGTGCACATCGCCGAGGCGGACAGCTTCCTGCGGGCGCACAGCCGGTTCGGCGCGCACCCGCTCGACCAGGCCGGCCGGGATGGCTACGTCGCCGACATGGCCCGGATCGCGGCCGAGCTGGGCGTGCCAGACCCGCCGCGTACCGAGGCCGAGCTGGCCGCCCGGATCCGCCAGTACCGGCCGGAGCTGCGCGGCACCGCGCAGTCCCGGGCCGCCGCCCGGTTCCTGCTGCTCAACCCGCCCCTCCCGGTCATCGCCCGGGCGCCGTACGGGCTGCTGGCCGGGGCCGCCACCTCGCTGCTGCCCGGCTGGGCCCGGCGCCCGCTGTACCTGCCCAAGCTGCCGCTGACCGAGGCCGCGCTGGTCCGCCCGGCCGGGCACGCGGTCATCCGCGGCATCCGCTGGGCGACCAGCTGACCCTCAATCGAGCAGCGCGGCGGCGATCCGGGCCACGTGCCCGCTGGGCGGCCCGAACAGCTGGGCTGCCGCGTGCGCCCGCTTGAGGTAGCGGTGCGCGTTGTGCTCCCAGGTCACGCCGATCGCGCCGTGCAGCTGGATCATCTCGGCGGCGGTCCGGGTCAGGGCGTCCGCGCAGTAGGCGTGCGCCGCCGCGGCCCGCAGCCCGAAGTCCGCCCCGTCCGCCGCCGCGGCGGCCGCGTAGCACAGCGACCGGGCCGACTCGACCAGCACGTGCAGGTCGGCCATCCGGTGCTGCAGGGCCTGGAAGCTGCCGATGGCCCGGCCGAACTGCACCCGGGTCAGCGTGTACCCGACGGTCTGCGTCAGCGCCTGCTGGGCCGCGCCCACCTGCTCCGCGCCCAGCGCGACACCGGCCAGATCGCGGGCACGGGCCAGGGCCGGCCAGCACCCGTCCCGATCCGCTGCCCCACCGCCCCCTCCAGCCGAACGCCAGCCACCCGCAGACTGGGATCCATGCCGACCCCGGCCGTCCGGGCCACCCCGTCCTGGTCCGGGTCCACCTCGAACAGCCCGATGCCGTCCGGGGCCTGGGCCGCGGCCAGCAGCACATCGGCGGAGTCGCCGTACAGCACGTAGTGGGCTTCGCCGTGCAGCCGCCATCCGCCGTCCGCCGCCGCGGCGGTGCACGCGGCCCCGGCCGGGTCCCACTGCCCGGCCGGGCCGGTCCAGGCCACCGCGGCCAGCACCGAGCCGTCGGCGATCCCGGGCAGCAGCCGCTGGCAGGCGGCCTCGTCCCCGGTGGCCAGCAGCAGCTGCCCGGCCAGCACGGCCGAGCCGAGCAATGGGGTGGCGGTGAGGTCACGGCCGAGTTCCTCGGCCACGATGTTCGTCTCCACCGGCCCGGCCCCCGCGCCGCCGTAACACTCCGGCAGGGCCAGCCCGGCCACCCCGATCTCCTGGCACAACCGCCGCCACAGTCCCGGGTCGTACCCCGGCCCGCCGTCGCCGGGCTGCCCCTGGTGCCGGGCCAGCAGGCTGCGCACCGCGTCGCGCAGCGCACGCTGCTCAGCGGTCTGGTCGATGCCCGCGCCCGCTTCCATCACGCGCCGCCGGTCACCACGGCCAGCACCACCGCCCGGTGCTCGGCCTGGCTGCCCCAGGCCGGGACCAGCGCGCGCACCTTGGCCAGCCACAGGCTGAGGTCGTGTTCCTCGGTGTAGCCGATCGCCCCGTGCACCTGCAGCGCGGTGCGGGCCGCCCGGTACGCGGCGTCGGCACAGGCCACCTTGGCCGCGGACACGTCACGGCGGGCGCTGCTGCCGCCGCCCTCACCGGCCGCGACCGTGACCGCGGCCGCGTCCAGCAGCGGCTGGGCGAACTCCAGCCCGATGGCCACGTCGGCCAGCTGGTGCTTGACCGCCTGGAACGCGCCGATCGGCCGGCCGAACTGGGCCCGCTGCGTGGCATGCCGCACGCTGGCCTCGAGCAGCGCACGGCCCGCGCCGAGCAGCTGGGCCGCACTGGCCAGCGTGCCCAGCTGCACCGCCCGGCCGACCGGACCCGCCGTGAGGGCGCAGCCGGCCAGCCGCTCGCTCGCCTGCACCTCGGCCAGCCAGCGGGTTCCATCCACCGAGCGGTGCCGGGTGCCCGGGCGGGCCAGCGACACCGAGCCGGCCGAGACCAGCAAGACCAGGCCGGCCGCATCCGCGTCCACCGCGTACGGCAGCCGGGGCGGCGCGGCCAGCGTGCCGAGCAGATCCCCGGCCGCCAGCTCAGCCAGCCAGCCCGCGCACCGTGTTGCAAGGTCCGGCGCGGCGAGATCCCGGCCCGGCCCGGTCCGTCAGCCCGGCCCCCGCCTCGCTCAGCCCGGCCAGCAGCACCGGGACCGCGGCCAGCGACTCGGCCACCGGCCCGGGCACCGCGTGATGCCCCAGCTCCTGGCACGCGACGACCAGGTCGAGCGGGCTGGCCCCCAGACCGCCGTGGCGTTCCGGCACGGCCAGCCCGGTGACGCCGAGCCCGGCCAGCTCCCGCCATACCGCCCGGCCCGGCGCCAGGTCCCCGGCGGCCCAGGCCCGGGCCGCGGCCGGCACGTCGGCCGCGCTGAGCAGCTGGTGCAGCGCCGCGCCGAACTGCTCCTGCTCGGCCGACCGGCCCAGCCCGGCCGCATCGTGCCCCACCGCCGGCCCGGTCACCGGGCTCACCGCGGCAGGCCGAGCAGCCGCTCGGCGATCACCGTGCGCTGGATCTCGTTGGTCCCCGCGTAGATCGTCCCGGCCAGGGCGAACAGGTAGCCGTCCAGCCAGCGGCCATCCTCGCCGGGCAGGTCGCGCTGTTCCGCCCGCGGGCCGAGCAGGTCCAGTGCGGTCTCGTGCAGCGCCACGTCCAGCTCGGACCAGAACACCTTGCCCAGGCTGGATTCCGCGCCCAGCTGGCCGCCCGCGGCCAGCCGCCGGGCCACGCCGAGGGTGTGCAGCTGGTAGGCCCGGGCGCCGATCCAGGCGTCGGCCACCCGGTCGCGCAGCCCGGTGTCGGCCGGGTCCGCGGTGCGCTGCCACAGGCCGGCCAGCCGCCCGGCCGCGGCGCAGAACCGGCCCGGGCTGCGCAGCGACAGGCCGCGCTCGTGGCTGGCCGTGCTCATCGCCACCCGCCAGCCCTGGCCCGGCGGGCCGATCACGTCGGCGTCCGGAACGAACACGCCGTCCAGGAAGATCTCGGCGAACCCGGTGCCGCCGCCGAGCTGGCGGATGGGCCGCACCGTCACCCCGTCCGCCCGCAGGTCGAACATCAGGTACGTCAGCCCCGCGATGCCGGTCCGCGCCAGGTTCGCTGCGGAACAGCCCAAACGCGCTTGTCGGCGAACGCGGCCCGGCTGCTCCACGTCTTGCTGCCGGTCAGCCGCCACCCCCCGGCGGCCCGCTCTGCCCGGGCCCGGATCGCGGCCAGGTCGCTGCCCGCGTCCGGCTCCGACCAGGCCTGCGCCCACACGTCGTCGGCCCGGGCCATCCGGGGCAGCAGCCGGTCCCGCTGCTCCGGCGTGCCGTGCGCGAACAGCGTCGGCGCGAGCAGGAACAGCCCGTTCTGGCCGACCCGGACCGGCCCGCCGGCCGCGTGGTACTCCTCCTCGAACGCCAGCCAGTCCAGCAGCGGCAGATCCCGGCCGCCGTACTCGGCCGGCCAGGACACCACGGCCAGCCGGGCCGCGAACAGCTCCCGCTCCCAGTCCCGGTGCCGCTCGAACCCCTCGGCCGTGTCCACCGACGGCAGCGGCGCGTCCGGCAGGTGCGCCGCCAGCCAGTCCCGCACCTCGTCCCGGAAGTCGTCACCGGTGTGCCTGCTTCATGCTGCGGGCGTCCTGGCCGGCCAGCGAGTCGCCGGCCGTCTCCGCGTTGTGCGCGTGGGCCAGGTGGTGCAGGCCGAACACGCTGTCCATGCCCGCCCGCATGCCCATCTGGTCCTCACACTGATTCACCGCCCGCTTGGCCAGCATCAGGCCGAACGCCGGCATGGTGGCGATCTGCTCCGCCAGCGCGAACGTCGCCGTGGCCAGGTCGCCGCGCGGCACCACCCGGTTCAGCATGCCCGCCTGGTACGCCCGGTCGGCGCCGAACCGTTCCCCGGTGAACAGCACCTCCTTGGCCAGCCGGGGCCCGAGCATCCACGGGTGCGCGAAGTACTCCACCCCGGGGATGCCCATCCGGACCACCGGGTCGGCGAAGAACGCGTCGTCGGCCGCGACGATCAGGTCGCAGCACCAGGCCAGCATCAGCCCGCCCGCGATGCACGCGCCCTGCACCATCGCGATGGTGGGCTTGGGCAGCTCCCGCCAGCGCCGGCACATGCCCAGGTAGACCTCCATCTCCCGGGCGTACCTGGCGTCCGCGCCGGACTTGCCGACGTGGTCCCACCAGATGACCGCGTGCCGGTCGAACGACTGGTCCACGTCACGGCCCGGGGTGCCGATGTCGTGCCCCGCGCTGAAGTGATCACCCGCCCCGGCCAGCACGATCACCGTGACCTCGTCGTCGTTCACCGCCCGGGAGAACGCCGCGTCCAGCGCGTACGTCATCGCCGAGTTCTGCGCGTTCCGGTAGCGTGGCCGGTTCATCGTGACCACGGCGACCGGCCCGCGCCGCTCGTAGCGAACCGGCTCGTCAGGCTCGGTCATCCAGTTTCCTTCCTGAGCAGCCGCTTGAGCGTCTTGCCCGCGGCGTTCCGCGGCAGCGCCGAGCAGAACTCCACGTACCTGGGCACCTTGTAGTTGGCCAGCCGCTGGCGGCAGTACACCAGTACCTGCAACGTGTCCAGGGCGTAGCCCGGCCGGGTGACCACGAACGCCTTGCCGACCTCGCCCAGCCGCTGGTCCGGCACCCCGATCACCGCCGACTCGGCCACCCCGTCCAGCCGGGCCAGCGCCTGCTCCACCTCGGCCGGGTAGACGTTGAACCCGCCGCACACGTACATGTCCTTGAGCCGGTCGGTGATGGTGAGATAGCCGGCCTCGTCGAGGTGGCCGATGTCGCCGGTGTGCAGCCAGCCGCCCGCGTCGATGGCCTCGCCGGTCGCGGCCGGGTCGTCCAGGTAGCCGGCCATCAGGTTCGGCCCGCGGAGCAGGATCTCGCCCGGCTCACCCGGCCCGGCCCGGCCGTACCCGTCCGGGCCTGCCACCCGGACCTCGAAACCGGCCGCGGCCCGGCCCGAGGTACGGGCCACCGTCTCCGGGTCGTCCCCGGGCCGGCACATGGTGGCCACCACCGCCTCGGTCAGCCCGTACGCGGTGAGCACGGTGCCGAAGCTCAGCTCCGCGCGCATCCGCTCGACCAGCGCCACCGGCACGATGGCCGCGCCGGTCACCGCGAGCCGCAGGCTGGACAGGCTGTATTTGGCCCGGTCCGGGTGGTCCAGGATGGTCTGGTACAGCGTGGGCGCGCCCGGCAGCACGGTGATCCGCTCCGCCTCGATCAGCCGCATCGCCTCGCCCGCGTCGAACACCGGCTGCGGCACGATGACCGCCCCGGTGAGCAGGCAGGCCAGGATGCCTGCCTTGTAGCCGAAGCTGTGGAAGAACGGGTTGATCACCAGGTACCGGTCGGCACGGGTCAGCCCGCCGCAGTCGGCCCAGGCCGCGGCCACGCCGAGCGCCTGCCGGTGGCTGCTCATCGCGCCCTTGCTCTGCCCGGTGGTGCCCGAGGTGAACAGGATGTCGCTGATCTGTTCGGGCTGCACCGCGGCCGCCCGGGCCGCGGCCTCGGCTGCCGGGACCCCGGCCGCGCGAGCCAGGAACCCGGCCCAGTCGATGGCGCCATCAGTCGGGGACGGCGGGTTCCACCGGCACGCGGACCACGAGTTCCAGCCGGTCCAGCACGGGCCCGGTAGTGGCGTTAGGCATGCTGGGGGTTTCGTCGGCCGCGGCCCGCAGCTCGGCGAGCCGGTCGGTGCCGAGGAAGCAGCCCGCTACGAACAGCACCCGGGCCCGGCTGCGGCTGATCACGTCGAGCGCCTCGTGGCCGGTGAACCGGGTACTGACCGGGACCAGCGTGCCGCCCGCGCCGAGCGCGCCCAGCGCCGCCACCACCCAGTGGTGCGTGTTCGGCGACCAGATGGCCACCCGGTCGCCCGGGCCGATCCCGGCCGCGAGCAGCGCCCGGCTGACGTCCCCGGCCCGCTCGTGCAGCTCGCGCCAGCTGAGCCGGGGCCCGCCCGGCTCGGCCAGTGCGGGCGCGTCGCCGTAGTCCACGGCCGCGCGGGCCAGCGCCGCCGGGATGGTGCTCAGCTCCACCAGGCGCCTCCCGAGCCCCTCTAACAAGCAAGTGCTTGGTAGGCTGAGCCTACTGTGGGCCCAGCCGCTGGCCAACCGCCCAGGCCTGAGGGAGCCGCCGGTGCAGGTCAACTCCGCGGACGAGGAGTTCCGGCGCACCGTGGCGGGGTGGCTGGCCGAGCACCTGGCCGGCCGGTTCGCCGGGCTGCGCGGCGCCGGCGGGCCCGGCCGGGAGCATGAGGCGCACGCCGAGCGGGTGGCCTGGAACCGGGAGCTGGCCGCGGCCGGCTGGACCTGCCTGAGCTGGCCGGCCGAGCACGGCGGGCGCGGCGCCACCCTGGCCCAGCAGGTGATCTTCCATGAGGAGTACGCCCGCGCCGGGGGCCCGGCCCGGGTCGGCTACCTGGGCGAGGAACTGCTCGGGCCGACGCTGATCGCCTTCGGCACGCCGGAGCAGCAGCAGCGGTTCCTGCCGCCGATCCGGGCCGTGACCGAGCTGTGGTGCCAGGGCTACTCGGAGCCGGGCGCGGGCTCGGACCTGGCGTCGGTGTCAACCCGCGCCGAGCTGGACGGGGACGAGTGGGTGATCACCGGGCAGAAGGTGTGGACCTCGCTGGCGGAGGAGGCCGACTGGTGCTTCGTGCTGGCCCGGACCGAGCCCGGCTCGCGGCGCAGCGCCGGGCTGTCCTACCTGCTGGTGCCGATGCGCCAGCCCGGGCGTGACGGTCCGCCCGATCCGCCAGCTGACCGGGACGTCCGAGTTCAACGAGGTGTTCTTCGACGGCGCGCGGACCGCACCGGGCAACGTGGTCGGCGCGGTCGGCGACGGCTGGCGGGTGGCCAAGGCCACGCTGGCCATCGAGCGGGGCGTGGCCACGCTGGGCCAGCAGGTCGGCTTCCGCCGCGAGCTCGACCGGCTGCTGGAAGTGGCCCGCGGCGGCCCAGCCCGGGAGGACCCGCTGCTACGGGACCGGCTCGCCCGGGCCTGGATCGGCCTGGAGGCGATGCGCGCGCACGCGGTCCGCACGCTGGCCGCGCCGGGCGGGGACCCCGCCGCCGCCTCGGTGATCAAGCTGCTCTGGTCCCGCTGGCATCAGGAACTGGGTGAGCTGGCCATGGACGTGATCGGCGCGCCGTCCCTGCTGGCCCGCGGCGCCCCCTACGACCTGGACGACTGGCAGCGGCTGTTCCTGTTCAGCCGGGCCGACACCATTTACGGCGGGTCCAGCGAGATCCAGCGCAACATCATCGCCGAGCAGGCGCTCGGGCTGCCCCGGCAGGCACGCGGATGAGCGGGCCGCCGGGTCCGCCCCTGCCCATCCCCCCGCCCGGGCGGGACCTGCTGGCCGGCAAGGTCGTGGTGATCACCGCGGCCGCCGGCACCGGCATCGGCTCGGCGGTGGCCCGGCGCTGCCTGGACGAGGGCGCCCAGGTGGTGCTCAGCGACCATCATGAACGGCGGCTGGCCAGCACCCGAGACGAGCTGGCCGGGGCCCACGGCGACCGGGTCTGGTCGCATCCGTGTGATGTCACCGCGGTGGACGGCCCGGACGCGCTGGTGGCGGCGGCGGTGCGCCGGTTCGGCCGGATCGACGTGTTCATCAACAACGCCGGCCTGGGCGGCACCGCCTCGGTGCTGGAGATGACCGACGAGGACTGGTCCCGGGTGCTGGACGTCACGCTGACCGGCACGTTCCGCGGCACCCGGGCCGCACTGCGCCAGCTGGTGGCGCAGGGCCACGGCGGGGCGGTGGTGAACAACGCGTCGGTGCTCGGCTGGCGGGCCCAGCCGGGCCAGGCGCACTACGCCGCGGCCAAGGCCGGGGTGATGGCGCTGACCCGGTGCGCGGCCCTGGACGTGGCCTCGCACGGCATCCGGGTCAACGCGGTCGCGCCGAGCCTGGCCACCCACCCGTTCCTGGCCAAGGTGACCAGCGACGAGCTGCTGGCCGAGCTGGCCAGCCGGGAAGCGTTCGGCCGGGCCGCCCAGCCCTGGGAGGTCGCCACCGTGATGGTGTTCCTGGCCAGCGACTACGCGTCCTACCTGACCGGCGAGGTGATCTCGGTCAGCAGCCAGCACCCCTGACACCGGTATCCCCACCCAGTATCGCGCGCCGCCGATCTGGAAAACGAGAACACGTTCTAGTAGCTTTTACGGCATGAAGACCAAGGCTGCCGTGCTGTGGGGCTTGAACGAGAAGTGGCAGGTCGAGGACGTCGAACTCGACCCGCCCAAGGAGACCGAGGTCCTGGTCAAGCTCACCGCGAGCGGCCTGTGCCACTCCGACGAGCACCTGGTCACCGGGGACATCCCGATGCCGTTCCCGGTAGTGGGCGGGCACGAGGGCGCGGGCACCGTGGTCCAGGTGGGGGCCGAGGTCAAGCACGTCGCCGAGGGCGACTCGGTCGTGCTCAGCTTCCTGCCCGCCTGCGGCCGCTGCTCATACTGCGCCCGCGGCATGCAGAACCTGTGTGATCTGGGCGCGTTCCTCATCAACGGGCCGCAGCTGGACGGCACCTACCGGTTCCACGCCCGGGGCCAGGGGCTTGGCCAGATGTGCCTGCTCGGCACGTTCTCCGAGTACACCGTGGTGCCGGGGCAGTCGGTGGTGAAGGTCGACGACGGCACCGCGCTGGACAAGGCCGCATTGGTCGGCTGCGGCGTGACGACCGGCTACGGCAGCGCGGTACGCACCGCCGAGGTCAAGGCGGGCGACACGGTCGTGGTCATGGGCATCGGCGGCATCGGCATCAACGCTGTGCAGGGCGCCCGGATCGCCGGCGCGCGGAACATCATCGCGATCGACCCGGTGGAGTTCAAGCGGGAGAAAGCCCTCGAACTCGGGGCCACGCACACCGCGCAGAGCGTGGCCGAAGCCGGCCCGATCATCGGGCTGCTCACCCGCGGCCAGATGGCCGATGCGTTCATCATCACCACGGACACCGCCGAGGGCGACTACATCGGCCCCGCGCTCGACGTGGTGGCCAAGCGCGGCAAGGTCGTGGTCACCGCGGTCGGCCATCCGGCCGACATGCAGATGAGCGGCAACCTGTTCCTGCTCACGATGATGGAGAAGCAGATCCGCGGCTCCCTGTACGGCTCCTCGAACGCCCAGCACGACATCCCCCGGATGCTCGAGCTGTACAACAAGGGGCAGCTCAAGCTGGATGAGCTGATCACCAGGGAGTATGCGCTTGAGGATGTCAACCAGGGCTATGAGGACATGCGCAACGGCCGCAACATCCGCGGCCTGATCCGCTACTGATGGCTGAGCCGGCGTCCGGGACGGTCGACTGGACCGCCCCGGACGGTGAGCACCCGGCCCGCCGGGCCGGGCAGCGCTCGATGGCCGCGGTCGCCGCCGGGCGCAAGGCCGACTGGCTCCAGCTGTTCGCGCCGGACGCGCTGATCGAGGATCCGGTCGGCCCGTCGCTGATCGACCCGGAGGGGGCCGGGCACCGCGGCCGCGACGGGATCGGGAAGTTCTGGGATGAGCAGGTCAGCTCGGTGCGCCGGTACGAGTTCCGGGTCAGCGACTCGTTCGCCAACGGGCCGTGCTGCGCCAACATCCTCAGCCTGATCATGATCCTCGATGACGCGGGGCACAGCATGACGGTGGACTGCGTGGTCATCTACACCGTGGACGACGACGGGCTGATCACGTCGATCCGCGCGCACTGGGAGCCGGACCGGGCGCTGGCCACACTCCGCTGATTTCCTTATGGGCTGACTCCGGTATGGGCTGACTCCGGTATGGACGGCGGGCGTCCTGGGTGAGACGATCCGTGCGTGCAGCTACACGTGAGTAAGTTACTTGCTAGTAATCGGGTCGCGGCGGCCGCCCTGGCCGCCATCGCGCTGACGGCCGCCACCCTGGTCCCCGGCCCGGGCCTGGCCCGGGCCCGCGCTGCCAGCCAGGCTCATGCCCGGTTGCTGGCCACCTCGGCCGCGGCTGTGCCGCCTGCGCCGATCGGGCACGCCGGCCGCTGGCTCACCGACGCCGACGGCCGCGTGCTGCTGGTTACCGGCGTGAACATGGTCAACAAGCTCGCGCCGTACGCGCCCGACGCGGACGGGTTCGGCGCCGACGACGCGGCGTTCCTGGCTGCCAACGGCTTCGACGCGGTCCGGCTGGGCGTCATCTGGAAAGCGGTGGAGCCGGAGCCCGGCGTGTTCGACGACAGCTACCTGGCCCGGATCGCGGCCACGGTCAACTTGCTCGGCTCGTACGGGATCGTCTCACTGCTCGATTTCCACCAGGACATGTACAACGAGGAGTTCCAGGGCGAGGGCGCGCCCGACTGGGCCGTGGACACCAATGGCCTGGTGGCATTCCCCGAGCTCGGCTTCCCGGCCAACTACTTCCTGCAGCCCGCGCTGCAGACCGCCTACGACAACTTCTGGGCCAATACCCAGGTGGACGGGGAAGGCCTGCAGGACTGGTATGCGGGCGCGTGGCAGCACGTGGCCGCGTACTTCGCCGGCCACCAGAACCTGCTCGGCTATGACATCTACAACGAGCCGTTCCCGGGCAGCAACATCTGGGGCTGCCTGGTCCCGGCGGTCGGCTGCCCGGCCCAGGACGCCGTGCTGACCGCGTTCGACAAGAAGGTCACCACCGCGATCCGGAACGCCGACCCGGACACGATGATCTTCAGTGAGCCGTGGTTCACCTACGACGTGGGCTATCCCACCTCGCTCGGCGCCACCGGGGACCCGCACGCGGGCTTCTCGTTCCACGACTACTGCCCGTTCGCCAGCATCGCGGCGCTGTACGGCCTGCTCTGCCCGTCGTTCAACACCGACGTGTTCAGCAACGCCGACACGCACAGCAGCCAGACCGGCGACGCGCTGCTGCTGACGGAGTTCGGCGCCACCGACGACACCAGCGTCCTGAGCAGCGTGGTGGCCGACGCGGCCCAGTACAAGGTGGGCTGGCTGGTCTGGGCGTACTGCGGCTGCGGTGACCCGACCACGACCGGCTCGGCGTCCGCCGAGGCCATCGTGTACAACCCGGAGCTGGCGCCGACCGGCAGCAACGTGGATCAGGCTGTGCTGGACGCGCTGGCCGTGCCGCATCCCGAACTGGTCGCGGGCACCCCGCTGTCCTACGGCTACGACACCTCGAGCAGCACGTTCACGCTGGCCTACAGCACCGACCGGGCGGCCGGGACGGGCGAGTTCGCGGCCGGTTCGGACAGCACCGTCACCGTCCCGGCGGTCCAGTACCCGTCGGGCTACCAGGTCGTGGTCAGTGGCGCCAAGGTGGTGTCCGAAGGCGGAACCTTGACGCTGGCCAGCTGTTCCGGTGCTACGAAGGTCACGCTCACCGTCGAGCCCGGCTCTGGCGTCACCAATGGCTGCTAAGGCTTACGCGCGACACCACCCCACATGGTGGCCGGGGTGGCGGTGTCCTCCGGGGCGTCCGGCCGCCATTCGGGAATGCGGACCACCCCCGGGTGGACCAGCTCCAGGCCGTCGAAGAACCGCGTCACCTCCGCGTGGTTGCGCAGGTTGACCCGCTGCGACATGAGCTGGTTGAGCCGCTTGGCCATTTCGATCATCTTGTCCGCATCGATGTCGTTGGCCGGGTGGGACAGCACCAGGTAGCTGCCGGGCGGCACGGCGTCCAGCAGTTCGGTGACGATCCCGCCCGCGCCGTCGTCGTCGGTGATGAACTGCAGCACCGCCATCAGGATCAGGCCGACCGGCTGGCTGAAGTCCAGCGTCCGGGCCGCCGCGCCGAGGATCGTGGCCGGGTCACGCAGGTCGGCCTGCAGGTAGTCGGTGGCGCCCTCCGGCGAGCTGGTCAGCAGCGACCGGGCGTAGTCCAGCACCAGCGGGTCGTGGTCCGCGTAGACCACCCGGGCCTCCGGCGCGATGGCCTGGGCCACCTCGTGCGTGTTGCCCGGGGCCGGGATGCCGGTGCCGATGTCGAGGAACTGGCGGATGCCCGCGTCCTGGGTCAGCCAGCGCACCGTCCGGCCCAGGAAGGCCCGGTTGGCCCGGGCCGACACCGGCAGGTCCGGATAGGCCGCGATGGCCTGCTCGGCCGCCTCCCGGTCGGCCGGGTAGTTGGCCGTGCCGCCGATCCAGTAGTTGTACACCCGGGCGACGTGCGCCACGTTCGTGTCGAACGTCGGCGGCCCAGGCTCCCCGGCTTGGCCTAATGACTGTCCGGTCATTCCAGCTTCCTCCTGACCTCTAGTGAGCTGGCCCTTTCCGGCCTACGCCGACCAGGTTGCCGTACCGGTGCGGATCATCCGGTACCCCGGCGGGCGAGTCCGGCTGCCACTGCGGGATGAACACCAGCCCGGGCCCGGCGACCTCGAAACCATCGAAGAAGCGCATGATCGCGGCCCGGGACCGGACGTGCAGCGCAGTGGCGACGCCACGGTTGTACACGTTTTGCACCGCCCGGGCCACCTCCGGCGTGCCCTCGTCGGTGCCGTGCGACAGCACCAGGTAGCTGCCCGGGGCGAGCGCGTCCCGCAGCGTCCGCACGAGCTGCCACGGATCCTCGGCGTCCGCGATGAAATGCAGGATGGCGATCAGCAGCAGCCCGGCGGGCTGGCTGAAGTCGATCAGCCGCCGGGTCGCCGGATCGTCCAGGATCGCCGCTGGGTCGCGCAGGTCTGCCTCGATGATGGCGGCGTCATCCTGGCCGGCCAGGATGGCTTTGCTGTGCGCGATGGCCACCGGGTCGATATCCGCGTACACCACCCGGGCGCCGGGGCTGGCCTGCTGGGCCACCTCATGCGTGTTCTGCTGGGTGGGGATGCCGGAACCGATGTCCAGGAACTGGCGGACTCCATTCGCGGCCAGGAACCGGACCGCCCGGCCCAGGAACGCCCGGTTGGCCCGGCCGATCAGCGGGGCGTTCGGCGATACCGCCGCGATGGCCCGGGCCACATCCTGGTCGGCCAGGAAATTGTGCCGGCCGCCGAGCCAGTAGTCGTACACCCGGGCCACGTTGGCCCGGGTGGTGTCCACCCCCGGCACCGGCTCGATCGGGCCGCCCGGCTCACCGGTCATCGCCGCGCCTGCTTCCGGCCTGCTTCCGGCCCACGCCACCGAGCAGCCAGACCTTGCCTGGGTCGGCCGGGTCGCCCGGGCCGGGCCGCCACTGGTGCACCGGGGTCAGGCCCGGGTCCACCAGGTCGAACCCGGCGTAGAAGCCCAGGATGTCGGCGCGGCTGCGGGGCACCGCGGAATAGGCCCCGCCCGCGTACCGGGCGGCGCCGGCGGCCGCCGCGACCGGGTCGGGATCGCTGCACCCGTGGGACAGCACGAGGTAACTATGGGGTGCGGCCACGCCGGTGAACGCGGTCACCGCCCGCTGGGCGTCCGGGTCCGCGACGAAGTGCAGCACGGCCACGAACAAGATGGCCAGCGGCTGGGTTAAGTCGATCAGCCGCCGGGTGTCCGGGTGGCCCAGGATCGTGGCTGGGTCACGCAGGTCCGCCTGGATGACCGCGGTGCCGTCGCCGGACGTCAGCGCCTGGGCATGGGCCAGCACCGACGGGTCGTTGTCCACGTACACCACCCTGGCGTCCGCCGCGACGGCCTGGGCGACCTGGTGCACGTTGCCGTTGGTCGGCAGCCCGGCGCCGAGATCGAGGAACTGCCGGATGCCGGCCTCGGCGGCCAGGAAGCGCACCGCGCGGCCGAGGAACGCCCGGTTGGCCCGGGCCACCTGGGCCAGCTCCGGGGACAGTTCGGTCAGCTTGTGCACCGCGGCGCGGTCGGCGGCGAAGTTGTCCTGCCCGCCGAGCAAGTAGTCATAGATCCGGGCTGCGGTCGGGACCGTCGGGTCGATCCCCGCGGGCACGTGGTCCTCCTGATCCTCCGGCATGTGCATCCCCTCACAAGTCAGCAGTACGGGGCCTGGTTGGTCAGCGCGGTGGCCACCCGCAGGAACACTCCGAGCAGCCGGTACAGATCCGGCAGCTGCCCGCTGACCTCGACCGTCCGCGCGTCCCTGGCGCTGACCCGCGGGATACCCAGCAGCTGGGCCGCTACCGACGCGGACTGCCAGCGCACCGCCAGCGTGGCCGGCTGCCCGTCGTGCTCGGCCGGCCGGAGCGTGCGCAGCCCATCGGCCACCCCAGCCTCGATGGCCGCGCGGGCCTCCTGGACCGGCCGCAGGTCGGCGGCGAAGCGGTCCACCGCCTGCTTCACCGCCACGGTCGTCACCGCCCGGTCCCAGGCGGCCATTTCCGCACACGCGGCGTCGTCGCCGGACAGCGTCGCCACCGGCACGCCCAGCGCGGCCGCGGTGGCCTGGGCCAGGCCGATCTCCCCAGCCGGGCGGCCGTCTAACCAGATGTCGTCGATCTCGTGGCCCATGAACGAGTGGCTGAGCACACCGAGCGCGCCGGCCCTGGCGTGGTAGCCGACGCAGATGGCAGCGTCAAAGGTGCCGTCCAGACCCTCCAGCATGCCCATCGGCTTGGGCTTGCCGCGGATCAGCCGGGCCGCCGGGCGCAGCCGGTCAGGCAGGATGTTCCGCATCGGGCCGTGCGCGTCGTTCACGGTGATCCCGGTGCCCTCGCCCCACGCGGCGTGAATGCCGTCGATGGCCGCGTTGACGTCCTCGGTCATCATGACCCGGCCGCGCTCGTAGTCAGCCCCGCCCGGCTGCACGTCCTGCGCGTCCACCAGGCCGGTGATGCCCTCCATGTCCGCGCTGATGTACACGCGCCGGCCGCCCGGCCCGGTCATGCCTGCGGCTTCATGTCTGCGCGCCGTGGTGCTCCCGGGCGTACGCGTCGAGCCGGCTGAGTTCGTCGTCATACAGGCGGCGCAGCACCCGCGGCGCGAACAGCCGCTCGAACACGCCGCCAACCCCGCCGGCCCCCTGCCACGTGGTGGAGATCCGCACCTGGCAGGCGTGGCCCTCCGGGCTCACCGTCCAGGTGGTCACGGATGACGACAAGGTGTCCGATTCGGTGAGCACCCGGCCTGGCTCGGGCTCGGTGACCTCCGTCCGGAGCTGCCGGGTGCGCCCGCCCGCGGTCAGCTTGAACCGGGTGATCGTGCCCGCGCCGACGCCGCCCGACTCCACCTGGAAGTCGGAGAACGCGGGCGGCAGGAAGTTCGCGTGATGCTCGCGATGATCCGCGATGTAGCCGTAGACCTCGGGCGCGGGAGCGCCCACTGTCCGCTCAGCGGACACGGAAATCGGTGCCATGCCTGCCTGTCTACCACGGACCCCCCGGCCGCTCGCGCCCTACACTCTCCGGTCATGGATCTCAAGGACGCGACCCTGCTGCTGGCGGCCGAATCGGCCGGGCACCCGGCCCTGGCCGGTGCCGCCCAGTCCGCCTATGACGCCCTGGCCCGCGGGCAGCAGGTCCCGTACCAGACGCTGAGTGAGCTGCTCGGCGACGCGAGCGGCCAGGGCGTCCTGCGGGACCTGCGGCATAAGTACAGCGCGATGGCGTTCGAAGCCATCGTGTTCCCGATCTGCAAAGAGATCGACCGGCAGAAGCCGGTACCGCCCCGCCGGCGTCCGGCGGGGCCAGACCCGCTCACCGACCCGGACTGGCGGTCTTAGGGGCAGGCCCTGGTCAGCAAGCCCTGGTCAGCCGGTCATGTCGAAGACGCCTAGCACCTTGTGCGGGCGGATCCGGACCACCAGCTCGCCCGGCACCCCGTTGCGCTGCCCGAATTCCACGGCCCGCTCCGGGCCCATGTACCGGGCCCCGATCGCGGTCGCGGTGCGGACCAGCTCGGCGGGGTCCTCGGACAGCTCAGCCACGCCCTGTACCTGGATGAAGGCGTACGGCGGCTGCTCCAGGTCCACGCAGACCGCGGTGCGCGGGTCGCGGGCCAGCGCCCTGCCCTTGGCGGTGTCCTTGCCGGTGTTGAACACCAGCTCATCGCCCTCCAGGACGAACCAGACCGGGACGACCAGCGGCTGCCCGCTGGCCGACGTGTAGCTCAGCTTGCCGGTCCTGGTGCCCTCGGTGAGGAACGCACGTACCTGGGGGTCGGAGAGTGACAGCACCCGGCCAAGTCTAGGTAGGCCGGGTCCCTGGCCCGCCGGTCAGATCAGGTCCCAGGGCACCGACTCGTAGACCTCGCCGACCGCCTTGGCCAGCGCGGCCGAGCCGGGCAGCTCCACCTGGCCGATCCGGCCGGCCGGCGCGACGCCGTGCGAGTTCGTGACGATCGCCGCGGTGTAGGACGGCAGGTCGGCCAGCCGGACCGGGCCGCGCCGGGTGGGCAGGCCGGCACCAGCCAGCCGCGGCTCCACCAGCTGCCACGTGACGCCGGCCAGGCAGGGGGCATCCGGCCAGGTCAGCACGCTGCCGTCGGAGAACGCGATGTTCGTGATCGCGCCTTCGGCGATCCGGCCGTCCGGCCCGGTCAGCAGCGCGTCATCGAAGCCCTCGCGCACCGCCGCCCGGCCGTAGTAAGCCTGGCCGACGTCGCCGGTGTGCTTGATGTGCGGGACCGGGCGCTGATACGGCACCGGCAGCAGCCGCTGTGGGTCCGCGCTCAGCCGCGCGGGTGGCCGGACGGTGACCATGACGGCCGGGTCCGGGCCGGTGGCCGGCCAGTACGCGATGACCCGTACCGAAGCGTCCAGGATGTCGCCGAGCGCGTGCCGGACGTGCGCGCGGACCTGGTCCCCGTCCAGGCCGCGGCCGAACACTTCCCGGCTGGCGGCGTCCAGCCGGGCCAGGTGCAGCGCCAGGCCGCGGGTCCGCGCCTGGCGGACCTGCATGGCGGTGAAGTGCCCGTAGGGCCCGAGCACGTAGTCCCGCAGCTGATCAGCGCTGGCGGCGCTCCCGTTGACTTCGACCCGGATGGGTGTGTCTGGCATGGTCCTACGGTAACCCGCGGCCCGGTCAGACCCGCTCGATGATCGTCGCGGTGGACATGGCACCGCCCGCGCACATGGTGACCAGCGCGACAGCGGCGTCACGCCGCTCGAGTTCGTGCAGCGCGCTGGTGATCAGCCGGGCGCCGGTGCTGCCCACCGGGTGGCCGAGCGCGATCGCGCCGCCGTTGACGTTCACCCGCTCCGGGTCGGGCTGGTGCACCTGCTGCCAGGACAGCACCACCGACGCAAAGGCCTCGTTGACCTCGAACAGGTCGATGTCGCCGATCGTCATACCGGCGCTGGCCAGCACCCGCTCGGTGGCCGCCACCGGCCCGTCCAGGTGGTAGTAGGGCTCCGCGCCGATCAGGCACTGAGCCAGGATCCGGGCCCGTGGCCGCAGGCCCAGCTGGCCGGCCCGGTCCGCGTCCAGCAGCAGCACCGCGGCCGCGCCGTCGGAGATCTGCGACGAGGTGCCCGCGGTGTGCAGCCCGCCGTCGAGCACCGGGCGCAGCCGGGCCAGCGCCTCGGCGCTGGTCTCCCGCAGGCCCTGGTCCCGGTCCACCACCTGGGTTTCCCCGGTCGGCTGCTGCTCGCCATCCAGCACCGGCGCCTTGACCGGGATGATCTCCCGCTCGAACCAGCCCTGGGCCCAGGCCTGCTGCGCCCGGGTCTGCGAGCGCAGTCCGAACTCGTCCAGATCCGCG
>CAVVGF010000072.1:0-26306 GCA_963747705.1 uncultured Actinomycetes bacterium | reverse complement strand
AGGCCCCGCCGGGGTCGTGGGCTCGTGCAGCTGGGTGCCGCCCACCCCGGTCACCAGCGGGTCGCTGTCCGGCCACGAGGTCACCGGGTGCAGGTAGTAGGTGGTCTGGTTGAACTTGACGTCGGCCGCGCCGCTGTCCCCGGAGGCGGCCAGCACGGTCACGCCCTTCCTGGCCGCGTCGATGTAGGCGCCGCGCAGGTTGAGCAGGGACTGCTTCGACGGGAAGGTCTGCTCGGTGGCGCTGAAGCTCTGGCTGATCACGCTGCCGAAGTGATGGTTGATCACCCATTCCTCGGCCTTGACGATCTGCGGGAACCCGGTCGTCCCCTCGTTCTCCGAGGTGGGCGTCTCGACCAGCAGGATGTTCGCCCCCGGGGCCATCGCGTGCGAGTACTCGACGTCCAGGTCGGTCTCGCCCGCCCAGCCCTCCCGGTTGGCGTTGGGCTTGTACGCGGGCACCTTCCCGGCCGGCTGGACGATCTTGAACGCCGGCGGCGCCGGAATGCCGAACTTGCTGTCGAACCTGGCCAGGTCCTGCTTGACCGTCGGGGAGCCGTACGAGTCCACGATGACGATCGTCTGGCCCCGGCCGGTGATGCCCTGGGTGTACAGCTTCGGCGTGTTGTAGGCCTTCTGCACCTGGAGCGGCGTGTAGCAGGCGATCTTGAATTGGGACTCACAGGTCTGAGTGCTGGGCGGCCCCTGCCGGTCCACCGGCATGGCATGCACCGCGTCCGGGCTGATCCGCACCACGGCGCTGGCGGCGGGCGCCGAGCTGCCGATGGCGGCGCTCGATCCGCCGGCCACGACGGTCGCAACCGCGGCCGCGCCTGCGGCGATGGACAGGGGGCGGCGCACTCGCATCCCAGCTCCAGGTAGCCAGGGGCGGCTCCCACCAGCCCGCCCGGATGGACCTTCCTGACATTAACAGCGGGAGCGGCGGACCGCGAGGGACGGCCGCCTGCCCGCCGGTAGGCTCGCGGACATGATTGTGGTCGTGGCCGGCGTTTCCGCGAGCGGGAAGTCAACCGTGGGCACCCTGATCGCGGATCGTCTCGGCTGGCCGTTCACCGACGCGGATTCGCTGCACCCGGCCGGGAACGTGGCCAAGATGCACGCTGGCCTGCCGCTGACCGACGCGGACCGGCAGCCCTGGCTGGCCGCGGTGACCGCCCGGATCGACGGCTACCTGGAGGCCGGCCAGTCCGCGGTGCTGGCCTGCAGCCTGCTCAAGCGCAATTACCGCGATCAGCTCACCGCGGACCGGCCCACGGTGCGGATCGCGTTCCTCGATGTCAGCCGGGAGGTGCTGGCCGAGCGCCTACATGCCCGGCATGGGCACTTCTTCCCGGCCACGCTGCTGGACAGCCAGCTGGCCGCCCTGCAGCCCCCACAGCCTTCCGAACGCCTCCTGGTGGTGATGGTGACCGGCCAGTCCCCGGCCGTCATCGCCGATGAGGTGATGCGCCGCCTGCAACTGCTGCCGTCCGGGGAAAGATAAGACCATGAAGCTCAAACTGGACTTGCACGACATCTACAACCGCGGGGAGGACATCGACCGGGCGCTGCGCGAGATCATCGATGAGGCGGTCGCGAAGAAGGCGCCGGTTGTGGAGATCATTCCGGGCAAGGGCTCAGGCCAGCTGAAAAAGCACGTCCTGCGGTTCCTCGAGCAGAAAGAAATCAAGGCGCTGTACTCGCGCGTCGAGAAGGACTCAAAGAACTTCGGCCGGGCTCTTCGTGCATTTCCGGTGGAAATAGCCGGGTCCGCAGCCGCAGCATCACCGGGGTGGTGGCGCGGGCCATCCGGACCAGCCGGGTGGGTTTGCGGTGCCGGGGCGAGAACCGGTGCACCCGCGGATCGGTGAACCGCTGATCAGGAGGGTATGCCGATTGCCAGACACAGCCCACAGTTAAAATCCCCCCTTACCACGGACACGACGCAGCATTGGCCTGGCCATTGCCCAGTAGCCCTGTTCCGGGCAGCCGTGCTGCCCAGTAGCACTGTTCCTGGCAGCGCTTTGTTCCTGGCAGCACAGTGTGCCTGGTAGCACGGCGTTCCTGGTAGCACTGTGCAATGGCCCGTAGCCGATCCTGGCCGGGCGTCCGCCCTTCTGCTCCCCCCGGGGAACAAGGCGGCGAAGCCTCCATTCCCCCCAAACACAGGCAAGCAGGCGACCACGCCCGTGGCCTCCCGCCTCTGCCTGAGCCTTTGTCATCGTGACACGAACCACGGCGGGATGTCCAGTCAAAGCGCGAATTGCAGCGCCATTCCTATTACTAATTTGCTTAGGTGTATCGTCCTTGTCTGTATATGCGCCGCCTGTGCCGTGGCGCACCTGGTCCCGCACTGATGGCAGGATTGCTTCATGCATGTCCTGATCCGGGCGGTCGTGACCGCCGTCGCGCTCGCCGTGGCCGCCTGGCTGGTGCCCGGTATCCACCTCGGCCCCGGCAGCACGCTGGCCAAGGTGGTCACGCTGCTGGTCGTCGCGGTCATCTTCGGCCTGGCTAACGCGATCATCAAGCCGATCGTCAAGACCGTTGGCTGCCTGTTCTACGTGCTGACCCTGGGCCTGATCGGGCTGGTGGTGAACGGCCTGCTGCTGTGGCTGACCAGCTGGGTCGCGGGCAAGCTCTCGCTGCCGTTCCACATCACCGGCTTCTGGGCGGCGTTCTGGGGCGCGATCATCGTCGGGATCGTGGGCTGGCTGCTCGGCATCCTGATCCCAGAACGGGATCGCGAGCAGCCGGAGTGACGGAGACCATCCCGGCCCGGTTCGAGCTGCTCGACGAGCGGTTCCGTGATTGCCGGGGTGACCGCCGGATGGAAGTGCTGCACACCGGCTGCCGGTGGACCGAAGGACCGGCCTACTTCCCGGCCGGGCGGTACCTGGTGTTCAGCGACATTCCCAATGACCGGCTGCTGCGCTGGGATGAGACCACCGGCGCGGTCGGAGTGTTCCGGCAGCCGGCCGGTTCGCCAACGGGCACACCGTGGACCGGCAGGGCCGGCTGGTCAGCTGCGAGCATGGCGGCCGGCAGCTAACCAGGGACGAGCCGGACGGGTCGGTCACCGTGCTGGCCGACCGCTACCAGGGCAAGCGGCTGAACAGCCCGAACGACGTGGTCGAACAGGCCGGCGGCGCGATCTGGTTCACCGACCCGACGTACGGCATCCTGTCCGACTACGAAGGGCACCAGGCGGACAGCGAGATCGGTGCGAGCCACGTGTACCGGATCGACCCGATGTCGGCCCGGGTTGAGCTGGCGGCCGGTGACTTCACCCAGCCCAACGGGCTGGCCTTCAGCCGCGACGAGCGGCAGCTGTACATCTCGGACAGCGAGGAACGGCACATCCGGCTGTTCGGGGTGACCGACGACGGCAGGCTCACCGGCGGCGGTGAGTTCGCCCGCTGCACCGCGGGCACGTTCGACGGCCTGCGGCTGGACAGCGCGGGCCGGGTCTGGGCGGCCGCCGGGGACGGGCTGCACTGCTTCCATCCGGATGGCACGCTGCTCGGCCAGCTGCACGTCCCGGAGACGGTGGCCAACCTGGTGTTCGGCGGGGCGCAGCGCAACCACCTGTTCATCTGCGCCACCACCTCGGTGTACGCGCTGCGCGTCACGGTCACCGGGGCGCGCTACCCGGGCTAGAGGTCCGCTTGGTGCAGCTCCGCCTGGTAGAGGTCCGCGCGGCGGTCGGCCAGCAGGTCGTTGTTCTCGTTGATCCGCTTGTCCCGGGCCTGGGCCAGGTCGCAGTCCACGCTCAGCACGGCCGGCTGACCCGCGTCGGCAGGCCCGGCCAGCGGGTACCCGTCCGGGCCCGCGATCAGGCTGCCACCGATCCAGGACACCCCGCGCTCGTCGCCGCACCGATCCGCGACCGCGATGAACACCCCGTTGACCGACGCGCCTGCCTGCGCCTTGACCACCTCGGCGGGCCGCTCGCCGGCTGGGTGCGCCGCGGCCGGCCAGTTCACCGGGGCCGCGATCAGGTCAGCGCCGGCCAGCGCGGCCTGCCGCACCCACTCCGGGAACTCCAGGTCGTAGCAGATCATCACGCCCACCCGGCCGATCGGCAGGGTGAGCACCGGCGGCGGCCCGCCGCCCGGGGTGAACACCTGCTTCTCCTTGTCCCACAGGTGGGCCTTGCGGTAGACGACCCGGGTGCCGGACGCGTCCACCAGAGCCGCGCTGTTGTACAGCCGCCCATCCGGGCCCAGCTCGCAGAACCCGCCCACGATCACGGTCTGGTTGGCCCGGGCCAGCTCGTGCCACTGCCGAAGCGCGCGGCTGTCGCCGGCCGGGCTGGCCAGCCGGCGGGCTTCATCCGGGCCGGTGAACACGTAGCCGCTGTCGCACAGTTCTGGTAGGACGACCAGACCGGCGCCCGCCTCGGCGGCCTCGCCGACCGCGTCCGCCGCCGCGGCCAGGTTCCCGTCGGTGTCCCCTACGGCCAGGCTGAGCTGGCAGACAGCGATAACAGTCATTTCGGCCCCCGGGCGAACAGGCTGAGCATCTCGTAGGCCACGTTAGCCGCTGCCAGCGCGGTGAGCTCGGCGTGGTCATACGGCGGCGACACCTCGACCACGTCCGCGCCGACCAGGTGCAGCCCGTCAAGTCCGCGCAGGATGAACTGCAGCTCCCGGCTGGTCAGCCCGCCCGGCTCGGGGGTGCCGGTGCCCGGGGCGTGCGCCGGGTCCAGCACGTCGATGTCCACGCTCAGGTACACCGGCCGGCCGCCGGCCCGCTCCCTGATCCGGTCCACCGCCTGGTCCACGCCGCGCCGGGCCACCTCGGCGGTGGTCACGGTGGCGAAGCCGAGCTCCGGCGTCGTCGGTCAGGTCGGCGCTGGAGTACAGCGGGCCGCGTACCCCGACGTGGCGCCGCTGTCCAGGGCCAGCAGCCCCTCCTCGACCGCCCGGCGGAACGGGGTGCCGTGCGTGTACGGGGCGCCGAAGTAGGTGTCCCAGGTGTCCAGGTGGGCGTCGAAGTGGATGAGTGCCACCGGGCCGTGCCGCGCCGCGGTCGCCCGCAGCAGCGGCAGCGCGACCGTGTGGTCGCCGCCCAGCGCGATCAGCCGCCCGGCGCTGCCCAGCGCCGCATTGGCCCCGGACTCGATCTGGCCGATCGCCTCGCCGATGTCGAACGGGTTGACGGCCAGGTCCCCCGCGTCGGCCACCTGCTGCCCGGCCCACGGCGCCACATCCAGCGCCGGGTTGTACGGGCGGAGCAGCTTCGAAGCCGGCGCGCACCGCCGCCGGGCCGAACCGGGCCCCGGGCCGGTAGGACACTCCGGAGTCGAACGGGATGCCGACGCAGCGCGACGTCCGCGCGGCCGAGGTCCTGCAGCCGCGGCAGCCGGGCGAACGTGTCCGGCCCGGCGAAACGGGGCACCGTCCGCCCATCTGGCGGCTGGGTCACGCTTCCTCCCCGGGGAGCAGCAGCAGCTTCCCGGTCGTCCGCCGCCCGGCCAGGTCCTCGTGGGCCCGGGCCGCCTCATGCAGCGGATACCGGCCGCCGACCCGGACCGAGAGCTGGCCCTCGCTGATCCAGCCGAACAGGTCGCCCGCCCGCCAGAGCAGTTCTTCCCGGCTGGCCACGTAGTGCGCCAGGGTCGGCCGGGTGACGAACAGCGAGCCGGCCGGGTTGAGCCGCTGCAGGTCGAACGGTGGCACCGGCCCGCTGGCCGCGCCGTACAGCACCAGGTACCCACGCCGCCGCAGCGCGGCCAGGCTGGCTTCGAACGTGGCCTGGCCCACGCCGTCGTAGACCACGGCCGCACCGCCGCCGTCAGCAGCCCCGCCGCCGGTGACCCGGCGCACCACCTCACCGAAGTCCTCGTAGCCGGCCACGAAGTCCGCGCCTGCCTGCTGGGCCAGCTCGGCCTTGGCCGGGCTGGACGTGGTGGCCACCACGATGCCGCCGCGCATCTTGACCAGCTGGGTGAGCAGCAGGCCGACCCCGCCCGCCGCCGCATGCACGACCACCGGGTCGTCCTGGCTGACCGGGTAGGTGCTGTAGCACAGGTAGTGCGCGGTCATGCCCTGCAGCAGCACGGCCGCGGCGGTGGCCAGGTCAATGCCGTCCGGCACCGGGACGGCGGCCGCCGCGGCCACCACGGCCTGCTCGGCGTAGCAGCCGCCGGCCCCGGTCCACGCGACCCGGTCGCCCACGCTGAACTCGGTCCCTGGGCCAGTGGCGGACACCGTGCCGGCCCCCTCCTGGCCGAGCACGAACGGCAACTGGCGGGCGTACGGGTACCGGCCTTCCCGGGCGTAGATGTCGGCGAAGTTGACGCCGACCGCGGCCACGTCCACCAGCAACTCGCCCGGTCCCGGCTCTGCCGCCGGGATGTCGGTGACCTGGAGCATTCCGGGACCGCCGTGCTCGCTTACCATCACTGCGCGCATGAGTGCATCCTCTCTGCCGTCAGCAACCCGCCGACCGTAGCCTAGGCTGCATCAGCGGGCGGGAGGTGCGGTGCGGATCGGTCAGCGGGTACGGGCGGTGCACTTGAGCCAGTACTGCCCCGGCGGCCTCGGCTTTGCGGCAGGCTCGCCCGGAGACCCAGGCTCGCCCGTGGTCCCAGGCTGGGCCGGATCCAATGGGCCGCCGATGGACGATGTTCCCGGCGCGGACCCCGCCGGGGCCGGATGCGCCCGGTGCGCTGAGGAGATCAGCGCCGCCAGCCGGCCCGGCGCCGGCTGAACGGCGAGTGGATACATGAAGGTTGCCCTCCTCGGCCGTTGCCGCATGCTTGACAACCGGGGGTTGACAATGACAACGGGGGGTTGTCAGACTGAGGTCATGACGAAGCGCCCAGAATCCGAAGCTCACCTGGAAACGTTCCGCCGCCTCAAGGAGGTCCGGGCGGAGGCCCTCGAGCACTACAGGATGGCGCGGCTGCTGCACGCCAAGCGCCGTGACCTGATCCGCAGCCTGACGGCGGACGGTTTCTCCCGGGCCGATATCGCCCGTGAGATGGGCGTCACCCGGCAGGCGATACAGAAGATGCTCGCCTGAGGCCATGAACGATCACGAGCGGGGCAGCGGCCCGGTCGTCGTGCCAATGCCGGCCGAGATCGACCTGGCCAACGCGGGCCGCGTCGGCGAGCAGTTGCGCACCGCGGCCGGCCTGGGTGTCACGGTGATCGTCGCCGACCTGACCGGCACCCAGTTCTGCGACTCGGCGGGCATCCGCACCTTGCTGGCCGCCCGGGACAACATCGCGGCCCACCATGCCCAATTGCGGCTGGCCGTCGCCCGTGATGGTGCGGTGCGGCGCGCACTCCAGGCGATAGGCCTGCAGCACGTGCTGCCGATGCACCCGACCGTCGAAGCCGCACTAGCCCCCGACGTGCCCAGCAACCGCTAGTAGGCGCGCGCGAAGATCACCCGCTTGCCGTAGGCAGACGCCTTGCCGCAGCGGATACACGCGCCCTGCTCGGGCTGGCCGGCCAGCGGGATGCAGCGGGGAGTCGCCGTGGTTTCTGCCTTGATCTCTTCCTCACAAGCCTCCTCGCCGCAGTGCAGCGCCAGCGCCCAGCCGGCCGCCACGGCGGCGGTGAACTCGGGCCACGAGTTGACCTCGGCCGTGTGGTCGTCGCGGTAGTCGGCGGCCCGCTGGGCCAGCATCGCCTGGAACGCGGCCAGTTCCGCCGCCACCAGGTCCGGCGCCGCATCGAGCGGGATGGCCGCTTTAGCGGCGTCCGGCTGCGGGTAACTTAGCCGCCGGGACAGCAGCGCGGTGCCGGCCGCCAGCTCCCGCTGGCCAAGCTCGAGCCGGATGGGCACGCCGCGCATCTCCCAGTCATTGAACTTGAAGCCCGGCGACACCTGCGGCCGGTCGTCCACGTGCGTCCGGATGCCCGCGTGCCGCAGCGTAGCGGCCAGGTCCGTAGCGGCGGCCAGCGTCTTCCCGGCCTGCTCGCCGCGCCCGATTGGGACGATCACCACCTGGTACGGCGCCAGCGCGGGCGGCAGCACCAGGCCCTGGTCGTCACCATGGGTCATGATCACGGCGCCGATCATCCTGGTGGTCATGCCCCAGGAGGTGGTGTGGCACAGCTCAGCCGCGCCGTTCTCGCCGGTATAGGTGATCCCGAAGGCCGCGGCGAAGTTCGTCCCCATGAAGTGCGAGGTGCCCGCCTGCAGGGCGCGCCCATCCCGCATCATGCCCTCGATCGTGAACGTCCGCTCGGCCCCGGCGAACCGCTCCCGGGGCGTCTTCTCGCCTGGCACCGTGGCCAGAGCCGCGGTCTGCACACACAGGTCCTGGTAGAAGTCCAGCGCCAGCATGGTCTCGGCGGTGGCGTCCGCCTCGGTGGCGTGCGCGGTGTGCCCTTCCTGCCAGAGAAACTCGGTGGTGCGCAGGAACATCCGGGGCCGCAACTCCCAGCGCAGCACGTTAGCCCACTGGTTCAGCAGCAGGGGCAGGTCACGGTGCGAACTGATCCATTTGGCCATCATCTCCCCGATGATCGTTTCCGACGTCGGCCGGATGACCAGTGGCTCGTCCAGTTCTTTGCCGCCCGCGCGGGTGACCGTGAACAGCTCGGGCGCGAACCCCTCGACGTGCTCGGCCTCGCGCTCCAGATAGCTCTGCGGGATGAGCAGCGGGAAGTACGCGTTCTGGTGCCCGGTGTCCTTGATCCGCCCATCCAGGTCCGCCTGCAGCAGCTCCCAGATCCGGTACCCGTACGGCCTGATCACCATGCTGCCGCGGACCGGTCCCCGGTCCACCAGCTCGGCACGGAAGACCACCTCGTTGTACCAGGCCGAGAAGTCCTCGCTCTGCGGGGTCACGCTGCGTTTGGATCCGTTCACGTGGGCCACGCTCTCGCATCGGGCCACGTCTCGCGAATGATTTTCGGGCCGACGGCGGCCCGGTCAGGCGCGGCGGCCCGGTCAGGCGCCGACGTAGCGCGCCAGGTACTCGCCGGTGAGCGTGCCGCCGGCGGCCACCAGGTCGGCCGGCGTGCCCTCGAACACGATCCGGCCGCCGTCGTGGCCCGCGCCCGGGCCGAGGTCGATGATCCAGTCGGCGTGGGCCATCACGGCCTGGTGGTGCTCGATGATGATGACCGACTTGCCCGCGTTGACCAGCCGGTCGAGCAGGCCCAGCAACTGCTCGATGTCGGCCAGGTGCAGGCCGGTGGTCGGCTCGTCCAGGACGTAGACGCCGCCCTTCTCCGCCATGTGGGTGGCCAGCTTGAGCCGCTGCCGCTCGCCACCGGACAGCGTGGTCAGCGGCTGGCCCAGGGTGAGGTAGCCGAGCCCGACGTCGGCCAGCTGGCCGAGGATCTTGTGCGCGGCCGGCGTGCGTGCCTCGCCGGTGCCGAAGAACTCGGCCGCCTCGGCCACCGGCATCGCCAGCACCTCGCTGATGTCCCGGCCGCCGAGATGGTAGTCCAGGACCGACGCGTCGAACCGCTTCCCCTCGCACACCTCGCACGTGGTGGCGACACCGGCCATCATCGCCAGGTCGGTGTAGACCACGCCGGCGCCGTTGCAGTTCGGGCAGGCGCCTTCGGAGTTGGCGCTGAACAGCGCCGCCTTCACGCCGTTGGCCTTCGCGAACGCGTTGCGGACCGGATCGAGCAACCCCGTGTACGTGGCCGGGTTGCTCCGCCGCGAGCCGCGGATCGAGCCCTGGTTAACCAGCACCACGCCGTCCCGGCCCGCCACCGAGCCCTGGATCAGCGAGCTCTTCCCCGACCCGGCCACGCCGGTCACCACGACCAGCACACCGAGCGGAATGTCGACGTTGACGTCCTGCAGGTTGTGGGTGCGGGCGCCGCGCACCTCCAGCGCCCCGGTGGGTGTCCGCACCGACGGCTTCACGGCGGCCCGGTCACCCAGGTGGCGGCCGGTCAGCGTGCCGCTGGCCCGCAGCCCGTCGAGGGTGCCCTCGAAGACCACCTCACCACCGGCCGCACCCGCGCCCGGGCCGAGGTCGACCACGTGATCGGCGATCCCGATCGCCTCCGGCTTGTGCTCCACGACGAGCACCGTGTTGCCCTTGTCGCGCAGTTGCAGCAGCAGGTCGTTCATCCGCTGGATGTCGTGCGGGTGCAGGCCGATGGTGGGCTCGTCGAAGACGTAGGTGACGTCGGTGAGCGAGGAGCCGAGGTGGCGGATCATCTTGGTGCGCTGCGCCTCGCCGCCCGAGAGCGTGCCCGACGGCCGGTCGAGCGAGAGGTAGCCCAGGCCGATCTCCGTGAACCCGTCCAGGGTCTGCCGCAGCGCGGCGAGCAGCGGCGCGGCCGACGGCTCGTCGATCCCGCCGACCCACTCGGCCAGGTCGCTGATCTGCATCGCGCACGCGTCGGCGATGTTGGTTCCCTTGATCCGCGAAGACCGGGCCAGCTCGCTGAGCCGGGTTCCGCCGCAATCGGGGCACGTGGTGAACGTGACCGCGCGGTTGACGAACTCCCGGATGTGCGGCTGCATCGTCTCCCTGTCCTTGGACAGCATCGACTTCTGGATCCGCGGGATCAGCCCCTCATAGGTCATGTTGATGCCCGCGATCTTCATCCGGGCCGGCTCGTGGTACAGGAAGTCGTGCAACTCTTTCTTGGTGTACTTGCGGATCGGCTTGTCCGGGTCGACGAAGCCCGACTCCCGGTACAGCCGGGAATTCCAGCCGCCCCCGGTGTAGCCGGGCACGGTGATCGCGCCCTCGGTGAGCGACTTGGTGTCGTCGAAGACCTGGCCCAGGTCGATGTCGGTGACGGCGCCCCGGCCTTCGCAGCGCGGGCACATGCCTCCGGTGATGCTGAACGCGCGGCGCTCCTTGACGGTCTTCCCGCCGCGCTCGAAGGCGACCGCACCCGCTCCGCTGATCGACGCGACGTTGAACGAGAACGCCTTGGGCGAGCCGATGTGCGGCTTACCGAGGCGGCTGAACAGGATGCGCAGCATCGCGTTGGCGTCGGTGGCCGTGCCGACGGTGGAGCGGGCGTCGCCGCCCATCCGCTCCTGGTCCACGATGATCGCCGTGGTCAGCCCTTCGAGCACGTCCACCTCGGGCCGGGCCAGCGTCGGCATGAAGCCCTGCACGAACGCGCTGTACGTCTCGTTGATCAGCCGCTGCGACTCCGCCGCGATCGTGCCGAACACCAGCGAGCTCTTGCCCGAGCCGGAGACGCCGGTAAACACCGTCAGCCGGCGTTTCGGGATCTCGATGCTGACGTCCTTGAGGTTGTTCACCCGCGCGCCGTGCACCCGGATCAGCTCGTGGCTGTCGGCAACCCGCAGCCCAGCCGGCTGCGGGTCCGTCCTCGTGGCCATGCTCATCGTGTCTCCTCACGGTGGTGCCGCCCCGCCCCGCGACCGGGCGCGGAGCGGGGCGGGCACTCAGCGATCCTGCAGCAGCCCCAGGACATTGCCGTCCGGGTCGGTGACGGTGGCCACCAGGCGGCCGCCACCGACGTCGCGCACCGGGTCGTTCACCTTGGCCCCCGCCGCGGTCACCTCGGCCAGCTTCGCCTCGATGTCCGGCACGTGCCAGTAGGCCACCGGCGAGGTCATGCCCTGACCGCCCGGCACCAGCCCGATGTGCTGACCCGCGACGTCGTACCCGACGTAATAGTCCGCGTCGTGCTGCGGCGGCGTGCCGAGCAGCGCCGTGTAGACCGCCTTGGCCGCGGCCAGATCAGTCACCGGGTGCAGCACGGTCTTGATTCCCTCAGTGGCAGAATCGGTCATCGTTCACTCCTAAGTCGTGGGTCACGTCAACCCGGCGGATTACCGGGCCCAAAGCCAACAGGACGCCAGAAATCGGCCTCCCCCGTCGCCCTGGCTTTCGTTTTGTGCCTCGTCAGGAGTATGCCGACGGTGAGGCGGCGGATGCTTCTCGATTCCTGATCGGTCTGGTCACCTGCTTGGCCACACAGGCCGGCATACCCGCGGTCGCGCGCGCCGCCTCGCGCCGGTAGGTGCTGGGCGGCACCCCAACCAGCTCGGTGAACCGGGTGCTGAACGTGCCCAGCGACGAACAGCCAACCGCGAAGCAGACCTCGGTGACGCTGAGGTCGCCACGACGGAGCAGAGCCATGGCGCGCTCGATCCGCCGCGTCATCAGGTAACCGTACGGCGCCTCACCGTAGGCGTTCCGGAACTCACGGCTGAGGTGCCCAGCCGACATGTGCACGCCGCGGGCGAGCGCCTCGACGTCCAGCGGCTGTGCGTAGTCCCGGTCGATCCGGTCGCGGACCCGCCGCAGCAGGGCAAGGTCACGCAGATGCTGCGCTGCGCCGTCTCTGCTGGTCACTTGTCCATGTTAAAACTGGAAGTCCGCTGGTGCGCCCTCGCCGAACGCCACTCCCGGTCAGGATCGGCCTCGAGGTCCACCTGGTCCCACGGCGGCCCGCACGGCTGCCCGGCCAGCTTGACCACCAGCCAGTCAGCCGCCGAGAACCGGCCAGCACGCCTCCACGCCGGTCAGCTGAATGTCATCGCGCCTGCTGCGCTCCCACTGCTTCCTGGTGAGTTTCCATGCGTTGAGCAGAGCCGGGTCGCCTCGGCGGGTGGCCCAGGTCGTCCCGTTCGGCTCATAGCCCAGCGCGCGGGAGACTGCGTTTGAAGCGTCGTTGTCGGTGAACGCCTCGCTGGATGCCTCACGGGCGCCGAGACCGGCGAAGGCCAGGTGGAGTATCGCCGAGCGCATCTCGGTGCCCAGGCCGAGGCGCCGCGACGAGGGCTGCAGCCACGAGAACGTCGAGACGGTTCCGAGCGCGGCGAAATCGGCGCCGATCAGGTCCTGCATGCCGATGGGGTTACCGTCCACCACGACAGCGAAATAGAACCGCCACCATTGCGGACCGGCTCGTGCGCGCCCAGCCCAGATGGCCCGCAGCCACTTCCATTCGCGCTGTGGACTGTCCTCGTACAGCGACATGGGATCGTCGAAGGGCGCCTGCCCCGGCATGACGACACCCTCGCGGATGATCGGGACCAGGCGCTCCAGCAGGTCGTCGCTCGCTCCGAGCAACGTGAGCTTCGGCGTCCTGATCTCGACGTTCAGCAGCGGGTAGGTGTGCGGCATGCAGGCAGCGTAAGTGCCGGCCCCGGAACGGCCCACATGATTTTGGCCGGGGTGGATGGCTGGGTCCTACTTTGATGAATTCCTATCGTCACTGGCGCTGTCCGGCGCGGGGGCTGACGGTTCCGGCCGGTTCCCGATCCAGCGGAGTAGGCGGAAGGCGCGCTCACTCAGGATTGAGCTGCCATATAGGGCGGTCGTCATGATCTGGAGTGCTACCACCACTTCGGTGCCTCCGAGGATGACGCCAAGCATGGGATGCAGCATCGCCAAGCCGGTGGGAGTTCCTACTGTGGTGACGCCAACACCGATGGAGCGCCAGGGCACTCGTTCCCGCGTCAGCGGTGTCACGCTGTCCTTGGTAGCGGCCATGACATGTGCTCCCTGCAGCCCCGACAGGCTCCGGCCAGGCGAATCGCCGCCCGTCAAGGCATTAGAACACATGTGCGATAGATATCGCAATACTGAACTAGAGTCGAACGCGGACTTCGAAATTCAGCGCAGACAGGTATAAAGTTGGACCACAGTCAGACTGTGCGGCGGAGCACAGCGACGACTTTGCCCATGATCTCGGCAGAGTCGCCCGGTATGGGGGTATACGTCGGGTTATGCGGCATCAGCCAGCAGTGGCCGTCTGAGGCCTGCCGGAAGGTCTTGACTGTGGCTTCCGGCTCGACCCCCTCGATGAGCGCCACCACGATGTCGCCGTTGGCCACCTTCTCCTGCTGGCGGACGACCACGAGATCGCCATCAGCGATACCGGCATTAACCATGGAGTCTCCGGCCACCCTGAGCATGAACAGCGTTCCGTGGCCGACAATCTTCCTAGGGAGCAGGAAGGCATCCTCGATGTCCTCCTGGGTGGCGATTGGTATGCCAGCCGCGATCCGCCCGACCAGTGGCACCCGGGCAATGTGCTCATGGAAGTCCGTGCCCGCCGCGATGGCCTCGGCCGTGACGGCCTCGTGCCGGCTGGCGACCGGCCGGGCGACCTCCGGCAGCGTGGCCTGCGGCTGCTCTTCCGCTGAGTAAGCCGCTCTGAGCTGGGGGGATGGCGGTTCCAAGACAGTGTGGCGGCCGCCCGAGCCGCGGCTCAGGTAACCCTTTTTAACCAGCGCCGACAGATGATAGGAGACGGTGGACTGACTGGCCAGGCCCACAGCCTGAGCGATCTCTCGCATCGATGGCAGGTAACCCTCGCGTCGCACGAACTCCTGGATGAACCGAAGGATGCTCGCCTGCCTCGGGCTGAGGTTTGGCCGGAGCGGTTCCACGCCTACGGAGGGAACATCTCCGGCCCGGGAAATTTCGGAAACTGCGTCCCAAGGATCAGCGCTAGAGCTCCCGGCCTGGGTCCCTACGCCTCCAGGGACCAAGGCAAACGAAAACCCCACCGCCTCGGCATACCGGGCCACGGTGGAAAACTGTGCGTCATGCTGGCGAGACTCAAGCCGTGCGACAGCAGACTGCGAAGTCTGCATCCGCCTGGCTACATCCGCTTGAGAGAGGCCGGATGCAACACGACGACGAACTAGCTGGGTGATGAGCTCACGCTGACGAGAGGCCACATCCGTCTGGCTGACCGCATCCAGATCCGCATCTGCGTCCTCGCCAGAGCCAGGAGCTGTCATCTCATCGCGCCCCTGCCTCGCCGTCCTACGCTCTACGCCCGAAACCACCAACCACAATATCCAATTCGATATCGTTAAGTCTACTCTCGCGCCCGCTGGGAACGGGTGTTCGACTCTCGTGTCGGCCCGGTCTTAAGCGGCGTGGCCGATGTGCTTGGCCAGCTCAGCGATGCGTCGGCGAGGTTGGCAGTCGCCGTGGTTGCGGCTGGCGGCGGGCCATCTCGCCCTCGGCGGGCGCACAACTACCCGCACGCCTGCCGGCCGGGTGCGCGAGACCCTGGCCCGCGGATCCGGTGGTGTCGTGCCCGCGATTGACCTGCGGTTAGCCGCCCGGTTACCCTCGCTCGTGTTATGTGGACCGCCAGACTGCGATATTCCGGAGTCGGCATACTCCTGCTAGGCATCACAGTTGCCCTGTCGATGGCCTGGCGGTCGAGCCATATGTTGTTCGCGATCGTCGTCGGTTCCATTGTCGTCATCTTGACGATCCTCTTGCTCGTCCGGGACGGATGGCACCAGACGAGTCCGGAGAGCCTCCACCTCACGCGGTTTCAGGCCGGGCCAGGATCTGAACGTGATGGATCCCGGCCTGCGCCGCGAGTACGCGGGCATGATTCCGGCCGCTGTATCCCGGCGGATTTCCGGTAACCCCACCCGGCGCCCGGCAGCCCGTTCGGCCGCCAGGACAAGGCCCGCCCGAAGCGGCCGGACTCGCCGACGGAACGAAACGCTCCAGCCGGATGCCACTATCACCCTCGCTGATGAACGGCGGGCAGCACACGTCGATGACCTGTTCATCGAGTTGGACCTCGAACTGGTCGGGCTCGTCCCGGTGAAGAAGAAGGTGGAAGAAATCGGTTCGCTGCTGCTGGTCGACCGGGCGCGACAGCGGTTCGGGCTCTCCGCCTCCCGCCCGAACCTGCACATGTGCTTCACCGGGGCGCCGGGAACCGGGAAGACCACGGTTGCGCTGATGATGGCCGACCTGCTCCGCCGGCTCGGCTACCTGGAGAAGGGTCATCTCGTGCATGCCATGCGCGATGACCTTGTGGGTGAGTACATCGGGCACACCGCGCCGAAGACCAAGCAGGTTCTCGAGCGCGCGATGGGCGGCGTGCTGTTCATCGACGAGGCCTACACCTTGTACCGCGCCCAGGACTCGAAAGACTACGGCCAGGAGTGCATCGACATCCTCATGCAGGTGATGGAGAACGAGCGGGACAAGCTCGTGGTGATCCTGGCTGGATACAAGGACCGCATGGATCGCTTCTTCGAGTCCAACCCTGGTATGAGCTCACGCATCGCGCATCACCTGGACTTCGCCGAGTACGAGGTTGACGAGCTGCTCGCGATCGGGCGGCTGATGCTGGACCGGTCGTCCTACTACTTGTCGGCCGAGGCGGAGACGGCATTTCGCGAATACCTGTCGCTGCAGATGAGGCAGCCCCGGTTCTCCAACGCCCGTAGCGTAAGGAACGAGCTGGAAAGTGCCCGGCTCCGGCACGCCTATCGTCTCGCCGCCGATCCGGAGCGGCACTGGAGTAAGGACGACCTGATGCGCCTGGAGCCGTCGGACGTCCTGCCAGCCGCGACTTGCTAACCGGCGATCCGGAGCGGCATTTGGGGACCTTACGGCCATCTGTATCCGGCCAGATGACGACGAGGGCAAGCGGGATAGCTCGTGACTATGACGCTGTTCTGCGGTTTCGGTGGCGCGCTCGGAGGGACTCGAACCCCCAACCTTCTGATCCGTAGTCAGATGCTCTATCCGTTGAGCTACGAGCGCTGGATGCCCGGCTAGTTTACGGCACATCTTGTGAACTCTGCGCCGACCTAGTCGTTGTCGCCGCGCCTCCAGTTCGCGCCGCCACGGCGGCTCGGCACCAGCCCGGGCGCAGGTCAGCGCCGCGACCCGGGCCGCCGACGCCACGGCGGCACTGAGCAGCCCACGGTCGGCCAACTGCTCCCGGCCCGAGCCCACGCTCAGCCCACCAGGCCAGGAAGCCGCCGCCGAACGCATCACCGGCGCCGACCGTGTCCACCACCTCGGCCGGCGGCACCGGCACGCTGAGCTGCTGGCCATCGGGGGTGAACGCCTGCACCGGCGCCGGGCCGTCGGTGACCAGGACGCAGCGCGCGCCCCAGCTGAGCAGCGTCCGCGCCGCGGCCGGCACATCGCCGCCCGGAACCAGGAAACCCAGGTCCTCGCTGCTCGTCTTCAGGATGTCGGTTCGCGCCAGCAGCCGGCGGATCCGGTCCAGGTGCGCGGCGGGATCCGGGATGGCCGACGCCCGCCAGTTGGGGTCGAGCATCAGCAGCACCGGCGACGGCAACTGGCGGGCTAGATCTTCCACCACTCCAGCCATGGGCTCCACCACGAGCCCAAGCGTCCCCACGTGCAACGCAAGCACATCTTTTCTCAACGCCAGTGCCGCCGACTGCCGGTCCAGCCGGAACCCGGCCGTCCCAGTCAGGTGAAACCAGTAACGCGCCACCCCGGCGTCGTCGAGTGACACGATGGCCAGCGCGGTCGGTTCGGCCACCTGTTCGGGCAGCTCCAGTTCGACCTGATCGGCCCGCAGCTTCCCGGCCAGCAGCGCGCCGAACGGGTCGGCCGAGAACCGGCCCAGGAACCGGGCCGGCTGGCCCAGCCGCGCGATCGTCCGGGCCGTGTTGAACGGGCCGCCGCCCGCCGCGGCATGCACGGCGCCGTCCGGCCCGACGATCAGGTCCATCAGGCTCTCGCCGGCCACCAGGATCATGGCCGTCACCCGACCGGAGTGATGATCAGCTGCGGCAGCACGTAGCGACCGGGCTGGTCATCGTGCGAGCGAAGGGTGCGCTGGATCTCCCGCAGCTGCTCGGTGGTCAGTTCGAGGGGGGATTCATCCGGCTGGTAGTTCCAGCCAACCGGGTAGTCCACGCCCGGTTTTGTCGACATCTCGATATGGCAGCCGAGCAGCCAGCTCACCGGCCGCTGCTGGCACCAGTCCACGAGCCGGTCGATGGACCGCACGAAGGCCGGCCAGTCGGAGACGTAGAGGCGGCCCGAGCAGATGGTGTCGCCGGTGAACAGGATCCCGGTATACCGGTCGTAGAAGGTGACGGCCGCCTCGTGGTGCCCGGGCGTGGCCAGGCAGTCGAGAACACGGCCGCCCAGGTCCAGTTCGGCCACCGACTCCGGCTGGTCGTCGAAGCCGAAGAACGGCCACGCCTCATCGCGGGCGGCCCCGACCAGCACGGTGTCCGGCCGCTCCAGGAACTGCCCGTCGGCCGCCCGGTGATCCCTGTGCGCGTGGGTGTGCAGCACCAGCAGGCCATAGCCGTCCGGATGCGGATGGCCCGCCAGCCAGCCGTCGATGATCGAGTTGACCGTACGGCGCAGCGGGAACCACGCCGGGTTCGCCGTGGCCCCCGTGTCCAGCAGCACGGCCCTGGCCGCGCCGAACAGCAGGAACATGAACGGCGCCTCGTAGTGCACGGCCTTGTTCTGCCGCAGGATGTAGGTGTGCTCGTCGCAGGCGTGCACCTGGATGTCCGGATCGGTGTTGTACTTGGCCGCTTCCGAGCCGTGGATCCACGCAACATCCAGATCCGGTACCGCGCCGCCGTCAGGAAAGTCCATCGCAGCCAACCCTGTCACGGCGTCCGGACTCCTGGCCAGAGATAGCCGCAACAGCGGCGCGGCAAGCCTCATGCTTTAGCCAGGTGCCATATCCACGAAGCGCGAGTAGTGACCCTGGAACGCCACCGTTATCGTGGCGGTTGGTCCATTCCTGTGCTTGGCTATTATGAGATCGGCTTCTCCTGCGCGTGGGGACTCCCTTTCATAGGCGTCTTCCCGGTGCAAAAGAATTACCACATCACTATCCTGCTCGATGCTGTTCCTCCCCCTTCTCCGGGGCTGTCGCTCTAGACGGGCCGCTCACCAAGACTTTCACCGACGCGATCTCATCCCAGAACACGTCGTTAGTGGCCACCATCTCGAGATCGGCATCGCCGAGAACGGCGGCCACCCGGGCCAGCCGCTCGCGGCTTGGTGCAGTGTTTCCAGAGCGTGCTGCCGCAGAACTTGGTGCCTAGAGCGGCTAGAACTCGCGGTGCGTCATGTGCTGCTCAGCCAGCACGGCCTTGACCTTGTCCCAAACGTCGCGCGGGATCGTGTCCAGGTTGGTGTTGCCCTTGACCAGCCGGAGCATCTCCTGTGACCGGCGTGCCATGACGGCCCGCTCCCCGTGCACGCCAATCTCATCGAGGAAGCGCAGTTGATTCTCAGCACCGAAGACAAGGAGGTTATAACAGGGCCGGTAGTCGCCCTTGCGGATCTCCTTGACCCGAGTCATCACATTGAAGCGCAGCAGCAAGCGCGCAACGTCGTCCAGCAGTTACGGCTCGTCGAGGCGTAGTAGATACGGGACTGCCCATGCTTCCCGTCCCACCAGACGCATCCATCGGTGGCCCACAGATGCCGCAGGAAGAGCGCTACCTGCTCCCGGGGGGCGGAGAAGACCCGGGCCGGGACAAACTTCTCGTTCTACGAAGGCCGAATAGCCCATCGAGTCAAGCCAAGCCGCAATCGGATTCCGGCGCCCGTGTGTCAGGTGTTCGGGCGCTGGCAGACGCAAGGAGGTGCAGCGGGCAGCCGGTGATCGTCACGGATAGCGGTGATACCAAAGTGCCGGGCGGCCTGGGTCACCACGGCCAGGTTCTGCTCGTCGATGCTGGCATATCGGATGGGCTGATTCCGGACGAAGGAACCGTCACCCACATGTAGCGAGCATGATGATCTCTGCCTCGGGCATGGGCCGCGATCAATGGGCCCGGGGTGTGGCGTGGCGCGGCTACCCGGCTGCCCACACCTAGCGCGCCAAGCGGGAGCCAGCCGTCGTAGGTGAGGAACGGATGATTGGCTGTGGCCTGCACCTCGCGGCCGGAGCGTAGTCGTACCCGGAACACCTCCTTAGTCCCACTCGGGAACGCGTGCGTCATCGTCCGCGGGACCAACCGCAGCCGTTCATCCAGCGACCACACCGGGACATCCCGTTCTCCGCTGGCCACCAGTTCGCCCAGCGTGGTCTCCGCCCCCGTGTCCGCCCGCAGGATCCTCGTGTCAGCTGGAAGGCAGCCGCTCTCACGCAGGTCTGAAAGCATTGGCCTTTTATCGGTGCGCTGTTCTGGACCCCGGTTGAGCTGCGATATCGCAATTACGGGGACATCAATTTCTTTGGCCAGCAGCTTGAGCGACCGGGACATCTCGGAGACTTCCTGCTGGCGGCTCTCGGTCCGCTTGGGCGAGCTCATCAGCTGCAGGTAGTCGACGATGACCAGCTTCAGGTCCTGCCGCTGCTTGAGCCGCCGGCACTTGGCCCGGATCTCCATCATCGACATGTTCGGTGAGTCGTCGATGAACAGCGGCGCGTCCACCACTTCGCTCATCCGCCGGGCCAGCCGGGTCCAGTCCTCCTCGCCCATCTGGCCGGTCCGCATGCTGTGCAGCGGCACCCGGGCCTCGGCGGACAGCAGCCGCATGGTGATCTCGTTCCGGCTCATCTCCAGGCTGAAGATCACGGTCGGCATGCTGTGCTTAATCGTCGCCGCGCGAGCCAGGTCCAGCGCGAGCGTCGACTTGTGCGTCGGAATCATGCCCCGGCCCGCCAAGTACAGGTGATCCGCGCTATCCACCTGCACACAGCGCACCGGCACGGACGGCACCGGCCGCACATCCACGATGTACCGCCACCGGGTGCGCTGCGGGTGGTGCCGCAACCTTTCTTGATGGACCTGCTGCTTGCGGGGCAGCCGGAAGACCTGGTCGGTGGTGGTGAAGTTAACCATGTAGCAGGTAGATGAATCCTCGTGGCGGCCGTGCACTCGCTTCGTACTGACGGAGCAGCGGTAGCCCAGGCTCAGAACCAGCTCGCGGGCACCCATCAGCCAGCTCCTGGCTGGTCACTGCCAACTGGATGGATCCACTGGCCGTCACGGTCCCGTCGGTATCGAGGAGGCCGGCCAGCAGTTCGCGTCGCTGCGCGATGGAGGCGCGGAGGTATTGCGCGGGAATGTGCTTGTGCCCCAGCAGTCCCATCGTCCGCAACTCAGCCTGCACGCTGCCATGCGCATGCCAGCAGACGTGGCAGAGCCCTACCGTCGGCAACTGCCCCACTCTCGGGCCACCGCACCGCCCGCACCGGGGGCAGGCACCGGCGGCGTGGAGAATCTGGCCTTCCCGCCGCAGACCCGCCCGCAGGTACGCACCCGGTCGTTCTTAGGAACGAAACGAGTCCCACACACGACACAGACCCGCTCCGTGACGGTCTTGACCGCAGTAGGCAGAGCCATCCGATAGTTGAGACCGCTCTGCTTGACCACAACCAGCCCAGAAGCCTCCACGGTGGCAGCGATCTCCGGGTCTGCCGTGGTGAACCGGGCACCGGCTGTGTGGCCATCGCCCAACCATGTTCCGAGTGCGTACGCAGGTATGGGCAGGTCAGCCTCGGGCAGCTCCAGCGGGCTGGCCAACTGGACCGCGTGGTTGGGGCGGCGGTCCACCGTTTCGCAGCGCAGCGTGCTGGCGATCTGTTCGGTCGTGATGATCTGAGGCGGTAGCAGGGTGCGCGTAGTTCCGTTGCAGCCCGCGGACCTGTGCGTCGTAGCGCCGGGCGGCCCGGGTCCAGGTCAGCCACTGGTGCTGGGCGTCGGCCAGGATGACCTCGCCATCAGAGAACTCCACCTCGTAGCAGGGACGGCCGTGCATCACCTCGGTAGCCGCCACGACGGAGACCGGGCGGCCATCCGCACCGAGCAGGCGGTCCCCAACCTGGACCTCACCCATCGTGGTCCAGCCATCAGGCGTGGGCAGCGCGGTGGACAGGGCCAGTGCCTTCCCGACAGCCGGCCTAGCTGCGATGACGACCATCTGGCCGGGGTGCAGGCCGTTGGTGAGGGAGTCCAGGTCGGCGAAGCCGGTGGGCACGCCGGACATGCCGCCGCCGCGGCTGCCGATGGCCTCGATCTCGTCCAGGGCGGCGGGCATGATCTCGGACAGCGACAGGTAGTCCTCGCTGACCCGGCGCTCGGTGACCCCGTAGACCTCGGCCTGGGCCCGGTCCACCAGCTCGTCGGCTTCCCCGTCGCCGGAGTAACCCAGCTGCACGATGCGGGTGCCGACCTCGACTAGGCGGCGCAGGATGGCGCGCTCGCGGACGATGCGGGCGTAGTAGCCGGCGTTGGCGGCGGTGGGTACCGAGGCGATCAGCGTGTGCAGGTAGGTGGGGCCGCCGATGCGGGCCAGTTCGCCGCGCTTGCCCAGCAGATCGGAGACGGTGACCGGGTCGGCCGGCTCACCCCGGCCGTACAGCTCCAGGATGGCCTCGTGCACGATCTGGTGCGCGGGCCGGTAGTGGTCATCGGGCCGGATCGTCTCCATCACATCGGAGATCGCGTCCTTGGACAGCAGCATCCCGCCGAGCACGCACTGCTCGGCCGCCACGTCGTGCGGGGGGGTGCGGTCGAAGCCTTCGTCCCGGGGAGCGATCTCGGCAACGCTCACCAGATACCACCTCCCCGATGACCCGGACCACTGCGGCACGAACCGGCCGCAACCCCTGTTGTAGTCGGCAGGTCTGACAGTCTGCTGGCGGCTCGCCGTAGCGTCCAATCCGGTTGTGTAAAGGCCTGTGGACAGGCTGTGCAGACACGCCGCCGACGCTGTGCGCAGCCTGGGGATAGAGCTGGGGATGACCGGCGCGACACGTCCGGCGCACCGCTGCTACCTGCGGTTATGCGATCCACTGGATGTGTGCAGAAAAAACTTTGACCCGGCTCGGCGTCCACACGGGCAGGGAAGTTATCCACATACGGAACGTGACAGCTGACGTGAGATCCCGGGTCGGCGGGCGCGCGGAAAGCCGCCGCGATCATGGCCATGCTGCCCTAGGATTCGAGCATGTGTTCGACCCCCGACCCCTGGCTCGCCCTCGTGGGCGCCATCGAGGAGCTGGCCGCAGATGCCGCCGGGGCGGGGCCGGACACGCTGGACCGCCGCCTGGCGGACCTGTGGGCGATGGTGGCCGCCGTGGATCCCGGGCTGGCTCAGCGGCTGCCGGGCTACCGGCCTGACGGCGCCGCACAAGACTCAGGCCCGGCCGGTCGGACCGGCCGGGCCTGAGTCAACGGTCAGTTGCCGCGGACCTCGACATCCAGGGTCGCGGTGACCTCGGGATGCAGCCGCACGGTGACCTGGTGCGTGCCGATCGTCCGGATCGGGGTGCTGATCTCGATCCGGCGCCGGTCGAGTTCCGGGCCGCCCGCCTTCTGCACCGCGTCGGCGATGTCTGACGCGCTTACCGAGCCGAACAGCCGCCCTTGCGCCCCAGCCCGCACATCCAGCCGGACGGTGAGCGCGGCCAGCCGCTTGGCCGCCTCTTTCGCGTCGTCCAGACCGCGGATGTCCCGGGCCGCGCGGGCCCGCTTGATCAGCTGGATCTGCTTCTCAGCGCCGCGGGTCCAGGGCATGGCCAGGCCACGCGGGACAAGGTAGTTACGGCCGTAGCCGCCGGCCACCTCGACCACGTCGCCGGGCGCGCCCAGACCGGTGACCTCGTTGGTGAGGATCAGCTTCATCGAAGTGCCCATTGGTCCTCTCCCGGTCAGCGTGCCGTACTGGTGTACGGCAGCAGCGCCATCTCGCGGGCGTTCTTGATCGCCTTCGCGACGTCACGCTGATGCTGCGTGCAGTTGCCGGTAACCCGCCGGGCCCGGATCTTGCCGCGGTCGGAGATGAACTTGCGTAGCAGCCCAGTGTCCTTGTAGTCCACGTAGGAGATCTTCTCCTGGCAGAACAGGCAGACTTTCTTCCTGGGCTTACGGATTGGTGCTTTTGCCATCATGGTGCTCCTGAAGCGAGCCCCGCGCATGCGGGGATGGTCGGTTGGTTAGTTAGTAGCTGGGACCGGGCTCAGAACGGCGGCTCGTCGGAGGACCCTTCGCCGAAGCCGCCGGCGTCGGAGGCCCAGGGGTCGTCGGACCGGCCAGCGGACGAACCACCCTGCCCGCCGGATCCACCCTGGCCGCCGCCACCGCCGGAGTTGCCACCGCCGCCAGAGTTGCCGCCACCGCCGAAGTTGCCGCCGCCGCCGCCGCCGCCGAAGCCACCGCCGCCGCCGCCGCCACCGCCGCCGGAACGGTTGGACTTGGTGACCTTGGCCGAGGCGTTGCGCAGCGACGGGCCGACGTTGTCTACCTCGACCTCGTAGACGGTGCGCTTCTCGCCCTCGCGGGTCTCATACGAACGCTGCCGCAGCCGTCCGTTGACGATCACCCGCATGCCGCGCTGCAGGCTCTCGGCCACGTTCTCCGCGGCCTGCCGCCACACGTTGCAGGTGAGGAACAGCGAGTCGCCGTCCTTCCACTCGCCCGACTGCTGATCACGGAACCGGGGGGTGGACGCCACCCGGAACTTGGCGACCGCCTGGCCGGTCGGGGTGTAACGAAGCTCGGGATCGTTGACCAGATTGCCGGCGATCGTGATCTGGGTGTCGCCTGCTGCCATGGGGGTTTCTCCTGGTCAGTGCGTTTCCGGACGGAGGATCTTGGTCCGCAGGACGGCCTCGTTGAGGCTGAGCTGGCGGTCGAGTTCGTGTACCACATCCGGCTCGGCGACCATGTCCACGATCGCGTAGATACCGTCGGGCTTCTTCTCGATCTCGTAGGCGAGCCGGCGCCGTCCCCATACGTCGATCTTGTTGACGCTGCCGCCTTCGGTGGTGATCACCGAGAGGAACTGGTCGAGCGACGGCTGGACGGTCGACTCTTCGAGGGAAGGATCGAGGATGATCATCATCTCATAGCGGCGCATGCTGGAACATGCCTCCTCTGGACTGATGCGGCCACGGTCTCTCCGTGGCAGGAGGGGCCACCACGCCAGGCCGGCGAGCACGCCGCTGGCGGTTGCAGCCGAATCAGACTACCAGGGCACGCCGACAACCTGGCTCAGGATTCCGCCCGGCCACCGGCGGGCACAACGTCCGGTAGATCCGTCACGGGCACCTATGTCCGAGGGAGTGGCCGCCGATGTCCCAAGCCACCGGAGAGCGCAGCAGCACGCCCGAGCGGGCCCGCACGCGGCGCCCGCACCTCACGCTGAACACGGACGGGCAGCGTCATCCGGTGGAGAACGTGCTCACCCTGTTCACGCTGGTCGCTGGCCTGATCGCTTGCGTCGCGGGATTCATGGCCAACTACGTCGTGAGCCAGCCGTGGGCGCACATCATCGCGAGCTGGCTCGGGCTGGCCGCGCTGCTGGTCGGGCTGTACAGCCAGCTCGTCTCGGCCACCCGGCAGGAGCGCATGCTGATCGTGACCGGCCTGGTGGCCGGGTTCGTCGGCCTGTGCCTCGGCCTGGCCAACGGCGGCTTGGGTTAACGGCGCCCGCTAACCCGGGCCAGCCCGTCGGCACCCGGGGCTAGTCTCGTGCTCATGCTCCGTATCGGCCCACACGTGCATGACGACCAGCCGCTGGCCGCGGCCGAGGCGACCGAGTCGCCGGTGGTCCAGTTCTTCCTCGGTGACCCGCAGGGCTGGGCCAAGCCCAGCTTCCCGGGCGGCGACGCGGCGGCCCTGCGTAAATCGCTGGACGAGGCGGGGGTGCGCGCGTTCATCCACGCCCCCTACCGGATCAACGTGGCCAGCACCAACAACCGGATCCGTATCCCGAGCCGGACCCTGCTCGGCCAGTACCTGGCGGCGGCGGCCGAGATCGGCGCCGAAGGAGTGATCGTGCACGGCGGCGGGGTGACGGCCGGTGAGGACGTGGCCGTGGGTTACGACAACTGGCGGAAAGCGGTCGAGCGGACCGCACGGCCGGTGCCGATGCTGATCGAGAACACCGCCGGCGGCGAGAACACCATGGCCCGCGGCCTGGACTCGGTAGCCCGGCTGTGGGACGCCGCCGCGGGCGAGAACGTCGGGTTCTGCCTGGACACCTGCCACGCCTACGCCAGCGGCGAAGACCTGGCCGGCATCGCCGACCGGGTCAGGGCCATCACCGGCCGGATCGACCTGGTGCACTGCAATAACTCCCGGGACGAGTTCGGCTCGGGCCGTGACCGGCACGCCGGGATGGAGCAGGGCACCATCGACCCGATGCTTCTCGTCCACGTCATCCGGTCCGCCGGCGCACCAGCCATTTGCGAAACGCCCGATCCCGCGACTGACATCGCCTGGCTGCGCAGCCACCTGAGCTAACGCTGCGCCGGCACCGCCTCGGGCCGGCCGCTACGCACCCGGAGCCTGAGCACCACCCGGTCCGCCGCCCCAGCCAGCACCCCACCCGCCGGGTCATCAACCCCGTCCACCCGGACCACGTCCCCGGCCGGGTGCAGGATGTCCCGCACCACCAGCGCGCAGAGCAGCAGCACGGTCAGGAACCGGGCCAGCAGGGCGGCGAAATACAGCCCGCTGCTGATCCCGTCCACTGCCTCTGGCCCGGTCACCGACACGGTGATCAGGTAGGCCCAGATGGCGAAGAAGTAGCCGACCTCGGCGAACTGCCACAGCAGATAGGCCCCCCACCGGGGGCGGGCCAGCACCACCAGTGGCGCCAGCCACACCACATATTGCGGTGA
>CAVVGF010000071.1:0-34308 GCA_963747705.1 uncultured Actinomycetes bacterium | reverse complement strand
CACGACCCGGACCAGCTGGCCCGGTCCTGGCCCGACGAAACCGCACCGCGGCTGCACGCGCTGGCCGCCGCGCTGGCCGGCCAGGCCACCCGCCGGGCGGAAGCCCCGGTGCTGCGCGGCATCCCGTCCGGCTGGCGCAACGTGCCCAGCCAGGATCAGCACGTCACGTTCGAGACCGGCGACGGCGACCACCTGGAGGTCCGCTACCGGTTCAGCGGCGCAGCCGTGAGCGCGGCGGTAAACGGCGAGCCGGTACCGGAACTGCTGCTCCGCCTGGCCACCCCCGGCCTGGTCACCGCGGACATCGGCGGGATCCGCCGCGACTTCACCGTCCGCGGCCACGGCGGCGCCTGGGACGTGGACAGCTATCTGGGCAGCAGCGAGCTCACCGAGCTGCCGCGCTTCCCCGACCCGGCGTCGCGCACCGCCCCGGGCTCGCTGCTGGCCCCGATGCCCGGCACCGTGGTCCGGCTGGAGGTGGCGACGGGCGCGCACGTGACGGCGGGCACCCCGATCGTGGTGCTGGAGGCGATGAAGATGGAGCACAGCGTGACCGCGCCGCACGACGGGGTGGTGACCGACATCGAGGTGACCGGCGGCCAGCAGGTGGACGTGGGCACCGTGCTGGCCGTGGTGGACCCGCTGGCGGCGGAACAATGCCCGGTGGCGGAAAAATGACTGCGCCGCCGGTCAGCTATGAGCGGCGCGGCCCGGCCGCCTGGCTGACCATCAACCGCCCGGAGGCGCGCAACGCGCTGAACAAGGCGGTCCGCGACGGCCTGTGGGACGGCGTCCGGCGGTTCAACGCCGACGACGGCGCGAAGGTCCTGGTCCTCACCGGCGCCGGGGACAAGGCGTTCTGCGCGGGTGGCGACCTCAAGGAGATGGCCAGCGAGGCCCTGGAAATCCCGCCGCCGGACTTCCTGCCTCAGTTCGGCCGCAACATCGACGTGCCCAAGCCCACCATCGCCGCGGTCAATGGCGTCGCCTACGCGGGCGGGTTCGCGCTGGCCCAGCAGTGCGACCTGTGCCTGGCCGCCGAGCACGCCCGGTTCGCCATCACCGAGGTCAAGGTGGGCCGGGGCGCGCCGTGGGCCGCTCCGCTGCCCTGGCTGATCCCGCCCCGGGTGGCCATGCAGATCCTGCTCACCGGCGACCCGATCACGGCCCCGCGGGCGCACGAGATCGGCCTGGTCAACGACGTGGTGCCCGCGGCCGGCCTGCAGCAGGCGGCGCAGGACCTGGCCGAGCGGATCGCGGCCAACGCCCCGCTGTCCGTGCTGGCCGCCAAGCGCACCGTCCGGCTGGCCGCCGAGCACCCACTCAACGCGGCGTTCGAGGAGGCCGAGCAGATCTGGGCCCCGGTGTACCGCAGCGAGGACGCGCAGGAGGGCCCGGCCGCGTTCCGTGATAAGCGCCCGCCGGCCTGGAAGGGGCACTGACCGGTGCCCGCCGACCTGGCCGGGCTGCTGGCCGACCTGGCCGCCGAGACGGGAGTGCTCGACGGCCTGATCACGAACCTGGATCCGGACCGCTGGCGGGCGGCCACCCCGTCGCCTGGCTGGTCCATCCAGGACCAGGTCACCCACCTGGCTTACTTCGACGAGACCGCGGCCCGGGCGGCCACAGACCCGGACGGCTTCCGGGCCGAGGCGGCCGAGCTGATGCGCCGCGGCGACACGTTCCCTGACGACATCGCCCAGCGCTACGCGGCGCTGCCGCCCCCCGACGCGCTGGCCTGGTTCCGCCGGGCCCGTGAGGGCTACCTGGTCACGTTCCGCCGCCTCGACCCGCGGCAGCGGCTGCCCTGGTACGGCCCGGACATGAGTGCGGCCAGCTCGGCCACGGCCCGGCTGATGGAAACGTGGGCGCACGGGCAGGACATCGCGGACGCGCTCGGCGTCACGCGCCCACCGTCCGCGCGGCTGCGGCACGTGGCGCACCTGGGCGTCAGCACGTTCCAATTCACTTTCCGGCTGAACGCCCGTGCCGTGCCGGTCGCCCCGGTCCGGGTCGAGCTGATCGCGCCGGATGGAGACCAGTGGGCCTGGGGCCCGGCCGACGCGGCCAACCGGGTGACCGGCCCGGCGCTGGACTTCTGCCTGGCCGTGACGCAGCGGCGCCACCTGGACGACCTGAACCTGACGGTCACCGGCCCGGTGGCGACGGAATGGATGTCGATCGCCCAGGCCTTCGCGGGCCCGCCCGGCCCGGGCCGCAGGCCCGGCATGCCGGTCCCGGGGAGCATCCGAGTGAACCGGCCGGGCGAAGATCGCGAACTGCTCCGGGTTCTACGGGGACCGGATCGAGGCGGCCAGGGAGATGGTCGAGGGCGGCCCGATCGACGTGCTGACCGGCGACTACCTGGCCGAGCTGACCATGCTCATCCTGTGGAAGGCCCGGCAGAAGGATCCCGGCACGGGTTACGCCAAGACGTTCCTGACCCAGATCGAGCAGGTCCTGGGCACCTGCCTGGACCGCGACATCAAGATCGTTTCCAACGCGGGCGGGCTGAACCCGGCCGGCCTGGCCGCCCAGATGGGCGAGCTGGCCGCCCGGCTCGGCCTGGCCCCGAAGATCGCCTGGGTGGAGGGCGACGACCTGTCCGGCCGGCTGGACCGCCTGCTCGCCGCCGGGCACCCGCTGGCCAACACCGACACCGGCCTGCCGCTGGCCGATGCCCCGGCCAAACCGCGTGACGGCCAACGCCTACCTGGGCGGCTGGGGCATCACCGCCGCGCTGCGCGCCGGGGCGGACATCGTGGTGTGCCCCCGGGTCACCGACGCGTCGCTGGTCACCGGCCCGGCCGCGTGGTGGCATGACTGGGCCCGGGACGACTACGACGCACTGGCCGGCGCGCTGGTGGCCGGGCACGTGATCGAGTGCGGCCCGCAGGCCACCGGCGGGAACTACTCCTGGCTGGACGAGATCACCGACCGGCGCTACCCGGGCTTCCCGGTCGCTGAGGTGGCCGCGGACGGCAGCGCGGTGATCACCAAGCATCCCGGCACCGGCGGGCTGGTGTCGCCGGGCACGGTCACCGCGCAACTGCTGTACGAGATCGCCGAACCCGCCTACCGCAACCCGGACGTGATCGCGCACTTCGAAACCGTGCACCTGGCCCAGGCCGGCCCGGACCGGGTGGCCATCACCGGCACCCGGGGCAGCCCACCGCCGCCTGACCTCAAGGTGGCCATCAACTACCTGGGCGGCTACCGGAACACGATGACGCTGGTGCTGACCGGCCTGGACATCGAGGAGAAGGCGGCCTGGGCCGAGCAGGAACTGTTCGGCATCCTCGGCGGCAAAGACAGCTTCGCCGAGGTGGATGTGCGGCTACTACGCTTCGACCGGCCGGACGCGCCCAGCCATGAGCAGGCCACCGCGCACCTGCGCATCACGGTCAAGGACCCGGACCCGCGCAAGGCCGGCCGCCGGTTCTCCAACGCGACCATGGAACTGGCCCTGGGCGGCTACGCGGGCTTCCACACCACCACCCCGCCCACGCCGGAGAGCGCTTACGGCGTGTACTGGCCCGCGCTGATCCCGGCCACCGAGGTCGAGCACACGGTGGTGCTGCCGGACGGAACGCGGCATGTCATCTCGCCTAGCCCAGCCCGCACGGGCGGCGCGCTAGCCCGGGGCGGCGACCCCCCGGAACCCCCCGATCGCCGCTCCGCGCCGACGCCGGCGCAGCCGGCCGGGGCCGCCCAGACCAGCACGGTCCGGGCGCCGCTCGGGTTGGTCGCGGCGGCGCGGTCCGGGGACAAGGGCGGCAACGCCAACGTGGGCGTGTGGACCCGGGATCCGGCCGCATTCGGCTGGCTGCGCGAGTACCTGACCGTGGACCGGATCCGCCAGCTCATCCCGGAAGCGGCCGGCCTACCGGTGCACCGCTACGAACTGGCCAACCTGAACGCGCTCAACTTCGTCCTGGTTGGCCTGCTCGGTGACGGCGTCGCCGCCTCGGCCCGGCCCGATCCGCAGGCGAAAGGTCTGGGCGAGTACCTGCGCAGCCGACTTGTCGACATTCCGGCCGAGTTGACGCAGGAGGCCCGATGAGCGATCTGGCCACGACGGCGGCCAGCGATACCGTGCGTGAGTTGTTCCAGCTGCCGGAGCCGGACGCGGCGCTGCAGTACGCGCTCAGCCTGGCCGGCCAGGACGGCTGATGACCCGCGCAGCGGCGCAGGTGCGCACCCGGGACCCGGCCCGCAAGGACCGCATCCTGGCCGCGGCCGCCGACCTGGTGGCCAGCAGCGGCTATCACGCGGTGTCCATGGCCGACATCGGCGCGGCCGCCGGGATCACCGGGTCCGGCATCTACCGGCACTTCGCCAGCAAGTCGGCCCTGCTGGTGGCGCTGTTCGACCAGGCCATTGACGGGCTGCTGCGCGACGAACGGCAGATCGTGCAGGACGTGCGCGACCTGCGCCGGGCGCTGCTGCTGCTGGTGCAGGGCCAGGTCGACTTCGTCATCGCCGACCGTGAGCTGGCCATCGTCTACCACACCGAGATCAACAACCTGCCCGCCGCGGACCGCCGCCGGCTGCGCCGCAAGCAGCGCCTCTACCTGGAGGAATGGGTCCACCTGGTGGATGAGCTGCATGACGGGCTGACCGACAGCGACGCGCGGACGCTGGTGCACGCCGCGATCGGCGCGATCCAGTCGGCGCTGTTCCACGCCAGCGGGCTGCCCGGTGAGCGGCTGCGCGAACTGCTCACCAGCTCGGCAGTGGCCATCCTGGGCTGTTCCTGACCGGACCGTGTCACGGGATGGAACGGGGTGGAACGCCTTCTGGAGGGAAGCCAAGGCCCGACCGCTGGCGGGCGTCGAGGGGGACACATGAGACTGAGGATGGCGGCGGCAAGCCTGGCCGGACTGACCCTGCTAGCGGCGGGCACCGCAGCGGCCGGGCCGGCGATGGCCGGCACGACGCGCGCGGCCGTGCCGACGGCGACGGTGGCCGCGGAGTCCGGGTACATCGACACCGAGCCGGGCGGCAAGGTGTATGACTCCCAGGGCGGGACGCCGTCGGTCACCGAGGTGTCCGACGGCCAGTACGTGGTCGAGTTCCCCAATCTGTCTGACCTCACCGACAACGGCGGCAACTTCGAGGTCACGCCGGTGCAGACCGCCCACAACTGCACGATCACCACGTTTGACACCGGCACGGGCGGCACGGCCATCGTCTACGTGGATTGTTACCTGCTGGGCACGCTCACCGACACGTACTTCGACCTCACCGCGACGCGGGCCGGCACCATCAAGCACGGACTGCTCGACTACGCCTGGGTCTCGAACAAGAACAAGTCTTACAAGCTCTCCGGCAAGGACCTGTTTAACTCCGCGCACCGGACCAGCACCGTGAAGCACCTGGGCCAGGGACGGTATGAGGTGACGTTTGCCGGCCAGGCCAAGACCACCAATACCGGCACGGTGAAGGTCTCGCCGTACGGCTTCGGCGACGGCAACTGCCAGGCCGCGTCCTGGCACGGTGGCAGCACCGTCACGACCGTGCACGTGGACTGCTTCGGCTACGGCGGGCACCGGCAGAACCGGGCGTTCCTGCTCGTGTACGCGCGGAACAACAACATCCTCGGCCGGTCCGGGCTGACCGCCGCGAGCGCCAAGGCGTCGAAGCCCAAGACAAAGTCGTACTTCCCCAGTCCGCAGTACGACAGCCGCTCGGGCGCCCGGGTGAGGGTGGTCCGGCTGGCCACCGGTCAGTACCGTGTGCACTTCAACGGCTCGGGCGGGCTTACTGGCAATGTCATCGGCGGCGATGTGCAGGTCACCACGACCGGCAGCACCTACGCCCGGTGTACTCCGTACAGCTACACCCAGGGGACAAAGCCGTCCGCGCTCATCACCTGCTACGACGCCCTCGGCGGCGCGGTCAACACGTCGTTCTCCGTGCAGTGGCTCTTCAGCTGAGGGGGGCGTTTCCCCTGTAATTTTCAGCCCCGCAGAGTGCATCGTGCGACGACAGCGGCCTGCCTGGCTACCCATTTCTTGACGGCGGCCCCGGCGACCCAGACGATCGCGGGCAGTCGCCTGAGGGAGCTGTCCGATGCGCCTGCCGCTGCCACCGCTGTCCCTGCCCACTGCGCTGCTGCTGGCGGCGGCCACGCTGACCGCCGGGATGGCTTCGGCCGGGCCGGCCGCGGCGGCGCCTGCCCCCGTCAACGTGACGGTCAACGCCGCCGAAGGGCTCGGCACGATCCCGTCCACCGCGTACGGTCTCAACTCCGCGGTCTGGGACAGCCAGATGAACGCACCCCAGGTGCAGAACCTGCTGCAGCAGGCAGGCGTGCAGATGCTGCGCTATCCCGGCGGCTCCTACGGCGACATCTACAACTGGCAGGACAACACCGCGCCCGGGGGGTACGTGGCCCCGGGCACCGACTTCGACTCGTTCATGGGCACGGTGCAGAAGATCGGCGCGCAGCCGATCCTGATCGCCAACTACGGCACCGGGACGCCGCAGGAGGCGGCGGGCTGGGTGCAGTACGCCAACATCACCAAGGGCTACGGCGTCAAGTACTGGGAGATCGGCAACGAGATCTACGGCAACGGCTATTACGGCTCGGACTGGGAAGCCGATGATCACGCCAGCAAGAGCCCGGCGACTTACGCGCAGAACCTGGTCCAGTACGCCAGCGCGATGAAGGCGGTCGATCCCAGCATCAAGATCGGCGCGGTGCTGACCCTGCCCGGTAACTGGCCGGACAGCGTGGTGGCCGCCGGGGACAGCGCGGACTGGAACAAGACCGTGCTGTCCGACGCGGGCGGCGCCATCGATTTCGTCATCGTGCACTGGTACCCCAGCCCGACCAGCGCGGCGTCGATGCTGGCCGAGCCCGAGCCAGGTGGCCGGGGAACTGGCCCAGCTGCGCCAGGAGATCGACCAGTACGCCGGGCCGGACGGGCCGGACATCCAGATCGCGATGACCGAGGTGAACTCCGGGGTGGACACCGACACCCAGCCGGACGCGCTGTTCGGCGCGGACACCTACCTGACCGCGCTGGCCAATGGCGTGTTCACCGTGGACTGGTGGGACACCCACAACGGGCCCACCGCGATCAGCACCGCACCGGACGGGGCTACCGACTACGACGACTGGGGCATCCTGTCCAGCGGCACCTGCGTGGCCAGCACCTGCGAGCCGCCGCTGAACACCCCGTTCCCCAGCTACTTCGCGCTGGCCATGCTGAGCAAGACCGGCCAGGCCCGGCGACACCATGGTGAACGCGGGCACCAGCAACCCGCTGGTATCCGCACATGCCGTGCGCAACGCCAACGGCGACCTGAGCGTCATGCTGATCAATAAGGATCCGGTCAACTCCTACCAGGTCAACCTGGACTACGCCGGGTTCACTCCGGCCGCGGGCGCGCCCACTGTGTACAGCTACGGCGACGAGGCGCCGGGCATTACCGATGCCGCCCAGGGCACCGCGGCCAGCCAGGTGCTGCCGCCGTACTCCATCGAGACCGTGGTGCTGCGGCCGCAGGCCGGCACCGAGAGCGCGCTGTCCGCGCCCGGCTCGCCGTCGGCCAGCAACGTCACCGCCACGCAGGCGACGATCTCGTGGGCCCCGTCCAGCGGCGGCACCGTGGACAAGTATGAGGTGTACCGGCAGAACGGCACCGACAGCGAACTGCTCGGCACCAGCACCTCGGGCTCGTTCACGGTGAACAACCTGGTGCCTGGGACCGGGTACACGCTCAACGTGCTCGCACGGGACCAGGCCGGGTACCTGTCCGTGCCGTCCACCCCGGTCAGGTTCACCACCAGCACCCCCAGCAACTCGACCTGCCAGGTGAGCTATGCCGTCACGCAGGGCTGGGGCAACGGGTTCGTGGCCAACATCAGCATCAGCAACACCGGGCCGGACCCGATCGACGGCTGGACGCTCGCGTTCTCCTTCCCGGCTGCCTCGGAGTCGGTCAGCTCGGACTGGAACGGGAACTGGTCCGAGAGTGGCCAGGCGGTCACGGTGACCAACCTGAGCTGGGACGGGACGCTCGCGCCCGACGGCGGGAACACGGTGGACATCGGCTTCGTCGGGGCCAACGACGGGGCGTATCCGTCGCCCGCCGCGTTCACCCTCAACGGGACCGTGTGCTCGACCACGTATTCGTCCTGACCGCCCCCGGACCGTTAGTGATCTTCGAGGGGTTAGTGCCGGCATAACAGTACGGAGAACGACCCGGCAATTCTACGAAGCTCCATGACAATGGCTGCGTAATGGCGCAGGATGGATCGCCTACGGGTAGCATCCGGCCGGCAGTGGCGGGTCTCGTCGGATCGATCCAGGAGTGACCAGATGGGCGTATCCAGCTCGGCGGGTCCGCAGCAGCCGCGCCCCGCGCGCCGGTCGATCCGCTTCACCTTCATCGCCACCGTCGCGCTGCCGGTCGCCTGCCTGGTGGTGCTGTGGGCGCTGGCCGTGGTGTTCGGCACCGGCCTGGATGACCACCTGTCCACCATGACCCACGCGCAGATAGCCGAGATGATCCTGCTCGGCGGCGGCGGCCTGGTCGTCATCATCGGCGCGGTCGTGCTGATGGGCACGTTTACCCGGCAGCTGTCTCATGACCTGGCCGACCTGGCCAGCACCGCCCGCCGGCTGGCCGACGAACAGCTGCCGCAGGCCATGCAGCGGCTGCGGGACGGCCAGGAGGCCGGGCTGGCCGCGGAGACCCCGGCCTGGCCGCGCACCCGCAGCGTCGAGATCGACCAGGCCGCTGCGGCCATCAGCCGGCTGCAGAAGACCACGATCTCGGCCGCTACCGGCGAGTCCGGGCTGCGCATAGGCCTGCGCCAGGTCTTCGTCAGCCTGGCCCGGCGGAACCAGTCGCTGCTGCAGCGGCAGCTCCGGCTCATCGACTCGCTGGAGCAGAAAGCGTCCGACCCGGCCGCGCTGGCCGACCTGTTCTCGCTGGACCATCTGACCACCCGGATGCGGCGGCACGCGGAGAGCCTGGCCATTCTGTCCGGGGCCGCGCCCGGCCGGAGCTGGACCGAGCCGGTGCCGGTCATCGACGTGATCCGCGGGGCAATGGCCGAAGTCGAGGACTACCGGCGGGTGAGCGTGCTCACCAAGGCCGAGGAGGCGGTGGCCGCCCCGGCCGTCGCGGACATGATCCACCTGCTGGCCGAGCTGATCGAGAACGCCACGATGTTCTCGCCGTCCGGCACCCGGGTCGAGGTCCGGGCCGAGCGGGTGGCCAATGGTTTCGCCATCGAGGTCGACGACCGTGGCCTGGGCATCGAGCCGGCTCAGCTGGAGGAGCTCAACCAGCAGCTGGCCGAGCCGCCCGACTTCGACCTGGCCAACGCCGACCGGCTGGGCCTGTTCGTCGGGGCCAAGCTGGCTGGCCGGCACGGGATCCGGGTCTCGCTGCGGCCGTCGCCCTACGGCGGCACCACCGCGATCGTGCTGATGCCGAACAGCATCGTGTCCACCACCACCCGGCTGGACGGCGGGCTGGCCGATGCGGTCCGCCCGCTGCCCGGCCGACAGGCCGCGCTGGACCTGGGGTCGGCCGGCGGCTGGCGCTGGCCGCCCGGCGGGCCGCGGTGGTGGCCGCCCCGGCGATCCCGCCAGCTAGCGTGCCCAGCCCGCCAGCCATCCTGCCCAGCCCACCGGCCAGCCTGCCCAGCGCACGGGCCAGCGTCCTGCCCGGGCCGGCCGCCTACGGCAACGGGACGGGAGCGGACGGCGGCCGGGCGGCCGGGACGCCGCCACTGCCGCAGCGCACCCGGCAGGCCAGCCTGTCCCCGCACCTCCAGGACGACGCGGAACCGGCCGCCGTCGAGCCCGCCCCCGAGCCGTCCAGCGACCGCAGCCCGGAGCAGGCCCGGGCGCTGGCCGCATCCCTGCAGACCGGCTGGCGGCGCGGCCGCCAGGATGACCCACCCAGCGCGGCGTTCCCGCCCAGCCCGCGGCAAGACCCCACCGCGGCGCACGGCGAGGAGGCGTAATGTCCGAGCACCCCCCGGGCGACCCGGGGCCCGACCTGGGCTGGCTGCTCGACGACCTGGCCGGCCGGGTGAGCCACTTCCAGCAGGCCGTGATCCTGTCTAAGGACGGGCTGGTCATCGCGAATTCGGCGGGCCTGCCCCGTGATGACGCGGAACGGATGTCGGCCCTCGCGGCCGGCGTGCAGAGCCTGGCCGCGGGGGCCGGGCAGCACTTCGGGGTGGGCGCGGTCCGGCAGACCATCATCGAGCTGGAGCAGGCCCTGCTGTTCGTTACCACGGCCGGCCACGGCAGCTGCCTGGCCGTGCTCTGCCCGGCCGACGCCGATGCCGGCCTGATCGCTTACGAGATGGCCCTCCTGGCCAAACGGGCCGGCCCGCACCTGGAATCGCGGGCCAGGTTCCCGGCCGCGAAGATACCGGCGGAGTAGCCCGCGATGGGCGCGGAAAGCAAGTGGGTTGACCGGAACGCTGGCCCTGTCGTACGCCCCTACGCGGTAACCGGAGGCCGGACCGAGCCGGCCGACGGTGAGGTGCTCGACCTGATCACGATCGTGGTCGCAGGCCCAGGCAGTATGGACAGCGACCCAATCCAGTTCAGCCCGGAGCACCGCCGGATCGTCAGCTTGTGCCGCAACCCGGCTACCGTGGCTGATGTAGCGTCCGACACCGCGCTCCCGCTTGGCGTGGTCCGGGTGCTGCTCGCCGATCTCATCCAGTCCGGGCGGATCAAGGTGCTGCGGCAGCGGCCGACCGGCCAGCCGCCCAGCACCGATCTGCTCAGGGAGGTACTGCATGGACTCCGCGCCCTCTGAGCAGGCGGACAGCAGCCTCGCCGTCTTCAAGGTCATCGTCGCCGGGGGGTTCGGCGCTGGGAAGACCACGCTGGTCGGCTCGATCAGCGAAGTCCGGCCGCTGCGCACCGAAGAGAACCTGTCCAGCGCGAGCGTCGGGTACGACAACCTGAGCGGCGTCGAGGCCAAGACGACCACGACCGTCGCGATGGACTTCGGCCGGATCACCCTGAACCAGGCCCGGGTGCTGTACCTGTTCGGCACCCCGGGCCAGGAGCGCTTCTGGTTCATGTGGGACGACCTGTGCTTCGGGGCGCTGGGCGCCGTGGTGCTGGCCGACACCCGGCGGCTGGCCGACTGCTTCGCATCGGTTGACTACTTCGAGAAGCACGGGCTGCCTTTCGTGGTCGCCATCAACTGCTTCGACGGCGCGGCCCGCTACGATCTTGATGAGGTACGTGCCGCGCTCGACCTCGATCCGCGGGTGCCGGCCGTGCTCTGTGACGCCCGGAAGCTGGATTCGGTCAAACAAGTCTTGATCGCCCTGCTAGAACATGTGCTGGCCGGCAGAACCGGAACCAGCACGGGTGGAAACAGCACAGCGCCACGGCAGGCTCCAGCAACTTCTCAGATATCAGCACCGCAGATTTAGGTGATGCCGGGTGATCAGCCAGATGCCGGCCGGGGGGCCGGCGGAATGGCCGGAGGGGCAGCAGGCCCGGTCGGTCCGGTCCGGCACCGTGCCACGGCTAGCTGACGGGTTCAGCACGCGGCCGGAGACGTCGCCGAACCTGGGCGCGGTGCTGGCGCCGGGGGCCACCGTGGCCCTGGTGCCGGCCCGGGCGGCGACCGCCGGCGTACGGGACTGGCTGGGCACGTGCGGCAAGACCCAGCTCGCCGCGTATGCCGCGGAATCGCTGTGGCAGTCCGGCGACGTGACCCTGCTGGTCTGGGTGGTGGCCAGCAACCGGGCCTCGGTGCTGACCGGCTACGCGCAGGCCGCGCTCAGTGTGCTGGGCAGCGACGCAGCCGGAGATGCCGACGCGATAGCGGCCCGGTTCGTCAGCTGGCTGGCCACCACCAGCCAGCCCTGGCTGGTGGTGCTCGACGACCTGACCACCGCGGCTGACCTGGCCGAGCTGTGGCCAGCAGGCCCGGCGGGCCGGGTGCTGATCACCGCAGGCAGCCCGGCGGTCCTGCCCGCAGAAGCCCAGGCGCGGGTCCTCCCGGTCGGGCCGTTCAGCCCGCGGGAGGCGCTCAGCTACCTCATGGGCCGGCTCACCGCCGACACCGACCAGCGCCTGGGCGCCATCGACCTGGTCGCCGACCTGAGCAGCGAGCCGCTGGCCCTGGCCCAGGCCAGCGGGGTGATCGCCAGTTCCGCGCTGTCCTGCCGGGACTACCGCGGCTTCTTCGTGGACCGGCGGGCCCAGCTCACCGAGGTGCCCGGGGCCAAACCGCCGGCCGCCGCGGTCACCTGGCGGTTCTCGGTCGAACAGGCCGACCGGCTGGCTCCCGGCGGTACCGTCCAGCCGCTGCTGGCGCTGGCCGCCCTGCTGGACGGGCACGGCATCCCGGCCACCGTGTTCAGCACCCAGCCCGCCGCCGACTACCTGGCCGTCTCGAGCGCGGGCGGCACCGGCCCGGCCGGCCTGGGCGAGCGGACCCGGGACGCGCTGCTCGTCCTGGAGCGGACCGGGCTGCTGGACATCGACACGTCGCACGACGCGCCGATGATCCGGATGAGCACGGTGATCCAGGACGCGGTGCAGGCCGCCACGCCGGCCCCGATGCGGGAGCGGGCGGTGCGGGTCGCGGCCGACAGTCTGCTGGCCGCCTGGCCCGGAGACGAGCAGGATCCCTGGCTGGCCGACAGCCTGCGCTGCTGCGCGGCCAGCCTGCAGCAGGCCGGCGGCAAGCTGCTGCTCTCCGGCAGCTGCCACCCGCTGCTGCTGCGGGCCGGGCAGAGCCTGGACACGGCCCGGCTCAGCGGCCCGGCGGTCGCCTACTGGCAGGCGCTGGCCGCCGCGTGCGAGACCGCGCTCGGCCCCGCGCACCCGGATTCGCAGCTCATCGACGAGCGGCTGGCCGAGGCGTACCTGGCGGCCGGGCGGCCGGGCGAGGCCGTGTCCTGGTTCGAGCGGGTGCTGGCCAACCGGGTCAGCGCGCTCGGTCCGGACCACCCGGGCACCGCGGCCGCCCGCCGCGACCTCGGTCATGCCCTGATGGCGGGCCGCCAGTTCACCGAGGCGATCACTGTCCTCGGCGGCACGGTCACCGAGTACCAGCGCCTACGCGGCCCGGACCACCCAGACACCCTGGCCGCGCGGGACGAGCTGGCCGCCGCCTACCGGGCCGCGGGCCAGTTCGGCGACGCGATCCCGCTGTACCGTCGCACACTGGCCGACCGGGAGCGGGCCCAGGGCGCGCGGCATCCGGACACGCTGACCACCCGGCAGCAGCTGGCCGACACCTACCTGGCCGACGGCCGGGTGAAGGACGCGATCTCGCACTACAAGCGGGTGCTGGCGGACCGGGAGCGGGTCCTCGGCCCGGACCACCTGGACACCATCGCCGCCCGCGGCAGCCTCGGCTCGGCGTACCACGCCGCGGGCCGGATGGCATCCGCGCTGCAGCTGTACGAGCAGACCGTGGCCGGCTATGACCATACGCTCGGCCCCGATCACCCGGACACGCTGGCCCGCTGCCTGAGCCTGGCCACCGCGTACTACACGGTCGGCCGGCTGACCGACGCGCAGAGCCTGCTCCGCGAGACCCTGGCCCGCTGCGAGCGGGTGCTGCCCCCCGGCGACCGGCTGACCCAGGTAGTAAGGGAGAGCCTGACCAACGTGGCCGGGGCCAGCGGCCAGCCCGGCTAACTCTGCTGGCTGGCAGGCTCCGCTAACCAGGGCTGGCCGAGCAGGTAGCGCACGGTGCTCACGCCGTTCTCGCCGGCCAGCTCGCCGTCCGGCGCATGGTGCCCGACCCGGTCCTCGGACACGTGCACGATCCGCCAGCCGTCGGTGGCCAGCCGGTCGAGGCAGGTGAGCACCTCCCGGATGGGGTAGCCGAACTCGGCCACCGGCAGCCCGATGTCCACCGGTATCTGCTCCCCACCCCTGTACAGGCACGCGGCCCAGGTACGCAGCTCGGCGATCTGCACCATCTCCCGCCAGTCGGCGAACTGGGCGGGCGCCGTGGGCTGCGGGAACCGGGCCTGGAACTCCTCGGTGATGTAGTCGTGCGCCACCTCTGGGTTGACCACGCCGTCGGTGCCATCCGGGAACGTGATCCGGGCCACCTCCACCCGGGGCCCGCCGTCGTGCAGCCGTTCGTGGCCCACCTGCACCTTGGTGGCCGCCTGCCAGTCGGCCAGCTGCTGGTCCCAGCCCACGCTGCTCCGCACCCCGGCCGCGGCCGCCCGTACGTGCTCGTCCCACCAATGCCGGGCCGCCTCGTCCCCGGTGTCCTTGGCCACCACCAGCGGCTGCTGGCCGGGGATCTGCACGATGTCGAAGACCGCCCGGGTGATGACCAGCATCGCGTGCCGTGGCAGCACGCTAGGGCGCCTGGTCCGCGGCCCGGGCGAGCACCATGTCGAAGGTGACCCGGCTCCACGGTTCGTTCATCGCGCGCCCCTCCGGGGCCGGGCCCGGCTGGTGCTCGGTGAACTCGACGATCAGGCTCTCTTTCACGCCGAACACGGCGTCCTTGTCCAGGTACTGGTCGCCGGCCACGAAGATGTGCGTGACCAGCGGGCGGTAGCCCGGGACAACCACCCTGAAGTGCAGGTGCGCGGGCCGCATCGGGCCGCGGCCCGCGGCTTTGAGCAGGTCGCCGACGGGCCCGTCGTCCGGGATCGGGTACGGCGCCGGGTGCACCGACCAGAACCGGTACCCGCCGTCCGGGCCGGTGCGCAGCCAGCCCCGGGCCGCCGTCCGGCCGTCCGGGTACTGCACGTCGTAGAACCCGTCCTCGTCGGACTGCCATATGTCGATCCGGGCGCCGGCGATGGGCTGCCCGGCCGTGTCGGTCACGGTGCCGGATACGTAGCAGGGCTGGCCCTGCGCTCCGTTCGCGATGTCGCCACCCAGCGGGGTCTCCGGTGCGCCGGCCACGAAGAACGGGCCGACCACGGTGGACTCGGTGGCCCCGGCCGCCGCGGGCGCGTTGATCCCGATGGTCAGCATGGATATGCCGAGCACGTCGGACAGCAGGATGAACTCCTGCCGCCGGTCATCGGTGATATGCCCGGCCCGGGTCAGGAAGTCGATGCCGAACTGCCATTCTTCCTGGGTCAGCCGGATCTCCCGGGCGAAGGCATGCAGATTGCGGACCAGGCTCTGCGCCACCTCCTGGTACCGCGGTGAGGTCGCGCCCGCGAAACTGGCCAGCACTTCGGCGGTGACCGCCGCTTCCCTGGCGGCCTGCACGGCGGCGTCGTCGGTGACCGGCGCCCTGGACAACGCTGCGCTGGCCGCGGGTGCCCCGGCCCAGGCGGCCCGCAGCAGGGTACGCAGCTCAGCCGCCCCGACGGGCACCGGGTTGTCCGCGGGCACGGCCGGCTCGATGAGCCGGGCCGCCTCCTCGAGCTGATCCTCGCGCAGCCCGATGTCGCGCAGCCCGCCGGGCAGGCCGAGTCCCGCCGCCAGGGCCTGCACCGCGGCCGCTGGGTCGGCCGTGTCCAGCGCCCGGCCGATCCGGGCCGCCGCGTCCGGCGCGCCGGGCAGGTTGACCGCCAGCACGTAGGGCAGCACGATCGCGTGTGTCTGGGCGTGCGGCAGGCCGTACCGGCCGCCGAGCACATGGCAGATCTTGTGATGCAGCCCGGAACCCGCCGTACCGAACGCCGTGCCCGCCAGGTACGCGCCGTACAGCACGTCGCCGCGGGCCGCCAGGTCAGTGCCGTCCTTGACGGCCAGCGGCAGCGCCTGGGCCAGCACCCGGATGCCCTCGGCGGCGGCCAGCGCGGTGACCGGGTTACGGCCGGGCGCCCAGAAGGCCTCGGCACAGTGCGCCAGCGCGTTCAGCCCGCTGGCCGCGGTCAGCCCGGGCGGCAGCGACACGGTCAGTTCGGGGTCATAGATCACCGCCCGGGGCCGCACCCGCGGGTCGGTCCCGGTGGTCTTCCGCTCTCCCTCGGTCAGCCCCCAGACCGGGGTCACCTCGGACCCGGCGTAGGTGGTGGGAACGGCGATGACCGGCAGCCCGGTGGTCAGCGCGACGGCCTTGGCCGTGCCGGTGGCCGATCCGCCGCCGATGCTGAGCACCGCGTCGGCCCCAGTCTCGGCGGCCTGCTGCCGCGCGGCCTCGGCCACCGTGACCGGCACGTGCTCCTGCACCCCGGTGAACAGGCCGGCTACCTGGCCGTCCAGCGGCGCGGCCAGCTCGCGGGCCAGCGCTGCCGCCCGCGTGTCGGTGATCAGCAACAGGCGGGACGCGCCCAGCCGGCTGACCTCATCGGCCAGCCCGGCCCGGGCCGTGCCCGCGCCGAACACCACCCGGCCGGTCAGCGCGTCATATGTGAATGGCTGCACTGGTTAGTTATAGCTGGGCTGGCGGCGCGGGGTATGCGCTACCGGCGCGCCCGGCGGCGCATCCCACCGGTGAGGCGCATGGCCGCGACCACGATCACCGCGATCAGCGCCACGTAGAACAGGAAGTGCAGCGCGGAGATCACGAACGAGATCAGCATGATCACGGCGAAGATGCCGAGCAGGAACAGCAGGATTTTTCCCATGCCTCCACGATATGCGAGCGAGCCCGGGCAGGCGCGGGCTGAGGCCGGCAATCTTGCCCGGCCCAGCCTGCCGACCTCCGGCACGGCAGGCCAGCCTGGCCGCGGGCGGGCCCCTGCACCGCCCGCGGGCCAGCCGGCCGGTCAGTACACGGCCGTGACCCCGACCAGCACCAGCAGGATCGACACCGTCGTGATCAGGACGCGGGCCAGCAGCGGTTGCAGGTACATGGGGCTCTCCTTGGTCGCAGCCGGGCTGCTCTGTGGCCCGGTCGCTAAGGAGAGCCGCCAGCCCCCGCGCCGCCAACAAGTTTTCGCTGGGAGATTTCCCGGGAGATTTCGCCGGGCCGGCGTAGGTCTCCGGCCCGGCCGCGACACGCCGATGTTGCCGAAAAAAATAGATATCATTATGATAAGCGACTAGTATCAGCAGCAGACGTTGAGGAGGCCACGATGGCCACAGATAGCGCACCAGCGCCGCACCCGGAGGCGCCCTCTGCCCAGCAGAGACCAGGATCCCAGGTTCCCGCGCCCGGTGGAGCGGGAGTCATGGCGCCCGACCCGGTGCCCGACCCACACCGGCCCGGCCAGCCCCTCACCGAGCGGGCGGCCGCGTCCGCCCCGGGCGTGCCGATGGCGCTCGGGGCATCGTCGTCGTCGGCGTCACGATATGGCTGATCGTGATCGCGCACACCTCCAGCCCTGACGACCAGGGCTGGCTGGCCTTCCTCACCACCGTGCTCTCGTTCGTCGGCGTGTTCATGCTGGTCGGCCTGACCCCGATCCAGCCCGGTGAGGCCCGGGTGGTGCAGCTGTTCGGCCAGTACCGCGGCACGGTCCGCGAGCCCGGGCTGCGCTGGGTGTAACCCGTTCGCCAAGCGGGTCAAGGTATCCACCCGGATCCGCAACCACGAGACCGCGGTCGCCAAGGTCAACGACGCCGACGGCAACCCGATCGAGATCGCGGCCGTGGTGGTCTGGCAGGTCCGGGACACCGCCCAGGCACTCTACGCGGTGGACGACTTCGTCAAGTTCGTCGCCATCCAGACCGAGACCGCGGTCCGGCACATCGCCACCAGCTACCCGTACGACACGAGCGAGCCCGGCGTGCTGTCGCTGCGGGACAACGCGGACGAGATCACCTCCCAGCTGTCGGCCGAGATCGCCGCCCGGGTCGCCTCGGCCGGCGTGACCATCATCGAGTCCCGGCTCACCCGGCTGTCCTACGCGTCGGAGATCGCCCAGGCGATGCTGCGCCGCCAGGCGGCCGGCGCCGTGGTCGCGGCGCGGACGCGGATCGTCGAGGGCGCGGTGGGCATGGTCGACCTGGCCCTGCGGCGGCTCGAGGAACAGGATGTGGTGGAGCTGGACGAGGAGCGCAAGGCGGCCATGGTGTCCAACCTGCTCGTGGTGCTGTGCAGCGAGCAGGCCACCCAGCAGGTGGTCAACACCGGCTCCCTGTACCAGTGACGGAACGGCGGCCAGCGGTTGAGCGAACGCAAGGGCATGCTGCTGCGGCTGGATCCGGCCGTGCATGACGCGCTGGCCCGATGGGCCGCGGACGAGCTGCGCAGCACCAACGCCCAGATCGAGTTCCTGCTCCGCCGGGCACTGGCCGACGCCGGCCGGCTGCCCGGCCACGCGAGCCGGATGCGCGGCCGGGGCCGGCCCCGCGCCACTCCCAGGACGAGGGGGACGGGGGCGATGAGGAACCCGCCGAGCTAGCGGACGCGCGGCACGACCAGTAGCCACCCCGCCGTGGCGGGCGGCCGCTGGTAGCCTTCCGTCCCTGTGACCACCCCCGCGACCGCGACAGAGGATGACGCCACCAGCCCACCAGGCAGCGTTAGGCCAGATCTTCTGCTCAGTTTGCGGGGCTGGCAGAAAGCGGCCTACCGGGAGTACTTCGGGCGGCCGCGCCGGGATTTCCTGCTGGTCGCGACGCCCGGCGCGGGCAAGACGGCGTGGGCGCTGACGGTCGCGGCCGAGCTGCTGGCCCGCCGGGAGATCGCCGCGCTGACGGTGGTCACCCCCACCGAGCATCTCAAGCATCAGTGGGCGCGGGCCGCGCACTACGTGGGCATCTCGCTGGACCCCAGCTACCGCAACGCGCAGGGCCGCGCGTCGGCCGACTTCACCGGGGTAGCGGTGACCTACGCGCAGGTGGCCGCGCACCCGGTGCTGCACCGGGCGCGTACCGAGAACCGGCGCACGCTGGTCATCTTCGACGAGATCCACCACGCCGGGGACGCCCTGTCCTGGGGTGACGCGGTCCGCGAGGCGTTCGGCCCGGCCCGGCGTCGGCTGGCGCTGACCGGGACGCCGTTCCGCACCGACACCAACCCGATCCCGTTCGTGAGTACGCGCCGGAACCGGACGGCAGCCGGCGCAGCGTGTCCGACTACGTGTACGGCTACGGGCCGGCGCTGGACGATGGCGTGGTCCGGCCGGTGATCTTCCTGGCCTACTCGGGTGAGATGCGCTGGCGGACCAGGGCCGGCGACGAGATCACCGGCACGCTGGGCACCCCGATGCTGCCCGACCAGCTGGCGCAGGCCTGGCGCACCGCGCTGGACCCGGAGGGCGAGTGGGTTCAGCGGGTGCTGGAGGCGGCGGACAAGCGGCTCACCGAGGTACGCCGGGGCATGCCCGACGCGGCCGGCCTGGTCATCGCGACCGACCACGAGGACGCCCGGGCCTACGCCGCGCGGCTGCGCCGGCTGACCGGCCGCCGCCCGGTGGTGGTGCTGTCCGACGACCCGGCGGCCAGCAAGAAGATCGCCGCGTTCGCGGACTCGGATGCCCGGTGGATGGTCGCGGTCCGGATGGTGTCCGAGGGGGTGGACATCCCGCGGCTGGCCGTCGGGGTGTACGCCACCAGCGTCGGCACGGCACTGTTCTTCGCGCAGGCGGTGGGCCGGTTCGTCCGGGCCCGGCAGCGCGGCGAGACCGCCTCGGTGTTCCTGCCCTCCATCCCGGTCCTGCTCGGCTACGCCGCGGAACTGGAGGCCGAACGCGACCACGTGCTGCGGCCCGCGCCGGACGACGCGGAAGAGCAGGCGCTGGCGCAGGCGCAGCGCCAGCGGGATACCCCGGACCAGGATGACGCGCTGCCGTTCGAGGCGCTGCAGGCGTCCGCGCACTTCGACCGGGTGCTGTACGACGGGGCCGAGTTCGGCACCACCGCGGCCGAGGAGGACTTCCTCGGGCTGCCCGGGCTGCTGGAGCCGGAGCAGGTCGCGCTGCTGCTGCGCAAGCGGCAGGCGGACCAGCTGCGCCGCACCCCACCGGCCGGTTCCGCACCGGCCTGGGCCGCTCCGCACGCCGAGGCGGCCGCCGGCCCGGGTCCGGCCCGGCGCCGGTCACCCGGGAGAACCTGGCCGCGCTGCGCAAAGAGCTGAACGGCCTGATCGGCGCGTGGCACCACCGGACCGGGCAGCCGCACGCGGTGGTGCACGCCGACCTGCGCCGGGCGTGCGGCGGCCCGGCGCTGCCGCAGGCCACCGCGGACCAGATCGGGGCCCGCATCGACATGATGCGCCGCTGGGCCAGCTCGGGCCGTTGACCGGCCGGCCAGTATGGTCTGATGCCCGATTCATTCCGGGGTGGGGCGTGGCTGGGCCGGGGGGTGCGGTTTGCGGCTGGCGCGCTGCCGTAGCCGCTCGGTGAGCCAGGAGGCGGCGGCGAATACCGGGGCGACCAGGCCGACCAGCAGGGCGCAGCCGGTGAACGCGCCCTTGATGAACGCGCCACCGACCCGGGCCACCAGGTAGTAGTAGAGGATCACGACGACGATCAGCAGCAGGTAGCCGCCGAGCATGGTGCTGGCCACGTGCCGGGCCAGCCGGCCCAGCCGGCCGGGGTGACTGGCGCGAGGTCCGGCCCGCTGACCCGAGTGGCCTGGCTGTCCCGGGCGCCAGGCCGGCGAGACAGCCGGAGGCCGACGGCCAGCGCCACCATAATGATCACATAGCCGCCGACCATCGGGTCGAAGTCGGAGCGCAGGAGCTCGGACGACATGTCAGGCGCGGAGCAGGAAGTGCCAGCCGCGGACGAAGATATGCCAGCCAAACCAGAGCCACAGCGCGAACAGCGCCCACCGGCCGAGCGGGTAGCGCATGATCGCCCGGAACGTGTCGCTGAGTGTCGGGACGTAGTTGCTGAGGTGGCTGAGCGCGAGGCCTTCCCAGGCGAACAGCGCGCCGAACAGCACCGCCCAGACGAGATAACCGATCAGCGGATGATGTGCCACACCGACCTCCTCAAGGGCCGTCAGATGCCACCGCTATGCTGCACCCGTTCCCGTCCGCGCGAGAGGGGGCGGCTCGTATGACCGAGCCTGATCCGGGCCCGCCGCCGGCCAGCCCGTTAGCCCCGCCAGGCATCGACACCACGGTTGCGCACCCGGCCCGGATGCTCAACTACGTGCTCGGCGGCACGGCCAACTTCCCGGTTGACCGGGAGACCGCGGAACGCCGGTGATGGGTGCTGCCGGGCTGGCGGACCAGCGCGCAGCAGAACCGCCAGTTCCACGGCCGGGCCATCCGGCTGCTGGCGCGGGCCGGGATCACCCAGTTCCTGGACATCGGCGCCGGACTGCCCACGGCCGATACGGTGCACGGCATCGCGCAGGCGGTCAACCCGGCCTGCCGGGTGGCCTACGTGGACAACGACCCGCTGGTCCCGGTGCACGCCCGCACCCTGCTGCCCGTGCCGGAGGGGCGGATCAGCTACAGCCAGGCCGACCTCCGCGAGCCGGACCGGATCCTGGCCGACCCGGACGTCCGCGCACGCTCGACCTCGGCCTGCCGGTCGCGCTGATGCTGCTGGCCGTGCTGCACCTCATCCCGGACTCCGCGGCCCGGTGGGCATCGTGCGCACCCTGCTGGCCGCGCTGCCCGCGGGCAGTTACCTGGTCGCATCTCACCCCACGCAGGACTTCGACCTGGTGCGCGGCGAGCAGGCCACCCAGGTCGGCGGCCGGGCCGGGGTGCCGGTGTGGCTGCGCACCCGGCCCGAGTTCACCGGGTTCTTCGCCGGGCTCGACGTGCTCGACCCCGGCGTGGTGCTGGTCTCGGACTGGCGCCCGGAACCCGGGCCGCCGCGGCCCGACCCGCATCTGGTCACCTGCTACGGCGCGGTCGCCCGCAAGCCGTGATGAACCACATCGGCCGTAGAATCGCCGGGTGCTGCCAACCCAGCCGGGCGCCGCGATGAGTGACGCGCTGCAGGTGCTGCACCGCGTGTTCGGCTACGACTCGTTCCGCGGTGCGCAGCAGGATGTCATCGAGCACCTGATCGGCGGCGGTGACGCGCTGGTGCTGATGCCCACCGGCGGCGGCAAGTCGCTCTGCTACCAGATTCCGGCGCTGGTCCGCGGCGGCACCGGGGTGGTCATCTCGCCGCTGATCGCGCTGATGCAGGATCAGGTGGACGCGCTGCGGGCGCTCGGCGTCCGGGCCGGGTTCCTCAACTCGACGCAGGATCTGGCCCAGCGCCGCCGGGTGGAAGCCGACTTCATCGCGGGCGACCTGGACCTGCTCTACCTGGCGCCGGAACGGCTCACCGCCGAGACCACGCTGCGCCTGCTGGACCGGGGCACGATCTCCCTGTTCGCCATCGACGAGGCGCACTGCGTGTCCCAGTGGGGGCACGACTTCCGGCCCGACTACCTGCTGCTGTCCGGGCTGCACGAACGCTGGCCCAAGGTGCCGCGGATCGCGCTGACCGCCACCGCGACCAGCACCACCCGCACGGAGATCGTGACCCGGCTCGGGCTGGCCGAGGCCCGCCAGTTCGTGGCCAGCTTCGACCGGCCGAACATCCAGTACCGCATCGAGCCCAAGGCTGAGCCGAGCCGGCAACTGCTCCGGCTGATCCAGACCGAGCACCCGGGCGAGGCAGGCATCGTCTACTGCCTGACCCGGGCGTCGGTGGAGAAGACCGCCGACTTCCTGACGGCCAACGGCATCGAGGCGCTGCCGTATCACGCCGGCCTGGACGCGGCCACCCGCGCGGCCAACCAGGCCCGGTTCCTGCGCGAGGACGGCCTGGTCATGGTGGCCACGATCGCGTTCGGCATGGGCATCGACAAGCCGGACGTGCGGTTCGTCGCCCACCTGGACCTGCCCAAGTCGGTGGAGGGCTACTACCAGGAGACCGGCCGGGCCGGGCGGGACGGCCGGGCATCGACCGCGTGGCTGGCTTACGGGCTGCAGGACGTGGTGCAGCAGCGCAAGCTCATCGAGACGTCCGAGGGCGACCTGGCCCACCGCCGCCGCCAGTCGGCGCACCTGGACGCGATGCTGGCGCTGTGCGAGACGGTCGAGTGCCGCCGCGTGCAGCTGCTGGCCTACTTCGGCGAGCAGGCCGTACCCTGCGGTAACTGCGACACCTGCCTCCTACCGCCGCAGTCCTGGGACGGCACGATCGCCGCGCAGAAGCTGCTGTCCGCGGTGTACCGGCTCAAGCACGAGCGCGGCCAGCACTACGGGGCCGGCCAGGTGATCGACATCCTGCTCGGCCGGAAGACGGCCCGGGTCATCGACAACGACCATGCCTCGCTGACCGTGTTCGGCGTGGGCACCGAGCTGAGCGAGGCCGAGTGGCGCGGGGTGGCCCGGCAGTTGCTGGCTCAGGGGCTGCTCAAGGTCAGGGGAGACTACGGCATGCTCGACCTCACCCCGGGCAGCCAGGAGGTACTGGGCCGGCGCCGCGAGGTCATGCTGCGCAAGGAGCCGGAGCGGCCTGCCCGCGCCGCGAAGACGGCCCGGGCGGCCAAAGCCGCCGCCGCGCCGGTGGCCGAGCTGGACCCGGCGGCCGCGTCGGTGTTCGAGCGGCTACGCGCCTGGCGGGCGGCCACGGCCAAGGAGCAGGGCATGCCCGCCTACGTGATCTTCCACGACGCGACGCTGCGGCAGATCGCCAGCGAGTCCCCGGCCACCCTGGCCGAGCTGGGCACGGTCAGTGGTGTGGGCGAGACCAAGCTGGCCCGCTACGGCCAGCAGGTACTGGACGTCCTGGCGGACGCCTAGCCGAGGGAGGCAGCATGCAGATCGGGGTGGTCTTCCCGCAGACCGAGATCGGCGCGGACGTGGCCGCGGTGCGCCGGTACGCGCAGCGGGTGGAAGAACTCGGCTACCGCCACCTGCTGGCCTACGACCACGTGCTGGGCGCCGACCCGGCGGTGCACCCGGGCTGGGACGGCCCGTACGACGTGACGACCACGTTCCACGAGCCGTTTGTGCTGTTCGGCTACGTGGCCGCGATCACCACGCTGGAGCTGGTCAACGGGATCATCATCCTGCCGCAGCGGCAGACCGCGCTGGTGGCCAAGCAGGCAGCCGAGGTCGACCTGCTGGCGGGGGGCCGGTTCCGGCTGGGCGTCGGGCTGGGCTGGAACCGGGTCGAGTACGACGCGCTGGGCCAGGACTTCACCACCCGGGGCCGGCGGATCGAAGAGCAGGTCCAGTTGCTGCGCCGGCTGTGGACCGAGCCGTCGGTCACGTTCGCCGGCCGGTTCGACGAGATACCTGGGGCCGGGCTGGCCCCGCTGCCGGTGCAGCGCCCGATCCCGGTCTGGTTCGGCGGCCAGTCCGAACGGGCCTACCAGCGGATCGGGCGGCTGGCCAGTGGCTGGTTCCCGCAGGTCGCACCGGGCCCCGACCTCGACCGGGCGCGGGACCTGGTGGCTACCGCCGCGGCCGAGGTAGGCCGTGACCCGGCCGACCTCGGCATGGAAGGCCGGGTCAGCTGGCAGGGCGACGCGGCCAAGCTGGCCGTGCAGGCCCAGCGGTGGCAGGACGCGGGCGCGACCCACCTGGGCGTGAACACCATGGGCGCCGGGCTGGCCAGCCTGGACGACCATCTTGGCGCGCTGGCCGAGGCGGCCGCCGCGCTGCGGCCGGGGGCCTGATGACCGGCGCGCTGATGGCGGGCGGCCCGGACTGGACCGAGCCCGGGCTGTTCACCGTGGCACCCGGCGTGCACCGGATCCCGCTGCCGCTGCCCAACGACGGGCTGCGTGCGGTCAACGTGTACGCCATCGAGGCCGGCGATGACCTGGTGCTGATCGACGCGGGCTGGGCGCTGGCCGAGACCGGCGGGCTGATCGACGCGGCCCTGGGCCAGCTCGGCCGCGGCCCGGCGGAGATCACCCGGTGCCTGGTCACCCACGTGCACCGGGACCATTACACGATGGCGGTCATCTTGCGCCAGCGGTTCGGCACCCAGATCGCGCTGGGCATCGGGGACCGCCCGTCGCTGACCAGCTCGGTGCAGCGGGACCGGGCCACCATCACCGGCAACCTGCGCCGGCTGCAGCAGTCCGGGGCCGAGCCGGTGATCCGCGCGCTCAGCGAGATGTTCCGCGGCCGTGGACCCGCCCAGCAGGTGTGGGAGTACCCCGACGAGTGGCTCAAGGGCCAGGCCACGATCGGGCTGACCGGCCGCGACCTGCTCGCGGTGCCCACCCCCGGGCACACCCAGGGGCACACCGTGTTCGCCGATCAGGCGGCCGGGATCCTGTTCGCCGGCGACCACGTGCTGCCGCACATCACCCCGTCGGTCGGGTTCGAGCCGGTCACCGGCGAGCTGCCGCTGGGCGATTACCTGCGTTCGCTTCGGCTCATCCTCGACCTGCCCGACCTGCAACTGCTGCCCGCGCACGGCCCGGTAGGGATGAGCAGCCACACCAGGGCGCTGGAACTGCTGGCCCATCACGAGGACCGGCTTGAGGCCTGCCTGCACCGGGTGGCCGCGGGCGAGCACACCGCGTACGCGGCCGCGCTGGCTCTGCCCTGGACCCGGCGCGGCCGCCGGTTCGCCGACCTGGACCCGTTCAACCAGATGCTGGCCGTGCTGGAAACCGGCGTCCACCTGGACCTGCTGGCCGCACAGGGGCGGCTGGCCAGGACCGTGACCGAGGAACTGATCAGCTACGCCCTGCCTGAGCTCAGCGCCGCCCATCGCGGGCCAGCCGGGCGACGGCCTGCTAAGGTCTATACGTGCGCATGCATGTACCGGAGGACGGGCTACCGAACCCGCGCGGCGAAGCCATGGTGGCCGAGCTCAAGTGGGTGCACGACATGATCCGGCAGGACCTGGCCATGATCCAGCACCTGGCGGCGGACACCGCGGCCGGCGAGCCGGCCAGCACCATCCGGCGCGGCGTCCGCGCCTTGGCCTCGGCCAGCCCGATATGGCAGCTCAAGGCGGGGTGCCTGCGGCACTGCCGGTTCGTGCACTCGCACCACAGCCACGAGTCGTACCTGCTGTTCCCGGCCCTGCGCCAGGCCAACCCGGCACTGAACCCGGTGGTGGACAAGCTGGAGGCCGACCACCAGCATGTGGCCACGCTGCTCGGCGAGGTCGAGGCGGCGACCGAGTACCTGACCACGGGGGAGCTGGCCGAGCCCGCCGCGGCGCGCGACCGGCTGATCGGCGCGCTCGGCGCGCTGAGCACCGACCTGCTGGCCCATCTGGCGTTCGAGGAAGAGCACATCGCCAGCACGCTGAGCACGTTCACCCGCTGGCCCGGCTGGTGAGCTGACCGTGCCGGGCGGCGGCCAGCAACCAGACGGCGCCGAGTACGCCTGCGCCCAGGCGTGGACCGCGCTGAGCGCCGCGCACGCCCTGGTCACCGACCACCTGACGGCCGCGCTGAACCAAGCCTGCGGGCTGAGCATCCACGAATTTGAGGTGCTGCTCCGGGTGGCGCACGTGGCCGACGGCGGCCTGCGGTTGGTGGCGTTGAGCAAAATGGTTTGCCTCACCCAGCCGTCGCTGAGCCGCACCGTGGCCCGGCTAGAGCGCCAGGGCTGGCTGGTACGGCAGGCGCGCCAGGCGACGGCCGTGGTGTGCTGGTCAGCATCACCGGCGCGGGCCGGGAAGCGGCGGCCCGCGGCGTGGCCGCGCACGCCGGGACGATCCGCAGCCTGCTGCTCGACCGCCTGACCCCGGACGAGCAGGAGCTGCTCGCCCGGGCGCTGACCCGGGTCGCAACGGGCGACCCGGAACGGAAGGAGCCGCCATGGCACAGCCAGCCGCGTTCGGCCTGAACGTCGATCCCAACACCGGCGGCCTGGCCATCGCCGCGCGGATCGCCGCTATCGCCGACGAAGCCGGCCTGGAGTACGCCGGCATCCAGGACCACCCGTACAACGCCGGCTTCGTGGACACGTTCAGCCTGATCACCTGGCTGGCCGCCGGGACCAGCCGGGTGCACTTCTTCCCCAACGTGGCCAACCTGCCGCTCCGGCCGCCGGCCATGCTGGCCAGGCAGGCGGCCACCATCGACGTGCTGAGCGGCGGCCGGTTCGAGCTCGGCCTGGGCGCGGGCGCGTTCGCCGACGGCATCGCCGGGATGGGCGGCCCGCGGCGCTCCCCGGCGCAGTCGATCGCCGCGCTCAGCGAGGCCATCGACATCATCAAGGCCTGGTGGGCGGGCGATCCGTTCAGCTTCCAGGGCAGCTGCTACTCGGCCCCGGACGTGCAGCCCGCCCCCCGGCCCGCGCACCCGATCGGGCTGTGGCTCGGCGTGCGCGGGCCGCGGGCGCTGGCGCTGGTCGGCGAGAAGGCGGACGGCTGGTCGGTGTCCAAGTTCGGCGTCCCGCCGGAGCAGCTGGCCGGGCTGAACGGCATCATCGACGACGCCGCGCTGGCCGCCAATCGCGACCCGGACCAGATCACCCGGCTGTACAACGTGGATGGACTGATCTCCGACCAGGACGAGGGACCGTTCCACGGCCCGCCCCAGCGCTGGGTGGACACGCTGGCCGATCTCTATGAAAACCAGCAGATGAACGCCTTCATCTACTGGCCGTCTGCGGACCGCGAGCGGCAGTCCCGCATCTTCGCCGAGGAGGTCGTGCCACTGGCCCGGGAGGCCATGGGCAGCGAAGGCCCGGGCTGAGTAGGGTCGGATTCGTGGAATACCGAACGCTGGGCCGGTCAGGACTGAAGATCTCCGTGCTCACCATGGGCACGATGACGTTCGGCGGGACCGGGGGGTTCGCCAGCGTGGGAGCGACCGGGGTGGAGGAGGCCCGGCGCCAGGTGGACATGTGCCTGGAGGCCGGGGTCAACCTGATCGACACCGCCGACGTGTACTCGGACGGGCTGTCCGAGGAGATCGTCGGCGAAGTGCTCCAAGGCCGCCGTGACGAGGTGCTGGTGGCGACCAAGGTCCGGATGGAAATGGGCGACGGGCCGAACGACGCGGGCCTGTCCCGGCAGCACGTCATCTCCGGCTGCGAGGCCAGCCTGCGCCGCCTGCGCACCGACCACATCGACTTGTACCAGGTGCACGAGTGGGACGGGGTGACCCCGCTCGAGGAGACCCTGGAGGCGCTGGACCTGCTGGTCCGCGCGGGCAAGGTGCGCTACGTCGGCTGTTCCAACTACGCCGGCTGGCAGCTGATGAAGGCGCTGGGCATCGCCAGCCTGCATGGCCTGCCGCGGTTCGTCAGCCAGCAGATCTACTACTCGCTGCAATCACGGGACGCCGAGTACGAGCTGATCCCGGCGGCGGTCGACCAGGGCCTGGGCGTGCTGGTGTGGAGCCCGCTGGCGGGCGGCCTGCTGTCCGGCCGGTACCGCCGGGACCAGCGTCCGGAGTCCGGCTCGCGGCAGCTCACCGACTGGAACGAGCCGCCGGTGTACGACGTGGACAAGCTGCACGACACGGTGGACGTACTGGTCGACGTGGGCGAGCAGCACGGGGTGTCGGCGGCCCGGGTCGCGCTGGCCTACCTGCTCGACAAGCCCGCGGTCACGTCGCTGGTGATCGGCGCGCGGACCAGCCCGCAACTGGCCGACAACCTGGCCGCGGCCGATCTGGAGCTGACCGCGGACGACTTCCGGCGGCTGGACAAGGTCAGCGCCCCGGTGCTGCTGTACCCGTACTGGCACCAGGCCAAGACGGCCCGCGACCGGCTGTCCCCGGCCGACCTGACCCTGCTCGGCCCGCACCTATGAGCGCCGATCGCGCACGCCCGCCAGCCAGGCGGTCACACCCGCTGCGCAGCAGCCATTGGGCCGAGCGCAGCCGGTGAGCGGGCCGCTGACCGGGGCGGCCATCTTCCTCATCGTGACCGTGCGGCCCGGCGGCGAGCAGGCCGTCCGCGACCTGTGCGGCGACCTGGGCGGGCTACTGCGCTCGGTCGGCTTCCGCGACCTGAACGGCGGGCTGAGCTGCGTCGTGGGCTTCGGCTCGGACATGTGGGACCGGCTCGGCACGGGCTCGCGGCCGGCCGGGCTGCACCCGTTCCGCGAGATCCTGGCCGAGGGCCGGCACGCCGTGTCCACCCCCGGTGACCTGCTGTTCCACATCCGGTCCGTGCGCATGGACCTGTGCTTCGAGCTGGCCATGCAGATCACCGGGCGGCTCGGCGACGCGGTCGCCCCGGTCGACGAGGTGCACGGCTTCCGCTACTTCGACGAGCGGGACCTGCTCGGCTTCGTGGACGGCACCGAGAACCCGGCCGGGGCCGACGCGGTCGAGGCGACCGTCATCGGCGCCGAGGACCCGGACTACGCCGGGGGCAGCTACGTCATCGTGCAGAAGTACGTGCACGACCTGGACAAGTGGAACGCGCTGCCGGTCGAGCAGCAGGAGAACGTCATCGGCCGGTACAAGCTGTCCAACGTGGAGCAGGATGACGACGTCAAGCCCAGCTACGCGCACAACGCGCTGACGTCGCTGACCGCGCCGGACGGCAGCGAGATCCAGATCGTCCGGGACAACATGCCGTTCGGCCGGCCGTCGGACGGCGAGTACGGCACGTATTTCATCGGCTACGCGCGCTCACCGGACCCAATCGAGCAGATGCTGCAGAACATGTTCGTCGGGCTGCCGCCGGGCAACTACGACCGGATCCTCGACGTGAGCACCGCGCTGACCGGCGTGCTGTTCTTCGTGCCGTCGGCCCCGCTGCTTGAGAGCCTGGCCGACGCCGCCGTCGGCGATGACGACGGCGCCGGCCAGGACGCAGGTGAGCCGGGTACGGCGGGCGCGGACGGCGACGGCGCAGATGACGACGGCTCGCTCGGCATCGGCAGCCTGGGCGGCGCGCCCGCCGACTAGGCGGACGGGTTGTCCGCGATGAAGTTGGCCGCCACGTAGCCGAACGTCATGGCCGGGCCGATGGTCGAGCCCGCGCCCGCGTAGCTGTGCCCCATCACGGCCGCGCTGGCGTTGCCCGCCGCGTACAGCCCGGGAATCACCGCTCCACTGGTACTGAGCACCCGCGCGTCCGCGTCAGTGAGCAGGCCGCCCTTGGTGCCGAGATCCCCTGGGACGATCTTGAACGCGTAGAACGGCGGCAGCCACAGCGGGGCCAGGCAGGAGTTCGGGGTGACCGCCGGGTCGGTGTAGTAGTGGTCGTAGGCGCTGTTGCCGCGGCCGAAGTCCAGGTCTACTCCCGTCGCCGCGAACCCGTTGAACCGGGCCACCGTGCTGGTCAGCGCGGCGGACGGGACGCCGATCTGGCCGGCCAGGCCGGACAGCGTGGCGGACTGGAAGACCGCGCCCGCGGAATACCACGACGCGGGCAGCGGCAGCGTGGGCAGCTCCTCCTGGAACAGGTACCGGTCCCGGTAGTTCTGGTCCACGATCAGCCAGGCCGGGATGTCCGGCGCAGCCGGATTGAGCTGGTACATGGCGTGCACCACGTCGCTGTACGGCGCGGCCTCGTTGGTGAAGCGCACCCCAGCCTGGTTCACCATCAGCCCGCCGGGCAGGGTGCGTTCGGCCAGGCAGAAGTAGGGCTCGTCGGGCAGCGGGATGGTCGGCCCCCACCAGGCGTCGTCCATCAGGGCCAGCGCGGCGCCGGCCGCGATGCCCGCCTCGATGCCGTCGCCGGTGTTCGCCGCCGCACCGACCGTCCAGTTGACCCCGATCGGCTGCTGCTCGTACTCGTCGCGCATGGCCAGGTTGTGCTCGAACCCGCCGGAACCGATGATCACCCCGCGAGTCGCGTTGATGGTCAGCGCGATGCCGGCCTGGGTCGCGGTGACCCCGGTGACCCGCCCGGTGCTGCTGCGCACCAGGCCGGTCAGCGGGGTACTCAGCCAGACGGGGACACCGGCGGACAGCAGCCCGGTCCGCAGCCCGCCGGCCAGCGCCTGGCCCATGGTCAGCGGCGGGTTGACCCCTTCCAGTTCGGCGGCCAGGTAGCGGGTGACGGTCTCGGCGGCCACCGCGGCGCCCTGGGCGTTGACCGCGGCCAGCACGATCCATTTGTAGTCCGCGCTGTACACCACCTCGCCCGCCGGCACCGGGATATAAGCCGGGTTGAGGTTGGCCAGCTCGCTGCCCAGCAGCTTTCCGTTGAACATGGCCGGCTCGATGGACCGGCCATTCGGCATCCCGCCGGGCAGCTCCGGATAGTAGTCCGGGTAACCCTCCATCCAGCGGAAACGCAGCGGAGTGTACTTCATCACGAAATCGATCATCGGCGGCCCATTGCTGAGGAATGCCGCCTGCCGGTCGGCGGGCACCACCGAGCCGACCACCGCGGCCAGGTACTCGGCGGCCAGCGCCGGGGTGTCCGGGACGCCCGCCGCCAGGATGACCGAGTTGTTCGGTATCCAGATGCCAGACCCGGACCGGGCGCACGAGCCGCCGAACACCGCCGCCTTCTCGATGACCAGCACGGACAGGCCGCTCTTAGCCGCGGTCAGTGCGGCGGTCATCCCGGACGCACCCGCCCCCACCACGACGACGTTGTAGGTCAGCGTGGCCGCCGAGGCGGACCGGCGGTTCAGTACGCCGGAGCCGAGCATGGCGCCAGCGCCAATCGCCGCCGCGCCCTGCAGCACCTGACGCCGGCTGAATTGCTGTTCCGGCATGACAGAACCCCTTATCTGGAGCCGGGTCGGAAAAGCCAAACCAAGCATGCGCTTGCTTGGTCCCGGCGTCAACGGCTGGATAATGGCGGCCGGGCCGTTGTGGTGGATGCCCCTGGGAGCGCTGGGCGAGTGCCCTGTAGGCTCGGACGGTACCGCCCATCACGCTGGCCCCGTCTCGACAGGGAAGTCGCAGCATGAACAACCTGCACCGCGAGCTCGCCCCGATATCCAGCGCCGCATGGGCGCAGATCGAGGAAGAAGCCGCCCGCACCCTCAAGCGCCACCTGGCCGGGCGCCGCGTGGTGGACGTGCACGGCCCGTCGGGCGAGGCCTACTCGGCCGTCGGCACTGGGCACGTGCAGGAGATCAAGGCGCCGCAGCAGGGCATCCTGGCCCAGCGGCGGCAGGTGGTGGCGCTGACCGAGCTGCGGGTGCCGTTCCGGGTATCCCGGGCCGCCGTGGACGACGTGGAGCGGGGCGCCCAGGACTCGGACTGGCAGCCGGTCAAGGACGCCGCCCGGCTGATCGCGTTCGCCGAGGACCGGGCCATCTTCGAGGGCTACCCGGCGGCCGACATCCCGGGCATCCGGGCGGCGACCAGCAACCCGGCCATGACGCTGCCCGCCGACGTGCTCAGCTACCCGGAGGCGATCGCCGAGGCCCTGCGGCACCTGCGCGAGGCCGGGGTCAACGGGCCCTACTCGGTGCTGCTCAGCGCGGACGCGTACACCGCGGTGAGCGAGACCCGGGACCATGGGTACCCGGTGCACGAGCACATCAAGCGGCTGATCAACGGGGAGATCGTCTGGGCACCAGCCATCGAGGGCGCGTTCGTGCTGAGCACCCGGGGCGGCGACTTCGCGCTGTACCTGGGCCAGGACATCTCGATCGGCTACCTGAGTCACGACGCGAGCAGCGTGGAGCTGTACTTGCAGGAGGCGCTGACCGCCCTGGCCTACACCGGCGAGGCCGCCGTCGCCCTGGCCGCAGCGTCCTGACCCGGGCATCCCCGCTCTGACCTGGGCATCCCCGGGCAGCTTGAGCATTTCGCCCGGTTCACAGCGACATCATTGCTAACGTTGTGAGCATGTCTGTGAAGACTTTCAGCATCAGCATGGGCGAGCGGGCTTACCGGCAGGCCCGGGCCGAGGCTGACCGGGCCGGGCTGAGCATGTCAGCCTGGATGACCCGGGCCTCCCGGGAGAAGATCCAGCGCGACGCGGCCAGCGCCATCGCCGAGGCTGACCGGATCACCGGGCACGACTGGGCCGACTGGACCGAGGCCAACGTGCACGACTTCCCACCAGGGGCGGGTAAGGGCGCCGCGTGAACCGCGGTGACATCTTCGCGTACAAGGGGGTAGCGCGGGCCGGTTACGTAGCCATCGTCAGCAACGACGGGTTCAACGCGATAACCGGGCATCCGGTGGTGGTCAAGGTGAGCGACCGGCCGGACCTGACCGAGACTCCCTACGTAGTCGCACTCAGCCAGGATGATCCCGTCGCCGGGCACCTGGAGTCCTACTCGGCGGTGCGGGTGCGGCGCAACCGGCTGTCCGGTGACCGGGTCGGCACGCTGGCCCAGGAGACCTTGCGCAGGCTGGACGACGCGCTGGCCCTGATCTTCGACTACGAGGCCTGACCGGGTCAGAGGTGCGCCGATCCGCCCCAGGGGACGGACAGGTGCAGGGTGGTCAGCGCGATGACCAGGCCAGCCAGGATCGAGCCGCCGAGCAGCAGCCAGCGCACCCCCCGGCCGGCCAGCACCTGCCGGGTCCGGGCGGCACCGTGGCTGCCGATCAGGTCGGCGCCGATCAGGCCCGGGACCCGCCACACGTAGGCCAGCACATGGATCGTCATCGCGCCGAACCACAGGATGAAGCACACCTTGTGCAGGAACAGCCACGGGCCGAGCGCCGACTCGTCCACGGCCAGCATCACCCCGGTGCCCAGCACGCCGAGCGAACTGGCCAGCACCACCGGCCCGACCACCCGTAGCAGCGGGGCCGGCGGCCCCTTGCGCCGGTATTCCGCCGCGCCGGTGTAGTAGCGGGCGAACCGGTAGCAGACCGCCGCCGCCTTCAGCAGCACCGGCCCGATCAGCAGCATGCCCAGGAAGAAGTGCACCGTAATGAGCTGGTGGATGGACAGGATGGTGAATCCCTCGGCGGCGAATAGCACCAGCAGGACCGCGCCGGTCGCCGCGGTCAGCCGCTCGTTGCCGTCCGCGCCGCCGGTCCGGTCCGGCGGTACGTGCTGGTCACGCGCCTCGTACCGGTGCAGCGGCCGGTAGCCCGTCATCCAATCACATCCTCCCCAGCAGTGGCCCCATCCAGCCTGCGGGGCGTACTTCGGGGAACCGGTTCAGTAGGGGTTAAGAACCGGTAAGGAAAACCCCGACCTCAGTCGGACTTTCCCGGCAGCAGGCGCAGCGTGACGGTCAGCCCGCCGCCCGGGGTGTCAGACAGCTCGGCCGACCCGCCGTTGGCGGTGACCAGCCGGTGCACGATGGCCAGACCAAGGCCGGCCCCGCCGGGCGTGGCGCTAAGAACCGGCGGAACGCCATGTCCCGGTGCCGGGGGCTCATCCCGGGGCCGTTGTCCTCGACCACCACACTGACCCCGGCGAAGTCCCACATCGCGCTGATCCGCACCTGGCCGCCGGCGCACCGCGTCGAGCGCGTTGGCCAGCAGGTTGTCCAGCACCTGTTCCAGATGCCCGGGGCCGGCCATGGCCCATACCGGCCCGCTGTCCGGGTAGCTCAGCTCGACCCCGCGTTCTTCGGCCACCGGCCGCCAGGCCGCCACCCGGTCCTTGATCACCTCGTCCACCCGGATACTGGCCGGCTCGGGCACCACGCTCTCGGCCCGGGCCACCGCGAGCAGCCCGTCCACCAGGTGGGACAGCCGGGCGATCTCGCCCTGCGCGCCGGCCAAC
>CAVVGF010000070.1:0-42123 GCA_963747705.1 uncultured Actinomycetes bacterium | reverse complement strand
ATGCGGGTAGCAGGAGGCCGCGCTGGGCAGGATGATCAACGTCCTGACCTTGGGGTATTCACATACTGACCACAATGTGGCATCGTATAAGAGCGAAGAGTAACCAAGCGGCGGTATAACCTGCCGCGCCGGACATGAGGCTGCTGCCTCTGGTGCCTGGCGGATCTCGGGGGCCGCCAGAGCCGCGGTGGCCCTGGAGGCGCGCTCCCGGCCAATCTGGCCGGGAGCGCGCTCAGCTTGCCGCGCAGTGGTTTCCCGCACTAGTAGGGTGTCCGCTAAGTCCTGTCTCGCCGATCTTGGGACACGCCTACGGTCCCCGAACTGTGCTCGGAGGTTCCCTGTGTACGACTATGTCATCGTGGGCGCCGGCAGCGCCGGATGCGTGCTGGCCTCGCGGCTCACCGAGAACCCGGGCACCCGGGTGCTGCTGCTGGAGGCCGGCCCACCGGATGACGCGGACGAGATCCATCTCCCGGCCGGGATGAACATGCTGTTCCAGAGCCAGTACGACTGGAACTTCCAGACCGTGCCGCAGGAGGGCGCGGCGGCCCGGTCGATCTACTGGCCGCGGGGCCGCACCCTGGGCGGTTCGTCGTCCATGAACGCGATGATTTACATGCGGGGCAACCGGCTGGACTACGACACCTGGCGGACGACTATGGCGCCGCCGGGTGGGGTTACCCGGACATAGTCCCCTACTTCCTCCGGGCCGAGGACAATTCCCGTGGCCAGTCCGCCTACCATGGCGCGGGCGGCCCGCTCAGCGTGCAGGATCTCAAGCACAAGTCCCCGCTGACCCGGGCGTTCGTGACCGCCACCCGGGAGTGCGGGCTGCCGGCCAACGAAGACTTCAACGGGGCGACCCAAGATGGCACCGGCTTCTATCAGGTCACCCAGCGGGACGGGCGGCGCTGGTCCGCGGCTGACGCATACCTCCGGCGGCGCTGGAGCGGCCCAACCTCACCGTGCACACCGACGCGCTGGCCACCGGGGTGCTGGTCGAGGCGGGCCGGGCGGCGGGTGTGCGCTACCTGCACCGCGGCGCCGAAGAGGAGGCGCGGGCCAGCGCCGAGGTCATCTTGTCGGCCGGCGCGATCGGCAGCCCGCACCTGCTGCTGCTGTCCGGCATCGGCCCGGCGGAGCACCTGATCGAGCACGGCATCCGGTTGGTGGCGGACAACCCAGGAGTGGGCGCGAACCTGTCCGACCACCCGATCGTGACGGCCATGTGGCACACCCCGAAGGACACCGGGCTGTGGGAGCAGGCAGGACCGGTCAACCTAGCCCGCTGGAAGTACCTGCACTCCGGGCCGCTGACGTCCAACATCGCCGAGGCAGGCGGCTTCACCCGGACGATGCCCTCGCTGCCCGCGCCCGACCTGCAGTGGCATGTGCTGCCCGCGCCGTACCAGCGGCAGGGCCTGGCCGACCCGGCCGTCCGCGCCATCTCCATCCTGATCGGCCTGGTCAGCGTGGCCAGCCGGGGCACGGTCCGGCTGCGCAGCGCCGACCCGCGGCACAAGCCGGCCATCGACCCGGGCTACCTGTATGCCAGCGAAGACATCGAGCCCCTGGTCAGCGGGATCCGGATGGCCCGCGAGTTCGCCGCGGCCGGGCCGCTGGCCCGGCACTGCACGGTGGAACTGGCACCCGGCCCCGACGTGCGCACCGACGCCGAGCTGCGCGAGTTCGTCCGGCAGGACCTGGGCACGCTGTATCACCCGGTCGGCACGTGCGCCATGGGCGGCGACTCGCGGCTCGCGTTCAGCAAGCTGACCAGCGTGGTCGACCCGGAACTGCGGGTCAGGGGAGTGGATGGGCTGCGGGTGGTGGATGCGTCGGTGATGCCGGTGGTGCCGCGCGGCAACACCAACGCCCCGGTCATCGCGATAGCCGAGCGGGCCGCCGACCTCATCTGCGGCCGCGCCCCGCTGGCCCCGGTCGACCCGGTCCTCACCCCCGACCCCACCCCCGCCGCGAGCGCCCGCTAGCCGGGGTCAGCGGTAGCGCTTGCCGTGCAGGATGGTGACCAGGCGGAGGACGCGGTTCAGGTCCTTGTCGCTGCGGTTCAGCGTGGTCAGGTCCGCGACCGGGCGCATCCGCTGCTTGGTGATGGCCTTGGCCCGGGAGAACTCCCGCAGCCCGTCCGCGCCGTGAATCCGGCCGAACCCGGAATCGCCACTGCCGCCGAACGGCAGCGCCGGCACGCTGGCGAACATGATGACCCCATTGATCGAGGTCATCCCGCTGCGCAGGGCGCGGGCCACGCTCAGCGCCCGCTTGCCGTTCTTGCTGAACACGGATGAGCCCAGCGCGTACCGGCTGGCGTTGGCCAGCCGCACCGCCTCGTCCAGGTCGGCCACCCGGGTGACGGTGAGCGTGGGCCCGAACGTCTCCTCGGTGACGGCCCGGCTCTCCTCGGGCACGTCGGCCAGGATGACCGGGCCGACATAGGGCCGCTGGATGCTGCTCAGCCCGCCCACCACCGGGCGCCCGCCCCGGGCCAGCGCGTCCGCGATGTGTTCCTCGATGATCTCGACCTGGCCGGGCAGGGTCATCGGGCCGTAGTCCGCCTCCCGGTCGTCGCCGGGCCGGACCGCCGCGGCCCGCTCGGCCACCTTCTCCAGGAACGTGTGGTACACGTCGTCGGCCACGTATGCCCGCTCGATGCCCACGCAGGTCTGCCCGGCGTTGGACATCGCGCCCCAGGCGGCCGCGTCGGCCGCGGCGTCCAGGTCGGCGTCCGAACCGACCAGCATGGCGTCTTTGCCACCGCACTCGGCCACTAGCGGGGTCAGGTTCTCCGCGCAGGCGGCCATGACCTTCTTCGCGGTGGCCGCGGACCCGGTGAAAGCGATCTTGTTGACCGCGCTCTGGGCCAGTGCCTGGCCGGTCTCACCGCCGCCGGTGATCAACTGGAGCACCGGCTGCTCGGGCACCACCTCGCCGAACGAGCTGACCAGCCAGCCGCCGACCGCCGGGGTAAGCTCGCTCGGCTTGAACACCACCGCGTTACCGGCGGCCAGCGCGTAGACGATGGAGCCCATGGGGGTGAACACCGGGTAGTTCCACGGCCCGATCACGCCGACCACGCCCAGCGGCTGGTACTCGAGCAGCGCCGTCTGGTTGATGGCGATCAGCCCGCTGCGCACCCGGCGCGGGCCGAGTACCTTCCGTGCGTGCTTCGCGGCCCAGTCCACGTGCACGATGGCCAGCAGGATTTCCAGCTGGGCATCGGCCAGCGGCTTTCCCGTCTCGGTGTGCACCAGCTCGGCCAGCCGGGGCAGATACCGGGTGAGGTGCGATTTCCAGGCCAGCAGCCGGGTGCGCCGCTGCGCGTGGCCGAGCCCGGCCCACCACGCCGCGGCCTGACCGGCCCGCTCCACGGTCGCGTCCACCTCGCTCCGCCCATGCGCCGGGAATGTCCCGATGACTTCGGAGGTAGCCGGATTGACCGAGTCGAAATTCGTCGCGACCCAGGACTGGCCCTGTTCCCAAACCGACGTGCCCATTACCCTCACCCACGCGTTGTGGCCCCTGCCCGCGATCGGTGCAATTCCGGCCGGATCGCGTGCTTTGCCGCTCAGTAAATCATCGCGCAGCACCCGCCAGGTAGCGTGGGAGCACCATTGGCGGCGCATTGGCCGCCTCACCGGAGTCCATTGATGACCGAACGTCCCTACGTCGTGCTCAGCTGCGCCATCTCACTGGACGGCTGCCTCGACTCGACCGGGCCGGATCGCCTGGTGCTGTCCGGAGCCGAGGATCTTGACCGGGTCGACGCGGAGCGGGCCGCCGCGGACGCGATCCTGGTCGGCGCGGGGACAGTCCGGCGGGACAATCCCCGGCTGCTGATCCGCTCGCCGGCCCGGCGGGCCGCCCGGCTGGCTGAGGGGCGGCCCGAGCACCCGCTGGGCGTGACCATCACGGCCGGCGGCGACCTGGACCCGCGGGCCCGGTTCTTCACCCGGGTGGGCGAGGCCGGGCCAGTGCCGGTGGCCGCCGCGCGGCGGCTGGTCTACGCCGCGGGCCCGGCCGTGGCCGCGCTGCGTGGCCGGCTCGATGGCCGGGCCGAGGTGGTGGCGTCGGGCGACGGGCTGCGGCTCGGCGACGTGCTGGCCGACCTGGCCCGGCGCGGCGTCGGCCGGGTCATGGTGGAGGGTGGCGCCCGGCTCGGCACCGCGTTCCTGACCGCCGGCCTGGTGGATGAACTCCAGCTGGCGGTGGCACCGTTCTTCGTGGGGGACCCGGCCGCGCCACGATTCGCCGGGCCAGGCCACTACCCAGCCGGGCCCGGCCGACCGCTGAACTTGGCCGAGGCCCGCCCGGTGGGTGACGTAGTCCTGCTTCGCTACCTGGCCATCCCGGGGGGCGGCCCGCTAGACCGCCCGGGATGGGAGGGTGGCTGACGTGAGCGAGCGGAACCCGGACCTGGCGCCAGGCGCGGACGGCCAGCTGAAGGTGGCCGACCAGCACTGGCTGCGCGAGGCGATCGGGCTGTCCCGTGAGTGCTTTCCGTCGGAGTCCGCGTACTGCGTCGGGGCGGTGCTGGTGGGCCGCGACGGGTCCGTGCTGGCCACCGGCTTCTCCCGTGAGCGTGACCCGCACGATCACGCCGAGGAAGTTGCGCTGTCCCGGGTGGATCCGGCCGACCCCCGGCTGGCCTCGGCCACCCTGTACAGCTCGCTCGAGCCGTGCCGGTTCCGCGCGTCGCGTCCGGTGCCGTGCGCCGAGCTGATCATCACCGCCGGGCTGCGCCGGGTGGTGATCGGCTGGCTGGAGCCGCCGGTGCTGGCGCCGGGTGGTGGCGCGGAACTGCTCCGCGCGGCCGGTGTCACGGTGCTGGAGATTCCGGAGCTGGCCGCTGAGGCCCGCGCCGTTAACGCCGCTGTGCTTGGCGGCTCAGCTGGCCGGGAGGACTGAACGTGGGCTATCAGCTGCGGATGTCTGACGAGATCCACGACTGGCTCGCGAACCTGCGTACCGCCGACCCAGCCCGGGCCGGGCTGGTCGCCGAGGCGCTGGCCGCGCTGGCGGCTGGCGGGGCCAGCCTGGGGCCGCCGCTGGTCCGGCCGGCTGACCCCGACCAGCCCGGCCTGGCCGAGGTGGAGCTGGACCCGCGGGCCCAGCTCGACCAGGCCTACCAGGACCAGCTGGGAGAGCTGACCGCGATGCGCCGCCGCATCGCCGAGGCGGCCACGCTGGCCCGGCAGTTCAGCACGCAGATCGGCGACCTGAGCGCGCTGCGGGTCCGGCTCGCGGAGCAGGGTGAGGAAGCCAGCGCGGCGGGTGACTCTGGCCGGGCCGAGGTGGTCCAGCAGGCCATCGCGGACGTGGACGGCCAGCTAGCCACACTGCGCGAGAAGCTGCCCCAGGTGACGTTCGGCCGAGCAGGCCCTGGTCCGGCAGAGTTACCAGCAGCAGGTACGCACCGAGGAACTGCGGATCAGGAAGGAAACGCTCAAAGCGCGGTATACGGCGGCCGACGGCGAGGGCAAGGTGGCCCGGGCGACCGCCGCCCTGGATGCCGGCCTGAGCGGCGAGCCAGCCCCGGATCAGGGGGCGGCGCAGCCGGGCAGCGCGGCGGCCGCCGCTCAGGTCAAGCTGCGCGCGATCACCGCCGAGATAGAGGAGGAGTTGCGCCGGACTGGCCAGCCGGCCGGCGCAGCCGGGATACCCGCGCTGCTGGAGCTGCGGCCCCAGGTGCCCGCCGTGGGCGCGGGCGGCGTGGCCGGGACCAGCATCCTGTTCGCGGTCAACCCGCCGGGTACCGCGCTGCTGATCGCCGTGCTCGATGGTGACGACGCGATCCAGGAGCAGCGCGAGGACGCGGTCGCCGCAGCCCGGGAGGTGCTGGGGCAGGCCCAGTCCGGCCCGGACCCAGAGCTGGCCGGGCACTGCTACCCAGACGCCGGCTCGGTGCTGGCCGCGTTTGGGTGAGACCGGCGCCGGGTCAGCCGGACGCCCCCGCGAGCTGCGGATCCTGCAAGGCGGCGCCATAGCGCACTGCGGCCAGCTGGCCGATAGCGGTCTGGCCGCCGAGCGGCTGGGCCGTTTTCATCCCAATCGCGTCCGCGACCGCGGACAGGTCGAGATGGCCGATCTCCGGGCCGATCACGCACGGCGCCAGGGCCAGCCCGGCCACACCCGCGTCCATCAGGCGGCTCGCGGCGTTGCGGATACTGTTCGCGTCGCCGAACGAGGCGGCCGCCACCGGGACGGCCAGCCGTGCGGCCAGCAGCACGGCCACCGTGCCCGCGGCGGCCACCGCGTCCTCGCCGTGCGCGGCTACCAGGAGTCCCTCAGCCGTGGTGGTGGTAACGATGCTGATCCGGCCGATCCGGTCACCGCGGGCCAGTCCCGACTCGGCCAGCCGGGCGTGCAGCGCCCCGGCCAGCAGCGGGTGCACGCCGAGCGGCTCGGCCTGCAGCGCGGGCACCGGCGCGGCCGCGATCGTGGCGGCGATGGCCGAGGTGACCTTCGGCTGCGGGCAGATAAGCAGCGGCACCACGACCGCGGCGGGCAGGCCGTCCGGGACCTGGCAATCGGCCAGGACCGCGCTGAGGCTTTCCTCGCTGCCCTCGACGAACCCGGCGCGGACGGTGACCCCGGGGCAGGACTGGGTGGCCACCTCGATGACGCCGGCCGCGATCTCGATGCTGCTCTCGGTGACCGCACCGGGCACGGCCAGCACCAGCGCGGGCGCGTCCGGAGGTACGGACAGCCGGTCCGGGCTGCGGTGCCGGCCCGGCGGGCGGGTGCGCGTGGTCCGCATCGGCAGCGCCGAACCGCGGCTGGGCAGCCCGGAACCACGGGTCGGCAGCGGCGTTTGCCGGGCAGGCAGCCCGGATCCACGAGTCGGCAACGGGGCTTCCCGGGCAGGCAGCCCAGATCCACGGGCCGGCAGCGGTGTTTCCCGGGCAGGCGGCCCGGAACCGTTGCCCGGCGCTGGCGATTCGCCCGCGGGCAACCCGGAACCGCGTGCCGGCAGCCCAGAATCACGCTTGGGCAGTCCGGGATCACGCTTAGGGAGCCCGGGATCACGCCGGGGCAGCCCTGGATCGCGCGCAGGCAGGCCCGGCTCGTCGCCGGAAAGGCCAGGTGCGGGGTCCTGATCAATACCCATAACCGGGCCATCCTAACCAGCCGGGAAACCTTTTGCCCGCAGTTGCGGCACATCGCGAACTACTTCCGGCTGTTCCCGCGCTCAGAACAGGCGCAGCGACCCGTCGTCGGCGCCGCGCATAGCCTCGTAGTCCAGGATAAGGCAGCGGATGCCCCGGTCCTCGGCCAGCACCCGGGCCTGCGGCTTGATCTCCTGCGCGGCGAACACGCCCAGGACGGGAGAGAGCAGCGGGTCCCGGTTCAGCAGGTCGAGATAGCGGGTGAGCTGCTCCACGCCGTCGATCTCGCCACGCCGCTTGATCTCGATGGCCACCGAGCCCCCGGTGGCGTCCCGGCACATCAGGTCAACCGGGCCGATGGCCGTCGGGTACTCCCGGCGGACCAGCCGCCAGCCCTCGCCGAGCAGGCTCACCTGGGCCGCCAGCAGCTCCTGCAGATGTGCTTCCACGCCGTCCTTGACCAGCCCTGGGTCCACGCCCAGGGCGAAGCTGGTGTCGCTGAGGATCTCCTCCAGGGTGATGGTCAGCGTCTCGCCCGATTTGCCGGTCACCACCCAGCGGCCTGGTTCCTCGGCGAGCCGGCAGGGCGGTGACATCCAATTCAGCGGCTTATAGCTGCCGCCGTCCGAGTGCACCAGCACGGAGCCGTCCGCTTTGATCATGATGAGCCGGGTCGCGGAGGCCAGCCGGGCGGAGAGGCCGGCGTAGTCGACGCTGCACCGGGCGATAACGAGACGCACGGAAGCCAACTGTAGTGACTTCCCGGGGCTGGGACGGGCCTGCCCGGGCGGCTGCCCCGGGCTGGGTAAGATCGCGCCGTGGCTAAGCGCAGTGCCGCCCTGCTGGTCTACCGGCTGAGCGCTGAGGACGGGCTGGAAGTCCTGGTCGCGCACATGGGCGGCCCATTCTGGGCCCGGCGCGACGCGCGGGGCTGGTCGATTCCCAAGGGGGAATGCGAAGCGGGAGAGGATCCGCTGGCCACCGCCCGCCGTGAGTTCGCCGAAGAGATGGGCGCCCCGCCGCCGGGCGGGGAGTTCGCCGTGCTGGGCGAGCGGCGGCAGCCGAGCGGGAAGGTCATCGTCAGCTATGCCGTCGAGGGCGACTTTGACCTGTCCGGATTCCGGAGTAACACGTTTACCCTGGAATGGCCACGAGGCTCTGGAAAGACCCAGGAGTTCCCGGAAATGGACCGGGCCGCGTGGATGAGTCTTGACCGGGCCTCCGAAATGCTGGTGAAAGGACAAGTTCCGATTCTCGGCGACTTGCGGGATTACCTGATCGGCAGCGGCCGCGGTGTGGATGAGATCAGCCCGGGCTAGCACGGCCGCAGCCAGGTGGCGCCGGTGAGCCCGCGGCGCGCCCGGCGGCTGCCGGACGAGACGCCGCGCCGCGGCCGTGGGGGCGCGGCCCCCCGTGCCGCGAGTGCCGGTGCTGAGCCGCGGGCGCTGGCCGTGGCCCGGGCGGCGATCCGGCTACCGTCGGCCCGGAGCAGATCGAGTCGTGGCCGGATGGGGACTGGGTGGTCCGCCTGGTCCCCGGGGCGGCGTCGGCGAAGAGCTATCGTTGCCCCGGATGTGATCAGGAGATCCCGGCTGGCCAGGCGCATCTGGTGGCGTGGCCCAGCCTGAGCCCCGGCCCGAGCGAGCGGCGGCACTGGCACCGGCCGTGCTGGGACCGGCGGGCTCAGCGCCGCCCCGGGCGCCGGGTCGGCAGGTAAGGACAAGAGGACCACGATGACTGAGATCAGGGCGGCCACCGTGCTACCGGCCCGCCGGGAACCCATCACCCTGCATACCGCGGACGGCCTGGACCTGGTCGGTGAGCTCGCGCTCCCGGAAGGCCGGGACCCGGTGGCCACGCTGATCTTCCTGCACCCGCTGCCCACCCACGGCGGGATGATGGACAGCCATCTGCTGCGCAAGGCGGCCAATCGGCTGCCCGCACTGGCCGGCCTGGCCGTGCTGCGGTTCAACACCCGGGGCACCACCTCTGAGCAGGGCCGCAGCACCGGCGAGTTCGGCGAGGGCCAGGCGGAGCGGCTCGACGTGGCGGCGGCCATCGCCTGGTGCCAGGCGGCCGGCCTGCCCAGGCTGTGGCTGGTCGGCTGGTCGTTCGGCACCGAACTGGCCCTGATGTGGGGCGCCGACCCGGCCGTGCAGGGGGCGATCCTGCTGTCTCCCGCGCTGCACCGGGCCAGCGACGCCGACCTGGACCGGTGGGCCGCCTCGGGGAAGCCGCTGCTGGTCCTGGTCCCGGAACTCGATGACTACCTGCGCCCGGACGAGGCGCGGCGGCGGTTCGCCCGGGTGCCGCAGGCCGAGCTGATCGCGGTGGACCGGGCCAAGCATCTGTGGGTCGGCGAGCCCTACGTCCGCATCGTGCTGAACGAGATCGTGCGCCGGGTCAACCCTCCCGCCGCGCCACTGCCCACCGAGTGGAAGGACTGACCGTGCCGCTCTTCGACCTGACTGGCAAGAAGGCTTTCGTGACCGGGGCGTCCCGGGGGATCGGCCAGGTGATCGCGGTGGCGCTGGCCGGCGCGGGCGCCGACCTGGCGCTGGTGGCCCGGAGTGAGGACGGGCTGGCGGACACGGCGGCGCAGATCACCACGCTGGGCCGGAAGGCCTTCGTCCTCCCGGCTGACGTGACCGAGCAGGAGTCGGTGGCCGCCGCGGTGGCCACCGCCATCGACCAGCTGGGCTGCCTGGACATCGTGGTGAACAACGCGGGCGGGTCCAGTTTCATGGTGCCGTTCCTGGACCTGCGGCTGGCCGGCTGGGACAAGCTGCTCCGGCTGAACCTCGACTCGGCCATGTACGTCTGCCACGCGGCTGGCCCGCACCTGGTGGAGCGGGGCACCGGCTCGGTGATCAACGTGGCCTCGGTGGCCGGGGTGAGCGCGGCACCGTTCCTGGCCCCGTACGGCGCGGCCAAGGCGGGCCTGATCTCGCTGACCAAGTCGCTGGCGGTGGAGTGGGCGGCGCTCGGTGTCCGGGTCAACGCGCTGTGCCCGGGCTGGACCGCCACCGAGCTGAACCGCAACCTGTGGGAAGACGAGACGGCCGGGCCGGCCACGGTGGCCAGTGTGCCGATGCGGCGCTGGGCCCAGCCGGAGGAGATGGCCGGGGCGGCCGTGTTCCTGGCCAGCGCGGCGTCCTCGTACATGACCGGCCAGGTGCTGGTGCTGGACGGCGGCCAGACCGCGCTGGCCTAGGCGCAGAGACAGCTGGGGCCGGCGCAACCGCGCCGGCCCAGCTCTGTCTCGGGCAGTGGCTACTCGGTCCACCACTCGTCATCGTTGTTGCCCTTGGCCTTGGCCGAGACCGGCTGCTTGGCCGGGGCCTGCTGGGTCTGCTGACCCTGGGCGGGCTGGGCCGGCCGTGACTGGGCGGGCTGGGCCGCGGCCTGGGTGGGCGCGCTGGCCCGCGGCGCCGCTGGGGCGGCCTGGGTCGGTGCGCTCTGCGCCGGGCCAACCGCCTTCTGCGGGGCGCTGCCACCGACGGCGGGCCGTCCTGCCCCCGCGCCGCCTGGCTTGAGCGCGTCGGCCAGGCCGCCCATCTGGGTGCCGAGCAGCTGGCTGATCTGGGACAGGTGGCTTGAGATGCTTTCCTTCTGCTTGCTCAGGTCGTCAACCTCGCGCTGGGCGCTGGCCCGGTGCCGCTCGATCTCGGACTTGGTGTCGGCCAGCAACTGCTCCGCCTGCGCCTTGGCCTGGGCGACGATCTGGTCGGCGTTCTTCTTCGCGTTGCTGACCAGCTGCCGGGAGTGCTGGTCCGCCTCCCGCCGGGTCTGCTCGGCCTGTGCGCTGGCCTTGGTCGCCCGCTGCTCGGCTGTGGCGGCGCGCTGCTCGGCCTCGCTGACCAGCTTCTGGGTGGCCGACTGGGCCGCGGCCAGCCGCTCGGCCTCCTGCCGCTCGGCTTCCTCGCGGCGGGACGCCAGCTGGATCTCGAACTCGGCCTCGGCCTGGGCGCGCGAGGCCTCGCTCTCCTCCAGGATGCGCTGAGCCTGGCTGCGCATCTCGTCGGCCTGCCGCTTGGAGGTGGTGAGGATCTCGTCCCGCTCCCGCTTGGCGGACGCCTTGAGCTGCGCCACCTCGCGCTCGGTGGTGGTCCGCAGCTTGGCGATGTCGCGCTCGATCGCGGCCCGCTTCTCGGCCACCTCGTGGTCGGCGGTGGCGCGCAGCTTGGCCACCTCGCGCTCGGTGGTGGAGGTCAGCTCGTCCGCCTCGCGCCGGGCACCCGTCTTGATCGCGTCTGCCTCGCGCTCCGCCGATGCGCGCTGCTCGTCGGTCTCCCGCTTGGCGTTGGCACGCAGCTCCGCAGCCTCGTTCTCGGCTGACGCACGCACTTCCGCCGCGTCCACCTTGGCCGCGGCGTTCAGCTCGTTGGCCGCGGACCGGGCTTCCTGGGCGATCTCGGTGGCCTGCTCCTCGGCCAGCCGGAGCAGCTGCTCGATACGGGAACCGAGGCCCGCGTAAGTGGGCCGCTCCTGCTCCCGGATCTGCCGATGAGCATCGGACAGCTCCTGCTGCAGTGCCTGAACCTGCTCGCGGTGCTGGCGGACTTCACCGTCAAGCTGCTTGAAGTATTCGTCAACCTGATGCGGGTCGTAGCCCCGCATCACCCGGGCGAACTCGCGGGGCGTGGTTTCCTCGAAGAAGTTGCTGAGCTGAGCGTCAATTTCAGGCTGCATGTGGCTTGATCCTGGGTAGACGAGGGTGACATGCGGGGGCGGACAGGGCATAGCGGTTCCGCTCCGCAGGCCGGGGCGCCAGCGCAGACCGCCCCGAAACCCGGCAGGCGCGGAAAGTGTGCCGCTAGCCCGGTGCCTGGCAGCGTACTCCTAAGACGCAGGCATTAGCGGCGGCTTCTCGTTTCCTCTTGGCACGGATCCGGGCTTTTTGGCGGCATTGGTGCCGCCCGGACGGGCGCGGGCCGGGGCAGGCGAACGTGGCGCACCGTTAATAGCGTACATATCGGGCTATTCCCGGACGGCTGGCCCCCCGCGAGCGAGGTCTGGGGCCCGGCCCGGCGCTGCCCCGTCCGGTGCGGCCCGGCTCAGCCAGCGGCCGGCTCGACCAGTTCGGTCAGCACCCCACCGAGATCGGCCGGATGCAGGAACGCTATCGCGGCGCCCATCGAGCCGTGCCGCGGCCGCTGGTCGATGAGCCGGAACGGTTTCGGCGCCAGTTCGGCCAGGGCCGCGTTGATGTCGGCCACCGCGTACCCCACGTGATGCAGGCCCTCGCCGCGCCGGTCCAGGAACTTGCCGACCGGGGTGTCCGGGCCGAGCGGCTCCAGCAGCTGAACCCAGGACGCTGGGCTGTCCGGCTGGCCGGCCCGGAGCATCGCCTCCCGTACGCCCTGCTCGGCGATCACTTCCTGGCTGACCACGGTCAGCCCGAACGCCGCCTGGTACCGGGCCACGGCAGCATCCAGATCGCGGCAGGCGATCCCGACATGATCGATCCGGAGCAGCACGGACGCCTCCAGCCAGGGCCAGGTGTTTCCCTGGGTTATCGTGGCAGAGATCCAGCCAGGGCGTCGCGGAGGGCAGGCATGCGGGAAGCAGTGATCACCGGGGGAGCCAGGACCGCCGTCGGCCGCCTGCTCGGCTCGCTGAAGGACTTTCCGGCCGCCCAGCTCGGTGGCATCGTGATCAAGGAGGCGCTGGCGCGCTCCGGCATCGCCGCCGATCAGGCCGACTACGTGATCATGGGCCACGTGCTGCAGGCCGGTGCCGGGCAGAACCCGGCCCGGCAGGCCGCGGTGGCGGCCGGGCTGCCGATGTCGGTGCCCGCCATGACCATTAACAAGGTGTGCCTGTCCGGTCTTGAGTCCATCGCGCTGGCCGCACAGCTGATCCGGGCGGGCGAGTTCGACGTGGTGGTGGCGGGCGGCATGGAATCCATGACCGGGGCCCCGCACCTGCTGCCCGGGGCGCGGTCCGGGTATAAGTACGGCTCGGTCGAGATGCTCGACAGCATGGCCCGGGACGGGCTGACCGACGCGTTCGACCAGTCCCCGATGGGCGAGCTGACCGACCGGCACAACACCCGGCTGGGCATCGGCCGGGCCGAGCAGGACGAGTTCGCCGCCCGCTCCCACCAGCGGGCCGCGGCGGCGGCCAAGGACGGCCTGCTGGCCAGCGAGATCGTCGGTGTGCCGGTCCCGCAGCGGCGTGGTGAGCCGGTCATCTTCGACGCGGACGAGGGCATCCGGCCGGAAACCACGGCCGAGGCGCTGGGCGGGCTGCGGCCGGCCTTCACCCCGGACGGCACGATCACCGCCGCGTCCGCCTCGCAGATCTCCGACGGGGCCTGCGCCGTCATCGTGATGTCGTCCGAGGCGGCGGCCAGCGCATGGCGCGCCGGTGCTGGCCACGGTGGGCGCGCACGGCACGGTGGCCGGGCCGGACACCTCTCTGCAGTCCCAGCCGTCGGCGGCCATCGCGCGCGCCCTGGCCAAGGAGGGCCGCAGGACGGCGGACCTGGACCTGGTGGAGATCAACGAGGCGTTCGCCGCGGTCGCCATCCAGTCCATGCGGGATCTGGGCATCGGCCCGGAACTGGTCAACGTGAACGGCGGGGCCATCGCGCTGGGCCACCCGATCGGCGCCTCTGGGGCGCGGATCACCCTGCACCTGGCCTACGAGCTGCGCCGCCGTGGCGGGGGCCTCGGCGCGGCCGCGCTGTGCGGCGGCGGTGGGCAGGGCAGCGCGCTGATGCTGCATGTGCCCGCGCCCAGTGAGCGGGGCTGACCTGGGCCCGCGCGGCCAGGAGCCCGGCCCGGGCCTGGTCAAGCGGGCGTGCGACGGCGATGTGCGGGCTCTCGGGCGGCTCATTTCCCTGGTGGAGAACGGTGCGCCGGAACTCCGTGCGGTGCTGCGCGAACTGGCCCCGCTGACCGGGCGGGCCCGGGTGGTCGGCCTGACCGGTGCGCCCGGCGTGGGCAAGTCCACGGTCACCGGCGCGCTGGTGGCGGCCTACCGGGAGCGCGGCCTGCGGGTCGCGGTGCTGGCGGTCAACCCAACCTCACCATTCACCGGCGGCGCGCTGCTCGGCGACCGGGTCCGGATGCAGCAGCACGCCACCGACCAGGGCGTGTTCATCAGGTCGATGGCCAGCCGCGGGCATCTGGGCGGGCTGGCCGCGGCCGCCCCGCAGGCGCTGCACGTCTTGGACGCGGCCGGGTTCGGGCTGATCCTGGTGGAGACGGTCGGGGTGGGCCAGGCCGAGGTGGAGATCGCCGCGCTGGCCGACTCCACCCTGGTCATCGTCGCGCCCGGGCTGGGTGATGCGATCCAGGCGGCCAAGGCCGGCATCCTGGAGATCGGCGACTTGTTTGTGGTGAACAAGAGCGACAAACCCGGTGCCCAGGAGACGGTCCGGGACCTGCGCGGCATGATCGCTATGGCGCAGCACGGCCCGGACGACTGGAAGCCGCCAATCGTCCGCACGGCCGCGGTGGCCGGCGAGGGCATCGCCGACCTGGTGGCCAAGCTCGACGCGCATCAGGCCTGGCTGGACTCCTCGGGCGAGGGGGAGCGCAGGCGGCTGGCCCGGGCCCGCGGCGAGATCACCACGCTGGCGCTGGCCGAGCTGCGCCAGCGGATGGGCGCGCTGCCCGGGGATTCGGCCGTGGACGAACTGGCCCGCCGGGTGGCCGCCGGTGAGCTGGACGCCTACAGCGCGGCCGGGGAGCTCATCGCGGCGGCGAGCTAGCCCGCTCCGCTTCGGCCGGGCCGCCTGGAGTTTCGGTTGGGGTTGGAGCGCCGGCCGGGGCGGCTGACGTTGGAGCTGGGGGCGGGGCACTGGTGTCGACGCCGGCCGCGTCGATCGCCGCCTGCATGATCGATTCACTGCGCAGCCGCGCCTCGTAGGCCGCCTTGCCGCCGCGCACCCCGAGCAGCCGCTTGGACAGCACCAGGTAGAGGAGCAGCGCCAGGTTGACCAGGAACGCGGTCAGCCGGAGCGTGGTGACCTTGGCGGCCAGCTCGTAGAGCTCGTACGGGATGCCCGCCGAGGTAGCGACGAACGCGAAGTACTCGCCCCAGCGGCGCAGCCCCCACAGCGCTATCGCTTCCAGGAACTCCACCACGGTGTAGACGGCCGCGGCGATGGCGAGCCAGGTCAGGGTGCGCTGGTCCAGGGTGAACGAGTGCCGGATCAGGCCGACAAGGCCGGACCGGTCGATGTTGTAGCCAAGCTCGTGCAGCAGCGACCTGACCTCGGGATACTCCCGGTTGAACGTGCGCTCGACGGACACCCGGGAGTACTTGAACCGCCAGATCCCGTAGGCGATGAAGCCGAACAGGAGCCCGCGCAGGAACCGTTCCACCGCGAAGGCCCGCAGGATCAGCGCGCTGCGCAGCTCATCGTCCCGGCGCACCTTCGGCGCCGCGGCGGCCGGCCCGCTGGCGGCGGGCGGGCCGGGCACGAACGTGCCGCAGCGCAGGCACCGCCAGGCCTCGCCGGCCTGGGTCTCGGCGCGTAGCTGGGCACGCACCGCAGGCTCGGTGGGCGCGTAGCTGACATGCGGCCGCACCGCGCACATCAGCAAGTTCCAGTTCACCTAGAGCAGCTTATGGGAGCCCTTCTGTGGGCCGGCTGAGCTAAATCCCGGACGATGATCCCGTCGGCCAGGGTCAGCACCTCGTCGCAGGCCAGCGCGAGCGCGGCGGCGTCGCCGCCGATGGCGATGATGGCGGTGTCCCGGCCCAGGTCGCGGATGCTGGCCGCGATGCTGGCCACATCCTGTGGGCCGAGCCCGTCCAGCAGGCCGTCGAGCAGCAGCAACTCCGGCTCGTGCACGGCGGCCGCGGCCAGCTTGGCCCGCCGGGCGATCACCGCGGGCGCGGCCCGCAGCGGCACGTCCGCCCACGGGGTCAGGGCGAGCCGGTCCATGATCGCGGCGGCCAGCACGTCGCGATCCCGGCCAGGCAGGTTAGCCAGGCGGGCGGCGTGCCCGACCAGGCCGCGCACCCGGCGCACCGGCCGGGGCCGGGCCGAGGCCCGGGCGATGCCGACGTAGCGACGCACGGCCGCGCGGCCCTGCGCGGTGGTCAGATCCTGGCCGAGCACCCGCAGTTCGCCATAGGCCGGCCGGGCCAGCCCGCCGAGCAAGTCGATCACGGCCGAACGGGAGGTATCCCGCTTCACCGCGATGCCCACCGCGGGGTGGCCAGCGGCCGGCCGGTCGAGGCGGAAGCTGGCCGCCCGGAGTACCCAGGTCCAGCCGTGCCGTACGCCGACCCCGGCGGCGAGGACCGGGGCCACTCCGGTGGTGCCATAACTAGACCGCACGTGCACCCCCGTGGTCACCCGGGAAGCCTCTCAGCAGGAAATATAACTCTCAGATACATTATTGTCACGCTAGGTAACTAGGCATAATTAGCCAGTCACGGGGGACAGCTAGCCATCTGGCCGGCTGCCGCTGGGCAGGCTTCCCGGGTAGCGTGACCCTGTGTCGAAGCCGCTGGAACTGTCGTTCGACCCGATCGCCCGGGCCGCCGAGACCTGGTCGGAGCGATTCGGCCCATCCGGGGCGATGGCCGCGGTCACCTCGATCATGCGCGTGCAGCAGATCCTGCTGGCCCAGCTCGACGCGGTCCTGCGGCCCTACGAGCTGACGTTCGCCCGGTACGAGGCCCTGGTGCTGCTGACGTTCAGCAGCCGGGGCACGCTGCCGATGCGGGTGATCGGTGAGCGGCTGATGGTGCACCCGACCAGCGCGACCAACACCATCGACCGGCTGGAGGGCCAGGGCCTGGTCATCCGGCGGCCCAACCCGAACGACGGCCGGGGCAAGCTGGCCGAGATCACTGACCGGGGCCGGGAGGTGGTCGGCCGGGCCACGGCCGACCTGATGGGCGCCGAGTTCGGCCTGGCCGGGTTTGACGAGGCCCAGCGCGACCAGCTGTTCGACCTCCTCCGCGGGCTCCGGGTGGCCGCCGGCGACTTCCTGCCCGCCCCGGCCGCAACTCCCTAATCCGGTTCCTAGCTGCGGCCTGGTGGCGCGGTGTCCGCCCCGGTCCAGCGGGTGGGTGAATGTCTGGTGCGTACCGGTGCGCAGCTGGCTTTCACCGATGTGGTGCCAGTCGCGGGCTGCGGGGTCGCTGGGCCGGGGACCGCGCGCCGAGGGGGCGAGTCGCGGGTACTGGCGTTGTGCAAAATTATTTAATCGGGGATTCCTGCCAGGTCGCGCCACCGTCGTAGGTCAGCCACACGGCGTGCACCACGGGATCGGCCGGCACGGCGACACCCTGGCTCGCGGTGGTCATGCCCACGTAGCTGAATCCGCCCGCGGGCAGCGTGCCCTGGGCGGCGGTCCAGGTCGCCCCGCCGCCCGTGGACACGTCGATGCCCGTAGTGGTGGCCAGCACGATCGACCCGGTGCTGGTGCCCGCGACCGACGTGGCGGTGCCCGCGGCGGGCGCGGTGCCCGCCTGCCGCCAGGTCCGGCCGCCGTTGGCCGAGGTGTAGACGACGTGTCCGGCCGCCGCGTCCGGGCAGACCAGGGCCAGTCCCTTGGTAGTGGTCGCGGCGAGCAGCGCGCCGGATGGCTGGCCGTCGGCCTGGGCCGCCCCAGGCAGGCATGGCGTGGCGCTGCCGGTCACCGCCTGCCAGCCGCCTGTGCCGCTGACCGGCCCGGACAGCAGCACACCGTCCGGCGGCAGCAGGTAGCCGCGGCTGCCGGTGAGCACCAGCGTGGCCGCGCTGGCCGTCCCGCTGAGGCCGGAGCTGGCCGCCGCGCCCGGCACCGGCAGCCACCGGTTGCTGCCCGGGCTGGCGAAGTACAGCGCCTGCCCGGTGCAGCCCGCGCCCCAGCCCGTGCCGGTGCCCGTGCAGTCCGCCCAGACCGCGAACACCCGCTGGCCTGCCGTTTCCAGCGCGGTGACCCGCCGGCCGCCGGTACCGATCTGATGCCAGGTCTTCCCGCCGTTATGGGTGGCCCACAGCTGCGGGCCGAACGCCCATCCGTCGCTGGTGTTGTAGAACCGGACCTGGCTTACCCCGTTCGGTCCCTTCGCGGCGCCGGTCACCGGCGCGCTCACGCCGTGCCAGGTCTTGCCGCCGTCGTCGGTGCCCGCCAGCGACGTGCAGATGAACGGCTTCGGCGGCCCGCAGTGCCCGGGGGTGCCGGCCTGGCCGAGCACGTACCCGGTGCCGGTGCCGACGAACGTCACCGAGGTGGCGGCGAAGTTCGGCGGCGCGGCCGGGGGAGCGGTGCTGGCCGGGCCGGTGGCCGGGGTCGGCTGCGCCGTGGCGGACGGCTGCTGCTGGTGGTGGTGTGCACCGGCCGAGGAGGTCTGGCCGACCTGCGCGCCACTCGGGGCCGGCCCGGGACCCAGGTTGAGCTGGGTGATGACCAGCCGGGGCACGGTGGCGACGACCGCGATGACGGCGGCCGCCCCGGCCGCGGCGGCCGCCGCCCGGGCCATCTTGCGCCGCCGGGCGCGCTTCCTGATCAGCTCGAACGTGCCCGGCGGGGGTGGCAGCGGCTGGACCTGGGCGCGCATCCAGGTGTCCAGCTCGTCGCGCGGATCAGCCATCTGATTCCCCCAGCGCGGCGCGCAGTCGCGCCCGGGCCTGGAACAGGTCAGCCTTGATGGTGCCCTCCGGCAGGCCGAGCAGCGCGGCCACGTCGCGGACCGGGAAACCCGCATAGTAATGCAGCAGGAACGGGCTGCGCAGCCGGTCGGGCAGCGCCTGCAGCAGCTCCCGGACGTGCACATCCTGGGCCGGGTGGTAGGCCGGGTCGGCCACCGCCGCGGCGCCCACGCTCTGCATCGCGCGGCGCTCCCGGCCGGTTTTCCGCCAGTGGTCGCGGACCAGGTTGGTGGCGATCATGTACAGGTAGCTCTGCGGGTTGTCCAGCCGGGACCACCGGCCGAGCAGCCGGGTGAACGCCTCGGCGGCGATCTCGTGTGCGGTGTCGTCATCATCGACCAGCCGCCGGACCCAGCCGGCCAGCCGCGGATAGCACGCGTTGAACAGTTCCTCGGCGGCGGCGCGGTCACTCGTGCGCAGCCTCTCCACCGAACCCCCTCGGCTGGCGGTACCCGCTCCCGCCGGCATGCTCCACGGCCGGGCCAGAGTCAGGGTGTCACCCGCGGCGCTGACCGCGGGCCCGTCCACGGCTAGGGATTGCACAGATCTACCACACCTTGCCTTTCAAATGTCGCGCCATTCAAGGCCACCTCCACCTGCTCCCGCCACCGGTGTCGGCACCGGCCGCTCGTGCAGGCCCGCTGGGCCTGCACTCGCTAGCCGGTCTTGAATGACGCTCCGGCACTCGATGATGCGGATCCGGTCGCAAGGGCGTGCCCCCGCAATGCCCCTGCGCTTCTGAGACGACGCGGCGTGGCATCAGGTTGTGCCGATATCGACCTGTTACTTACGCGTGATCCGGGCGCTACCGGCGACGGCTCGGGTCCGTCGCTGAGGTGGGCCGGCGCGGGCGGGGTACAGTGGAGCTAGATAGTTGGACGTCCTAGTATCTGGCTGGGCTGAGCCCAGCGGGGAGGACCGGCATGGACGCGCAGGCTGGGGGCAGCCGGGGCCGGACGACCTGGCCGCGGGGCGGGAGCGCTGGCAGCGGCGGTTCGCCGGGTCGCGGATCCGCGAAGCCGACTTCAGCACGCTGTCCGGCCTCGACGTGGACCCGGTGTACGGGCCGCCGGCCGGATCGGTGGTGCCGGGCTTCGAGCGGATCGGCTGGCCGGGCGAGTACCCGTTCACCCGCGGCCTGTACCCAGCCGGGTACCGCGGCCGGGCCTGGACGATCCGGCAGTTCTCCGGGTTCGGCAACGCGCGGCAGACCAACGAGCGGTACCGGATGCTGCTCGGCGCGGGCGGCACTGGGCTGTCCGTGGCCTTCGACATGCCGACGCTGATGGGCCGGGACTCGGACGACCCGCGGTCGCTCGGCGAGGTCGGCCACTGCGGCGTGGCCATCGACTCGGCCGCGGACATGGACGTGCTGTTCGACGGCATCCCGCTGGCCGACGTGACCACCTCGATGACGATCAGCGGCCCGGCCGTCCCGGTGTTCTGCATGTACCTGGCCGCGGCCCAGCGGCAGGGCGCCGACCTGGCCGCGCTGAACGGGACGCTGCAGACCGACATCTTCAAGGAGTACATCGCGCAGAAGGAGTGGCTGTTCCCGCCCCAGCCGCACCTGCGGCTGATCGGCGACCTGATGGAGTACTGCGCGGCCGAGATCCCGGACTACAAGCCGCTGTCGGTGTCCGGGTACCACATCAGGGAGGCCGGCTCCACGGCCGCCCAGGAACTCGCGTTCACGCTGGCCGACGGGTTCGGCTACGTGGAACTCGGGCTGTCCCGCGGGCTGGACATCGAGACGTTCGCGCCCGGCCTGTCCTTCTTCTTCGACGCGCACATCGACTTCTTCGAGGAGATCGCCAAGTTCCGCGCGGCCCGCCGCATCTGGGCCCGCTGGCTGCGGGACCGCTACGGCGCGACATCGCCGCGGGCCCAGTGGCTGCGCTTCCACACCCAGACCGCGGGGGTGTCGCTGACCGCGCAGCAGCCGGACAACAACGTGGTGCGCACCGCCATCGAGGCGCTGGCCGCGGTGCTCGGCGGGACCAACTCGCTGCACACCAACGCGCTGGACGAGGTGCTCGCGCTGCCCAGCGAGCGGGCGGCCGAGATCGCGGTACGCACCCAGCAAGTGATCATGGAAGAGACCGGGGCGGCCAGCGTGGCCGACCCGCTGGGCGGCTCGTGGTACCTGGAGGCGCTCACCGACCGGCTGGAGGCCGAGGCCGAGGACGTGTTCGCCAGGATCCTGGCCATGAGCCCGGACCAGACGATGACCGGCGGGATCCTGCACGGCATCGAGACCGGCTGGTTCTCCGCCGAGATCGCCGAGGCCGCGTTCGCGTACCAGCAGAAGGTGGAGAAGGGCGACAAGAAGGTCGTCGGGGTCAACGTGCATACCGGCACGGTCGGCTCCCCGGTGGAGATCCTCCGGGTCAGCCACCAGGTGGAGCGGGACCAGGCGGCCGAGCTGGACCGCCGCCGGGCGGCCCGGGATCAGGCGGCGGTGGACGCGGCGCTGGCCCGGATGCTGGACGCGGCCCGGTCCGGGGCGAACATGATCCCGCCGATGCTGGACGCGGCCCGGGCCGAGGCCACGCTGGGCGAGATCTGCGACGCGCTGCGCGCGGAATGGGGCAGCTACGCCGAGGCGCCCGCGTTCTGAACGCGAGCCCGGACCGCCGCCGGTGCGGCCGAGCTAGAGGTGCGCGAGCTGCTCCCCGACCGTGCCCACGACGGCCGGGTCGCGAGGATCGTCCAGCAGATGCAGCGCGTCCCGGATCCGGAAGGCCGTTTCCACCGGGCGTGAGTCGGGGTCCAGGCCGCGCACCGTGGCGTAGCTACGCCAGCCCCGGGCCCATAGTGCGCTGAACTCGCGGCGGTGCCTGCGCCACAGCCCGGTGCCCCACTCGCCCAGGTCGAAGTCCCAGAACGGGTGGTCCACCCGGGCCGTCTCCCAGTCCAGGATGCCGGTCAGCCGCCCGTCCTCGGCCAGCAACTGGTCTTCGTGGATGTCGCCATGCACCAGGACCGGCTGTAGCCGGGCGGCACGGGCCAGCAGGGCCGTCCACCCGGCGGCGCGATCCGGCTGGCCCAGCCGGCCGGCCGCCTCAGCGGCGGCCGCGGCGCTGGTGGCCGGGTCGAGGGCGCGGCGCAGCCAGCGGTGATGCGCGGCCTCGTGGTGCTGCGGCGGCCGCGCGTCGGCCAGCGGCGGCGGTGCGAGTTCGTGCCAGCAGGCGATGGCCCGGCCGACCTGATCCAGCAGGGCTTCGGGTTCGGCTGGTACCTGGCCGGGCAGCCGGGTGACGGCGGCGAACGGGAACGGGTAGATCTCCGGGTCCTGCCAGCGGCCGAGCAGGCGCGGTACCACGGCCAGCCGGGTCTGGGCCAGCGCCCGGTACGCGGCGATCTCCCGCTCGAACCACTCGGCCCCGGCCGCGGCCCGCGGGAACAGGAACACCCGGTCCCGGTCGAGCAGGACCAGCTTGTTCCACCCGGACACGTTCAGCACCAGCCGGTCCAGGTCGGTCCCCGTGACCGCCGCGAACCGCGCGGCCTGCGGCGGCACCAGCACCGCGTTGACCGCCCGTCCCACCAGGTCGTCGCCCACGGCACAGTATGGCCTGGATGAGGGGTCAGGCCGGGCTGGCGACCGGCAGCCCAGCATCCCGCGCCGCCGCCAGCAGCCGCTTGTCATAGGCGACAAACGCGGTGAGTTCCCGCCGCAGGGTGAGCGCGGAAGCAAGATGAACGGCGTCAAAAGCGCGCAGCGCCGGGGGCCGGACGCCGGCTGCCCGGCCGAGTACGTCGTCGCTCAGTTCGACCTCCGCGATCTGCCGGATCATCCGGTAACTGTCGGGAAGCGCGGCTGGGTCGGCCCGCCAGGCGGCCCGCGGTACCTCCACACGGATCATGACGCTGGACACTCGGACCAGGTTCGGCCTATCGGCAAGCCAGCGTTCCAGCGCAGCTGACTCTGGCTCGTTGATGACGAGCTTCACCAGGGCGGAAGTATCGAGGTAGAGCATTACACCCGGTCCTCGCGCAGTTCCTGGAGGATCTCACTGATCGTGGGCTGCCCGGGTGGCACTGGCGGGCCTGGCTCGATATCGAGCAGGTTGCCCGGCTCTTCCGCGGGCCGAAGCACGCCAGCGGCGATCAGCCGTTCAAGCGGGCTCTCGGCCTCTTCGGCGGGAACCAGGCGCGCTACCAGGCGGCCCCGGTTGGTGATGTCCACGGTTTGTCCCTTCTCTGCTAGGTCCACGTAGATGCTGGCGTGCTGGCGAAGCTCACGGATCCCGATGCGTTTCGCCGCCTGCTGCCTGCCGCTTGTATCACGCATATGAGTATCGTAGCACGTTTAGTGCTACATTGGGATGAGGCGCTGCCGCTGGGTGGCGGTTAAGGCATGGCAAGGATGCGGCAGGATAGAGGCATGCAGCAGCCCCGGGACTTTTCGCTCTACGGCGCTGTTGACCTGGGCGCGCGGCAGGCTGCCGCGCAGCGCAGTCAGCAGGCCGCGGCACACGCCAGCGGGCAGGATGGCTCGCCGGGCGGCAATGTCATGGACGTGACCGAGGAGACCTTCAACGTCGACGTCGTTGAACGGTCCCGGTCGGTGCCGGTCATCCTGGATCTCTGGGCCGAATGGTGCGAGCCTTGCAAGCAGCTCAGCCCGGTACTCGAAAAGCTGGCCGGCGAGGCCGACGGCGACTGGGTGCTGGCCAAGGTGGATATCGACGCCAACCCGCAGCTGCGGGCCGCGCTCCAGGTACAGAGCATCCCGATGGTGATGGCGGTGGCCGGCGGCCAGGTGGTGGACGGCTTCCTCGGCGCCATGCCGGAGGCCCAGGTACGCCAGTGGCTTGGCCAGGTCATGCAGGTGGCCGGGCAGCTCGGGCTGCCCGGCGCAGCCGGGGCCGCGGCGACGGCCGACGAACAACCGGATAACGGCCAGCCGGGCGGCGGCCCGGCCATGCCCGGTGGCCCCGGGCCCGGCATCACCGGCGACCCGGCCTTCGAGGAAGCCCAGCAGGCCATGGAGCGCGGCGACCTGGATGCCGCGGCGGCCGCGTTCGAGCGGGTGCTGGCGGCCACCCCGGGTCACCCGGTGGCCACCGTGGGCCTGGCCCAGGTAGACCTGATCCGCCGGGTCAGCTCCTACGACGAGCAGCAGGTCCGGCGGGACGCGGCCGAGCATCCCGGCGACGTGGACGCACAGGCCCGGGTGGCCGACCTCGACGTGGCCACCGGGCGGACCGACGAGGGCTTCGACCGGCTGCTCGGTACCGTCCGGCGGACGGCGGGGGAGGACCGCGAGCGGGCCCGGGTGCACCTGGTCAAGCTGTTCGACGTGTTCCCGCCGGGTGAGCCGCACGTGGCCAGGGCCCGCGCCGCGCTGTCCAGCCTGCTCTTCTGACCGCCACCGGGCAGCCCACCGGGCGGTAGCGATGCCATGACGACGTACTGGCGTTATGGCGGACCGGGCTCAGCTGGTGAACTGAGGAGCTGGCCCGCGGCGGGTCAGCGGGCGCCGGGATCGGGCGGATTGGCGTTGGCCAGCTTTTCCAGGGCGGGCAGCGCCGCGGTCAGCGCGGCCAGCTGGTCCGGGCTCAGCGTGCGCAGGCTGCCGGCCAGCAGGATGGTGCTCTCCTGCCTGATCCGTTCCAGGATCGCGTGTCCCTCGGCGGTCACCGACAGCGCGGCCGCCCGGGCGTCGCCGGGCACCGGGCCGCGCCGGACGTACCCCCGGTCTTCCAGCACGGTGACCAGCCGGGTCAGCGTGGAGGGCGCGATCTTCTCCGCGGCGGCGAGATCGCCGAGCCGGAGCGGCCCGGCCTTGTCCACGGTGGACAGCGCGGACAGCTGGGTCGGGGTGAGCCCGGCCAGCTCGTGCCGCCGCAGGCTGCGCGAGACGCGGGCGATAGCCACCCGCAGCCGGGTCACGTCGATGGATGGCCGGCCAGCCTCGTCCGGGGCGGCCACGGTGGCCGCGCTGGCGGCCGATCCTGCGTTGGACACCCTTGCAGAGTACGTGGCCGCGGCCCGGACCGTGCACGCCGCCGCGCGGTGACCTGGGCTCGGGCCAGGTCAGCCCGGGCCAGGTGGCACGATTGGGTGCGGCAAGATGATGGCGGGAAGGCGGAGTTAGGTGTCGGTAGCGCCCAGCGTGTCCTATTCGATCACTGTGCGGCTGGAGGTCCCGTCCCGCGGGCGGGCCGTCAGCGAGCTCACCCACGCGGTGGAGCAGACCGGCGGCGCGGTCACCGCCCTGGACGTCAGCCCGCAGGGGCATGAGCGGCTCCGCGTTGACGTGACCTGCGCGGCCCGGGACTCCGAGCACGCCGAGGCGATCGTGCAGGCGCTCAGCGCGATCGATGGCGTGACGCTCAGCAAGGTCAGCGACCGGACCTTCCTGATACATCTGGGCGGGAAGATCGAAACCGCGGTCAAGGTGCCGCTGCGCAACCGGGACGACCTGTCCATGGCCTACACGCCCGGGGTGGCCCGGGTCTCCATGGCCATCGCGGGCAACCCGGACGACGTGCGCAGGCTGACCGTCAAGCGGAACAGCGTCGCGGTGGTCACCGACGGCTCGGCCGTGCTCGGCCTGGGCAACATCGGCCCGTACGCGGCGCTGCCGGTGATGGAGGGCAAGGCCGCCCTGTTCAAGCGGTTCGCCGGGATCGACGCCTGGCCGGTGTGCCTGGACACCCAGGACACCGACGAGATCGTGCGCACCGTACAGGTGATCGCGCCCGCGTTCGGCGGGATCAACCTGGAGGACATCAGCGCCCCGCGGTGCTTCGAGGTCGAACGCCGGCTGCGTGACCTGCTGGACATCCCGGTCTTCCACGACGACCAGCACGGCACCGCGATCGTGGTGCTGGCCGCGCTGACCAACGCGCTGCGGGTGGTGGGCAAGAAGCTCGGCACGGTCCGGATCGCGATGTCCGGCGCGGGCGCGGCCGGCACCGCCGTCCTACGGCTGCTGCTCGCCTCGGGCGCCTCGGACGTGGTGGTCTGCGACGAGAAGGGCGCGGTCTACCCCGGGCGGCCGGGGCTGGATGACAGCCTGCGCTGGGTGGCCGAGCACACCAACCAGGCCGGGTACGACGGCGACCTGGCCGGTGCGCTGCGCGGCGCGGACGTGTTCATCGGTGTGTCCGCGCCGCACATCCTGCGTGGCCGGATGTCGCGGCGATGAACCACGGACGCGATCGTGTTCGCGCTGGCCAACCCGGACCCGGAGGTGGACCCGGACGAGGCGGCCCAGCACGCCGCGGTGGTGGCCACCGGGCGCAGCGACTACCCCAACCAGATCAACAACGTGCTCGCCTTCCCAGGGGTGTTCCGCGGCCTGCTGGACGCGCAGAGCCGGACGGTCACCGACGACATGCTGGTGGCCGCGGCGCGGGCGCTGGCCGGCGTGGTGTCCGGGGCCGAGCTTGGGCCGCACTACATCATCCCGTCGGTGTTCAACCCGAACGTCACCGCCGCGGTGGCGGCGGCGGTCCGGGACGCGGCCACCGCGGCCCGCAGTGGCGCGGCCACCGCGGCGCGGGTATCAGGCGGCTGAATTGGGCCGCCTCGGGGTCTGCCCATCGCGCTTATCTCCGCCAGAATGGAGGCATGGTGGAGGAGGAGGACCTCTCGGGCCGGCTGCTGGTGGCCACGCCGCTGCTCGGTGACCCGAATTTCCGGCGCACCGTCGTTCTCGTGGTGGAGGACGAACCAGAGGAGGGCACGCTGGGCGTGGTGCTGAACCGGCCGACGGAGGTCCCGGTCGGGCAGGTCCTGGAGTCCTGGACGGACCTGGTGACCGGGCCCTCGGTGGTCTTCCGGGGCGGTCCTGTCGCCCCGAACAGCGCGCTGGCACTGGCCATCGTGCCCGGGGACAACGAACCGGTCGGCTGGCGGGCGCTGGATGGTTCGGCGGTGATGTCCCGGGTCGGGCTGGTTGACCTGGACGCGCCGCCGCAGCTGCTGGCGGGCGGGATCGCCTCGCTCCGGGTGTTCGCCGGCTACGCGGGCTGGGGGCCTGGCCAGCTCCAGGCGGAGATCGACGAAGGGGCCTGGTACGTGCTGTCCGGCGAGCCGGCCGACGCGTTCATGGCCGAGCCCGAGCAGCTCTGGAAGGCGGTGCTGCGGCGGCAGGGCGGCAACCTGGCCATGGTGGCCAACTACCCGGACGACCCCGCGCTCAACTGAGCCTGGCCGGTAGGCGCAGTAGACTCCGCTGTCATGAGCGAGTCAACCGAGGTTCTTCCCGACACCGGCACCCGCGAGGATACCGGCACCACGCCGGATGTCCGGCCCGGCGACGGCGACCACGAGCGGTTCGCGCACTACGTCGAGAAGGACAAGATCGTTGACAGTGCGGTGACCGGCACACCGGTGATCGCGCTGTGCGGCAAGGTCTGGGTGCCGAGCAGAGATCCGAAGCGGTTCCCGGTGTGCCCGGACTGCAAGCGGATCTACGAGTCGCTGTCTGAGGACTGAGCGGACCAGTGCTCGATGGGCGTGCCGGTAAGGGTCACCCCTGCCTCGCGCATGGCCCGCAGCGCTTCCTCGGTGGTGGTGGGATCCACCCCGGCGGTGAGCCAGAGCAGCACCCGGGTGGTGAAGCCCGCCGCCGCGGCCGATAGCGCGGTGGATCCGACGCAGTAGTCGGTGGCGATCCCGGCCACCTCGACCTCGGTGATGCCGCGGGCACGCAGCCAGTCGGCCAGCACCGTCCCGTCGTCGGCACTGCCCTCGAACGCGCTGTAGGCGGCTTCATGGGCGCCCTTGCTGAACACCGCCTCGATCCGGCTGGTGTCCAGGTCAGGATGGAAGTCCGCGCCCGGCGTGCCGACCACGCAGTGCGGTGGCCAGGAGTTGGCGTAGTCCGGGCTGGCCGAGAAGTGGCGGCCTGGATTGACGTGGTAGTCCCGGGAGGCCACCACGTGGTGATAGCCGGTGCCCGCGGCGAAGCGGCTGATCGACCGGGCCACCTCGCCGCCGCCGGCCACGGCCAGCGAACCGCCTTCGCAGAAGTCGTTCTGCACATCCACGATCACGAGCGCGCGCACAGCCCGAGCGTACGGCATCGCCTGCCCCGCCGGCGTTTCGTGCGGCTCAGGCGTCCGCGCCGAGGGTGTGCAGCGCCGCGGCGACCTTGACCGTGCTGGGATGCATCCCGCCAGGTTAGCGGCGGGTGCGCCCGCCCGAAAAACGCTTATCCGCGGGTGGCTCGTGGATCAGCAACCCCGAGGTGCGGAACAGGAATTCGGCGTAGGTGTCCGGCGGCTTGTCGCTGCCGCCGATCAGGAACCGGTCCGGGCTGAGCTGGAGCTCGGCCATCCGGCGCTGCGCGCGATTGCACTCGGCCACGGTGGCGGCCACCGTTCGTGCCGCCCGGCGGACGGCGCCGGCCAGCTGGTAGAAAACGTGCCCGTCTCCCCGGCGGGCGGCTGCTGAGTTGCGGTCGGTGGAAGTCATGGCTTCAGCCTGGCCGGCCGGTCGTCTCGCGACCAGTGGCAGTCAGGTCAGTTGACGGCAAGATCCTGCCATCGCATGATGGGGACCATGCTGCGCCGCGTGGCCGTCGTCATCCTGAACGGCTTTACCCCCTTTGAGCTGGGCGTTGTCTGCGAGGTCTTCGGCGTGGACCGGGCCGATGACGGGCTGCCCACGTACGACTTCGCGGTGGTCGGCGGGGAGCCAGGACCGCTCGAGTCGTCGAACCGGCTTCACCGTGCAGCCCGACGCCGGCCTGGCCCGGCTGGCCGCCGCCGACCTGGTGGTGGTCTCCGCCGTCGGTGACCGCCGGCTGTACCAGCTGGCGGGCCCGGGGTTCCCGGCACCCATGATCGAGGCGGTGCGGGCCGCCGTGGCCCGCGGCACCCGGGTGCTGAGCGTGTGCAACGGCGCGTTCGCCCTCGGCGCGGCCGGCCTGCTGGACGGGCGGCACTGCACCACGCACTGGCGGCACGCCGCCGAGCTGGCCAAACGGTACCCGGAAGCCATCGTCAACCCGGACGTGCTCTACGTGGACGAGGGCCTGGTGATCACCAGCGCGGGCACCGCCGCGGGCATCGACGCCTGCCTGCACATCGTCCGCAAGGAGCAGGGCACCCGGGTGGCCAACGGCATCGCCCGGCGCATGGTCGTGCCGCCGCACCGGGACGGCGGCCAGGCCCAGTACGTGGACCAGCCCGTGGCCGTGCCGTCCTGCGACACGCTGGGTGAGGTCATCGGCTGGATGCAGCGGCACCTGGACGAGCCGGTCACGATCCGCCAGCTGGCCGAGCGGGCGCACATGTCCGAGCGGACCTTCGCCCGCCGGTTCGTCCAGGAGACCGGGACCACCCCGCTGCGCTGGCTGACCGGCCAGCGCATCCTGCTGGCCCAGGAACTGCTGGAGGAGACTGACGCGTCCATCGACCTGATCGCGGACCGGGCTGGCTTCGGCAACGCGGCCACGCTGCGGCATCACTTCCGCAGCTGGCGGGGCACCACGCCGCAGGCGTACCGGCGGGCGTTCTGCCCGGACGTCGCGGCCACCGAACCGTTCGGCCGGGCGCCAGCACCCTCGTCCATGCTGGACGGCCACCCGCCGTCCGCACCCGGCGGCCACCCGCCGTCCGAGCCCGGCGGCCACCCGCCGTCCGAGCCCGGCGGCCGTTAGCCGTCCGCGCCTGCGGTGCGGCCGGTCGTCAGTGGCCGGGCGGCTACTGGTCCCCGTCCAGCGGCCGGAACACGGTCGGGATGGCGGGGTAGCCCCGGGAGAGCTGCACCGCGTGCACCGGCAGCTCGGCCAGAGTGGCCTGGTGCCGCTCCCGGGCCGCGTCCAGCGGCTCCTGGCCGACTATCTCGCCGCGCCGCACCAGTTGCCGCAGGAGCGGCCGCGCCGGGTGCCGGGCCAGCGCGTCGTCGGCGCCGTTCGTGGTGATCACCTCGGCTACCGCGGCGCCGGTGTCATCGAGCCGCCGGGCCGCCCACTTGCGGCCGCCCCGGCTGGGCTTGCCGACCGACCGTTTGGCCACCGGGCGCAGCTCCCCGTCCCCGTTGCCCTCCACGGCCCGGGCCACCAGCTTGTAGACCAGCGCCGCGGTCGGCGCGCCGGACCCGGTGACCAGCGAGGTGCCCACGCCGTACCCGTCCACCGGCGCGGCCGCCAGCGCGGCGATCGAGTACTCGTCCAGGTCGCCGCTGAGCACGATCCGGGTCTTCGCCGCGCCCAGCTCGTCCAGCAGGGCGCGGACCCGGCCGGTGACCCGCGGCAGGTCGCCGCTGTCGATGCGCACCGCGCCCAGGCCCGGCCCGGCCAGCTCGACCGCGGTGCGCACCGCCCGGTCCACGTCGAACGTGTCCACCAGCAGCGTGGTCCCGCTGCCCAGCGCGGCCAGCTGGGCGGTGAACGCGTCCCGCTCGCTGTCATGCACCAGGGTGAACGCGTGCGCGCTGGTGCCGCTGGTCGGGATGCCGTAATCACGCCCGGCGCGCAGGTTCGAGGTGGTCGCGAACCCGGCGATGTAGGCGGCCCGGGCGCTGGCCACCGCGGCCATCTCGTGGGTGCGCCGTGAGCCCATCTCGATGATCGGCCGGCCGTCGGCCGCGGTCACCATCCGGGATGCCGCGGACGCGATGGCGGAGTCGTGGTTGAGGATGGACAGGGCCAGCGTCTCCAGCACCACGGCCTCGGCGAACGGGGCCTCCACGACCAGGATCGGCGAGCCGGGGAAGTAGCAGTCGCCTTCGCCGTAGCCCCAGATGTCCCCGGAGAACCGGTAGGACTCCAGGTAGCGCAGGGCGGTCTCGTCCACGACCCCGCCGTCGCGCAGGAAGGCCAGCTCTTCGGGACCGAACGTGAAGTGCTCCAGCGCGTCGAGGAACCGGCCGGTCCCGGCGACCACGCCGTACCGCCGGCCGTGCGGCAGAGCCCGGGCGAACACCTCGAAGACAGCACGCCGCCCCGCGGCGCCGCTGCCCAGGGCGGCGGTCAGCATGGTCAGCTCGTAGCGGTCGGTGAGCAGGGCGGTGCTCGAGTTAGCCGTCACGAGCAGCAAGACTACGGTTGCTGCCCGGCGGGCCAGCTGCCGGGCAGCAACGCGCAGGCCGAGATGGCCGGTCAGCTTGCTCAGCGGCCCAGCCGGGGTTTGGCCGGGCCTGGTGTACTGGATTGCGCCGCCAGCCGGGTGCCAGCGCGGGCGTGCCAGCCGGGCGCTGACTGGGCCGCCAGGCAGCGGTGGCCAGCCCGGGCTGAGACACTAGGAGACAACCATGCCGGGAGGTGAGCGCCGGTGAGTGTGGCACCAGCAGAGGTCGAGCGGCCGGAGGTGCGGGAGGAAGCCGTCCCCGACACGCCCTGGGTCACCGTCGTCTGGAACGACCCGGTCAACCTCATGTCTTACGTGACCTACGTGTTCCAGCAGGTATTTGGGTACTCACGGCGCAAGGCCGAGAAGCTCATGCTCAACGTCCATCACAAGGGCAGGGCCGTGGTCTCCGCGGGCACCCGGGAGTCCATGGAACGCGACGTGGCCGTGCTGCACGGCTACGGCCTGTGGGCCACGGTCAGCCACGACAAGTGAGCGGACCGGACCCCGGCGACACGGGGGAAGTAGGCGACCTGATGGGCGGTTTCCGCGCGCGGCGCAAGGGCGGCGTGACCGCCCGGTTCGCCCCTACGCAGGCCGGCCTTATCCGGGGCCTGGTCAGCCAGGTCGGGGAGCTGATCGCCGACCCGGCGGACCCGGGCGGCGCCGGGCACGACCCAGCCGGCCCGGGCAGTGCACCAGGCGCACCAGGCGCACCAGGCGCGCCAAGCGCCCAGGCGGGCTGGGCAACCCGCTCGACGACGTGGCCGCGCTGTTCGGCACCACCGGCCCGGCCGTCCCGCCGGACGACCCGGTGCTGGCCCGGCTGCTGCCGGACGCATACCGCGACGACACCGAGGCGGCCGGGGAGTTCCGCCGGTTCACCGAGCAGGAGCTGCGCTCGGACAAGGTGGCGGCGGCGCAGACCGTGCTGGACACGCTGCCCCCCGACGGCGGCCGGATCGAGCTGACCGAGGAGGACGGGCAGGTCTGGCTGCGTGCGCTGAACAACGTCCGGCTGGTCCTCGGGGTGCGGCTGGACATCACCGAGGACACCGCGCAGCGCAGCCAGGACCTCGACCCGGCCGACCCGCGGACGGCCTATCTATGGGTCTACGACTGGCTCACCTACCTGCAGGAGACGCTGGTACGTGCGCTCTGGTAATACCCTCGAAGACATGCTGACGCTGCCTTCCGCGCTGCGGGACAAGATCGTGTCGCACGCCCGCGCCGACCACCCGGACGAGGCGTGCGGGGTGATCGCCGGCCCGGCCGGCACCGACCGCCCGGAGCGGTTCATCCCGATGCTGAACGCGGCGCGCTCACCCACGTTCTACGAGTTCGACTCGATGGAGCTGCTGCGGGTCTGGCGGGAGATGGATGACCGGGACGAGGAGCCGGTGGTCATCTACCACTCGCACACCGCGACCGAGGCCTATCCGTCGCGCACCGACATCGCGCTGGCCCAGGAGCCCGGCGCGCATTACGTGCTGGTGTCCACCCGGGACCCGGACGAGGTGGAGTTCCGCTCGTACCGCATCGTGGACGGGGTGGTGACCGAGGAAGAGGTCCGGACCACCGCCGACGCGGCCGGCCCCGCCGTGGAATGATCCCCCGGGACGCCGGCGTTGGCACCCCGTAGACGACCGCCCGATCCTGGAGAATTCCCATGGCCATCGAAGTCCGCATTCCGACCATCCTGCGCACCTATACCGGCGGGTCCAAGGCGGTGGAAGGCTCAGGGGCGACGCTGGAAGAACTGTTCGGGGACCTGGACAGCCGCTACGCCGGGCTGCGCGAGCGGCTGCAGGACGAGTCCGGGCTGCGCCGGTTCGTCAACGTATACCTGAACGACGAGGACGTCCGGTTCCTCGGCGGCCTGAAGACCCCGGTCAAGGACGGTGACACGGTGACCGTGCTGCCGGCCGTGGCAGGCGGGGCGCGCTGACCCACCGGGGCACCCGATGCGTTACGACTCGCTGCTCGACTCGCTCGGCGGAACCCCGCTGGTCGGGCTGCCGAGGCTGTCTCCCGGGCCGGACCAGCGGCTGTGGGCCAAGCTGGAGGATCGCAACCCGACCGGCTCGGTGAAAGACCGCGCGGCGTTCTTCATGATCGAGCAGGCGGAGAAGGAAGGCCTGCTGGTGCCGGGGTCCACGATCCTGGAACCCACCTCGGGTAACACCGGGATATCCCTGGCCATGGTGTCCAAGCTGCGCGGCTACCGGATGATTTGCGTGATGCCGGAGAACACCTCGGCCGAACGCCGCCAGATGCTGGAGATGTACGGCGCCCAGGTCATCTCGTCGCCGGCCGCGGGCGGGTCCAACGAGGCGGTGCGGGTGGCCAAGCGGCTGGCCCAGGAGCACCCCGACTGGGTCATGCTGTACCAGTACGGCAACGAGGCGAACAGCCGGGCGCACTACGAGACCACCGGCCCGGAGATCCTGGCCGACCTGCCCGGGATCACCCACTTTGTCGCTGGGCTGGGCACCACCGGGACGCTCATGGGCGTCGGGCGCTACCTGCGCGAGCACGTGCCGGACGTGGCCATCGTCGCGGCCGAGCCGCGGTACGGCGAGCTGGTCTACGGGCTGCGCAACATCGACGAAGGCTTCGTCCCGGAACTGTACGACGAGTCCGTGCTGACCAGCCGGTTCTCGGTGTCTTCTGCCGACGCGCTGCGCCGCACCCGGGAGCTGCTGGCCAAGGAAGGCATCTTCGCGGGCATCTCCGCGGGCGGCGCGCTGCACGCCGCGCTGGGCATGGCGGCCAAGGCCCAGGCGGCCGGGCAGCGGGCCGACATCGCGTTCGTAGTCGCCGATGGCGGCTGGAAGTACCTGTCTACCGGCGCGTACTCCGGCACTCTGGAAGATGCCGAGGACCGTCTGGAAGGCCAGCTATGGGCCTAACGCCATACCCCGCGCACTGTGCTCTCCCGGGCGCGCGGGCTTGCCCGCGGTGAGCGTGTTCGATGAGGCCACGGCGGTCCGCCGGGTAGGGGAGGGGCGGTACGAGGTCCGGCCGGATGACCGGTTCGCCATCGCCGGGGCGGTCAACGGCGGGGTGCTGATGGCCAGCATGCTGCGCGCGGTGCTGGACACCGCCCCGCATCCCTATCCGATCGCGACCAGCGCGCACTTCCTCCGCGCGCCGCGCCCGGAGCCCGCGCAGGCCGAGGTGAGCTGGCTGAAGCAGGGGAAGGTCGCGGCCACCGCCCGGGCCACCCTGGTGCAGGACGGCCGGCCGGTGCTGGAGACCACGGTGACCACCGGCGCGCTCGGCGATCCGGCCCACACCGTCGGGCTGTCCTGGACCGGTGAGCCGCCCTGGCTGCCGCCGATCGAGGAGTGCCAGGGCGCGCGGGACGCGCCGCACCGGGTGTTCAGCGGGTACGCCAAGCAGGTGGACCTGCGGCTGGACCCGGCCACCGCGGGCTGGACCCGCGGTCAGCCGGCCGGTGTGCCGGAGATGCGCGGCTACTTTCAGCTGACCGAGGAGCGCGACCCGGATGCCCTGATGCTGGCCCTGGCGGTGGACTCGCTGCCGCCGGTGGTGTTCGGGCTCGAGGTGACCGGCTGGTCACCCACGGTCGAGCTGACCTGGTACATGCGCGCGGTGCCAGCCCCCGGGCCGCTGCGCGTGGCGGCCCGCTGCCGGCACGTCAGCGGCGGCTGGTTCGACGAGGAAGCCGAGGTCTGGGACAGCGCCGGCCACCTGGTCGCGCAGAGCCACCAGATCGCGCTCGTTGGCCGGGGGTAGTTTTGCCCGGGGGGACGACCCCCCGGAACCCCCGATCGCCGCTCCGCGCCGAACGCCGGCTCGGCGAGCACCCGCCTGCGGCGGGCCCCGCCTCGTCGGCGCGAAGCCGGGCTCCTCCGCGCGCCAGCTCGGAGGGGACACGCCTGCGGCGCGCCCCGCCTCGTCGGCGCGCCCGTTACGCTGATCTTCGTGCGGCTCACTGTTATTGGCTGTTCTGGCTCCATCCCTGGTCCCGACGGCCCGGCGTCCTGCTACCTGTTCGAGGAACAGGGCTTCCGGCTCGTGCTCGACCTGGGCAGCGGCGCGCTCGGCCCGCTGCAGCGGCACGCGCCGCTGACCGGCATCGACGCGATCTGCCTCAGCCACCTGCACGCCGACCACTGCCTGGACCTGTGCCCGCTCTGGGTGGCCCAGATCTATGCGCCGGACGGCCCGCGGCCACGCATCCCGGTGTCCGGCCCGGACGGGACCCCGCAGCGGCTGGCCCGGGCCTACGGCTTTACCGAGGCACCGGGCATGACCGGGGCGTTCGAGTTCGGCACGCTGCAGCCCGGGACGCGGCAGATCGGCCCGTTCGACATCACCCTGGCCCGGATGAACCACCCGGTGGAGACGTACGGCTTCCGGGTCACGGCCGGCGGCCGGGCCATCGCCTACTCGGCCGACACCGGGCCGTCCGATGCCCTGGTCAGCCTGGCCCGGGATGCCGATCTGCTGCTTTGCGAGGCGTCCTTCCTTGACGGCCCGGGACTGCCGGAAAACCTGCATATGTCGGCCAGGCAGGCGGCCGAGCACGCCGCCCGGGCCGGGGTGGGCCAGCTCATGCTCACCCACCTGGCGCCGTGGAACGACCGGGACCGCAGCCGGGACGAGGCGGCGGCCGCGTACCACGGTCCGCTCGCGCTGGCCACCTCAGGGCTGGTCGTCGACCTGGGCTGAGCCCGCCCGGGAGGCGCTTAGGATGCTCAAGCATGCGGGTACTCGTGACCGGCGGCGCCGGGTTCATCGGCTCACATCTCACCGACGGGTTCCTGGCCCGGGGGGATGACGTTACCGTGGCCGATGACCTCTCGGGCGGCCGGGCGGGCCGCCTGGATGGCCAGGTCCCGCTGCACAAGGTGAGCATCGCCGACGCGGCCGCGCTCACCGCGCTGGTCCGGCAGGCCCAGCCCGAGCTGATCTGCCACCTGGCTGCGCAGATCGACGTCCGGTCCTCGGTCAACGCCCCGGCCGAGGACGCCGGGGTCAATGTGGTCGGCACGGTCAACGTGCTGGAGGCGGCCCGGGCCATTGGCGCCCGGGTGCTGTTCGCCTCCTCCGGCGGCGCCGTCTACGGCCGCGACGCGCCCATCCCGTCCCGGGAGGACGTGCTGGCCCTGCCCGAGTCGCCATGTGGGATCGCCAAGCTGTGCGCAGAGCAGTACATCGGGCTCTACAACCGGCTGCACGGGACCCGGCACTCGGTCCTCCGGCTGGCCAACGTGTACGGGCCGCGGCAGGATCCCGGCGGCCAGGCCGGGGTCATCCCGATCTTCTGCGGCTGCGTGCTGGCCGGGCAGGACGTGCCGATCTACGGCGACGGCACGCAGACCCGCGACTACGTCTACGTCGGTGACACAGTCAGCGCGTTCCTGGCCGCCGCGGACGCGGGCCGCCCGGGGACCTGGAACATCGGTACCGGGGTGGAGATCAGCGTGCTGGACATCGTGGCCATCATCGGGCAGGTGGCCGGCCGTCCGGTGGCCCCGCGGTTCGGCCAGCCGCGCCCCGGTGAGCTGCTGCGCAGCGCGCTCGCGGTCGGCCGGGTGAACCGGGACCTGGGCTGGCGGGCGCGGATCCAGCTGGCCTCGGGCATCAGCGCGGTGTACCACTGGATCGAGTCCGGCACCGCCGACCGAGTTGGCTATTGAGCTGCCGGTAGCCGGAGCGCAACCGGATTGACTGTCTGCTCAAGCTACGCTGTCCCTCATGTCCCGACCCGATGGGCGCAGCAATGCCTCGCTGCGCGAGATACGGATGACCCGCGGCTGGCTGGAACACGCGGAAGGCTCGGTACTGGTGGAGTTCGGCGCCACCCGGGTGCTCTGCGCGGCCAGCGTCACCGAGGATGTGCCGCGCTGGCGGCGGGGCAGCGGCCTGGGCTGGGTGACGGCCGAGTACGCCATGCTGCCCCGGGCGACCAACACGCGCGGCGACCGGGAGTCGGTGAAAGGCCGGATCGGCGGCCGGACGCACGAGATCTCCCGGCTGATCGGCCGCTCCCTGCGGGCCTGCGTGGACGCCAAGGCGCTGGGCGAGAACTCCATCGTGATCGACTGCGACGTGCTGCAGGCCGATGGCGGCACCCGGACCGCGGCCATCACCGGCGGGTTCGTGGCGCTGGCCGACGCAGTCGCCTACCTGCGCGCCCGCAAGCGGTCCAAGGGTGACCCGCTGGTCGGGTCGGTGGCTGCGGTCAGCGTGGGCATCGTGGACTCGCAGCCCCGGCTGGACCTGTGCTACGAGGAGGACTCGGCCGCGCAGACCGACATGAACGTGGTGTGCACCGGCGACGGCGGGTTCGTGGAGATCCAGGGCACCGCGGAGCGGGAGCCGTTCAGCCGCGAACTGCTCAACGAACTGCTCGACCTCGGCGTGGCCGGGTGCGCCGAGCTGACCCGGATCCAGCGCGAAGCGCTCGGCTGGTGACCAGCAGGCTGGTGCTGGCCACCCGGAACCTGGCCAAGCTGGCCGAGCTGAGCCGGATCCTCGAGGCCGGTCAGGTCCCGGTCGAGGTGGCCGACCTGGGGGAGTACCCCGGGATGCCCGAAGTGGCCGAGACCGGGCTCACGTTCGAAGAGAACGCGCTGCTCAAAGCGCGCGCGGTGGCCGCGTTCACCGGGCTGCCCGCGGTGGCCGACGACTCCGGCCTGTGTGTCGACGCGCTGAACGGGATGCCCGGTGTGCTGTCCGCCCGCTGGTCCGGGAAGCACGGCGATGACGAGGCCAACCTGTGGCTGGTGCTGGGCCAGATGTCCGACGTGCCGGCCGCCGCGGGGCGCACTTCACCTGTGCCGCCGCGCTCGTCCTGCCGTCCGGTGCCGAGCAGGTCACCGAGGGTGTGCTGGACGGGTCGCTGACCCGGGAGCCGCGCGGCAGCAACGGGTTCGGCTATGACCCGATCTTCGTCCCGGAGGGCGGGGAGCTCACCACGGCCCAGCTCAGCGCGGCCGAGAAAGACAAGATCAGCCACCGCGGCCGGGCGCTGCGCGCCCTGGCCCCGGTCATCGCCGCGCTGCTCGGCTAGCCCAGGCAGGCAAAGGCCCGCCGGGCCCCGGGCGGCTGCCCAGGACCCGGCGGGCCTTCTGTTATGCGATCAGCCCGTGCTACTCACCAGTGCGTCGGCATGGTGCTCGGCGTCGTGGTCGGAGTAGTACCGGCCGGCACCGTGCTGGCCGGGGTCGGCGTCATTGCGGTGGTCGGCTGCGCGCTGGCCGTGGCGGCCATCGACGGGGTCGGCGTGGCCGTCACGGCGCCCGTGCCGGGCAGGATGAAGACCACCGTGGTCGGCGGCATCGCGATATGCATCGGCTGGTTGAACGAGGTGATGTTCAGCGTGATGGTGAACGTGGTGTTACCGGCCACCTCGATCAGCACCAGCTTGCTCACCATGTGCTGCGGGGTCAGCCAGACCCGGAACCGGGTCATGCTGAGCCCGCTGTTCATCCACGACTGCACCATCGGCTGCATACTCGACGAGAGCTGGCTGAGGATGTTGGCCAGCACGATGTGGCCGCCGTACTCACGGTTCCGGTGGCCGCCGAAGAACGAACTGCCCATGAAGCGCATGTTCGACCCGAACGGGAACAGCTGGGTCTGCAGCATCGGGCTGCTGCCCTGCAGGAGCGCCAGCAGCGGCCCGAGGTTCAGGCCCGAGCTGCTGCTCATGTTCGACATCGAGCTCTCGATCCACCGGTGGTGGTACGCGTTCAGGAAGAACGGGCTGCGCATGTAGGCCATGCCGCTGCTGGTCAGGATGATCTTCACGTTACCCAGCTGGCCGGCATTGGCCATGATGGAGATCGTCGGCGAGGTGGGCGTGGTAGCCACCTCATTCATCGTGCCGAACAGGTTGGCGCTGGTCGCGCCGGTCGCGGTGATCTGCACGTTCGCCGAGAACGTGTTCATCTGCTGGGTCTGCTGCGCCGCCAGCGTCAGGATGCGGCCCACCGACGACGAGGACGCCGTCGTGCCCAGGCTGGAGCCACTCCCAGACGAGGTGCTGAAGCTGCTGGGCTTGCACCCGGCAACCGTTACTGCCGCCGCCACCGCGACGGCCGCGAAGCCGAGCGGTCGAACGGCCTTCAAAAGCGGGAACACGCCTGGTCCTCCTTGGGTTGGCGATTGCCTTTCGCACGCAATCCCCCGCCACCCGTCGGTGACTCTACGTGCGTCCCGGCGACTAGCAGCAGGGATGCACCGGTCCGGTAAGGGGGACGTAACATCCGTTCACATCCGGCTAGGAAGGCCGGTAACGTGGGTTCGGCTTACCGGAGGGAGCATCGTGACCGACCAGAAACTGGCGCCCGGGGATGTCGCGCCGGACTTTTCCCTGACCGACGCGGACGGCCAGCGCGTAACGCTGTCTGGGCTGCATGGGCAGCGGGTGATCGTGTACTTTTACCCGGCCGCGATGACCCCGGGCTGCACCAAAGAAGCGTGCGATTTCCGGGATAACCTCGGCGTGCTGGCCGGGGCCGGGCTGACCGTTCTCGGCATTTCCCCGGATAAGCCGGAAAAGCTAGCCAAGTTCCGGGACAAGGAAGCGCTGAATTTCACCCTGCTCGCCGATCCTGACCGCGAGGTCCTGCGTGCTTACGGCGCCTACGGCGAGAAGATGAATTACGGCAAGAAAACGGTCGGTGTGATCCGCTCGACGTTCGTGATCGACGCGAATGGCAAGATCGAGCGGGCTTATTACAATGTCCGGGCGACCGGGCATGTGGAGCGGCTGCGCAAAGACCTGGCCGCCTGATTCACCGCCCGCGGACGCGGGCGCGTGGCAGCGCCGCCCGCTGCGCGGGCACGGGGCCGTAGCCCAACGGCAGAGGCACAGGACTTAGGATCCTGCAAGTATGGGTTCAAATCCCATCGGCCCCACCTATACCGGCGATCCGGAGTCTGGGATCATGCCGGACAATCACGTTCATTCGCAGTGGTCGTATGACACTGGCCCAGACGCGTCGATGGTTACGGCCTGTGCCCGCGCGGTCGAGCTTGGGCTGCCCTTGGTGGCGTTCACCGAGCATCTGGATTTCACCGGGCCCGGCCGGCTGACCCGCTCGCCGCGGCCGGTATGAAGCGCCACGATGCGGGCGGGATCCGCCCGCTGGACGTGCCCGGCTACCTCGCCGCACTGGACGAGTGCCGGGACCGGTTCCCGGCGCTGCGCATCCTGTCCGGGGTGGAGGCGGGGGAGCCGCACCTGTTCGCGGCCAGCGCCGCCGCCACCGTGGGGTCGGGCCGGTTCGACCGGGTGCTCGGCTCGGTGCACGGGGTGCGCACCGGAGGCCAGTTGGTTTATTCCGGATGGCTGCTCCGCCGGGATCCGGCGGCCGAGGTGATGCGCCGGTACTTCGCCGAGGTGGTGGCCATGATCGAGGGCAGCGGCCTGTTCGAGGTGCTGGCCCATCTGGACTTCCCGCGCCGCTACTGGCCCGCGCCGGCGGGGGAGTACACCGAGTCGGCGTTCGAGGAGGAGTACCGCGCGGTGCTCCGCGCGCTGGCCGCCTCCGGCCGGGTCCTGGAAATCAACACGGCCAGCCCGCTGCTCTCGGTCAGTGTGCTGCGCTGGTGGGCCGAAGAAGGCGGCACCGCGCTGTCCTTCGGCAGCGACGCGCACGTGCCCTGGCATGTCGGCGCCCGGTTCCCTGAGGCGTCCGGGACCGCGGCCGCGGCCGGGTTCCGGCCCGGCCGGGACCCGGCCGGGTTCTGGCGCCGTTAGCCCGCGGCCAGGCTGGTGACGATGCTGGCCACCTCCTCTGGCGGCACGCCCAGGGTCATGTCACCTACCGTCAGCTCGACCCGCTGGGTCTGCGGGTCCAGGGTGCTGACCGCCTCGGGCCAGGTCCACATGCCCTGATCCTTGGCCAGCCGGACGGCGGCGGCGCGGAAACCGGCCGCGCTGGTGCGCAGCAGCAGGTGCATCATCGGGGTCTGCGGCGGGTCCGGGATCACCCGGACCCCGGGTACGTCGCGCAGCGCGCCGGCGATGGCCCGGGCGTGAGCCAGGTACCGCGGCATCAGCGGCAGGCGCCGGTCCAGGCAGGTCAGCGCGGAAGCGGCGTTCGGCCACAAGCCGAACAGAGTGCCACCCATCCGGTGCCGCCACTCCCGGACCTGCCCGATGATGCCGTCCGGCGGCGATGCAGCAGCCCGGCAGCGCGCCGAGGCCCTTGTAGAACGACACGTACACGGTGTCGAACAGCTCGGCGATGTCAGCCGGCGGCTGGCCGTAGCTGGCCGCCGATTCCCACAGCCGGGCCCCGTCCAGGTGGGCCGCGGCGCCGTGATCACGGGCCCAGCCCACCTGAGCCGTCAGCTCGGCCCAGGACGGCAGTTGGCCGCCCAGGTCACGCTGCGGCAGTTCGATCACCAGCGCCGCGGGCGGCTCGGCCACGGCGGCCAGGTCCGCGGCGCAGAGCAGCCGGTGCGGCTCGCCTACCGGCCGGCCGGTGAGCTGATGCAGCCGCTGGTAGCCGCGGCCTTCGTGCACGTCGAGATGGCAGTACGGGTGGAACAGCACGGTGCGGCGCTGCCGCTGGTCGGCGTGCACCCGAGGACCGTCTGCTGGGCCATGGTGCCGCTGGGCAGGAACACCGCGGCCGGCTTGCCGAGCAGCGCCGCGATCCGGGCCTCCAGGTCGGCCACCACGCCACCGTCGCCGTAGCGGTCCGGCACCGTGTCGCCGGGCACCGTGGCCAGCAGGTCGGCCGCCCGGATCGGCCCGTGGTAGTGCAGGAACCGGGTGCACTGGTCGCGCAGCGCGGTCAGCTCCGCCGGACTCTGTTCTTCACCACGGGGTTCTTGGTCAGCAGGCATACCGCCATTCTGGTACTGCTGGGCATGGCCAATCGCGCGGCAGCCCTGCGGGCTGCCCGCCTCAGCTCGCTCCCGCCGGCTCAGAGCAGCTCGGTCTCGGTGATGCCCGGGCCCTGCCCATCGCGGATGAACCACTCGGTGCCGAAGCCACCGCGAACTGGTCATCCGGCATGGCCAGGAAGAACGACTGGTCGCTGATCTGGCTGGCGTGTGCCCGCATCGCGCGCCGCTTGGCGTCCAGGTACGGCGTGACGTCCACCGCGGCAGTGATCACCGACTCTGGCTGGCCGAACGTGTCCGGGTCCCGTTCCGGCAACTCGATCCGTCCGCCGCGTCCCGCGCCGCGAACTGCCGGATACTGCGCTCCACGTGGTCCCGGTTGATGGTGCTCTGGTACACCTGCGGCGCGCCGGCGAGCCCGGCCGCCCGCATCCCCGACCCGGTGCACCTGGATGTGGTCCGGATGCCCGTAGCCGCCGTTCTTGTCGAGCAGGTCAGCACGTCGGCC
>CAVVGF010000069.1:0-47111 GCA_963747705.1 uncultured Actinomycetes bacterium | reverse complement strand
GAATCGGTCAGCGGCCCTGATTGGCCACCGCCGCCGCGGCGGCCGCCGCGGCCTGCGGGTCCAGGTAACGGCCGCCGGGCACCTTGGGCTGGTAGTCCGCGTCCAGCTCGTAGACCAGCGGGATCCCGGTCGGGATGTTGAGCCCGGCGATCTCCTCGTCGGAGACGCCGTCCAGGTGCTTGACCAGGGCGCGCAGCGAGTTGCCGTGCGCGACGACGAGCACGGTCCGGTCCGCGGCCAGGTCGGGCACGATCGCGTCCAGCCAGTACGGCATCAGCCGGCCGAGCACATCCTTGAGGCACTCGGTCCGTGGCAGCTGGTCCGGCGGCAGCAGCGCGTAGCGGGGGTCGGCCGCCTGGGAGTACTCATCGTCATCGGCCAGCGGCGGCGGCGGTACGTCGTAGGACCGGCGCCACAGCATGAACTGCTCGTCGCCGAACTCCGCGCGGGTCTGCGCCTTGTTCTTGCCCTGCAGCGCGCCATAGTGCCGTTCGTTCAGCCGCCAGGACCGGCGCACCGGCAGCCAGAGCAGGCCCGCCTCCTGCAGGGCAGGTGCGCGGTCTGGATGGCCCGGGTCAGCACTGAGGTGTGCACCACATCGGGGCGCAGGCCCGACTCGTGCAGCAGCTTGCCGCCGGTCGCCGCCTCGGCGGCGCCCTGCGCCGAGAGCCCTACGTCCACCCACCCGGTGAACAGGCCCTCTGCGTTCCACGTACTCTCCCCATGCCGCAGCAGCACCAGCGTCGTCATATCCCCGAGCCTATCGGGGGCGCGGGGTCAGCCGCCGGCCCAGCCGAGCATTCGCCGGCGACGCGGGGCGCGCCGCAGGCGTGTCCTCGCCGAGCCGGGGGCGGGGGGGCGCGGGGCCGAGGCTGCCGGCGACCGTGTCCCGCCGAGCAGCCGCTCGGCGCGAAGCGGCGATCGGGGGGCCCGGGGGGTCGTCACCCCGATCAGCACCTCCCAACTACTTCTCTCCGGGAATCACCTGCCTTGTCCAGTGGTTCCAGACCACGGAGGTGCATGCCCGTGCCGCGACGCTTCCCCCGGCGGATCGCGACCATCAGTGTGCACACCTCGCCGCTGGAGCAGCCAGGTACCGGGGACGCCGGGGGCCTGAACGTCTACGTGGTCGAGGTGGCCAAGCGGCTGGCTAGCCGCGGCGTTGAGGTCGAGATCTTCACCCGGGCGGTATCCCGTGACGCCCCGCCCGAGGCTGAGCTCGTGCCCGGAGTGCTGGTCCGGCATGTGCCGGCCGGGCCGTTCGAGGAGCTGGACAAGGCCGACCTGCCCGCTCAGCTGTGCCATTTCACGTTCGAGGTGCTGCGCGCCGAGGCGGGCTTCGCGCCCGGCCGTTATGACCTGGTGCACGCGCACTACTGGCTGTCCGGCCAGGTGGGCCTGGTGGCCCGGCAGCGCTGGGGAGTGCCGCTGGTGCACTCCATGCACACCCTGGGCCGGGTCAAGAACGCGGCCCTGGCCCGCGGCGACCGGGCCGAGCCAGAGGTGCGGCTGCGCGGCGAGACCGAGGTCGTGTCCACCGCGGACCGGCTGGTCGCCAACACCGACGAGGAAGCACACCAGCTGGTCGGGCTGTACGGCGCCGACCCGGCCAAGGTGTGGACAGTCAACCCGGGTGTCGACTTGTCGGTGTTCCGGCCGGGGCCGGTCGCCGCGGCCCGGCAGCGGCTGGGCCTGCCCGCCGACGGGGTGGTCGTGGTGTTCGCGGGCCGGGTGCAGCCGCTCAAGGCCCCCGACATCGTGCTGCACGCCGCGGCCCAGCTGGTGCAGGACGACCCGGAGTTGGCCCGCCTGCTCAGCCTGGTGTTCGTCGGCGGCCCGAGCGGGACCGGCCGGGCCGACCCGGACGGGCTGACCGAGCTGGCCCGCGAGCTGGGCATCGCCGGCCTGGTCCGGCTGGAACCGCCATGCCCGCAGGCCGAGCTGGCCGAATGGTACCGGGCCGCGACCGTGGTCATGGTGCCGTCGCACTCCGAGTCGTTCGGGCTGGTCGCGATGGAAGCCCAGGCGTGCGGCACGCCAGTCATCGCCGCGGCGGTGGGTGGGCTGCGCACCGCGGTCAAGCACGGCGAGTCCGGCATCCTGGTTGACGGCCATGACCCGGCCAGCTACGCCCGGGCGCTGCGCGAGCTGATCGCCACGCCGGGCCGCCATGCGGCGCTGTCCCAGGGCGGCGTCGCGCACGCCGCCCGGTTCGGCTGGTCGCGCACCGTGGACCGGCTGCTCGGCGTGTACGCCGGGGCGATGAGCAACGTCCCCGCCCCCGCCCGCGCGCTCCCTCCTGACCGACCTGCCCGGGGCCTCCGCCGCGGGCCACGTACCACTCCCGGATCATGGCATTTTGCGCCATCTGCGAGGTGTGGCCGGCAATTCAGGGTGGTAAGTCGCGCAGCGGACGTCTGTCCTGCTCGGGACGCGATGCGTGGCAGTGGGGGCGGCGTACGTGTTTCGGGCGGACAGCGCGGGCGAGCTGAGTTCGGTGACCGCCGGGGCTGCGCCGGGGGTGGCAGGTGCTGGTTGGATGGGGAGACATGAGTGAGCCAGCGCCGGGGACCCGGGAGGCCGCGGCCGCGGCCATCGAGGCCGCGCTCACTGAGCTGGGGGTGAGCTGGGAGAGCCCGCAGCCGGGCAGCTTCCTGGTCCGGCTGGAAGGGCAGCACAAGCTGGCCACGATGACCTGGCTGATCGCCGGGCGGCACAGCCTGCACGTGGAGGCGTTCTTCTGCCGCCAGCCGGACGAGAACCACGCGCGGTTCTACCGCTTCCTGCTGGAGCGCAACGGCCGGATGTACGGGGTGCACTTCGCGCTCGACCCCACCGGCGACGTGTACCTGGTCGGGCGGCTGCCGCTCAGCTCAGTTGACACCGCCGAAGTGGACCGGATCCTGGGCTGCGTGCTGACCTACTCGGACGACAACTTCGACCCCGCGCTGGCCATCGGCTTCGCGTCGTCGATCCGCCGCGAGTGGGCCTGGCGGGTCAAGCGCGGGGAGAGCCTGGCCAACCTGCGCGCGTTCGCCCGGCTGGCCGACCCGGAGCACGACTGGGCGCAGCAGCCCCGGTCAGCTCGACATCAGGACTTGACCAGCCGGGAGATGGCCTCGGCCGCCTCGCGGACCGACTCCCGGCCCTCGTCGCCACCGGCCCGGACGGCCTCGGTCACGCAGTGGCCCAGATGCTCTTCGAGCAGCCCGAGAGCCACCGCTTGCAGCGCCCGGGTGACCGCGGACACCTGGGTGAGCACGTCGATGCAGTAGACGTCCTCTTCCACCATCCGCTGCAGCCCGCGCACCTGGCCCTCGATGCGGCGCAGCCGCTTGAGGTAGGCGTCCTTGTCCTGCGTGTAACCGCGCATGCAGCGAGAATACGCTGCGGGCCGGACAGTTCCGCTGGTCTACGGCGGCGGGCTGACCGATCCGGGCGGGGGTATCGTGCCGGGGCCACTGGTGCTGCAGGCCATCGCGCCCGGGTCGGTGGCCAGCAGCGGCTGGGCCAGCCGGGGCGGGGTGCGGAACGCCGGGTAGCGCAGGTCCAGCATGTCCAGCATCGGGTGCGCGTTGGCGTCCCGCAACGTCAGCGCGGGCAGGTTCCACTTGGCCTCGATCAGCGCGCAGATGCCGGTGTGGTCGCTGACCTGATGCGAGATGTAGTCCCGCCGGGCCCACGGGGAGACCATCGCGAACGGCACCCGGAACCCGTACCGGTGGAAGCCGTCGTACGTGGACTCGCCAGAAGGCACGGCCGGCGGGATGTTGTCCGGGGCCAGCGCGGGCGGCGGGGGCACGTGGTCGTAGTAGCCGCCGTGCTCGTCATAGGTCCAGATCAGCAGCGTCCGGTCCCAGGCCTGCCCGGACATCACCGCGTTGATCACTCCGGCGGCGAACTGCTCGCCGACCGCGATGTTCTGCGGGTTCTCCTCGGACTGGGTGCGAGTAGTCCGGCTCGACCAGGCACACGCCGGGCAGCGTGCCCGCCGCGGCGTCGGTGTAGAACTGGGCGATCGGCACCACCTTGGTGCCCGCGTTCTTCAGGTACAGCTCCGGGTACAGCTCGACCGTGGGCAGATCGGTGTAGTAGTCCCGCCAGGTGATCCCCTGTGCGTCCAGCCGGTCGAAGATGGTGCCGTTCGGCGGGTAGTCGGTGAGCGCGGGCGTGGTGTCGTCCACCTGGCCGATCGAGGTGGCCGAGATCAGGAACCGCCGGTTCGGGTAGGTCTGGCCGAGCACCGAGCAGAAGTACCGGTCCGAGATCGGGAACACCGAGGCCAGCGAGTAGTAGAACGGCTGGTCGGCCTGCTCCCAGTAGCCCATGGCCACCGGGCCGCTGCCGGACTCGACGAAGCCGTCGTTCCGGCCGTTGTCGTACTGCACGTGGCTGGCCAGCCAGTCCTGCGCGGGATGCCCGTCGAGCTGGCAGGTGGTGGGCATCCGGAACGCGTGCTGGATGTCGCCGTTGGCGTAGGGGTTGCTGGCCAGCGGCAGGCCGTCCCGGCCGAGCCGGAACCCGTCGGCGCCCCGGCGCCGGAGCATGCCGAGCTTGTTGTCGTAGGAGTGGTTCTCCATCATCAGGATGACGATGTGCTCGATCTGCGGGATCGTGTCGGTGCCCGCGGGCAGCCTGGGATAGGGCAGCGAATCCGGTTGGCGGAGGCCACCGGCGGGCCGCCCGGCGGCCGCGCCGGGCGCGAACCGCCACGCCCCGGTCCCCGCTAACGCGCCAGCGGCCAGGCCGCCCTTGAGCACGCTCCGCCTGCTAGGACTGGGCCTGCTCGGCTTGGAAGTCATCCCGTGCTCCCTTCGCATTACTGCCGACGCAAAAGTCTCACAGGCACGCCGTACCACGAAGTGGCCGCGGGGTGAAGACCCACGGAACACCGGCCCGGCCGCGCACTAGGCTTCGGCCGAGGCGGCAGCCGTACTGGGCGTTAAGCAAAGGACGGGTTGATGGGACCACTGCATGGCGTGCGCGTGATCGAGCTGGAGAGCCTGGCCCCCGCGCCGTTCGGCTGCATGGTGCTGGCCGATCTCGGCGCGGACGTGCTGCGGGTGGACCGGCCCGGGGCGGCCGGCCACCCGGTGGTGCGGCCCACCGATCCGCTGGTACGTGGCCGCCGGTCGATCCGGCTCAACCTCAAGGACCCGGCCGGCCTGGCCGTGCTGCTGCGCCTGGTGGAGGGCGCCGACGTGCTGGTCGAGGGGTACCGCCCGGGGGTCGCCGAGCGGCTGGGCTGCGGCCCGGACGTGTGCCTGGACCGTAACCCGCGGCTGGTCTACGCGCGGATGACCGGCTGGGGGCAGGACGGGCCGCTGGCCGGCGCGGCCGGGCACGACATCGACTACATCGCGGTGGCCGGCAGCCTGGACGCGATCGGCCGGGCTGGGGAGCGGCCGGTGCCGCCGCTGAACCTGCTGGGCGACTTCGGCGGGGGCGGCATGCTGCTGGCCGTGGGCGTGCTGGCCGCGCTGCTGGAGCGGGAGCGGTCCGGCCGCGGGCAGGTGGTGGACGCGGCCATGGTGGACGGGGCGGCCCTGCTGGCCACGTTCATCCACGGGCTGCGGGCATCCGGCGCCTGGCGCGACGAGCGGGGCAGCAACCTGCTCGACGGCGGGGCCCCGTTCTACGACACGTACCAGACCGCGGACGGCAAGTTCGTCGCGGTCGGCGCGCTGGAGTCGAAGTTCTACGCCGAGCTGGTGGGCCGGCTCGGGCTGGACGTCTCGGACCTGCCGCCACAGCTCGACCCATCCGGCTGGCCCGCGCTGCGGGAGCGGCTGACGGCCGCGTTCGCGGCCAGGACCCAGGCCGAGTGGGCCGCGGTGTTCGACGGGTCTGACGCCTGCGTGACCCCGGTGCTCAGCATGGCGGACGCGCCCGCCCACCCGCACAACGTGGCCCGCGGCACGTTCATGGAGGTGGGCGGCGTGGTCCAGCCCGCCCCGGCGCCCCGGTTCAGCCGCACCCCAGCCACCATCCCGGACCCGCCACCGGTGCCCGGCAGCGACACCGAGGCCGTCCTGACTAGCCTCGGCTACTCCCCCGAAGAGATCGCCACTCTCCGCGACCAGCAGATCGCCTGCTGACCAGCGGATTACTTGCCCAGCTCGACCGCTTTGACGATGAGCAGGACCACCGAGACGACCAGGTAGCCGCGTAGGAGCAGCACGCCCAGCTTGGTGCCCGGCGACCACTGCACTGGCTTGAGCAGGGCCAGCGGGGGCATCCGCCAGTTGAGCCGCTGCTGCGGGGTCATGGGCCGGGGCCGGGACCGGGGGTGCCCGGTGCGCCGCTGGATCAGCTCCAGCACGGCGATGGCCAGGCCACCCGCCACGATCAGGGCGATGGCCGCCGCGATGGCCACCGCGGCCACATTGAGGTGCGGGAACACCGTGCTGACCACGAGCGTGCCGGACAGGTCCAGCAGCACGCCGATGATGATCCCGGCCACCACGTTCAGCCAGGGCTTGTTCCGCCACGGGCCGAGCACCTCGGGGTCGTTGCACAGCAACAGCAGGAACACGCTGGCGCTGGGCAGCAGCACCCCGGCCAGGGCCTGCACGCTGGTGGTGATCAGGCCGAGCGGGGCGTGCGGGATGAGCACGATGGCCGCGGCCACCACGACCAGGGCGGTGTAGCTGGCGTAGAACTGCTTGGCGTCGCGCCAGCCGCGGTTCAGCGAGTGCTTGAGGCCGAACACGTCGCCGAACGCGTAGCTGGTGGACAGCGTGACGGCGGACGCGCCGATGATGCTCGCGTCCAGCAGCACGATGGCGAACAGCGCGCCGTACCAGTAGCCGTGCGTCTGCAGCGCGCGGGCCACGCCGAGCGCGTCGGTGAACTTGCCGGCCAGGTCGGTGCCGCGGACCGCGAACACCGCCACCACCATGATCGCGATGGCCCCGATGACGACCACGAATGCGCCGAACACCGTGTCGGCCCGCTCGTAGCCGATGAACCGGGGTGTGATCCGCTTGTCGATCACGTTGGACTGCTGGAAGAACAGCTGCCAGGGCGCGACCGTGGTGCCCACGATGGCGATGATGAGCAGGATCGCGGTCGAACTGGCGCCGCCCTGGATGCCTGGCACGAACAGGTGATAGCCGACCGCGGCGTAGTGCGGATGTGACAGCAGGGCCAGCGGGTAGAGCACCAGGCTGGTCGCGATGAACAGGAAGATGGCCCGCTCCCACCGGGCGAAGCTGCCGCTGGCCGTGATGCCGATCAGCACCACGGCGGTGATCGGCACCGAGATGTACGGGCTGATCCCGAAGTAACGCAGCGCCAGCGAGACGCCGATGAACTCGGTGGTGATGGTCAGGAAGTTCAGCAGGAACAGGTCACCGACGCTGAACCAGCCCCAGAACCGGCCGAACCGCTCGTTGATCAGCCGGGCGTGGCCGACCCCGGTGACCGCGCCCAGCCGCACCACCATCTCCTGGTTGACCACCAGCACCGGGATGAGCAGCAGCAGCACCCAGAGCAGGGTGTAGCCGTAGTTCTGCCCGGCCTGGGCGTAGGTGGACACGCCGCCCGCGTCGTTGTCGCCGACCATCACGATCAGGCCCGGGCCCATGATGGCCAGGAACGTGATCAGCCGGCGGCGCAGGCCTGGCCGGGCGCCGAGGTCCTGGTCGGCACGGATCGAGCCGAGCGCGCCGTGGATGTCGCCCAGGTGGGCTTCGTCCAGCACCGCGCTCTGTTTGCTCAGGCTGGGCTGGGCCAGGCTGGGGCCGGGCTCGGGGCGGCGTGGTGGCCCGGCCGGCCGGGCCGGTGCCGCGGGGTGGGCGGGCTGAGCCGGGCGGGGCTGGTTCGGGGTGGGTGAGCGCTGCGGCTCCGCGGGGCGTGGCTCACCGCGGCGCGGTGGCTCAGCCGGGCGCGGCGGCTGGGGCGGGGTCGGGTCGCTCACCGCTCCGGGCGCTTACTGCTCGACGCCGTCTTCGGGACCGCCGCGGTGCGCATCCGGCGGCTGTGCGGTCTCCCGGCGGCGCCAGTCCTCCGGCAGTGTGACCTCGAGCACGTCGTCCACGGTGATCAGGCCGATCATCCGCCGGTTCTCGTCCACCACCGGGACCGTGATCAGGTTGTAGTCGCTCATCAGCACGGCCACGTTGACCACGTCGGTGTCCGCCCCGACCCGCACCGGGTCCCGGTCACAGATGTCGATCAGCGGCGTCCCGGGGTCGGCCTGCACCAGCTGAATGACGGTGGCCACGCCCCGCAGCTTCCCGCTCGACCCGACCGCGTGCACGCTGGTCAGCGCCTCGGGCTGGAGGGTCTCCGCGCTGGCTATCGCGGCCAGCGCGTCGGCCACCGCGACGTCGCTGGCCAGGGCCAGGAAGTTGACGCCCATCAGCCCGCCCGCGCTGGTCGGGTTGAAGCCCATCAGGGTCAGCACCTTGGTCCGCTGCCCGGCGGGCAGCAGGTCGAGCACCGGCTGCCGCCGGGACTGCGGCAGCTCGGCGATGGCGTCGGCCGCGTCGTCGGCCCGCATCCGGGTCAGCACCGCGGCGATGTCCGCGTCGCTCCGCTCGGCCAGCAGCCGGGTGGCCTCGTCCTCGTCCAGCTCTTCGAAGACGTCCGCTTCCAGCTCGGGGTCGGCGTGCACCTGGCCGAGGATCTCGGTCTCCTCGTCCTTGGACGCGTCCTCGATCAGGTCGGCGATCTGGGCTGGCTTCAGCCGCCGGACCCGGGCCAGCGGGCCGCGCAGCCCAGCCGTACTGACATGGCCGATCAGTGGCTCGAACCGGGACCAGTCGCGGAACACGTGCTCGTCGTGGTCGCCGTCCCGGTGGAACAGGCCCAGCACACCAGCCGGCCGCCGGCGCACGTCCACCCCGGCCAGCACCCATTCGCCGTCCGGCTGCTCGCGCAGCTCCAGGTCGGCCGCCCGGACCAGCTGCGCCGTCTCCACATCGATGAGCCGGTGACCGAGCATGTCGGCGCGCAGCAGCACCTCACCCTCGCGCCGCTCGAACTGGCGTAGGTCCAGCTTGGCGCTGGTCAGCTTCAGCTCGCTGCCGTCGAACCGGCCGGTCTGCCCGACCGGCACGAATACCTCGCGCCCGCCCACCTTGGCCACCAGCCCGGTCACCACCGGGAGCCCGTGGCCAACCAGCCGGACGATGACGTCCTGCACCCGGCCCAGCGAATCTCCCCGGCTGTCGGTAATCGGGCGTTTGAGCAGGTCCATGAGGTGGATGGTGCGCCCGCCCTGAGTGGCGGCCGGAGGATGTGGCTGGGTCGCGGCCATACTGATCAGTGTTTCACCGCGCATCTGGCTCACCACGGCGGCTTGGTGAACAGCAGGTTGAACGAAGAGTGAACAGGATCGTGCGGCTTGACGGCCAAGATTCCGGATAACGGCATAGTCCGGGGTACTGTCACTGGGTAGGGCGAGCAGCCAAAGCACATCAGTCGAGTCGAGGAGGTGGCGGCCGTGCTTGGTGATCCTCTTAGTACAACCCCGGCGATCACGGCCCCCACCTGGGGCCGGGTCGCCGGGTGGCGCCTGTTCCCATCCCGACCATTGCCCGCCGGCAGCCCTTGGCTGAGGCCTGTGCCCTAGCCGCGGCCGGGCCGGCGGCCGGAGGAGGCTGCTGTGTCCGAACGGTTCTTTGGCACTAACCGGGACCCCGCCCGCTGGCGGCGCCGCAATGGGTCCTCGCTGGCCCAGCGCCTGATCCAGCCGTCCGAACGCACCCTGGCGTCCCGCCAGCTACGGCAGGACATCGTGTCGCTGGCTGGGCTGATCACCCGCCCGGTGCTGAATCAGGCCGGCGACGAGGTGGGCCGGGTGGCCGACCTGGTGGCCAAGGTGCACGGCAGCGGTGAGACCTATCCGCTGGTCACCGGCATCGTGATCCGGGTCGGCCGCCGCCGGGCGTTCCTGGACAGCTCGGCCATCGACCGGATGCGCCGCCGCTCGGTCACGCTGCGCACGGCCCGCCTCGACCTGCGCGAGTTCGCCCGCCGCGAGGGGGAAGTGCTGCTAGCCCGGGACCTCATGGATCATCAGCTGGTGGACACCGACGAGATCCAGGTGATCCGGGCGGCTGACCTGTACCTGGCCCAGGTCGGTGAGCAGATCCACCTGGTCGGCGTGGACGTCAGCCTGCAGACGCTGCTGCGCCGGCTGGGCCCGCGCCGGTTCCGCTGGCATCCCACCCCGGACCGGGTGATCGACTGGGCCTCGATCGAGTCCTTCGGGGAGGACTCACCCGAGGAGCCCGCGGCGGTGAAGCTGCGCACCCCGCATGCCGCGCTGCGCCGGCTGCGCCCGGCCGAGCTGGCCGACGTGCTGGAGGGGCTGGGCCGGTCCGGCCGCCAGGAACTGCTGGACAGCCTGGATGACGACCTGGCCGCGGACGCGCTGGAGGAGATGGAGCCGCACGAGCTGACCGCGCTGCTGCGCGAGGTGACGCCGGCCCGGGCCGCCGAGCTGATCGCCGGGATGGAACCGGACGAGGCGGTGGACGCGCTGCGCGACCTGGATGACGAGGAACGGGCCACGCTGCTGGATCAGATGCCCCAGCCGGTCCAGCGTGAGCTGGTCAAGCTGCTCGGCTATCCGGGTGATGAGGCCGGCGGGATCATGACCAGCGTGCTGGCCACCGCCACGCCGGACGAGACGGTGGCCGAGGTGAGCCAGCGGCTGGCCGACCAGGCCGGGCACCGCACCGAGATCGACTCGGTGGCCGTGCTGGACGAGGCGGGCGCGCTGCTCGGCGACGTGTCCGCGTTCGACCTGCTGGTCAGCGACGGCGGCACGGCGGCTGGGCGAGCTGCTCGACCCGGACAATCCCCCGGTCACCCTGCACCCGGACGCCGACCTGGACCTGGTCGCCACCGAGCTGGTCGAGTCCCGGCGCTCGTCGCTGCTGGTGGTGGACGATGACGGGCGGCCGCTGGGCCGGATCCTGGCCGACGACGTGCTGGACGCCCTGGTGCCCGGGCACGGCCGTCTGCACTTCCCGAGGCTGCTGCAGTGACCGCGCCCCGCCGCCGGATGAGGCGCGAGGAAGCGAGGAGAGCCCCCGGGACGAGGAAGTCGGTTGAGATCGCCCGGGCGCGGGCCCGGACCGGGTTCACGTCGCTGACCCGGGTCCGGGCGGGCGGGGTCCGGCTGATCCGGTCCCGGCGCGGCCGGATCTGGATGATCCTGGCCATCGCCGGGCCCGGGGTGGTGGCGGCCAACGCGGGCAACGACGCGGCCGGCATCGTCACCTACGCCTCGGCCGGGTCCCAGTTCGTCTACCGGACGCTGTTCTTCATGGTGCTGGTCACCATCGCGCTGGTGCTGGTACAGGAGATGGCGGTGCGGCTGGGCACGCACACCGGCAAGGGCCTGGCCGCGCTGATCCGGGAGCAGTTCAGCCTGCGGCTGACCGGGGTCGCGCTGTTCTGCGTGCTGCTGGCCAACACCGGCCTGGTGGTGTCGGAGTTCGCCGGCATCGGGGCCGCGTTCGAGCTGCTCGGCGTGAGCCGGTACGTGATCATCCCGATCGCGGCCGTGGCCATCTGGGCGCTGGTCGTGTTCGGCTCCTACCGGTACGCCGAGCGGGTGTTCCTCATCCTGTCGCTGGCCTTCCTGGCCTATCCGATCGCCGCGGTGCTCGGCCACCCCGACTGGGCTGAGGTCGGCAGCAACCTGGTCATCCCGCACTTCCTGTACACCAAGAGCTTCCTGCTGCTCGGCGTGGCCCTGATCGGCACCACGGTCAGCCCGTACATGCAGCTGTACGCGGCGGCCGGCGTGGTGGACAAGGGCGCCGACGCGGCCGACTACCCGCGGGCCCGGATCGACGCGATCTCCGGCGCGCTGTTCGCCTGCGTGATCTCCATCACGATCATCATCGCCACCGGGGCGGCCATCGGCGGCAGTGGCCCGCTCACTTCGGCCAAAGAGGCCGCGATGGCGCTGCGCCCGGTGGCCGGCCCGGCGGCCGAGCTGCTGTTCGCGTTCGGCCTGATCGGGGCGTCCGCGCTGGCCGGCGCGGTGGTCCCGCTGTCCAGCGCGTACGCGATCAGCGAGGCGGTCGGGGTGGAGCGGTCGGTGTCCCGCCGGTTCACCGAGGCCCGGCTGTTCCTCAGCCTGTTCACCGTGCAGGTGCTGATCGGCGCGGGCCTGGCGCTGACCCCGATCAACCTGATCACCCTGCTCATCGGCACCCAGGTGCTGCAAGGTATCGTGACGCCGGTCATCCTGGCCTACATCCTCATCCTGACCAACCGGCGCAGCGTGCTGGGCGCGGCCGCGAACGGCACCCCGTTCCGGATCGCCGCCACCATCTGCACACTGGCCATCTCGGCGATGAGCCTGCTGCTGCTGACGTTCACCGTGCTGGGCTGGTTCGGCATCGGGTGACGCCGGCGCGCTAAGGCTCCGCTAAGACCCGGCTACCAGGCAGTCCGGGAGGGTATTCAGGCAATTGCCCCCTTGGCCTGAGCACGCCGCCACGGTGGTAGACAGGCCAGGTCAAGCATATGAAGGGCAGACCAGGTGGCAGTGCGGCGAGCGGTTGACGTTCTCGGCAGCAGGGGCAGCGACCTGCGCGAGGGCTTGGGCTACACGCTGAAACGCAGGCTGCTCGGGCCGCCCCTGGTCAACGAGCAACTGGCCTCGGAGCGGCTGTCCCAGCCACTCGCCCTGGGCGTGCTGTCCTGCGACGGGATCTCATCGGCCAACTACGGCTCCGAGCTCATCCTGCATGAGCTGCTGCCATTCTTCGGCCTGGCCGCGTTCACCATCCTGCTGCCGATGACCGGGGTGATTCTGCTCGGCATCGCGCTGGTGGTGCTCTCCTACCGCGAGGTGGTGACGGTCTACACCCGGGCCGGCGGGTCCTACGTAGTGGCCCGGGAGAACTTCGGCCCACGGGTGGCCCAGGTCGCGGCGGTGGCCCTGCTCATCGACTACATCGTCACGGTGGCGGTGCAGGTCGCCGCGGGCAGCGCCGCGATGGCATCGGCCACGTTCCCGGCGCTGGTCAAGCCGCTCGGCGACAGCCGGACGGCTACTGATCATCTCGATCGTGTGCCACGCTGCTCATGGCATTCGTCAACCTGCGCGGGATCAGGGAGAACGGGCGGGTCCTTCGCGCTCCCGACCTACCTGTTCTCCGGCCGTGGTGATCCTGGTCATCGCGTCGGCCTGGCCCGGGAGGTGTTCGGTGACGGCTGGGGCCGCACCGGGCCTTCCCGAGGCCGTTCATCGGGTACACGGTGGCACAACTCTGTTGCTGATCCGTTCGGGCCGATCTTCTGCTGCTGCGCTCGTTCGCCAACGGTGGCTCGTCGCTGACCGGTATCGAGGCGGTGTCCAACGCGGTGAGCGCGTTCCGGCCGCCCGAGGGCATCAACGCCCGGCAGGTGCTGGTCACCCAGGGCATCATCCTGGGCACGCCTGGTCGCCGGCATCTCCTGGCTGGCGCACGCCACCCATGCCGCGCCGTACGTGAGCGGCGTGCCCACCGTGGTCTCCCAGGAAGCCAGAGCTCGTCTTCGGCCACACGCTTTCTGGCAGCATCATGTTCTTCCTGGTCCAGGCGGGGACCGCGCTGATCCTGTTCACCGGCGGCAACACCAGCTTCAACGGCTTCCCGTTCCTGGCCAACTTCGTGGCCGAGGACGCGTTCCTGCCCCGCTGGCTGACCAAGCGCGGCCACCGGCTGGTGTTCTCCAACGGGATCATCGTGCTGACCGTGCTGTCCTGCGCCCTGCTGGCCGGCGGTCGGCGCGAACGTCAACAAACTGGTGCCGTTCTACGCCATCGGCGTGTTCACCGCGTTCACCCTGGCCGGATTCGGCATGGCCAAGTACCACCACACGCACCACGAGACGCACTGGCGGCGCAAGCTGGTCATCAACTTCTCGGCCGGGGTGACCTCGCTGGTCGTGGTGCTGATCTTCGCGGTGGTCAAGTTCACCGAGGGCGCCTGGCTGGTGGTGATCCTGTTCGCCGATCGGGGTGCCCGCGCTCATCCGGCTGAACCGGGAGTACCGGCTGGAGATCCAGGTGCTGGAGCGGATCGGCGACCGGCCCAAGGCGCCGGAGCCGCCGAAGTACACCGCGCCGCACGGTCTACGTGCTGGTGGACAGCTTCGACCTGGCCACCATCGCCGCGCTGCGCTACGCCCGCAGCCTGCGGCCGACCACGCTGCGCGCGGTGCACTTCGTCATCGACAACCAGCAGGCCGACCAGCTCCGCGAGGAATGGTCCCGGACCGACCGGGGTGTGGTGCTGGACTTCTTCGACTGCCCGGACCGCCGGGTGGCCCGGTGCGCCGCCGAACTGGCCAGCGGTGAGGCGGGCCAGCCCGGCACCCACGTCACCGTGGTGCTGCCCCGGCGCAGCTACGCCCCGCTGCTCGGCCGGCTGCTGCACGACCGCACCGCCGACCGGATCGCCGGCGTGGTCAGCCGGATCCCGAACGTGACCGCCACCATCGTCCCGTTCGACGTGCACAGCCGGCTCGAGGTGCTGCACGAGCGCCAGCTGGCCGCCCAGGCGGAGAAGGCGGCCGCGCTGGCCAGCCGCCGGCACCAAGAAGAGCCTGGCCGACCTGGCCGCCGAGGCCGCGGGCCGTAGCCGGCGCCGCCCACGGCGCCAGCCAGCACCCCGCCAGCCAGCACCCCGCCAGCCAGCACCCCGCCAGCCAGCGCGACGGCAGCCAGTACGACGGTGGGCGGCGACGGCAGCGACGGGGCCCCGCCTGACGCCGACCCGGCCGCCACCCTGCCCCCGGTGACCGCGGCGCCACCGGCCGGCCTGCGCGGACGGCTGCGGCCAAGGCGAACGCGGCCCGACACGCCCGGCAGTCCCGGCGGACCGCCGGTCCCGGTGCCGCCGGCCGCGACAACCCGCACTACAACCGGCCCGCCCCGCCCGCCGGGGTGAACCCGATCGGCTCGCTGAACCGCCCCGGCCGGGCCACCGTCGAGGGCCGGGTCCGCGCGGTGGAGATCCGGCCGGTCGAGAAGAACTCGGTGCTGGCCGCCGAGATCGCGGACTCCACCGGCAACCTGACCGCGCTGTTCTACGGCCGCTCGCACATCCCGGGCATCATCTGCGGGGCCCGGGTCCGGTTCCGCGGCCCGGTGGGCATACGGAACGGCGACCCGGTCATGATCAACCCGGCCTACGAACTGCTCTTCCCGGGTATGCCGGAGCCAGGAGAGGTCACTGGCGACGGGGACGACGACCGGCCGGCGCCTAACTGGCCTGTACCCAGCTCAAGGCCGGCGACCGGGAACAGGAAGCGGTCAGCGGCGATGACGGCCGGACACGGGCATGACCACGGGCCTGCGCTGACCGCGACCGGGCGGCACCGGGGCCGGCTGGCCGCCGTGCTGGCCATCACGGTCACGATCGCCGTCGGGGAGATCATCGGGGCCGCGCTGTCCGGGTCCCTGGTGCTGCTGGCCGACGCGGCGCACATGACCGCCGACGCGGCTGGGGTGGGGCTGTCCCTGCTGGCCGCGTATTTCGCCAGCAAGCCCGCGACCGACCGGCGCACCTTCGGCTACGCCCGGCTGGAGATCCTCGCGGCGACGGCCAATGCGCTGCTGCTGCTCGGGATGGCGACGTTCATCCTGATCGAGGCGGCGCAACGGCTGGCCACGCCACAGCCGGTGAGTACCGGGCTGATGGCGTTCTTCGGCGTGATCGCGCTGGCTGGCAACGGCGCGTCGCTGATCCTGCTGCGCCGGGCGCAGGCCGAGAGCCTGAACGCGCGGGGCGCGTTCCTTGAGGTGGCGTCGGACACGTTCGGCGCGGTGGCGGTCATCGTGACCGCCGTGCTGGTCACGCTGACCGGCTGGACCCGGGTCAACCCGATCGCGTCGCTGCTGGTCGGCGTGCTCATCCTGCCGCGGACCTGGCGCCTGCTACGGGACGCGGTGGACGTGCTGCTTGAGGCCAGCCCGCGGGGTATCGACCTGACCGAGGTGCGGCGGCACATGATCGGGCTGGACGGCGTCATCGACGTGCACGACCTGCACGCCTGGACCATCACCTCGGGCCTGCCGGTGCTGTCCGCGCACGTCGTGGTGGACTCGGGCGAGCTGAGCCGGGGCTGCGGGCCGGGCATCCTGGACCAGCTGCAGGAATGCCTGCGCGGCCATTTCGACGTGGAGCACTCCACGTTCCAGCTGGAGCCGTCCGGGCACGCCGACCACGAGCCGTCGGTACACGACTGAGGCCTATTGCGCCAACCGTAGTTACTGTGCAGTAATAAGGGCAGGCCATACCCCTGGCGCTGGAGGCCGCCGTGAGCACTTACGACCACTACGCCACCCCGGTCGAGCCCGGCACCTGGGACGTGCCGGCCGCCGGGACGACCAAGTTCAGCTGGGAGTACGACGACGGCCGTAGCCGCCTCCTCGACCTGTACCAGCGGGGCAAGGACAAGCAGTGGGACGCGGTCAAGCGGATCGACTGGGAGCTGCCAGTGGATCCGGCCAACGTGATGGAGACGCCGGATGACTTCTGCCCGATCTACGGATCGCGGCAGTGGGACGTGCTGAACGAGGCCGAGCGCCAGGAACTCGGCCACCACCTGGGCGCCTGGCTGTTCAGCCAGTTCCTGCACGGCGAGCAGGGCGCGCTGACCGTGGCGGCCCGGATCGTCGAGTCGGTGCCGGACATGGACTCCAAGTTCTACGCCGCCACCCAGACCATGGACGAGGCCCGGCACGTGGAGCTGTACTCCCGGTTCATCCGGGAGAAGATCGGGCTGTACTACCCGGTCAACCCGGACCTGGCCCAGTTGCTGGCCGACTCGCTCAGCGACTCTCGCTGGGACCTGCCCTACCTGGGCATGCAGGTGCTCATCGAGGGGCTCGCCCTGGCCGCGTTCGGCGTGCACCGGGATATCGCCGCCAACCCGCTGGTCAAGCAGTTGCTGGCGTATGTGATGCAGGACGAGGCCCGGCACGTGGCGTTCGGCCGGCTCGCGCTGCGCGACTACTACGCCGGGCTGACCGACGCCGAGCGGGCTGACCGCGAGGAGTTCGTGGTCGAGGGCTGCTACCTGATGCGCAACCGGTTCAACGCCCGGGAAGTCTGGGAGCGGATGGGCTATGACGTGGACGAGTGCCTGGAGTTCACCGACCAGTCCCCGGTCCAGCAGGCGTTCCGCACGCTGCTGTTCAGCCGGATCGTGCCGTGCGTGAAGGACATCGGGCTGTGGGGGCCGAAGGTCCAGCACGCCTACGCCGACCTGGGCGTGCTGGACGCGGCCAAGACCGATCTCGAGGCGCTGATGCGCGACGACGAGGACATCGCGGACCGGATCGACCGGCAGAAGGCGGATGACGCCCGCTACGCCGCCGAACTGGCCGCCCGCCAGGCCGAGGTGAACGCGGCGGTGACGGACGGCGCCGGCTGACTCCCGGGCTTACCAGCAGATGGCGGGCGACTCCCGGACGTAGCTGCCTTCGGTCAGGGCGCGGATCATGAAGGCGGCCACGTCGGCCCGGGAGATCTTGCTCAGGCCGGGCGGCGGGTAGTCCGCCCGGATCCGGTACTCACCGCGGGCCGGCGTGTTCACCAGCCGGGTCGGCCGGATCAGCGTCCAGTCCAGGCCGCTGGCCCTGACCACCTCCTCCATCGCGCGCACGTCGGCGAACGGCTTGGCGAAGATCCGCGGCAGGATGATCTTCACCAGCCCGCCCGCTTCCGGATCTTCTTTGATGAACGCCCCTGCCGCGCTGATGCCGATCAGCCGGTGCGTGCCGGTCTTGGCCATGGCCTGGGTCAGCGCGGCCGCCGCGGTGGCCAGCAGGTGCGGGGTCCTGGCGCCGCGCGAGCCCAGTGCGGACAGCACCGCGTCCGCGCTGGCCACTGTGCCGGCCACGGCCACCGGGTCGGTCGCGTCGCCTTCAGTCACCGTGACCCCGGGGCGGCGCGGCACGGCCGCCGCGTTCCTGGCCAGCACGTGCACCGGGTGCCCGGCGTCGGCCGCCCAGTTCAGCACGTGCCCGCCGATCCCGCCGGTGCCGCCCAGGAGGGCCAGCCGCAGCGTGCCGTTCACCGGGGTGCTGGCCGCGGTCATGCCGTCGCTCCGTCGCGGCCGGTCCCGGCCGGGGCCAGCGTCCGGTCCGCGGGGGCCGGCTGGGGCGTCTCCTTGGCGTGCCTGCCCGCGCCGGCCGGAATGCCGAGCATCAGCAGGAAGCTGAGCACGAACACGCCGACCTGGAACCACAGCGTGCGCACCAGCGAGCTGGCGAAGTCGGTGCGCAGCGCGGCCCCACCCGTGCTGGCCAGCACCGGGCGTGCGGCCGCGGGCAGCACCTGCCCGTGGGCCGGGTGGCACGCCGCGGGGGTGACCGTGGGGTCGGTGGCCACCAGCCGGGCGTGCAGGCAGGCACCGAACTCGGTGACGACGCGGCCGGTGTACTGGGCCGGCACGCCCGCCGCGACCAGCCCGCTGCGCAGCTGCGGGGTGACCGTGCGGGCCGCCGCCGCGGACTGGCTGCCGAGCAGCGCGAAGAAGATCACGCCGATCAGCGCGATGCCGATCGAGTTGCCCAGCTGCAGGCCGGTGTTGAACACGCCGGAGGCCGAGCCCGCCTCCCGCTGCGGCACGTGCGCCAGCACGATGTCGGCCAGCGGCGCGATCACCGCACCCAGGCCCAGGCCCGCGGCGGCCAGACCGGGCACCAGGTCCCAGGTGGTCACGGCCGCGCCGAAGTGGTGCACGGTGCCGATGAGGGTGGCCATCCCGGCCGCGGTGAGCAGCGCGCCGGTCATGGTGACGCCGCGGCCGAACTTGGGCGCCAGCCGGGCCGCCGCCCCGGAGGAGACCAGCACGCCGGCCGAGAACGGCAGGAACGTCAGCCCGGCGTGCAGCGGGGTGAAGCCCAGCCCGAGCTGGAGGAACAGCGTGAGCACCAGGCCGAACGAGGCGATGCCGAGGAAGAACGTCAGGGCCACGGTCATCCCGGCGCTGAACGCCCGGTCGCGGAACAGGCTGAGCTGGACCAGCGGGGAGCCGTCCCGGCGGGCCTTGATCCGCTCGTACCAGACGAACGCGGCGAACACCGGCACGGACAGGGCCATGGACACGAACGTCCAGGCCGGCCAGCCGAACTGGCGGCCCTGCACCAGCGGGTACAGCAGGAGCAGCAAGGCGGCCGAGATGAGCGCCACGCCGGCCGGGTCGAGCTTGGGCGGGTTGGCCGCCTTCGATTCGCGGACCAGGTAGGCCGACGCGATGAACGCGATGATGCCGACCGGGACGTTGATCAGGAAGATCGGCCGCCAGTCCAGGCCGAGCAGGTTGTGCTGGATGAGCAGCCCGCCGAGCAGCGGGCCGCTGACCGTGCCGAGCCCCGCGGTCACGCCGAACCGAGCCAGCGCCTTGATCCGCTCCTTGGCCGGGAAGATGACCTGGATTACCGCCAGGACCTGGGGCACCATGATGCCGCCCATGGCCCCCTGGACCACCCGGCAGGCGATCAGCATGCCCGGGCTGGTGGCCGCGCCGCACAGCGCGGACATGATGGTGAACCCGGCCACCCCGATCAGGAACAGCCGCTTCCGGCCGAACGTGTCGCCCAGCCGGCCGCCGGTGATCAGCACCAGCGCGTAGGCCAGCGTGTACCCGGCCAGGGCCCACTGCACGTCCGCGTAGCTGGCGTGCAGGTTGCGCTGGATGGACGGGATGGCGATATTCACGATGGACACGTCAAGCAGGTTCATGAAGGCAGCCAGCAGCAGGATGGCCAGCGTGAGCCAGCGGCGCGGGTCGGCCTGCTCGCCGCTCGCCGCCCGCGGTGCCAGGATCGGTGCGTCTGAAGTCATGCTCGGTCGCCACCTCTTATCAGGAGGGTTTCGCTATATCGTGGTTTCATCAGCGAAGCTAGCATCTTGGTTAGCTATTGTCTAGGTAACTTAGATAATTGGAGACTTGAAGTATGTCTGAAGATCAGCCCTACCGGCCCGGGGAGTGGGAAACGCCCTGGGCGGAGCCGTTCGCGGCCAGCGACCCGGAGCGGGCCGAGCTGGCCGCCGCGTTCGCCGCCGCCATCCGCCGGACCGGGTCGCTGATGCAGCTGATGAGCCAGGCCGCGGCCGACCGGATTGGCATCAACTCGACCGACCTGAACTGCCTGAACATCCTGAGCTTCCGTGGTCAGATGACGGCCGGTGAACTGGCCAGGGAGACCGGCCTGACCACCGCGTCGATCACCGGGGTGGTGGACCGGCTGGAGGAAGCGGGCTTCGTGCGCCGGGAGCGGGACCCGCAGGACCGGCGCCGGGTGGTCGTCCGGCTGGTGCTGGAGCGCGCCGTGCGCGACGTGGCCTCGGTGTTCCTGCCCATGGTCCGGGACTGGAACGAGATGGCCGCCCAGTACAGCGACGACGAGCTGCAGCTGATCGTGGGCTTCTACGACCGGATGCAGCAGGTGCTGCGCAGGCATCTGGACCGGCTACGCGAGGGCACCCGGGACTGACCCCGCCTAAAGCTACATATGTCGGGTTGGCCCGCGGGCGCCGGCCCGCAGGTCGGCCAGGGCGGCCTGGGCCGCGCCCGCGCCGCACATCCCGTGCACCCCGCCGCCCGGCGGAGTGGACGCCGAGCACAGGTACACGCCGGGCAGCCCGGTCCGGTACGGGCTCCAGCGCACCGGCCAGGGCCATGGCGGTATCGGGCCGAGCAGCGTCTGGCGCAGCGTCCCGGCCCCGCTGTTGATGTCCCCGCCCACATAGTTGGGGTTGTACCGGTCCAGGTCGGCCGCGGTGCGCACGGACCGGGCCAGGATCAGGTCGCGGAACCCGGGGGCGAACCGCTCGATCTGCGCTTCGATCCGGCCGGAGACGTTGGCCGGGCAGCCCGCGGGCACGTGGCAGTACCCCCACAGCGTGTGCTGGCCGGCCGGGGCCCGGCTGGGGTCCACCACCCCCGGCTGGGCGACCAGGCAGTACGGCCGCTCCGGCACCCGCCCGGCGGTCACCTCCGCCTCGCTCTGGGCCACTTCGGCCAGCGTGCCGCCCAGGTGCACGGTGCCGGCCTCGCGGCAGGCGGCCGCGCGCCACGGCACCGGCCCGCTGAGCGCCCAGTTGACTTTGCACACCCCCGGCCCATAGCGGTAGCGGCGCAGCGCCCGGCGCTCCCGGGCGGGCAGCCGGTCACCGGCCAGGGCCAGCAACTGCCGCGGCGTGACGTTGAGCAGCACCGCCCGTGCGCGCGGCAGGCTGTCCAGCGACGTTACCCACCGGCCCGTCTCGACCTCCGCGCCCAGCTCACCCAGCTCGGCCAGCAGCGCGGCGGCAAGCTGCCCGCTGCCACCGGCCACCACCGGCCAGCCCACCGTATGCGCGGTCATGATCAGGATCAGGCCGAACGCTCCCGTCCCGGGACTGGTGAGCGGCAGCATCGAGTGGGCGGCCGCCCCGGCCAGCAAGGCCCGGCCTGCCTCGGTGCGCAGCCGCCGGGCCAGCAGGCTGGCGGGCAGCAGCCCGGCCGCGCCGAACCGGCCCAGGGCCAGCGGGTGGGCGGGCACGGAGCGCAGCGGCGCCAGCACGTCGGGCAGGATCAGTTCGGCGTCGCGGACCAGCGGGCCGAGCAGCCGGCGGTAGGCGGCGGCGTCGGCACCCAGACCGCCGGCCGTTTCCTCGACAGAACCGGAGACCGCGGCGGCCTGCCCGCCGTCCAGCGGATGGGCGAACGCGACCTTCGGCGTGCACAGGGTGACCCCATGCGCGGCCAGGCTGGTGCCGCGGAAGAACGGGGACGAGGCGGCCAGCGGATGCACGGCCGAGCAGACGTCGTGCTGGAAGCCGGGCAGCGTCAGTTCGGCGGTGCGGCAGCCGCCGCCTGGCGTGCCCGCGCCCTCGATGACCCGCACGGCCAGGCCGGCCCGGGCCATGGTGAGCGCCGCGGCCAGGCCGTTCGGCCCGGCACCGACCACGATCACATCGACGGCCCCGGTCATGGCCCTGATTATCCCGCCGCCGGGCGGGCAGCGGACGGCGCCCCTGGCCCGGGGGGGTAAGGGAGCCAGGGGCGCCGTGGTCAGGCTGCGGCTCGTCAGCCGCGAAGGGATGCCAGCACGATGCTGCTGAGGCGACTCGCCCTGGCCAGACGATGACCCAGCCAGGGCGAGCCTGATGAGCCGGTCCCCCGTATCATCGTTGGGTCCCCCAGGGACATGATCGCACGTCAGAGCCCAGATGCTGGGTTGGGGGGGGCCGAGCCGGAACTCGATACCGCTGAGCCGGCTGGTCCTGATCGAATAGGGCGTATGAAATCCCTGGATCGTCAGCTGCGGTTCCTGCTGGAAGCCGACCGGCTCAAAGGCGTCCTACGGCAGAGCCGGATCATCGACGGCAGCAGGCGGGAGAACTCCGCGGAGCATTCCTGGCACCTCGGGCTGATGAGCCTGGTGCTGGGCCAGTACGCGCCCGAAGGCACCGATCTCAGCCGGGTGACCGCGATGGTCCTGGTGCACGACCTGGTGGAGATCGACGCGGGCGACCTGTTCGTGTACGCCGGTGAGCAGGCCCAGGCCGACCAGGAAGAAGCGGAGCGGGCCGCGGCCGACCGGCTGTTCGCGCTGCTGCCCGGCACCCAGGCGGCCGGGCTCCGTGAGCTGTGGGACGAGTTCGAGGAGCGGCGCACCCCGGAGGCGAAGTTCGCCCGTGCCCTCGACCGGCTGCAGCCGATGCTGGCCAACTACCAGCTGGGCGGGGGCACCTGGGCCCAGCACGGCGTCACGGCCGGCCAGGTGCTGGCCAAGGTGGCGCTCATCGAGGACGGCTCGGCCGCGCTGGGCGCGTTCGCCCGTGAGCTGATCGCGGACTCGGTCAGCCGCGGCTTCCTGGCCAGCTAGCGGCCGCCGCGCCCTCGATCAGGCCGGCGGCCCGGCGCAGGCCCTGCCGGGCCTGGATCTGGGCGGCCCCAGCGGCCAGCCGGTCCCGCAGCGCGGCGTCGCCGAGCAACTGGCCGAGCGCGCCATGCAGCTCGGCGTCGGTGAACCGGTAGGTGTCCAGCCGGGCACCCAGCCCCAGTTCGGCCACTCGCTGCGCGTTGTCGTGCTGGTCCCAGAACAGCGGCAGCACGATCATCGGCTTGCCGAAGTGCAGGCACTCCGTGGTGGTGTTGTTCCCGCCGTGCGTGATGACCAGGTCAGCCTGCGGGATGATCGAGGTCTGCGGCAGGAACTCGGCACCGTCCATGTTCGGCGCCAGCTCCAGCTCGGCGTGCAGTGGGCCCTTGGACACGATGTACCGGTACGGGGTGCGCGGCCAGGCAGCCGATCACCCGGCGCATCAGCGCCACGTCGGCCGAGCCGAGCGAGCCCAGCGAGAAGTAGATCAGCGCGCCGTCCTGGCCGGCCAGCGGGGCGGGCACGGCGAACTGCTCGTCGGTCTCCCGGACCGAGGAGTCCAGCCGCTGCCAGCGCGGGCCGAGCGGCCTGGCCCGCGGGTAGTCGGCCAGTTCCGGGTAGACGTACAGGTTCAGGTCCCCGGTGTGGATGAACTCCAGGTCGGGCAGGGGCGGCGCGCCCTGGCTGGTCACCCAGCCGTTGAACCCGGCCCACAGCGCCCGGTGCACCCGGTCGTACTCGGCGCGGAATTCCGGCCAGCCAGACTGGTCGGCGATGGGATAGCCGGAGAACGCCGGCGGCAGCCCGGGTCGGCGATCTCCAGCGGGTTGCAGGACACGATCCGGACGAACGGGACACCGGCGGTGAGCAGGGCCGGGAAGCCGACCACGTTGTCCTCGACGATCACGTCCGGGCGAGTACGGGCCACGATCGCGGTCAGCTGGTCCTGGCAGTACCGCGCCCCGCCGATCAGCTCTTCCCATACTGGCTTGATCCAGGTATCCAGCTGCTCGATCGTGGGCTTGCGGAACTCCGGCGCGGTCGTCGCGATGAAGTCCTTCCAGAACTGCCCGGCATCCTGGCTCCCGCCCGCTGGCCGGTGGGGAAAGATCGACCAGGTCCTCCTCGAACCCCAGCGGCTCCAGGCGGCCCTTCCAGGACGCCTCGGCGGCGAACACCACGCGGTGCCCGCGGCGGCGCAGGACGTCCCCGATCCCGATGCAGTTGTTGGTCGGGCCGTACGCGCTCTCCGGCATGAACAGGACGGTCAGCGGTCTCTTGGCCATGGCCGCTCCTTCCCGTGGGGCAACACGCACCGGAGGCACGAACGTAGCAGAACGGCCAGTCCCGGGACTCGGGCTAGCCCAGCTGGGAGATGGTCCGGTCCACGGCGTCCTCGACCATGGTGACCGGCTCCGCGGCCCCGCCCGGCGGCTGGCCGGCCGATGGGGCGGCAGGCCGCCGCGCGCTATCGGGGCCGCTGTCGTGGGCTGGGTGCTCCACCAGGGCGAGCACCCGGCTGGCCATGAACCGGGCGGTGCGCACCACCGTGCCGCCCCGGGTGATCTCCATGACCTCGATCACGCCCCGCCCGGTGACCACCTCGACCCGGCGGCCCGCCTTGGTCGCGGTCACCTCGTAGGTGCGCGCTGACCCACCCGCGTCGATGACGATCTCGACCCGGTCGCCTTTCATGCCAGCTCTGTACCCGTTACCGGCGCGCTGACGCTACTGGGCGGCCCGGGCCGACCAGCGCCCGCCATGCCGCTCCAGGATCAGCGGCAGGCCGAAGCACTTGGCCAGGTTGGGCTCGGTGAGCACGTCGTGGACGGGGCCGCGGCCAGCACCGCGCCGCGGCGCAGCAGCATCGCGTGGGTGAAGTCCTCGGGCACCTCCTCGACGTGGTGGGTGACCATCACCGTGGTCGGGGCCAGCGGATCGCGGGCCAGCAGGGAGATCCGGCGGAGCAGGTCCTCCCGGCCGCCCAGGTCCAGGCCGGCCGCGGGCTCGTCGAGCAGTAGGAGCTCGGGGTCCGGCATCAGGGCCCGGGCGATCTGCACCCGCTTGCGCTCACCCTCGGACAGCGTGGTGAACCGGCGCCGGATCAGGTGGGCGCAGCCGAGCGCGTCGAGCAGCTCGACCGCGCGGGTCACATCGGAGGACTCGTAGTCCTCCTTCCACCGGCCCACGATCGCGTACGACGCCGTGAGCACCAGGTCGATCACTTTCTCGCCGGGCGGCACCCGGTCGGCGACCGCGGCGCTGGCCAGCCCGATGCGCGGCCGCAGCTCGAACACGTCGGTCTCGCCGAGCCGGCTGCCCAGCAGCTCGGCATGACCCTCGGAGGGAAACAGCTGGCATCCGGCCACTTGCAGCAAGGTGGTCTTGCCGGCCCCATTGGGCCCGATCACCACCCACCGCTCGTCGTCGTAAACGGTCCAGTCCACGTCGCGTAGCAGCATCGACCCGCCGCGCCGGACCCCGACACCGCGCAGCCGCACCACCTCGTCGGACATCCAGCTCCTTCCAGCAACCCCGGTGTTAGACCCGAACTTACGGCATGGCGGACCAGCCAGCCCACCGGTGCACGCCGACCGCCCGGCCCCGGTAGCGTTGACCAGCGATGGACGTGCAGACCACACTCCTGGTCACCCTGACCGGCCGGGACCGGCCCGGGGTGACCTCCCGGCTGTTCACCGCCCTGACTGGGCAGGACCTGACCGTACTGGACATCGAGCAGGTGGTGATCCGTGGCCGGCTGGTGCTCGGCGCCCTGCTCGGCTGCGGCCCGGATCCCGACCTGACCGCGATCCACCGGGCCATCCGCGCCGTCGCCGCCGACCTGGGCCTGGACGCCGAGATCACGATGGGCTCCGGGGAGCAGGCCCGGCGCCGTGGCCGGCTGCATGTCACCGTGCTGGGCAGCCCGCTGACACCCGCCGCGGTCGCCGCCATCGCGGGCCGGATCGCGGCCAGCGGGGCCAACATCGACCGGATCGACCGGCTGGCGCACCGCCCGGTGACCTGTATCGAGCTGGACGTCTCCGGGGCCGAACCGGCGGCGCTGCGGGTGGCGCTGGCCCGGGAGGCGACGCAGCAGGGCGTAGATGTGGCCGTGCAGCGCACCGGCCTGCACCGGCGGGCCATGCGCCTGGTCGTGATGGACGTGGATTCCACGCTGATCGCCGGCGAGGTGATTGACCTGCTCGCCGCCAGGGCCGGCTGCGCGGAGCAGATGGCCAAGATCACCGGAGCCACGATGCGCGGCGAGCTGGACTTCGCCGCCTCGCTCCGTGAGCGCGTGGCCATGCTGGCGGGGCTGGACGAATCGGTGCTCGACGCGGTCCGCGGCGAGCTGCGGCTGGCCCCAGGCGCCCGGACCCTGATCCGCACCCTGCACCGGCTCGGCTTCCGGTGCGGCATCGTCAGCGGCGGCTTCACCCAGATCACCGGCCCGCTGGCGGCCGAGCTCGGCCTCGACTACGCGGCCGCCAACACGCTGGAGATCACCGCGGGCAAGCTGACCGGGAAACTGACCGGGCCGGTCATCGACCGGGCGGGCAAAGCGGACGCGCTACGCCGGTTCGCCGCGCAGGCTGGCGTCCCGGTCAGCCAGGCGGTGGCCATCGGCGACGGCGCCAACGACCTGGACATGATCGCCGCGGCCGGCCTGGGGGTGGCGTTCAACGCCCGGCCGGTGGTCAAGGACGCGGCCGACACCTCGGTCAGCGTGCCTTATCTTGACTCGGTGCTGTACCTGCTCGGCGTGCCCCGCGACGAGGTGGAGGCGGCGGACGAAGGCGACCCGGCGGCGGAGCCGCCATCAGCCAGCCGAGGGGACTGACCCGCCCTTCGGCGTCCAGAGCGTTTCCAGCGTCCCGGAGCCCGGCGCGGCCCCGGCCCAGCCACCGCGCAGCCCGATGACGGCCAGGGCCGAGGTGGGAAAGCTCAGCTCGCGGTGGCCGGCCAGGGCGAATACCAGTTCCGCGGATCCCGGGTTGTGCCCGACCAGGGCCAGGATGCTGATCTCGTCCGGGGTTTCCTGGACCACGGTGAGCAGGTCCCCCGGGCTGGCCTCGTACACCCGGGGGTCGTAGCGCAGCGTCGCGGGCTCGTCGCCGGCCCAGCCGAGCTGGTCGCTGATCAGGTCCCAGGTCTGGATGGTGCGCTCGGCGGTGGAGCAGACCACGAGGTCCGGCGTGAGCCCCTGGCCGAGCAGCCAGCGCCCGGCCTTGGCCGCGTCCCGCCGGCCCCGGTCCGACAGCGGCCGGTCCACGTCGGCGGTGTCCTCCGGGTAAGCCGATTTGCTGTGCCGCAGCACCAGCAGCGTGCGCTCGGTCATGACCCCAAATTATGACCATCCCCCGGCCACCTGGGTGGCCGGGGGATCATTCACTCAGTGCGGGTGGTCAGCCCGGGGTGCTGGCCGGGGCCGGGCCGGACGGCTCGGCCGGCTGGCCGGCGTGGTCTCCTCGGCCGGTGTGCCCGGGCCGCCCGAGGACACGCTGGCGGACCGCCGCTTGGAGATCACGATCGCGGTCACCACGATGGCCACCGCCACCAGGGCCACGCCCACACGCAGCCCCACGTTGCTGCTGTACTTGACCACGCTGGTCGCGATCAGCAGCGAGACCAGGTTCATCACCTTGATCAGCGGGTTGATGGCCGGGCCCGCGGTGTCCTTGAACGGGTCACCCACGGTGTCCCCGATCACCGTGGCCGCGTGCGCCTCGGAGCCCTTGCCGCCGTAGTTGCCGTCCTCGACCAGCTTCTTGGCGTTGTCCCAGGCGCCGCCGGAGTTGGCCAGGAACACCGCCATCAGCACCCCGGCCGAGATCGCGCCGGCCAGGTACGCGCCCAGGGTCGAGTACCCGAACGCGAAGCCCACGGCGATCGGGGTCAGCACCGCCAGCAGGCCCGGGGTCACCAACTCGCGCAGCGAGTCCTTAGTGACGATGTCGATGACCCGGCTGTACTCGGGCTTCTCGGTGAAGTCCATGATCCCCGGGTGGGTGCGGAACTGGTTCCGCACCTCCAGGACCACGCCCTGTGCCGCGCGGCCCACCGCGCTGATCAGGAGGCTGGCGAACAGGAACACCACCGAAGCCCCGATGATCACGCCGACCAGGACCCGCGGCCGGTCAACCGACAGGCTGAAGGTGCCCGCCCCGGCGCCGAGCGCCTGCTCGACGATGGTGCGGAAGGAGCCGAACAGGGCGGTCGCGGCGAGCACCGCGGTCGCGATGGCAATGCCCTTGGTGATCGCCTTGGTGGTGTTGCCGATCGCGTCCAGCTTGGTCAGTGCCTGCGCGGCGTCGCCATCCACGTCGCCCGACATCTCCGCGATGCCCTGGGCATTGTCGGTGACCGGGCCGAACGAGTCCATCGACACGATCACGCCGACCGTGGTCAGCAGGCCGCCGCCGGCCATCGCCACCGCGAACAGTGCGATGGTGGGGTTCCCCGTCGCGAGCAGGTACGCGCCGAACACCGCGCCGCCGATCAGCAGCGCGGCGTACACCGCGGACTCCATCCCGGACGCGACGCCGGACAGGATGACGGTGGCCGCGCCGGTCTCCGAGCTCTGCCCAATGTCCCTGACCGGCCGCCGGTTCACCTCGGTGAAGTACCCGGTCAGCAACTGGATGGCGCTGGCCAGCACGATGCCGATCAGCACCGCCCCGAAGGCAATCCAGCGGGGGTTTCCGCTGTACGCCGCGATGGCCGGGTCGGTAATGCCCTTCAGGTCGCTGAAGTGGGCAGGCAGGAAGGTGAAGCAGGCGATCGCCACCCCGATGGCCGAGATCACCGCGGAGATGAAGAAGCCGCGGTTGATCGCGGTCATGCCGCTGCGGTCGCCCGCGCGCGGCGCGACAACGAAGATCCCGATCACCGCGGTGATCACGCCGATCATCGGCACGATCAGCGGAAACACCAGGCCCTTGTCGCCGAACGCGGTCTTGCCCAAAATCAGCGAGGCCACCAGCATTACCGCGTAGGACTCGAACAGGTCCGCCGCCATGCCGGCGCAGTCGCCCACGTTGTCGCCCACGTTGTCCGCGATCGTCGCCGCGTTTCTCGGGTCGTCTTCGGGGATGCCCTGCTCGACCTTGCCCACCAGGTCCGCGCCGACGTTGGCGGCCTTGGTGTAGATGCCGCCGCCGACACGCATGAACAGCGCCAGCAGCGCCGCGCCGAAGCCGAAGCCCTCGAGCACGTTCGGCGCGTTCTCCCGGTAGATCAGCACCACGATCGCGGCGCCGAACAGGCCCAGGCCGACGGTGAACATGCCGGCCACGCCGCCGGTGCGGAACGCGATCCGCATCGCCGGCCGCTCACCGCCCTCCCGCGCGGCGGCCGCCACCCGGACGTTGCCGCGCACGCACAGCGACATGCCGGTGAACCCGGTCACCGCCGAGAACAGCGCCCCGACCAGGAAGAAGATGCTGCGGCCCCAGGTCACCGCGGGTCCGTCCGCGGGCAGTGGCAGCAGCACGAAGAATATGATCACAACGAAAATACCCAGGGTGCGGAACTGGCGCCGCAGGTAGGCGGCCGCCCCTTCCTGCACCGCGCGGGCGATTTCCTGCATCCGCTCGGTGCCCTGACTGGCGGCGAGTACCTCACGTACCAGCACGCCAGCCACGGCCAGGGCGAGCAGCGCGACGACGGCGACAACGATGACCCATGTCAAGTTGCCGCCGCTGATGCTGACCGCCCCGCTCCCCGCGGCGAGTTTGAGCCCAGACATCCTTGTTCTGTCCTCCTAGACAGTGGCACGCGACCGCCCAGAACGGCCAGAGACGCACAGGATGGACACAGTGCCAAAAAAGCAGTGCCGGGAGTCTACGCATGTCGGCCGCCGGATGCGAGGCGGGGCCAAGCCCGCTAGTGGGCCGCGCTGCTCCCCCGCACAGGTAATCACATTAGTGCTGCGGCTGGCAGAGATGTCCGCACATCGGCCGCCAGCCCGCATCTCAGGGGCGGTCAGCCGCTGGTGCCGCCAGATGGCCAGCTCATCTTGATGCTGAGCCCGGCTTGCGTGCGGGTGAATTGGACATCGTCGGCCAGCCCCGCGATGACCGCGAGGCCCAGGCCTTCCTGCGGGAAGCCACCCGCAGTGTGAGCACTATCACCGTTGGCCACCCCGTTGCCGGCCCAGCTGGCGGCCGGCTCAGCGGCGCTGGCCTCGGGGCCGGACGCGGCGATGGCCGCGTCCGTGACGACAACTTCGAACCGCCCGGCCGACCCGGTCAGCTCGATCCGGACCGGCTCGGCCGGGCATTGCGCCTGGTGCGCCTCGACCGCACGGGAGCACGCCTCACCGACCGCGAGGCGAACCTCGTCGAGGAGGGCCTCCTCGACGCCGCTGCGCCGCGCGACGGCGGTAGCGACCAGCCGGGCCGTGCGGACGTGCACGGGCAGCGGCGTGAAGCTCATTTCGACTGTGGCCATGACCGGATGAAGAGCGTGCAGCCGCTACTTCTCCGACTTCCGGGCAGTGATCGCCTCATCGACGCTGTCGTGGATCCCGAAGACCTTGGTCAGCCCGGTGATGCGGAAGATCTTGAGGATGCGCTCCTGGGTGCAGACCAGGTCGAGCGACCCATCGTGGGCGCGGACCCGCTTGAGCCCGCCCACCAGCACGCCCAGGCCAGTCGAGTCGAGGAACTCGACCTTCTCCATGTTCACGACGAGCTGGTAGTGACCATTATTCACCAGTTCGATGAGCAGCTCACGGAGCCGCGGCGCGGTGTAGACGTTGATTTCACCCTCGACATCGACAACCTCGATACCGTCCCTGGTGTGGTGTTCAAGCTTCAGATCCACAAATCCTCCAGCGCCATGCAGCCCGCGTCGGTCCGGGCTATGTCTATCTCATCAGTGGTCGAGCGGTCCCGTGGCGCATTCAACCACGCTCTGACGTTATGTCTACACGAGTTCACGCTTCGAGGCACCTCGGGTGCAGATGTCACACTGGGAGCCGATGACTACGCTCACCCCACTCCGGCCCGGCGAACCCTCGCTCCCGGCTCCCTCCCCCGCCGACCTCGTGCTGCGCTACGGTGCCCAGTCAGGACGCCTGATCCACGTAGAGTACATGCCCGGCTGCGCTGGGCGCGGAGTGCCCTGGCCCGGCTGGACGCCTGGCCGCGCTGACCGGGGCCTTCTCCGCTCTTGGCGTGACCACGCCATGGGCGCATCAGGCGGCCATGGCCGAGGCGGCCCGGGCCGGCCAGGACGTGATCATCGCTACCGGCACCGCGTCCGGCAAGTCGCTCGGCTACCTGCTGCCCGCGCTCACCGCGGTGCTGGAGGCGGGCACCGTGCTCTACCTCGCGCCGACCCGGGCGCTGGCCGCGGACCAGCTGCGCGCGCTCAGCGAGCTGGGCATCCCGGGCGTGCGGCCCGCGGTGCTGGATGGCGACACGCGGGCCACCCAGCGGGACTGGGCCCGCAGCCACGCCAACTACGTGCTGACCACACCAGACATGCTGCACCAGACGCTGCTCCCCCGGCACGCCCGGTGGACCGGGTTCTACCGGCGGCTGCGCTACATCGTGGTGGATGAGTGCCATACCTACCGCGGCGTGTTCGGCTCGCACGTGGCCCAGGTGCTGCGCCGGCTGCACCGGGTCGCGGTGCATCACATCGAGACGGCGGCCGCGGCATCAGCCAGCACCGGGCCCAGCAGTACGGGTCCAGCCAGCAGCGGGCCGGTGTTCCTGCTCGCCTCGGCCACGGTCAGCGACCCGGCCGGCTGCGCGCGGCTGCTCACCGGGCGGCCGGCCACCGCGGTCACCGAGAACGCGGCACCCCGCGGGCCGGTCACGTTCGCCCTGTGGGAGCCGCCGCTGACCCGGGCGCACGGCGAAGCGGGCGCGCCGGTCCGGCGCAGCGCCACCGCGGAAGCGGCCACCCTGCTCGCCGACCTGGTGGCCGAGCAGGTCCCGGTGCTGGCCTTCACCCGGTCCCGGCGCGGCGCCGAGGGGGTCGCGCTGGCCGCCCGGCGGGCGCTGCGCGAGGCAGGCGCGACGGCCGCGAGCGAGCGGGTCGCGGCCTACCGGTCCGGTTACCTGAGTGAGGATCGCCGGGCGCTGGAGGAGGCGCTGCGCACCGGCGCCATCACTGGGCTGGCCACCACCACCGCGCTGGAACTGGGCGTGGACATCACCGGCCTGGACGCGGTGCTGATCGCCGGCTGGCCGGGCACACGGGCCGCGCTGTGGCAGCAGGCGGGCCGGGCCGGGCGGGCCGGGCGGCCCGCGGTGGTGGTGCTGATCGCCCGGGATGACCCGCTGGACACCTACCTGGTGCACCATCCCGAGGCGCTGCTGCACCGCCCGGTCGAGGCGACCGTGCTGGATCCCGGCAACCCGTACGTGCTGGCCCCGCATCTGTGCGCGGCGGCCGCGGAACTGCCGCTCACCGAGACGGATCTGGCCACGTTCGGCCCGGCCGGCAGCGAGATCGCGGGCGCGCTGGCCCGCCGGGGGATGCTGCGCCGCCGTGGCGGCGCGCTGTACTGGACCAGCCGGGGCCGGCCCCGGCAGACCGGGCTGCGCGGCACCGGCACCCGCCCGGTCAAAATCGTTGAGCTGCCCACGGGGCGGCTGGTGGGAACGGTGGACGAGCCGTCATCGCACCTGCTCGTGCACGCTGGGGCGGTCTACCCGCATCAGGGTGAGATGTACCTGGTCGAGGAGCTCGACCTGGCGGCCGGCGTGGCGCTGGTGCGGCCCGCCGACCCCGGGTACGCCACCTCGGCCCGCCAGGTCACGGCGATCGAGGTCACCCGCGCGCTGCACAGTGAGAATTGGCAGGATGCCACGGTGCATTTTGGTGACGTTCAGGTGAGACGGCAGGTGACCGGCTTCGTCCGGCGCGCCACCCGGACCGGCCGGCTGCTCGGCCAGTTCCCGCTCAGCCTGCCGCCGCAGACGCTGCGCACCCGGGCGGTGTGGTGGACCATCCCGGCCGGGCGGCGCCGCCAGTTGCTGGACCAGGGAGTGGACCTGCCCGGGGCCGCGCATGCGGCGGAACACGCCTCGATCGGGCTGCTCCCACTGTTCGCAGCGTGCGACCGGTGGGATGTCGGCGGGGTGTCCGCGGACGAGCACCCGGCCACCGGCCAGCTCACCGTGTTCGTCTACGACGGGCACGACGGCGGGGCGGGCTTCGCCGAGCGCGGCTTCCAGGCCGCACGGGACTGGCTGCCCGCAACCGCGGACGCCGTTCGCAGTTGTGCGTGCCAGACCGGCTGCCCGTCCTGCATTCAGTCGCCGAAGTGCGGATCAGGTAACGAGCCGCTGTCCAAGCCGGGCGCGCTCACGCTGCTGGACGGGCTGGTGGCGCCCAGCGCCTCACCCGGACAGTAGTGGCGGGGACAGTTCTGGCCAGGCCCACAAAATCTCGCTCTGACCAGGGTAAACACCAACAAGTTGGCAATAAGGGGGCGACCCCCGCCGGGGGGGAGAGCGGGGGTCGCCAAACGGTCCGGCCCCGGGGGGGCAGAGCCGGTCCCGTCACGAGGCAAAGCCTACGTGTATCCGGGCCAAGTTACCAATTAGTCATGTCTAGATGACAACGATTGCAGGTATTCGGCCATAGGCTCCGGTGCTGTGACTAGTTCCGTCAACGGCGGCAGCCGGCCGGTCGCGGCGTTCTTTGACCTCGATAAGACGATCATCGCCAGGTCGGCCACCCTGGCCTACGGACCCTCGTTTTACCGGAATGGCCTGATCAGCAGGGGTGACGCGGTCCGCAGCGCGGTCGCCCAGCTGCTTTCAGCCGGCACGGGGCCAGCCACCAGCGGATGGAACGGATCCGCGAGCAGGCCAGCCAGTTGTGTCGGGGCTGGCCGGCCGAGCAGGTGCGGGACATCGTCACCCGGCATCTGGACGAGCTGATCCTGCCGTACATCTACGACGAGGCGCGGGCCCTGCTGGGCCGGCACCGCGCCGCGGGCGAGGACGTGATCATCGTGAGCACGTCCGGGCAGGAGATGGTCGGGCCGATCGGCGCGCTGCTCGGCGCCGCGCTGGTCATCGCCACCCGGATGGAGATCGCCGAGGGCTGCTACACCGGGCAGATGGAGTTCTACGCCTACGGCGAGGCCAAGGCGCAGCGGGTACGTGAGCTGGCCGCGGAGCGTGGGTACGCGCTGGCCGACTGCTACGCCTACAGCGACTCGGTCACCGACCTGCCCATGCTGGAGGCGGTCGGGCGGCCGCACGCGGTGAACCCGGACCGGGCCCTGCGCCGGCTGGCCGTGCAGCGCGGCTGGCCGGTGCTGGCGTTCCGTGAGCTGCCCACAGCTGGCCTGCCCCGGTCCGGGCCCGGACCGGCCGGACCGCGGCGCCAGGAATGCGACCGCACGGATCAATCGAGATAACGAATCCATCACAGCCAGCTCTTTTCCTGCCCACTGATCCGCCGTAGAAAGGTGTCTAGTACAAGCGACCTGGCACGGCAGCCGGGTACCCACGCGACCAGCAGCCGCGGAAGGCGGCCGAGGCAGGCCAGACCCTGTCAGCACTTAGTGGCGGGCCTGCCCGAGATGAGGTGCACGCTTGGTAGCCCGGACCTGCCGTGCCAGGGTTGTCTTTTCTGGGGGCGACCTACCGGCCCCGATCGGCTGTGCTTATCGGGGGGGCGACCCCCCGAGCCCCCGATCGGCGCTTCGCGCCGAGTGGCTTCTCGGCGGGAGCCACGGCTTCGCCGCGGTCCCGCCTCGGCGCCCCGGCGGGGGGAGACCCCCGCAACCCCCCAGTCGCCGGCTCGGGGAGGACACGCCTGCGGCGCGCCTCCCGTCGCCGGCGAGGGCTTTTCTGGCCGTTCTGGGATCTAGGAAAACCCCTGTGGGCCTGGTCATTGTGGGTGGTGGTGTGTAATAGCGGAAGGCCGCGATGAAGTGCTGGCAGGTAATCCCGTAAGATCACGTCCCGGGGACTGCTGTTCCCGGGATTTAGGGGCAATTCCTGGCGCCTCGCGCCTGGACTGACCTGCTGCCCGCCCTGTGGCCGTGAAGCACAGGGAATGTGAGCGGCACCGATCGCGCGAGGGGAGTGCGGATGGCCAGGCCCGCAGTTACGCAGTCGCTGGGCAATGCCAGCGAGCCGTCAATCGGTGATCTCGTCTCGCAGGCCATCAAGGACGTCACCACGCTGGTCAAGTGTGAAATTGACCTGGCCAAGGTGGAGTTGCGCGGTGACGCCGTGCGGGTCGGCCTGGCGGCCGCCCTGGGCGGCACCATCATGTTCTTCGGCTTCCTCATCCTGGTCATGCTGAGCTTCGCCTACGCCTTCGGGCTGATCACAGCGGGCATCTGGAACTGGGCGGCGTACCTGATCGTGGCCGGGACGTGGGCCGTGCTGGCCGCCATCTGCGCCCTGGTCATCCGGGCCAGGCTGAAGGGGATGAGCGGGCTGCGCAAGACCCGAGAATCCGTCCAGGAGGACCTGGCCATGCTGAAGCGGGACGAGGAGACGCCGGCCAGCCGGCGGTCGAGGCAGGCTGACCCTATGACCCTGCGGGGCGAGTCAGCCATCTACGTTGATGGCCCGTGGTCTCACCGGGCGATCAGCGCTAACGGCACCCGGTTTCACATCGCCGAGGCCGGCGACGGCCCGCTGGTGCTCATGCTGCACGGTTTCCCGCAGTTCTGGTGGACCTGGCGCGGCCAGCTGGTCACGCTGGCCGACGCGGGCTACCGTGCGGTGGCCGCGGACCTGCGTGGCTACGGTGGCAGCGACAAGCCACCCCGCGGCTACGACCTGATCACCGCGGCGTCCGACGCGGCCGGGCTGATCCGCTCGCTGGGCGAGGCGAACGCCGTGGTCATCGGGCACGACTGGGGCGGCCTGGTGGCCTGGACCATGGCCGCCTACTACCCCAAGGTGGTCCGGCGGCTCGGCGTCATCTCGATGGCCCATCCGTTGCGGATGCGTTCTGCCCTGCTCACCGACCCGCTGGGCCAGGGCCGTCGCAGCGGTTACGCGTTCGGCTTCCAGGTCCCGGTACTGCCCGAGCACAACCTGGTCCGCGATCATGCCCAGCGGGTCGGCCAGATGCTGCGCGCCTGGTCCGGCCCGGGCTGGCCGGATCCGGAGACCGAGCGCCGCTACCGGACCGCCATGTGCATCCCGTCGGTGGCGCACTCCGCGCTGGAGTATCACCGCTGGTTCATGCGCTCCCGGCTGCGCCCCGACGGGCTGCGCTACGCCCAGCGGATGAAGGCGCCGATCCAGGCGCCCACCCTGCATCTGCAGGGCTCGCTGGACACCTGCGTGCTGCCCGCGACCGCGCGCGGCGCCGGCCGTCATGTGGACGGGCCGTACCGCTGGCGGCTGCTCGACGGGTCCGGGCATTTCCCGCACGAGGAGCAGCCGCAGCGCTTCGACACCGAGCTGCAGGGCTGGCTGGCCGACCCCGAACCCGAGCGCTGATGGTGGCGGTCCCTGCCCGGGGGGACGACCCCCCGGAACCCCCCGATCGCCGCTCCGCGCCGAGCGGCGGCAAGCCGCCGCGGCAAAGAGATCGGGACAGCTCCGGGCGGCCGCGGAACGCGCGACCACGGGACGAGCTGGGCCGGCCGCTGCCCCCCGGTGCGCCCGGCACCGAGCGGATTCCGGACGATCTGTCCCTCCCGCCGGCCGAGTCGCTGGCGCTGGCTCAGCAACTGCTCGACCGCGGCCTGGCCTTCAACGCACACGAGGTGCTGGAGGCGTCCTGGAAGCAGGCGCCCGCCGCGGAGCGTGAGCTGTGGCGCGGCCTGGCCCAGCTCGCGGTCGGCCTGACCCATGTACAGCGCGGCAACGCGCGCGGCGCCGCCGCACTGCTCCGCCGGGCGGCGGAACGCGTCGGCCCCTACGCAGGAAACGCACCCTATGACATCGACGCGGCCGGGCTCGCCACGGCCGGCGCGGCCCCTGCCGACCGCATCGAGGCCGACGGCCTGGCCGGGCAAGAAATCCCCCATCTCACGCTGACCCACTGTTCGTGATCAACCGTCTGCTGGAGCTATAGCGGCTATAGCGGCACTAGACGGTTGATCACGGACGCCGTCTGGCCCAGGACGGCTGGGAGCGCTGGGACGGCCGGTCGCGGGTACTGGCCGTTGAGCTAATTAATCGCAGGCTTGGGTGGAGGTGGCTGCCGTGGCGTTCGCGCCCCGGCTGGCGTCGGACTTGACCTCGGAAGCGGTCAGGGCGTAGCCGGTGTCCTTGACGCCGACCGCGGCCGCGAACACCACCCCGTCCACGGTGCCGTTCGGGTTCAGCAGCGGCCCGCCGGAGTTGCCGCCCGTACGTCGGCCCGGATCGAGTAGATCTGCCGGGTGACTTCCTTCGACTGGTAGATATCCGGGGCCTGGGCCAGCTGGTCGTCGCCGACCCGGGCCGGCACCACGGTGAAGTTCTCGTCCAGCGGGTACCCGGCGACGATCGCGCTGGCACCCAGCTGCTGCGGGCCGGCGAAGGACAGCGGGCCAGCCCGCAGGCCGGGCACGTAAAGCACGGCGAGGTCCCGCTCCGGGTCGAACAGCACCACGGTGGCGGGCAGGCGGCGGCCCAGCCTGGTGATCACCGTCTGGGCCTGGGTGACCCCGGCCACCACGTGCGCGTTGGTCAGGATGTGCTGCGGGGAGATGACGAACCCGGACCCCTCGATGCGCCGGGAGCAGCTCGGCGCGACGCCGATGACCTTGACGATGCTGTCCCGGGCTTGGACCAGCCCGGCCGAGTTGAGCACCGCCGGGTCCGGCGCGGCCACGGTCAGCGTGGGCTCGGCGCCGAGCGCGCCGAACACCTGCACGTACGGGCCGCTGGCCAGCAGGCTGCGGAAGTCGGAGAACATGGTCCGCGCCGCGCCCGGCATGACCCCGTCCACCGCGCGCAGCACGGCCGAGCGGTTCACCTGGCTGGTCACCATGGCGAACGGCGCGTTGACCACGGCCGAGCCGATCAGCCACGCGATAAGCAGGACGGACAGCACGCTCACCGCGGCGCCCGCCACCGAGTCGACCACGGTCGCCGGGCGCCAGTTCACCCGGGAGCGCACCGCGGCGCCGAGCGCAGATGCGAGCAGCTGGCCGATCATAGCGGCGACGAACACCGCCACGATCGCGACCAGGGCCTGCTGGGTCGTGCCCTGCACCAGTGAGCGGGCCAGTTTCGGCGCGAACGTGGCGCCGATGGCGGCCCCGCCGAGAAAGCCGACGAAGCTCAGGATGCCGACAATGAAGCCCTGCCGGTAGCCGGCCACGGCAAACGCCGCAGCGAGCGCTATCAAGATCAGGTCAAGCACGTCACCCGACACCAGCCCACCGTATAGCGCCCAGCCCGGTGGTTGGCTCGCACTGTGTTAATAGGCCAGGCCCTAACCCCGTGCGGCCTGGGCTTCAACTCCCCGCGTAGGTCTCAGGGGGCAGTTCCTCGACCCGGCCGTGGTCCCACGGCTGCTCCCAGCCGCCCAGCGTGAGCAGCCGGTCAACCAGTGCCGCGGTGAATCCCCAGACCAGCATGCCGCGCACCCGGAAGGCCGGCCCGGTCAGCCCGGACGGGTGCTGGATGCGCAGCCGGCGGGCGGGGTCGGCCAGTTCGCTGAGCGGGACGCGGGCCACCGCGGTCACCTCAGGCGGGTCGGCCGGGGCGACCGGGACCGGCCGGCGCCACCAGGCCAGCACCGGGGTGACCGCGAACCCGCTGCGCGCGATGAACAGGTCGGGCAGCACGGCCAGCACGTCCACACCGGCCGGGTCAACCCCGGCTTCCTCGGCCGCCTCGCGGAGCGCGGCCGGCACCGGGCCCCCGTCGCCCGGGTCAACCGCGCCGCCCGGGAAGGCGGGCTGGCCGGAGTGCCGGCGCAGTCCCGGGCCACGCTGGACCAGCAGCAGATCGGGGCCCTCCGGCCCGTCGCCGAACAAGACCAGCACAGCCGACGGGCGGCCGCCATCCGGCGGCGGCTGCAGCAGCGGCGGCACCGGACTCCCGGCAGCGGCCACGGCCAGGTCGCGCAGCCAGGCCGGCGGCTCGCCCGGGCCAACGGCGTCCGGGTCGGGCAGCTGGCTTCCGCCTGGCGCGAAGCGGCGCTCTGGGGGGTCCTTGGGCTGGTCCCTGCGGGCTGGCACCGTCATGAGAACGGGCCCGGTTTCACCAGGGCGCGGGCCGTCTTCTCGTCGGTCGGGCCTTCACCGAAGGACGGGCACAGGCGGGCTATCTCGCAGGCGCCGCAGGCCGGCTTGCGGGCGTGGCACACCCGCCTGCCGTGCCAGATCAGCCGGTGCGACAGGATCGTCCACTCCGACTTCGGGAACAGCGAACCGACCTCCTGCTCGATCTTGTCCGGTTCGGTCTGAGTGGTCCAGCCGAAGCGGCGGGACAGCCGGGCGAAGTGCGTGTCCACGGTGATGCCGGGCACCCCGAACGCATTGCCCAGCACGACGTTCGCGGTCTTGCGGCCCACCCCGGGCAGCGTGACCAAGTCGGCTAGCTTGCCCGGGACCTGCCCGCCGAACCGCTCGCACAGTGCCTGGCCCAGCCCGATGAGGCTGTTGGTCTTGGCCCGGAAGAATCCGGTGGACTGGATGATCTTCTCCAGCTCGGCCCGGTCGGCGGCGGCGTAATCGGCCGCCGAGCGGTACCGGGCGAACAGCACCGGAGTGACCAGGTTGACCCGCTTGTCGGTGGTCTGCGCGGACAGGATGGTCGCGACCAGCAGCTCCAGCGGGGAGCTGAAGTCCAGCTCGGTGTGCGCGTCGGGGTAGAGCGCCGCGAGTTCCCGGTTGATCCGCCGGGCCCTGCGGACGAGCGCGGTCCGTGAGGGGTTATCGGAAATCACGGGGTCAAGCCTATTGAGCGGCGGCAACTGATGTACCGCGCAGCGGTCCAGCCGGAACGGCTGGCCCAGGCCCGGCAACTGGTCCAGGTGGCGGCCGAGCACCAGCACAGCCACATGGCGGGCACCGGCGGCCCGTAACGCGACCGCCGCGGCCTGCGCGCTGCCGCCGGACGTCCAGGTGTCGTCGAGCAGCAGCACGGCGGCGCCGCGCAGCGGGCCGCTAGCCCGGAACCGCCCGGGATCGAGGTGATGCTCGCAAGGGACGTCCGGGGTGGCCACGGCCAGCCCCGCACGTGGTAGCGCCAGAAACGGCATGACCAGGGCGGCCAGTGGGTGCGGGCCCGGCCGGCCGCGGCCGCTGGGCACCACGGCGACGTGGCTGGGCGGCGGCATCGCGGCCGCGCGCCACAGGCACGGCCCATGGTCACGGAGGAAGACGAGCAGCAGCGCGCGCAGCCGGTGCTGCGCCGCGGCCTGGCCGGCCTTGTACTGCCAGAGGTGCCGGGCCAGGCGGCTGCCCTTCGGCGCGTAACCGACCGGCACCACCACGTCGGCCAGGCTGCCCGGCGCCGTCTCGGCGTGCAGGCCGCACTGGAAGCACTGGGTATAACCGCCCTGGGCCGGGCCGCGGCAGGTGCGGCACTGCCCCGGGCCGGGCGGCCCGGGCGCGGCCAGCCCCGCCGCCTGGCGCCTGACCTGGGCGCTGAGCTGCGCCCAGGACTCCGACCCCGGGTGCGCTTGGGTGGCAGGCATGGGGAGATGCTAGGCACGAGGACTGACAGCCGGGCCGGCGCCGGCGCTGGCCCGGCTGGCCAGGCGGATGGGGCCCGGCCGCTAGGCTGCTGCAGGAGTTACCAAGAGTTCCGGAACGCTTACCAAGAGCATGCGGGGGGGCGATGCGAGCGATTCCTGCCCGGGTCCGCGCCGATCCGGCCGACCCGCGGGGCGGGGCTACCGCCCGCAGGGGCCCTGGCCGCGCGGGCCGCCTGGCGGCCGCGCTCCGGCGGCACTGGCTGATGATCATCCTGCTGGCCGCGGGCCTGGCGCTGCGGGTGGTGACTCAGCTCGCCTACCGGCCGGCGCTGGTCTACATCGACTCGATCAAGTATCTGTTCGGCGCCTACCCGGGCAACGACCCGCCCGGATACCAGCTCATGCTGCAAGCGTTCCTCAAGGTGGGCACGCTGGCCGCGGTGGCCGCCCTGCAGCATCTGGCCGGGCTGGCCATGGCCGTCGTGCTGTACCAGGTATTGCGCCGCCGGGGGGTGCCGAACTGGCTGGCTGCCCTGGCCACCGCCCCGCTGCTGCTGGACGCGTACCAGCTGCAGATCGAGCAGTCGATCATGCCGGACACCGCGTTCGAGGCGCTGATCGTGGCCGGCCTGGCCGCCCTGCTCTGGGAACGGCGGCCACCGACCGCGCTGGTGCTGGCGGGCGGGCTGGCGCTGGGCACTTCGGCCACCGTGCGGCAGGTCGGTGAGATCTTCATCCTGCCCGCGCTGCTCTACCTGGTCGTCGCCATACCCGGCTGGCGGCACAAGCTGGTGCAGGCGGCGGCGCTGGCGGCCGCGTTCGCGCTGCCCATCCTGTTCATCAGCTACCGCAACTACGTGACGATCAAGCATTTTGGGCTGGCCCCGTACGCGGCCGGCACGATCTACGGGCGGACCGCCGCGGCGGCCGACTGCGCCACCCTGTCCCTGCCCAGGTACGAGCGCGCGCTCTGCCCGCCGCACCGGCAGCAGGTGCTCGGCCCGGACTGGCTGGACCATGGCGCGGGATCGCCGATCAAGACCGCGGTCCCGCCCAAGGGCATGCCGCACATCACGTTCGCCGACGAGTTCAGCCGCCAGGTGCTGATCCAGCAGCCACTGCGCGTGGCCGCGGCGTGGGCCCGGGACTCGGTCAAGCTGTTCGCGCTGCGCCGGGTCACCGCCGCGGGCGACGTGTCCATCACCCGGTGGCAGTTCCAGCGGGACTACCCGGTCTACCCGCCATACATCAGCCTGCGGCACGGGCGGCTGCAGTTCGTCCACCTCACCCCGGCGGGCAAGGCCAGGGTGATCCGGGCCGGCCGACCGGTACGCCGACCGGCCCGCGGTAGCCGGCGGCCTGGCCGGCTTCCTCCGCAGTTACCAGCTCGGCGGGGGTTACACGCCAGGGCCGCTGTTCCTGCTGGCCACGCTGGCTGGGCTGGCCGGGTGCGCCGGGCTGCTGCGCCGGCGGGCCAGCCCCCAGCGGCGCGCCACCGCGGAGGCCTGCCTGCTCACCATGGCCAGCGCGGTCGCGGTGCTGCTGGCCTCGGACTTCTTCGAGTTCAGCTGGCGCTACCAGCTGCCCGGGCTGGTCACGCTGCCACCGGCCGGCGCGCTCGGCATCATGGTGGTGGCCGGGTACCTGGCCGACCGGCGCCAGCCCGCCCAGGACCCCGGCTAGGACCGGCTGGAGTCGCTGGACTGGTCCGCGGTGGCCGGGCGCGGCCCGAACCGGGCCGACGCCAGCCAGACGACCGCCGCGATCGGCGCCAGGACCACGATCGGCAGCAGGGCAGGCTGGTACACGGTGATGACCGCGGAGAGGATCGCGCCGGTCACCAGCGCAACGAAGATGCCCAGGCTGCGGCGCAGCCCGTCCGGCCTGCGGCCAGTAGCCAGCGCCGAGATCACGCCGGTCAGGGTGCCGGTCAGGTAGGTGGTCGAGATCTCGCCAAGCTGGCGGACGGTCGCGCCCTGGATGCCCATGGCCACCCCGACCGAGGCCAGCAGCAGCCGCTGCACCACGCCTGACGGCCTCCCGCTGGTCAGCTCCCAGCCCACCGAGAACAGGGCCAGCATGCAGAACTCCACGGCCAGCGCGACGGTGAGCCAGGACGGCCAGATCTCGTGGTGCTTGGTGGCCCGGTGCCAGCGGCGCACCGGCCAGCCCTCCAGCCAGCGGCCGGCCCGGCGGACGGCCAGCGGCGTCCCGGCCACCACGCCGACAATGTAACTGACCAGAGCCACCCCGCAGTTCAGCGCCAGCCCCGGGTCGTGGGTGCCGACCGAGATGCCGAGCAGCACCATGGTCCCGGTAACCACGCTGCAGAACACGTGGCCCAGATACAGGAATGCGGCCGCGTCCACCGCGCCGGTGGTCACGGTGAGCAGTATGACCAGCCCGTCCCGGGCGCTGGCCCGCCAGTCCGCCGACACGCTCGCGCCTAGGCCGCGCGGTCCGCGCCCGAGGGCCGCCAGCCCGCTTCCTCCGCGTGCACCGACGTAGCGATCACCGTGTCCATGACATGCTCCAGGCCGATCAGGGCCGGCCACAACCGGGCGGCCCGCCTGCTCACTGACGGGGGCTCTGCCATGGTCGGCTGGAACTCCGCGCGAAGGTCAGAGATGGCCCGGTAGGTGTCCCGCCGCCGTGCGGAACGCCCGGGTGCGCCGAGCAGTGCCTGGTCCGTGTACCGGGCCACCTTATCGAGCGCCGTGGCCAGCTGCTGCGGCAGGTGAGCGTGCCAGCTCGGTGGCCACGGCGCGTACCCGACCAGCAGCACGATGGCGCAGCCGATCAGTGTGTCGATGAGCCGGTCCAGGGCCAGCGTCCAGCCGCCGGCGGCCGGGCGGCACCCTGGCGGCAGCGGCATGACGGACATAGTCATGCATACAGGACTACATGGCCCAGGAATCCAGGCCATGCGGCCCCTGATTACCGCCGGGCCGGGCCCGGCCGTCAGGCGGCGCGGGCCGGTCGGAGGTCGGCGCGGGCCGGTCAGGCGGAGCGCTGGCCGCGGTCGCCGCCCCGGCTATTGATCATTTCGGCCACACCGCTGACCGTGCCGCTCAGCCCGCCCTTGGCCGCGCGCCCAGCCATCCCCTGGGCCACCGTGACCGCGTCGGACACCAGGCGGCGGAACTCCGGTGAATTCCTGATCGCCGTCACCGAGGCGCGGGCCCGTTTCAGCCCATCCCGTCCCTCGCTTGCCCCGGTCAGGTAGCCGACGACAAACCCAATGAACGCTTCCATTTCTGCCTGCCTTGTCGGGCCGCGCGCGAGCGCTACATCTCGCGCAGTTCGAGATAGCGCTTGATGTCCGGCAGGGACTGGATGACCAGCGCGAGAAGCACGGCTATCACCCCTGCCTTGACGAGTCTGCCGATCATCCCGTTCCTCCTCTGCCAGTTGGTTGGGTTGCCTGGGTTAGCTTGTGGCCCCGAGGGGCTCTACCTCGTCGGGGCCGAAGTACAGAAACCGGCCATGGCTGCGCTGCAGGTCGGCCGCGGGGTCGTCGTCCGGCAGCAGCGCCAGGTGCACCTGGCCGTCCACGTCGAACAGCACCGCCTCGACCAGCGCCGTCCGGCCGGCCAGGAAGAGATCCTGCGCGTCGGCCCGGCGGCGGCCCGGGCACATCCGGACCCGGCTGCCCCGGGCGACCCGCACCCCGCCGATGAGCACGTGGTCGGTCTCCGGCGACACCGACTGGTCCGCGCCCGGATCCCACCAGGGCGCCTGCCCGGCGATGGCTGGATCGATCCCGCCGCCGCGGCCCGCCATGCTGGCCAGGTCCGTGCCGGCCAGGTCCGTGCCGCCCGGCGCGGACGTGTCCGGGCCCGGGACGCCCGGCCGGCGGCCGCCTGCCCGGCAGGCCGGAGGTACCGGATGGCGCCGTGCATCCGCTCTAGCATCTCCGGCGGCAGGTGATCGAGCCGGTCCATCAGCTCGGCCGCCCGCGGGTCGGTATCCCGGGCGGCCTGCTTCTCCGCGTCGGTCAGCGCCAGCGTGCGCAGCGTGAGGATCTCGTCGATCTCGGTGGAGTCGTACAGCTGGCCCGCGCTCTCCGCGGCGATCTCCGGATGGTCGTACAAGATGACCGGAGAAGACAGGATCAGCTCGGCGCAGCCGGCCGGGCCGCCCAGCACCGGCCAGGTGCCGGTGTTCACGCAGCCGCGCACCGCGGGCGCGGCCCATTCCGGCGGGTCGGTCATGGACAGGAACCGGCCGCCCGGGACGAAGATCAGCGAATGCGCGGCGACCAGGGCGAACGGCAGCCCGTCGGCCCGCCGGCTGAGCGGCCAGGCGACCTCGCTGCCGTTGGCCAGCGACAGGCGGACGCGGACCGCGCCGTACGGCCCCGGCAGCTGTTCGGCCGTCAGCCGGATCACCCCGGACAGCGTCTGCCAGCGGCGCACCAGCCGCCGGCCAGCTGCCCGTCCGGCCCGGCCAGGTCCTCCTCGTCCAGCCCGCCGGGCACGCTGAACGGGAACTCCGCCACCCCCGACAGCAGTTCGCCGAGCGGGACGCTGACCTCGTGCTCGTACTCGGCCGCCTCATCCCAGGGGACGTACTCGGTGCCGCCCACCCGGAGCGAGCCGACCTCGCCGAACCCCGGCGCGGCCAGCACGGTCCGGCGCCGCAACTGGAGGAAGCGGACCCGCACCGTCAGCTCGGTGGCGGTCTTGGGCTCCAGGATGCACTCGGTCTGGGTGGCGGCGGGCTCACCCGGGTTAACCTGCGCGTACCCGGGCGGCATAAGCACGCCGAACTGGAACCGCTCCTGGTTCTTCTGCGCCGACGCCCGGTACGGGTAGAGCAGGTAGCCCTCGTAGAGGATCGCATCGGCCACCTGCCTGGCGTGGTCCAGGGCGTGATCCAGTGCCACCGCGTCACGCTGGCTCACGGCTCCTCCCGGTCCGCCTGGGCGAGCAGCGCCGCCACGGTCGCATCCCAGGTGGGCAGAGCGTGCCGGGTCTTGAACCGGATCAGCTCATCGAGCGTGTGGCGGCCCAGCGTGATCCAGGCCGCGTCCGGGAAGTGCATGTCCACCACCTCCCGCCACAGGCTGACCGGCAGCCGGAACGTGGTCTCCTTGCTCCACGGCACCTGCTGCACCTGCAGCCGCCCGTCCGCCTGGCCGAAAATGGTGCCGCTGAACAGCAGCAGCAGCGGGATCTCCCCGTCGTCCAGCGAGCTGAAATAGCGCGTAGAGGCGATCTGCAGGTCGTAGCTGAACGGCACCGGCAGGTCGATCTCGATGCTGCCGGTGAACCCGGGCACCATGGTGGAGATCGTCGTGAACTGGAGCGGCTTGAGCGTGTCCGACCAGCGCTGCCGCTCCCCGAACAGGTCGTGCAGCCGGTCCGCCTCGGCGTCGGAATAGGCCCGCCGGAATGGCTCGATGCGCAGCTGCGCGCGCAGCGCGATCGCGTCCACCGGCTGCCCGGTTGTCTCGCTGATGCGCAGCGCCAGGCTGAACGACGGAACTACGGCATAACGCTCCGGTCTGGCGCCGATGCAGTCGAACACCAGCTCAGCCATGACTGGGATCCCGCGGGGCGGCCTTGGCCCGGCGGCGGACATCGGCCAGGAACTCCGCGATGCTCTGCCGGGCCTCGCTGCCGCCGTCGAAGCCGCGCCATAGCATCCGCATCCGCCCGGCCAGCTCGTAGCAGGCGTCCACCGGCACGATGAAGTACTCGACGCCGGCTGACTTGTCCTGGCTGATGAGCACGGCTTCCACGTCCGGCTCGGCCAGGCCCAGCAGCGGGTGCCCGGCGGCCAGCCGCTGCCAGGCGGGCAGGTCCAGCGCGCATTCGGTGGCACCGGCCGGGCTCGGGTAGAAGCAGCTCAGCTCGCCCGGTTCCGAGCGGTACAGGAAGAACGCCAGGCCCACCGGGATCTGCAGCTCGTCCCACTCGGCCGGGCTGAGCGTGCGCTCCGGGTCGCGCAGGTAGCGGTCGGGCACGCTGCGGTACCGGGCCCGCCCGGCACCGGGATTGGTGAACAGCAGGTAGCAGGCCCGGCAGGCGCACATCAGGCTGGACTGCTCCAGGTCGGCCACGTGGCTGTGCCCGGCCGGGATTCCGGTCGCGCAGAACTCGCAGTGTTCCTCGCCGGCGCCAGCCGGCTGGCCCGCGCTGGCCGGCCGGCCGCGGCCGGCGGCTGCGGCGCAGCCGCGCAGGCCGGGCTAGGGCCTCCTGCGGCGGCACGGCAAACCGGCGCAGCCCCGGCGGCCGGGTCACGACGAGATCGCCTCCGCAGTGCTAGCCCGGGGGGACGACCCCCCGGAACCCCCCGCACGACGCTCCGCGTCGTGGGAGAGGACGGCGACCCGCACGCCCTGGCTATCAGCCAGCAGCGGGATCGGGTCGAGGTACGCGACTGGATCGCCACTGCTCCGGCCGGCCGCGCGCACGTCATAGCGAGTGCCACAGCTGGCACAGGCCAGCTCGCCCACGGTGAGCGTGCCGTCGGCCAGCGATCCCGCGCACACCGCGCAGGCGTCCCGGTACGCGTACAGCGTGCCGCGGACCGCGCAGACGAGCACCGGCACCCCGGCCGCGACCGTGTTGACCGGCTTGCTGCTGGGCGGGCCGATATCCGGCAGGGTGACCCAGGTGGCGCCGCCCGGCAGGCCGCCGGGCGCGCCATCGGGATCGCTTGC
>CAVVGF010000068.1:0-50711 GCA_963747705.1 uncultured Actinomycetes bacterium | reverse complement strand
CCCGCGGGCACGTATCTCATCCCGTCCTCGGCCGGCACCAGCTTCACCTCAGCACCGGGCAGCGGCACCCCGATGCACCGGGCGTCAGGCGTACTCGAAGTGGGCCGTGGTCACCGCGGGCCCGGTCTCGGTCACGCCCCAGGACCCGGTGACCGGACCGGCTGGCCGGCGGCCCGCGCGGCGACGCGGCCAGCCGGCCCGCGCAGGCCGGCAGCGCGGCGCCGCGGCTTGAACATCAGCCGCAGCCGGAGAAGAACCGCGCGGCGAACGCCGGGTCGGCCTCCAGGGCGGGGACCAGCTGGGCGTAGCCGGCCGGGACGTTGAAGTAGACCGTCGGCGGGACGTCGGCCAGGTTCCAGCGCGTCTGGCCGAACAGGGCCGGCGCGGGCCGCCCGCGTCGATGTAGAGCGTGCCGCCCGCGTGAGCACCATGTTGATGTTGTGGTTGCCGCCGAACGTGTGGCTCCACGGCAGCCAGTCCACGATGACCGGCCGCTCGGCCGCCAGGAACGGCCACGCGTGCCGGATCATCTGCTGGTTGGCCGACAGCATCCGGTGCGTGTTCAGCACGCCCTTGGGCGCGCCGGTCGAGCCCGACGTGAACAGGATCTTGGCCACCGCGTCCGGCGCCGAGCGCGCCGGACGCGGCCGGATCGCCGGGCCCGGCACGGTGGCCAGCAGGGCAGCCAGCCGGCTCGCGCCCGGCCGGTGGCCGGTGGCCACGATGAGCGCGGCGCGCGGGCTCGGCCGCGTCCAGCGCGGCGGCGAACCGGCCGGCGTCGTCGGCGAACACGGCGCCGGGCTGGATCAGCTCGGTGATGGCCCGGATCCGGGCATGGTCCCGGCTCTGCAGTGAGTAGGCGACGCTGACCGGGGCCACCGGAATGCCCGGCCGTCATCGCACCCAGCGTGACCAGCAGGTGGGGCACACTGTTGCCGGACAGGATGAGCAGCGGGCGGTCCGGGCCCAGGCCGCGGTCGAGCAGCGCCTGGCCGATGCTGCGGCCGCCGCCACCGCCGCCCCGTAGGAGCAGGACTGCCAGGCCCCGTCCGGGCCGCGCTCGGCCGCCAGCGGGTGGCCCGGATCGGCATCGGCCCACGTCCGCAGGCTGTGCACGACCGTCACCGGGTAACCGCCCAGCGGGTCGGCCGAGCGCAGCAGCACGGTGCCAGGGACGTCCCGCGGGCCGCCGGGCCCGGCGACGATGCGCGGCGCAGCGAACAAGGCGCCAGCGTTGCTGACCATGGTCCGCTCCCTCGGTGCAGCGGTCGCCCAGCGACCAGGTTATGCAACTGTCGCATTGGTTACGGCATCTCTTTGTAGCGGTTCCGCCGACGTGGCACAACCCACTGAGCGCAGCTCAACCCACCGATTGTGTTACGCAGCGAGGTGGCTCCCCTGCGCAGCGCGTTGACTGCGGCATTCCCCCGGCCGCTCATTGCGGCCTGCGACGGCAGCGGCGAGGATGACGGATGTGGCCGACGAGCATCAGCCTGATGTCCTGACCGTTTACGCCTCAGCTCAGCCCGGCAAGCTAGCCGTGGTCGATGACCGGCCGGGAGCCGGGGTGGTGTCGTGGACCTACGCCCAGCTCGAGGCGGAGGCCGAACCGGCTGGCCAACACGCTGGCCTCGCTCGGCGTGGCCAGCGGCGACAAAGTGATCTGGTGCGGGCCCAATTCGCCGCAGGTCGTGGCGGTGATCAACGCGACCAGGAAGCTCGGGGCGGTCGCGGTCCCGCTGAACTACCGGCTGACCACCCAGGAAGCCCATTACATCGTGGCCCATTCCGACGCCTGCGCCGGTTACGTGGACGCGGAATACGCGCACCTGCTCGCGCCGCCCGACGGCGGGCAGCTGGGCCGCCTGCGTCATGTGCTGGTGCACAGCGGCGCCGCCCCGGACGGGATGCTCGGCGAGGAACTGCTCGCCCAGGCCCCGGCCACGCCGCCCGGCGAGAGGCCGAGGACACCAGCGCGACGATGATCTACACCTCGGGCACGACCGGCAAGCCGAAGGGCGCCGTACCGCGGGCAGCGGGACCAGAGCACGTCCATCGCCCTGCTCGGGCTCATCGGCTATGCCCCGGACGACATCTACATCACCTCCGGGCCGCTGTATCACAGCGGCCCGCGGCGTTCATGAGCGCCGGGCTGCTGCTCGGCCAGACGATCATCGTGCAGCGGAAGTTCGACCCGGAGGACTGGCTGCGACTGGTCGACACCTACGGTGACCACGACCTTCTCGGCCCCGGCCGCTGGTCAGGCATGATCTGCGCACTGCCTGCCGAGGTCAAGGCCCGCTATGACCGGTCGACCAAAGCGGATCATCGCCAACGCGGCACCGTGGAGCTTCGCGCTCAAGCAGGCCTACCTGGCCGACTTCCCCGAAGATCGCTGTGGGAGATCTATGGCTCGACCGAGTTTGGGTGCACTCATGCTGGAGCCCAAGACCAGCTGCGCAAGCCGGGCTCGTGCGGCAAGCCGCGCCCAGTATCGAGATCCGGCTGCTGGACCCGGCGGGCGGCGAGGTGACCGGGACCGGGCCGGACCATCCGGGCGAGCTGTACGTCCGGTCCACCGGGGTGTTCAGCGAGTACTACAAGCAGCCGGAAAGCTACCAGGCCGCGACGCGGGGCGAGTTCCACACCGTGGGTGACATCGCCTACCGGGACGATGAGGGCTACTACTACATCTGCGACCGGAAGAGCGACATGATCATCTCCGGCGGCATGAACGTGTACCCGGCCGAGATCGAGGCGGCCCTGGAACAGCATCCGGGCATTTTCGACGTGGCGGTGTTCGGCATCCCGTCGGAGCAGTGGGGTGAGCAGGTGCACGCCACCGTGGTGCGCAGCCCCGGCGCGGCACTGTCCGAGGCGGATGTGATCGGGTACGCACACCAGCACCTGGCCGGCTACAAAGCCCGCGCTCGGTGTCGTTCGTGGCCGAACTCCCCCGCACCGGCTCGGGCAAGCTGCTCAAGCGCCAGCTGCGGGCGCCGTTCTGGGCCGGCCAGGCCAGCCAGGTCGGCTGACCGGCCCAGCTAGCCGAACGTGAACGCGTAGCCCTGGATGCCGGCGTCCGGGAAGGTGATCTCGATGGTGCGCTCGGCGACCGGGCCGGGCTGGCGGATGAGCTGGTAGAGCCGTTGCTGCTGGGCCGTGCCCACGCCGTCGGCGGCCACGTCGAGGCCGTGCGCAGGGCCCGGCGGCTGCCCGTCGAGCAGGACACGGAACGGCACCATGGTGCCGGGTTTGGCCGGGCCCATGACCAGGTTCACGTCGCGGGCCTGGAACCGGCAGGCGATCCGCCCGCCGGCCGCGGTCAGCGTGGCGGCCTGTTCCGCCATGGTCCAGTCCCCGGACAGCGCCCACTCGTTGAGCTGCAGCCGGTCCGGGGCGGTATAGCGGTGCGCCCCGGGTACTGGGCCGCCCGGCGACGCCAGGTTCTCGGTGCGCTCATAGCCGAGGTAGTTCTCCGGGGAGCGCAGCGTCTTCCCAGTCGGCGGCGACGGCCAGGCCGCCCGGGTCCACCGGGACCAGATCCATCTTGACGGCCGCGCCCGCCTCGGCCAGCAGTTGCTGGATAGCCATTTCTGACCGGGCGTACGCCTCCTCGCCGAAGTGGTGATACCGGATGCTGCCGCCGGCGTCGGCCAGGTACAGCGCGGGCCAGTAGTGGTTGCCGAAGGCCGCCCAGACCGGGGCATAGTTGTTGTCGGCCGCGACCGGGTAGCCGATACCCATCTCCGGATGGCCTCAGCGGACGTTGTCCGGATTGTGCTCGACGGGAACTCCGGGGTGTGCACGCCGACCAGCACCAGCCCCTGGCTGGCGTACTTCGCGGCCCGCGCTGGAGGTAGGGCAGGGTGCGCAGCCCGTTGATGAGGTGTAGGTCGAGAAGTCGACCAGGACCACCTTGCCGCGCAGGTCGGCCGGGGTCAGCGGCGGCGAGTTGAGCCACCCGGTCGCCCCGGCGAACGAGGGCAGCTCACCCTCGCCGCAGCCGGGCCGCGGCCGCGTGCATCCGGCCGGCCCACGCCACAGTCCGCCATGACGATGCCCTCTCCCGTGCGCCGGTGAGTGTGTGGCTAGCGTAACGGCTGGCCGCGGGCTGGCCGGTGCCACGTGCGCGCGGCCTCGCTGGCCAGTACGCCGCGGCCAGCAGGATCAGCAGCGGGCCGGAGCTGGGATCGGTGGCCTGACCGGTGAACAGCCGCCGGAGTTCTCCCCGGCCACCCAGATGGCCAGCGCGAGCAGCACGCTGAGCAGCAGGGCGGGCCGGGTGGTGGCGCGGCCCAGGAGGCCGGCGGCGATGGCCAGGCAGGCCGCCGCGAGCGCGATGGCGACGGCCGCGCCGCCGCTGCCCACCGCGCCGGCGACGGCCCGGTCGGCCGCCGCCGCCAGCCGGGTTCGCCGGTGGCCAGCCCGGCAACGGCGTTATGCAGAGCGAGGGGGGCGCCGGTCGCGGGCTGCAGCAGGAAATAGGCCGAGCTGGCCCACAGCACGAGCCAGGCCAGGCGCCCCGCTGGGGCCGCAGCGGGCTGCCCGCGGCGACGGGCACCGGGGCGCGGCCCGCGGCCGGGCCAGAGCAGCACGGCGAGCAGCGCGTACAGGATGACCGCGCCCGGCGCGCCGGTGAGCGGGCTGGCGATGCCGCTGAGCACGCCGCCCAGGCCCTCGCCGAACCACCAGACGGCCAGCGCCCAGCCGATGCTCGCGGCCAGCGCCGCGCGCACCGTGCGCCGCCACAGCAGGCCCGCGCCGAGCAGCAGCTGGGTGACGGCGAAGGCGGCATCCCAGCCGGCCGGATCATGCAGCACCAGTCTGCCGAACGCCATTGCCGGGCCACTCACCCCGGCTGGGTTCCCCATCGTCGCGGGCAGCAAGATCTGGGTGACGAAGCCCCGGGTGAACATGATGGGCTGCAGCTGCAGTGCGCCGTCGGCCAGCCAGACCACGCCCAGCGCGGCCTGCAGGCCACGCCGCAGCCCGGCCGAGTCCTGGTCGGCGGCCCAGGCCAGCAGCCCGCCGCCGGGGCGGCGGTGAACCAGGGCCGCTGCCGGAGCGGGGCAGGAACAGGGTGCCGAACGCGAGCACCGACCCGGCCGCGCACACCCACAGCCCGGGCCGCTGCGCGCGGCGATCATGGAATCCGTGCTCAGCGTGCGCAGGCTGGCCGCCGAGCCGCAGGAGGAGGAACCCGCAGACCCGGTGGCGGCGAACCCGGCCAGGCCCGCCAGCCACCGGGACCACGGCCCGCCGCGGAACGCGTGACAGACCCGGCCACCGCGATGATCGCGCCGAGCGCGGCCAGGATGCGCCCGTTGCTGCCGCGCAGCCCGGAGATCGCGACCAGCCCGGCGAACGTGGTCACCCAGGGCAGGCACGCCCCGGTGATCAGGACGGCGCCGCCCGCGGCGGCGCCGAGCCCGGCTGGGAGGCGCCAGCTCCGGACCGGTGCGGGACGGCTGCGCGCCGGGCTGGGCTGGGCCGCGCCAGCTGGGCCGGGCTGGGCTGCGCCGGATCGCCGGCCGTTCTCGTTGACGGTTGCGACATGGTGGGCACCTCCTCCTGAGCTGGGCGGCGGCGCTGGCCGCGGCCGGTGAGCGGCCGCGGCCAGCACCGGTGACGTGCGGCTACCTGCGCACCGCGAAGTACAGGAACAGGTTGGTGGTGATGTTGCCAGTGACCTGCGCGGAGTCGTGCCGCTGCAGGTACTGCAGCTCACGGTCGCTCTTGGCCGTGATCAGCTTGTTCCAGGCCGGCAGGCTCTCGACCCCGACGACGTCCACGTTCCACCACTCGGACTGGCCGGAGTTGGCGGTGGCCACGATGTGGCTGTGCGCGGGCAGCGGCAGGTTCCCGGTCCCGGCGCCCAGCACCGAGGTCAGGTCGATGGTGTGCGGGTGGTCGATGCAGTGGCCCGCGGGGCACTGCAGGGTCCGGGCCGGCGGCGTGAACCCGAGCGGAACGATCACGTACAGCGGGTCGAACGTGCTGGCCGGGGTCTGGTGTAGTTGGCCCCGCCCTCGCACTTCGAAGTCGCCTTGCTGGCTGCGGCTCCGCGCAGCGGAAGTTCTTCGAGTAGTAGAAGCGCACGGTGCGCCCGGCGAAAAAGCCCCGGTGAAGCCGGCCTGGCTGTGCGAACTCGCCGTCCCCATGCCACCCATGCCGACCATGCCAGCCGACGGGGCCGACGACGAGGCGAACGCCGTGCCCGACGCGAGGGCCAGGCCGCTGGCCAGCAGGCTGGAGCGCCAGGCCGGCGGCCCGGGTTCCGGGCATCCGGAACTTGTTCATCCCCATGCTGAATCCCTCCTGAGAACAGGGCACGCCCTGGTGGCGATCCCATGCCCGGAGCTTCGTGGCGTCCCCACCTGCGGATTGGTCGGCCCGCGAGACCAATCCGCGGCGGGCGGGCGCTCCGAATACCTGGGCATGAGCGGACCCGACGTGACGTTGCGGCCGGCCAGCCAGCCTGCCGGGCCGCCCGGCGAAGACCTGGCCGCGCTGCTCGGGCTGGTGGCCGCGGCGATGAGGCCGCCTTCGACCGGGCCTACGACCAGCTGGCCCGCCGGTCGTACGGCCTGGTCCGCAAGGTGGTACGGGACCCGGCCCAGACCGAGGAAGTGACACAGGAAGTGCTGCTGGAGGTGTGGCGGACGGCGACCCGGTTCGACGCCAGCCGGGGCAGCGCGATGGCCTGGGTGGTGACGATCGCGCACCGCCGGGCCATCGACCGGGTCCGCGCCACCACCGCGCGGGCCCAGCGTGAGCAGCCGGGCGGGCACGATGCGGGAGGCGCCGCCGGACAGCGTGCCGGAGACGGTGGAGTCCCGGCTGGACGCGGAGCGGGTGCGCCGCTGCCTGGGCTCGCTGACCACCCTGCAGCGCGAGTCAGTCACCCTGGCCTACTACGGCGGGTACACGTATCCGCAGGTCGCCACCGTGCTCGGCACCGCGCTCGGCACGATCAAGACCAGGATCCGGGACGGCCTGATCCGGATGCGCGACTGCCTGGGGGTGAGCCGATGAGACTCGACCCGGCCCGAACCACACCCACTGACCGGCGTCTACGCGCTGGACGCGCTCACCGGCCCGCAGCTCGACCGCTTCGAGCGGCACCTGCACCGCTGCCCGGCCTGCGACAGCGAGGTCCGTGATTTTCGCGAGACCGCGGCGCGGCTGGCCCTCGCGGTGGCCGCCGCGCCACCGGCACAGATCCGGCCGCGGGTCCGCGCGGCGGTGGCGGTGACCCGCCAGGACCCCCCGCTCACGCCGCGAGCCGCCCGGCGGCTGGGCTATCCCGGGCGCGGGCTCAGGGTTCCACGGCTGGCCACCGCGCTGGCCGCGGCCGCGGTCGTGGTGGCCATCGCACTGGGCGCCGTCGCGGCGGTCACCCAGCACCGGCTGACCCAGGCCCAAGCCCAGGCCCACTCGGCGGCCGCCGTGCTGGCCGCGCCGGACGCCCGGCTGACCGCCCGGACCACCACGGCCGGCGGAACGGTGACTGTGGTCTCCGCCCAGTCCCGGCACGCGATGGTCATCAGCGCGGCCGGGCTGCCCGGGCTGGCCGGCGGGCAGGTCTACGAGGTGTGGTTCATGGCCCCCGGCCGGACCCGCGAGGCCGGGCTGCTCCCTCAGCCGGCCACGGGCCGGACCGCCCCCTTGCTGGCCTCCGGCCTGAGCTCCGCCGACCGGATCGGCGTCACGGTCGAGTGGCCGGCGGCACCAGGCAGCCGACCACCACGCCCATCCTGGTCATGACCCTGCACAGCTAACACGGGGCAGCAAAACACGGCGCAGCTGATCGACCAGGCTTGATCCGGCCGCGCCTCACGGACGGTGGACCGTCTCACCCCGAACTGGGTCATCAGTTCCCGCTCGGAAGGCAGCCGCATGCCGGGGGTGAGTGAGCCCACTCGGTACTGATGGTGGACGGCGGCTGGACGGCCGCCGATGGCCGCTACACGCCACCGGAATGAGCCCGCCCGGCGGGGCCCCGGTTGGTGATTAACGGGTGCCGGACGGCAAGATCGTTGCCGATGCTGGGTATTGGGGTGGGGGGAACACCAGCGCGCAGGCCGTCCGACGGAGGTAGACGATGGTCTCAAACGACTACGACGTGATCGTCCTCGGCGGCGGTGCGCCGGGCGAGCACTGCGCGGGTGCGCTGGCCGCGCGCGGACTGCGCGTCGCGGTCGTGGAGCGGGAGCTGGTCGGCGGCGAGTGCTCGTACTGGGCCTGCATCCCGTCCAAGTCGCTGCTGCGCCCGGGCGAGGCGGTGCAGGGCGCGCGTGAGGCCGGCGGCAACCGCCGAGGTCGACGTGCAGGCCGCGCTGGCATGGCGCGACTACATGGTCTCGAACTACTCCGACGCCGGGCAGGAGCGCTGGCTGGCGGGCCGGGGCATCGACCTGCTGCGCGGCACCGGCCGGCTGGCCGGCACCGGCGTGGTCGAGGTCGACGGCGCCCGGCACACCGCCGAGCACGTCGTCGTGGCGACCGGCGCGGATCCGTTCGTGCCGCCGATTCCGGGACTGCGCGAGCTCGACGGGCGTCTGGGGCACCCGCGAGGCGACGAGCATGAAGGCGGTCCCGCGACGCCTGCTCGTGCTCGGCGGAGGGCCCGCCGGGCGTCGAGCTTGCACAGGTCGTGCGCCGACTTCGGTGGCGAGGCGGTGATCGTCGAGGGCGCCGACCGGGTGCTTCCCCGCGAGGCCGCGCCGCTGGGCGAGGCACTCGGCGAGGCACTGCGCAGGGACGGGATCGAGCTGGTGCTCGGGACGCACGCCAGCGCCGCCCGCCGGGAGGGCGACGACTACGTCCTCGAGCTCGACGACGGCGCGGAGCTACGGGGCGACCAGCTGCTGGTCGCGACCGGCCGGCGCCCGCGGGTCGAGGGGATCGGCCTGGAGACGGTCGGCGTCGAGGCCAACCCGCACGGCATCCAGGTCGACGAGTACATGCGCGCGGGCGAGCGGCTGTGGGCGATCGGCGACGTCACCGGCATCTGGCCGCTGACCCACGTCGGCGAGTACGAGGGCGACGTCGTCGCGGCGAACATCGCCGGCGAGGACGCACCAGCCAACTACGAGGCCGTGCCCGCGGGTCACCTACACCGACCCGCAGGCCGCGGCGGTGGGCGCGATCGAGGCGCCGTACAGCGCGCACCGCGCCGCTGTCAGAGGTGCCGAAGACCGCCACCTACACGCACGACTACGCCGAGTCCAACGGGTTCCTCACGCTGCTGAGCGACGGCGAGCGGCTGACCGGCGCGTACGCGCTCGGGCCTGAAGCCGGTGAGTGGCTGCAGCAGGCCACGCTCGCGATCCGCGCGCGCGTCCCGCTCGACGTGCTGCGCGACACGATCCAGCCGTTCCCGAGCTTCTCGGGATCTACGACGCGGCGCTGAAGACGCTCCGCATGGCCGATCGCCGACATGCCGCGCGCCGGTGGGGCCGATGGCCGCGCAGATGGCCGAGCGCCGTCCGGACTGAGGGGCAACTCGATGAGCACAGGCCAGCTGGCCGGGCAGACCGTCGTCGTGATCGGCGGCAGCGCGGGCATCGGGCTGGAGACCGCCCGGCGGGCCCGGGCCGAGGGCGCCGACGTCATCCTCACCGGCCGCGATCCGCGACCGGCTCGAGCACGCGGCGCACGAGCGTCGGCGCGCGCGCACCGCGGCGTTCGACGCCACCGACGCCGGCGGCGCTGCGCGCGGTTCTTCGCCGGACCTGCCCGCACCGATCGACCACGTGCTGGTCACCGGCGGCGGCCCGACGCTACGGGCCGCTGCTCGAGATGGACGCGACCAGGTGCGCGAGGCGCTCAGCGATCACCTGGTGCTGGCTCTCGAGGTCGCGCGGAACGCGCGGCCAGGATGCGGCCGGGCGGCACGCTGCTGTTCATGGGCGGCACCGGCGGCCGCCGGATCAGCGCGGGCTCGGGATCGCCTCGGCGGCCACCGCGGCGCTGCCCGCCGTTCGTGGCCGCCTCGCGCTCGAGATCGCGCCGGTCCGGGTCAACCTGATCGCCGCCGGGTTCGTCGACACCCCGCTGTCGGCGTCGCTGCTCGGCGATCAGCTCGACGCACGCCGGGAGGAGCTGCGCTCGACGCTGCCGATCGGCCGCGTCGTCGGCCCGGCCGACGTCGCCGCGCTGGCCGTCCACATCATGACCAACACGGCGCTCACCGGCGCGACGTACGACATCGACGGCGGCCAGCAGTTCGCGTTCTGAGCCGTCGCCGGCGAGCTACCCGGATGGCTGTCGCCGGACTGGGGTCCGGGGCAGCCATCCGGGCCAGGCTTGAGCTGGCCGTCGAGCTCGGTTAACCGGGACGCCGCCCCGGCGGCCGGCTGGGCCGCGGGCCAGGCCGAGGGCGTGCGCCGCACGGGCCCGCTGCAGCTCGGGCAGCAGCCGCACCTCGGCCAGCAGCCAGTCCAGGGCCAGCGCCCGGTCCCGGGCGACCCGCTCGGCCAGGAAATCGGGGACGGCCCGGTCCACGCCGTCCTGCCCGGCCCGGTCAGCCACGTCGCCGTCAACCGGGTCGGCCGGGTCGGCCCACATCAGGCACTCGCGGGCGGACAGATCCTGCGCCAGCCCCAGTCCTCGCCCTCCGGCCCGAGCAGCGCCTGCCAGATGGCCCGCTCGACCACGGCCAAGTCGGCCCGGCTGTCGATGACCTCCACGCCGATCAGCAGCACGGCGTAGGAGCGGGACGGCCGGGCCAGCACCGTGCAGGCGCCCGCCACGCTGCTGGGCATCAGCAGGTCATCGCACTTCAGCACGACCACCACCCGGTTGATGGCCAGCCCCAGGCCGGGATCCTCGGCCAGCTGGGTCAGGCTGGCCAGGTGGCAGTGCGCGCCCAGGTCGGCCGCGGACAGCCAGGCCACCAGCGGGGCGGGGTCCACGCCCGGCGCGGCGGCGACCAGGATGGCCCGGTCGCCTAACGGCGCGAGCGTGTCGAGGAACGCGCGGACCGGCGCCCAGTTCCGCTCGGCGGCCAGGGCGCGGATTCCGGCCAGCACCGAGGCCGCGCTGTCCGGGGGTATGACCACGTGGTCCATAGGCATGACCACGCCTACCCTGGCCGCCAGCCGAAGAAAGGCGGGAAATGTGGACGAAAAGATAACCCTACCCCGGCAGCCACTTACGGCCCCTCCCCCAGTTCCCGCGCCAGCCCGTCTCTCACAGCGCCGACGCGCAATCTAACAACTTGTGGATGCCACAAAATCCTCGTCCGCGCAACCCCATTAGGTGGCAGCAGGCGAAATTTCTAAATTTCCACCGCAGTTCCGGATCTTGACGCCGGGTTATATAGATCTTCTTTGGCGTGAGCTATGTTCCGGCCTGCCGATCAGACGGGGGTCGCGAAGCCGGCACCGGCGGCAGTTCGGGCGGCCCGGCGGCCGCACCGGGGTCGGCCCAGGCTGGCCAGTGCGTCTGGCGCAGGCCAGGCCGGGACGGCGCGCCTGATCCGGGCCGCCTGCGGGAGCGGGGCGGCAGGCGTTCCGGCTGGGGTGGCGGCGGCGCGATCGGGCAGTGGCACGGTGCTGACCCCGGGCAGGGTGACGATGGCGGGGTCGCACTCGACCGCGCGCAGGTCACGGGCCGGCCCGAGCCGCGGGCGGTGAGCAGCAGGGCCTGGTCCGGGAGGTTCTGCAGCACCGACGGCTCGACGGCGTACTCGTAGACCCGCTGGCGGTCGGCGGCGTCGCTCCAGTTGGTGCCGGTGGCCCAGGACTGCGCGTCGGACCAGTTCCGGGAGGTGGTCACGGCCGTCGGGAGCGGGTCAGGTCCGCCGTTGCGGCTGCCGCCGCCGGAGGGTCTTCGGTCCAGCCCGGGTGCGAGCCGACGTGACGGTGTCGGTGACGCCTGCCCTTCGGTGTCGGTCCGGGTGTGGGTCTCGTTGCCGCCGAGGGTGGCGGTGAGCTGGGACAGCACGAACGTGTGCTGCCGGCCGATGTAGCTGGCGGCCTGCTCGGCCTCGGTGTGGTGGCCCAGCCGCATGAACGCGGTGGCGCCGCCGCCGAGCACGCGCCAGGGCGTCCTCGCGCAGGTGGCGGAACAGCAGGGTCAGCGGCACGCGGCGCCGCTCGCACGCGTCGGCCAGGCGCTCCAGGTGGCCGGCGGGTGATCTCGTCGGCCCCGGCGATGATCACCGCCGGGGCGGACGCGGTGCTGCCGGTGACCTGCACCGTCAGCCACTGGATGGCCAGGGCGGCCAGCAGCTCGGCGCGGGCGCTGCGCGCCGCGGAGTCCAGGGCCAGGCAGGTGTAGTAGGCGGGGCGGCCGGGCCTGCGGCGGACCGGCTGGGCCGGCGTAGCCGGGCCAGGTCGGTCAGGAACGCGTCGAGGCGGACCAGGTTCGGGCCGATCTGCTGCCGGTACTCCGGCCGGGAACAGCTCTCCGGCGATCAGGGCTTCTGCTCGGCCACGGTCAGCAGGCCGCACCGGCCGGGTTGGCCGAGGGCGGCCTGCGTACGGCGGCGGCCAGCCGCACCGGGGTGATGTCGCCGCCGAGCGCGGCGATGAGCTGGCTCGAGCACCCGGACGTCCACCGCGCGGTCGGCGCGCCCCGCCGGGCGTGGCCCGGCGTGGATCGCCTCGGTCGAGGGCGTCGGCGAACTGCGGCCGCGGACAGGCGGGCCAGCAGCCCGCAGACGGTCCAGGTCCGCGGGCAGCAGCGTACTGGCCACCGGCACCCCGGCGTTGCGGGCGGATGCGCGGTCAGTTCGCCGCTGGCCAGCTGACCGGACAGGTCCAGCGACCAGCAGCGGCTGGGCGGCCAGGATCGAGGTGCCGTGCGTGGTCAGCAGCGCCTGCCAGCCGCGCAGGCTGCCGCCGAAGACGTCGGTACGCGCGCCGCGGGCAGCACGGCGCTGCCCCACTCGGCCGCCGTCGCCAGCCGGGCGAGCTCGGCCTGCTGCCAGGCGCTTGCCCGTTGCTGCCAGGCGGCCAGCGCCTGCTGGTGCCGCTCGCCGACCTGGCTGACGGCGGCGGCCGCCTGCTGGCTGCGCTGCCACTTCAGCAAGCTGATCGCGATCCCGGGGGCACAGATGATCAGCGCGAACAGGTCCGAGGCGACCGGCGCCGCGCCGGTGAGATTGGCCTGGCAGCCGTCGGCCAGCAGCAGCAGGACCAGCAGGAGGACGCTGGGCAGGCCCAGGAACTTACGGAACCTGCGGTAGGAGGCCGCCGCGTCCCTGGCTTGCCCCTCGGCCGCGGATCGCATCGCATCCCGGTCGGGTGCGGGCTCCGGGAACGGCGCGACCAGCAAGCGGCGATCACGGAACGCCCAGCCCAGCCGCGGCCCCGGCGTGAACAGCGCCGCCCGGCCATCGGTCATGTCAGCCAGCATGTGTCAGGAACCTTGATGGAAACATTGCAGTTCACTTGATCCCACGCGGCGGGCGGCGGGAACCGGCCCAGGGCGGCGCTAGCCTGGCGGAGCAGACGCCGCGTAGTTGGGCACTGGCGGCGGGTAAGGACGTCCGGGACAGATGCCATCGGCCTGGGAGACGCTGCAGGGCCTGCCTGCCTGGCGGGTGGCGACGATCCCACGGCCGTCCACCGCGCCGGACCCCGCCGCCGGGCCGCGTGACCCGTTAGCCGCCCAGCGCCTGGCGGCCTTGACCGCGGCGTATCACACTGGCCGGGCAGTGGCGTTCGGCTGGATCCGGGATTCGGTGGGCGGACCGGTACAGGTGCTGGCCGCGGGACCCGCGCTGGCCGCGTGGTCTGACCGTGGCGCCGCCCTGCTGACCTTGCCCGCGGGCGGCCAGGGCACGGCGATCGGCGGGCGGGCCGCGGCCGGCCTGGCCGAGCGGCTGCCGTGCTGGATGCGGATCGCGGGAACGGCGGACGGGCTGCTGGCCGGCCCGGCCGCGGCGGGCGATCAGGCGGGCATGGTCCGGCCGACCCTCGACGACGGGCTGCTGGCCACCTGGCCGGGACCGTTCGGCTGGCTGCTGGTCGCCGAACCGGTACCGGCCGCGGAACTGGACGAGCTGCTCGCGGCGGCCGCCCGCGCGCTGGGCAGCGGGCAGAAGTACGACAGCCCCAAGGCCCAGCTGACCGTGCGCCGGCTGGAACAGCGGCATCTGGAACTGGGCCGGAGCCGGGCGGCCGGCTTGTGGCATGTCCGCCTGCTGGCGGGCGCCGCCACCCGGGAAGCCGCGGCCCAGGTGGCCGGCCTGGTGTGCGCGTCGGCGGACCTGGCTGACCTCCCCTACGCGCTGCAGCCGCTGCCCGGTTGCGGCGGCGCGGCCGAAGCCCTGGACGCGGCCGGGCCGGCCCGCGCAGAAGACCCGGCCGAACCCGTCCCGTCCTGCCCGTTCGCCGGGTCCTCGGCGCTGCTGGCCGCGCTGGCCCGGCCGCCCGCCCGGGAGGTGCCCGGCCTGCGGTTGGTGCTGCGCCCGGAGTTCGACCTGACCCCGGAGATCGCCCCGGCGGCAGCCGGCCGGCGGCGCGGATGGACCGGCAGCCGGCTCGGCGGAGGCCGGGTCGCGCTCGGGGAGGTGCTGGACTGGAACCGGGTGCCCTGCGGGGACCTGGCGGTGCCGCTGGCGTCGCTGAACCGGCACGTGTTCGTGTGCGGGGCGACCGGGGCGGGCAAGTCCCAGACCGTCCGGAACCTGCTGGAGCAGGCCACCGCGGCCGGGCATCCCGTGGCTGGTGGTCGAGCCGGCCAAGGCCGAGTACCGGCTGATGGCCGCCCGGCTGCCGCGGCGCCGAGGTGATCCGCATCCGGCCCGGCGACCTCGGACGAGCCCGCCGGCCGGGATCAACCCGCTCGAGCCCGCCGCCGGGCCCGGCGGGACCCGGTTCCCGCTGCAGGCCCACGCCGACCTGCTGCGCGCCCTGTTCCTGGCCGCGTTCCAGGCCGACGAGCCGTTCCCGCAGGTGCTGTCGGCCGCGCTGACCCGCTGCTACGAGCAGGCGGGCTGGGACCTGGTCACCGGGCAGCCCGCCACCCCGGGCGTGCAGCCCGGCTACCCGGCGCTGGAGGACCTGCAGGCCGCCGCGAGCACCGTGGTCGAGCGAGATCGGGTACGGCCGGGAGGTCACCGACAACGTCCGCGGGTTCGTCACCGTCCGGATCGGGTCAGCCTGCGGCTGGGCACCGCCGGCCGGTTCCTCGGACGGCGGCCACCCGCTCGACTTCGGCGCGCTGCTGGACGCGCAACGTGGTGCTGGAGATCGAGGACGCCGGGCGACGACCGCGACAAGGCGTTCCTGATGGGCGCGGTGCTGATCCGGCTGACCGAGCACCTGCGGCTGCGGCAGCGCGCGCGAAGGCCCGGCCGCGCCGCGGCTGCGGCACCTGACCGTGATCGAGGAAGCGCACCGGCTGCTGCGCCAGCCGCCGCCGGGCACCGGCAACGGCCCGGCCGCCCACGCGACGGAGATGTTCGCCGACCTGCTGGCCGAGATCCGCGCCTACGGCGAGGGCCTGGTCATCGCCGAGCAGATCCCCGCCAAGCTCATCCCCGACGTGATCAAGAACACCGCCGTCAAGATCGTCCACCGGCTGCCCGGCCGCCGACGACCGCGACGGCGGTCGGCGCGACCATGAACCTGACCGAGGCCCAGTCGCAGTACCTGGTCACCCTCCCCCCCGGCGAGGCCGCGGTGTTCAGCCGACGGGATGGACTACCCGCTGCTGGCCCGGATGCCCGACGGCACCGGCCGCGAGACCGCGCCCCGGCCGTCACCGCGTCACCGGGCCGGTGATCGCCGCCGCGCAGCGCCACCTGCGGGCCCGCCTGCCGGGCGGCGGCCGTGCACGCTGCGGCAGATGCGCGCCGCGCAGCGCGCCGCCGTCACCGACCCGCGGATCACCCTGTGGGCCGAGCTGTCCGTGCTGGCCCACCTGACCGGCTGGACCATGCCCATGCCCGGCCCCGGCTTCACCGCCGCGCCTGCGCGGCGATGGACGCCCGGCTGCGGGACTGCGCGCTCTCCCATGCCGCCGACGCGGCGGTCGCCGCCCGCGCCGCCGTCATCGCCAGCCGGGTCAGCGTCCCGGCCTGGCCGCCCACGTCACCGCGGCCATGCGCGCCGCCCTGGATGAGCGGCGGTGGTTGTGCCAGCGGGCCGAGCCGGTCTACCTGGCGCCGTGCTACCGGTGGGCGCTGGTGCTGGACAGCCTCAGGACCTGTGACCGCAAGGACAGTGCGGCGGGCCCGCATCCGGACAGCGCGGCCTGGGCTGGTGTTTACGGGCGGGCCCTTCCCGTTGGCACCTGCGCCCAGCAGCTCGCCGCCGTTGAGCGCTGGTTCGAGGCCGATCAGCGGGATGGCGGCGTGGTGCGGGCGGTCGCGTTCGGCACCGGCGACCCAGCCGCGGTCGAACGGGCGGCCGGCGCGCGCCGGGTGGATGAGGACTGGGATTCGCGGCTCGCTGATGTGCTCGGCGAGTTCCGTGATTGCCGCTGGCCCGCCGACTATCTCCGCCCGAACTGACCGGCTTGGACACACGATCATGGGCGGCGGCGAATTAGGTGAGGTGCCGCAGGACGCCCGTGCTGACTCCCCGGAAGAGCGGAAACCGGCTACCGGCAGCCACGAGCGTGCGCGGCCGCGCCGCGCGGCGGCGGAAACGCAGACCCGCGACGAGTACGGCGAGAGCATGCGCAGCCAGGGCGATCCCATCCCGGCCAGCACCGGCCGCGAGTCGCCGGCCAGTCACGAGTCGCCGGCCAGCCCGGCCGCTGAGAACAAGCGCCCGGTGGAGCGCCCGCCGCCGGACGAGCCCGCCGACCGGGAACGAGCCGAGCCGCAGGGTCGCGACAGTCAGGGTAGCGACAGTCAGGCCGGCGACATTCGGGCTGGCGGTGGTGAAGGCCGCCGGGTTGACCTGGCCAGTGAACCGGCCCAGGAGCAGCCTCCGCTGGCGGAAAGCCTTCCGCAGGAAGCCGGCGCTGACAGTGACCTCTCCCCCGGTGATTCAGACCAGGCCAAGGCACTCGCCGACGATCCCGGGACAGAGGACCACCCGCTATGGCACGTCCACGCCGACTTCAAGGGCGCCCACTACGACTGGTACCTGCCCGGCCCAGACACCCAGCCCACCATCGCCGAGACGGGCGACGCCGCACCAGCCGAACGAGCGGCGACCTGATCGCCAACCTGGACAACGTCTCGCGCTCCCGCGCCGACGCATTCGCGCGGCGCACCTGTGAAGAAGGCGAGCACCTCCCCGACGCAGGACAAGATCTCGGTGACACCGCCACGGATTACCTCACGCGACCGGTCACATCAGCCCATGCGGTGATGGACTCCAGACCGGCCCTCACGCCCACCACTCATGAAGGAACGGACACCGGCAGCGAGCTGACCGGCCTCCTCCTGCTCGGCGTATTAACTATTAAAGGCTTACAGGGGACGCTAGAATATCGCCGCCACCGGAAGGACGATATAGGTGATCAGCACCGACCAGATGACCGCACTACGGACGCTCCTGACCGGGAACATCGATGAGCACCGGCGGGTAATCGCCCAGATCAGCCAGAGCGGCCAGTGGAGTGGGTACAACGAGCTGATCACCGCCGCATTTTTCGAGGCCGTTGACCGGCGCTTCGGTACCCGCTATACCCTGCCCGACATTGTTGAATACGTAGCCGAGGTCCGTACGCGGTCCTCTAATCCAGATCGTGGAATCGACCCCAACGTTGCGGAACGATTGATCCGCATGGCTCTTGGTGAAGGACTCTCACATGGGGTCAACAAGAAAGCTCTCATCCATACTGAGGGTGCGCTTCTAGTCGCACTCGTCAGCGACGAACAGTTCGACGATGTCGCGCTTGACGCCTTCCTAGCGCGGGCACGAACCCTGGGCGATCGCTGGACAAGCTAGCCGGGCAGGGTGAACCATGCCAGACACGGAGTGGGCGCATCCGTCAGCCATGCTGCGGGCGGTGCTCACAGAGGACGAAGCCGAATTTGGACGCCTCGCCGCGGAGGTAGAGGGCGATAGTGCGGCCGACACATTCGGCTTGCTGGTAGCCGCGGCATACGTCCTCGCCTTGCGCTGCCATTTCCGCGACGGGTACACCGCCGCAGACGTGATCCGACTGGTGGCCAAGCTCCGCTCATACTCGGCAGAAGCCGCGGAGGCGATCGACCCCGTGGGCGCCGAACTCGTGATCAAGGCGGCCCTCGGAGCACCCAGTGATCCCGATGCGGCCGATGACGCCACCAAGGCCAACACCGAAGCCGCGATCCTCATGCTTTTGGTTGCCGACCAGCAACTCAGCGATGAGGAACTCGACGGCTTCATTGCAGACGCTGTTGCCCAAGCACGCAAGGCCAGATGACCACACCGGTGGCCGACGAGCGGACCACGAGAACTGTCGGTGGTCCCTGACACGATCGGTTGCATGGCAGCCGAGCAGCAGGTTCAGGTTCCGGCGCGCTACGCGCGCGTCAACGCTTGGGTGATCAGCCGCGACACCGATGCCGAGGTGCGCTTCCTGACAGCGGTATTCGGAGCGGTTGAGACTCCGGGCTCCAGGATTCTTGATCCCGACGGAGACATCGGCCATGTCGAGGTCGAGATCGGCGACAGCGTCGTCATGCTGTTCGATGCCAAGCCAGGCTGGCCGCCGACCCCGGCTCACCTGCGTATCTACGTCAGTGACGTTGCTGCGGCGGTTGAGCAGGCCATCGCCGCCGGTGCGCGTACGGTGACCCAGCCGACTCTGCTGGCCTTCGGCGAGTGCGTGGCCCGGGTTCGCGACCCGCAGGGGCACCTGTGGTGGCTGCACGAGAGGGTGGTGGACATCGCACCGGAGGAGCTGGCGAGTCGCTTCGCCGACCCGGCCGCGCAGGAGGCCATGGCGTATGTCCAGCGCACCCTGCGCGAAGAACTGGATGTCCGGTCGGAATACTAATCCGCTAAGCGGATTCCACGATTGCCGCTGGGCCGCAATCTTTCTGCGTCCAATCTAATGTCGCATCGCCGCCGCTACGCTATTGGCATCAGCGAAAGGATGTGGCAGGTGATCAGTCCCGAGCAAGTGGCCGCGGTCCGAGCCTTACTGACCAGAGACATGGATGAGCATCTGCGGTTAACGGCCCAGATCAGGCAGGCCAACGGCTTGATGGGTTACAACAGGCTGATCCTGACCGCGTTCTGCGAGGCCGTCGGCCGGCGCTTTGGCACCCGGTACACGTTGACCGACATCGTTGAATACGTAGCCGAGGTCCGTACCCGGCTCCGTAACCCAGATCGGGGAATCGACCCTAACATAGCGGAGCGACTGATCCGCAAAGCTCTTGGCGAAGGAACCATACAGGACATCGATAAGAAAGCCCTCGTCTATACTGCGGGCGTTTTGCTCGTCGCGTTTGTAATGGATGAAGAGCTCGATGGTACCGCCCTGGATACCTTCCTCGCCGAAGCACGCGCGACGGCCGACAGCGTTACAACCTAACGAGGGCGAGCCGCATGATGCCAGACACGGACTGGGCCGACGCCGCAGCCATGCTGCGGGCGAAGCTAACCAGCGACGAACGGGGCCTTCGACGCCTCACCGCACAGGTAGCGGGCCGAAGCGCCGCAGATGCGTACCGCTTGCTGCTGACCACGGCATTCGGCATCGCCGTGCGTCAGTACTTCCGTGACGGATACACCGCCGCCGACGTGATCCTGCTGGTGGCCAAGCTCCGCTCAGACCCGCCTGAGGCGGCGGAGACGATCGACCCAGTCGGCGCCGAAAGCGTGATCAGGACCGCTCTCGGCGAGCCCAATGATCCTGATGCAGAAACCGATGACACGACTAGGGGCCTCACCGAAGATGGGACCCTCATGCTCGTCATCGGCGATCGGCAACTCACCGATGAGGAACTCGACGCCTTCATTGCCGACGCGGTCACCGAAGCAGGCAAGGCCAGGCGCCCATCCCCGTGACCGACGAGCAGACCGCGGGTCATCCGTGCCGTGTTCGGCGACGGCTCGATCGGGGATCTCAGCGACGCCGCCGTGGCGGGGGCCCAGATCGTCTTGCTCGGCGCGCTGGTAGCAGATGAGCATTTTGACGATGCCGGGCTGGAGGCGTTCCTGGCCAGCTCGCGGAAGCTCGCCGATCAGCTGATGGGCTGAGCCGAGCTGCGCGCCCTCGGCGGCGAATGTGTATCACGAGTGGACAAAGCCTCTCTATCTGGGTAAAGGCGCGGTGAATGGGATATGACGGGGCACCGCGCATCCGGGGGACGGCACGGGGGCAGCTCGCTGCCGTCGCTTTGCGGCCCGGCGCGAGGGAAGGCTCCGATGAACGGGAAATATGTCGGTTACGTCGCGGGTGAGGATCCGCTGCACGGTTTCCTGAGCAAGATCATGCGCGATCGCCTGCAGGTGCGCGAGCGGCAGCTGGCGTTCCGGGTGTTCCGGCTGTGCGGGAGCAACGAGGTCTACGCGTACCAGGAGAAGTTCAGCGGTACCAAGGTCATCTGCAAGTTCTATGGCACCAGGTTCCGCCCGGACCTGGACAAGGCGGCCTGGATGGCCCGCCAGGAGTACGACGGTCTGCAGACGCTGCGCCGGTACAACCTGGTCGGCTCGCCGCACCACGTGATCCGGCCGCTGGGGCTGAACCGCGACATCAACGGGGTGCTGGCCGTCGAGTACTACTCCGGCGAGGAGTTCAGCCACGCGATCGCGCGGGCCACCCAGCACCGCGACGACGCGCACCTCTACCGGCGGCTGACCGCCCTGGCGTACTTCCTGGCCACGCTGCACAACCGGACGGCCAACGGGGCCACGGTGCGGTTCGATCCCGAGTGCCGGTACTTCGACTCGATCGTCGGACGGCTGAGGAAGGCGCACCGGATCGGCCAGCGGGATACCGACGAGCTGTCCGGGCTGCGCGAGAACTGGCGGGAGCGGCCGCGGATGTGGCAGGACCGGCAGGTCTGGCTGCACGGCGACGCGACCCCGGCGAACTTCCTGTTCGGGCACGGCATGGACGTGGCCGCCATCGACCTGGAGCGGATGAAGCGCGGCGACCGGGTGTTCAACGTCGGCCGGGTGGCCGGCGAGCTCCAGCACAGTTTCATGCGCGACTCCGGCGACCGGCACCGGGCCGAGCCGTTCATCGGGCACTTCCTGTGGGAGTACAGCGGTCATTTCCCCGACCGCGAGCAGACGTTCGAGTCGGTCACCGCCCGCGCGCCGTACTACATGGCCCTGAACCTGCTGCGGATCGCGCGCAACGACTACATCGGCCCGGACTACCGGGGCAGGCTGGTACGGCAGGCGAAGAGGCTGCTGCAGGCCGCCTGATCCGCACCACCTCCCGGGCCGTCCGATCACCGCCCGGCCACTGCGGCGATCCGGCGGCCTACACTCGGTGCTGAGGCCTGGCCGAGCGGGGGGTACGGACGCAACGCATGGACATCCAAGCGGTCGCCTTCGACGTAAACGGCACCCTGGTCAGGATCCTGGCCGACGACGACGAAGAGCGGATCTTCCGTGCGGCCGCGCACTTCCTCACCTACCAGGGCATCGACCTGCACCGGCAGGAACTGCGGGACAGCTACTTCCAGCTCCTGAAGGAGCAGCTGCGGGCCAGCCCGGAGCGGTACCCAGAGTTCGACGCGGCCGGTATCTGGCGCAGCATCATCGAAGCCCACGCCACCGATTTCACCGGCGCGCTGCCCCCCGGCAAGCTCCAGCAGATGCCGCAGTTCCTGGCCGAGATGTGCCGGGGCATTTCCGCCAGCAGCTGGGCCTGTACCCGTACGTCCTGGAGATGCTCGACGTGCTGCGGGCGCGCTGCCCGCTGGCCGTCATCACCGACGCGCAGAGCATGTACGCGCGCGCCGAGCTGCACAAAGTCGGCCTGCTCGGCTACTTCGACCCGATCATCGTGTCTGGCGACCATGGCTTCCGCAAGCCGGACCGGCGGCTGTTCCAGTACGCGCTGGACGGCATGGGCGTCGCCGCCAGGAACGCGCTGTACGTGGGCAACGACATGTACCGGGATATTTACGGCGCCCGGGAAGCCGGGATGACCACCGTGATGTTCGATTCGGATCAAGGCGTGAAGGTCTACCGGGATTGCGTACCTGACTACCGGATCACAGACTTCCGCGACCTGCTGAAGATCCTCGACCTACCGGGGCCCTGACGGCTGCGGGCCCTGGTCGTCATCGGCCAGCCCGACCGCTCCCATGGTGAGGGCAACGCTGAAATCATAGGTGTTTCCGAGCTGGGCCCGGGTGAGTGTCGCACACCGCAAGTCAGCCCCCCGCTGGAAACCTGGCTGGCCCGGGGAGATGGTGCCGAAGTGCGCGTTTTTCAGGTTGCAGTCGGTAAGGTCCGCGCCGGGCAGGTCAGCGTTTTCGGGGCGGGCGCCCCAAAAATCGCGCCGCGCAGATCCGCGTTTTTTAGGCTGGCCCGCCGGAGATCAGTACGGGACAGGTTGAGACCGCCGATCTCCACCGAGTCACGGCGGTCCTCGGACAGCGAGAGGCCGGCACAGTGCGGTCACGGCGGCCTGAGCGTCGGGCGCCCGCTGCATGAGTACCTGCACATAGCCGCGGTCCTCCACCGCCGAGGCGGGCAGCCGCTCCCGGACCAGGGCGGCGAGCGTACTCACGATGTGCGGCCGGTCGGCCGGTGATTCCCTGGCGATCCGCTCCAGGGCGAAGACAGCGCCGATGCGGACCTGCGTGCTGCCGCTGCCCAGCTGCTCAATGGCCCGCATGAAACGATCGGTTATCTGCCCGGACTGCATCAGGTCTATCTGTTTCGTGGCGTTATCCCGCTGCCACTGGGACGAGGCCGGGCGCATCGGACGGTGCGGCGAGATATGCGGTCATCGCGTTCTTCCTCCACTCAGCCGGAGGCGCGGATGGACGCGTTGATACCCGGGCTGGATCTAGCCGGGCCCTGGCCACCTGACCCGGCGTGCTCAGTAGGGGTTGGCGACGAACAGCTCCTGGGCCGGGAACAGGGTGAGCACCTTCGGCCCGGTCTCGGTGAGAACGATCTCTTCCTCGATCCGCGCGGCCGAGAAGCCGTCCGTGGCCGGGCAGTACGTCTCCAGCGCGAACACCATCCCGGCCCGCAGCTCGACCGGCTCCTTGAACGAGTTGAGCCGGGAGATGATCGGCCGCTCGTGCAGGCCCAGCCCCAGCCCGTGCGCGAACTGCAGGCCGAACGCGGCCATCTCGCTGCCGAAGCCGAACTCCTCCGCCGCCGGCAGCAGCGCCGCGATCTCGTCGCTGCCGACCCCGGCCCGGATCCCCTCGATGCCCCGGTCCATCCACTCCCGCGCCTGCTTGTACGCATCCCGCTGGGCCGGTGTCGCGCTGCCCACCGAGAACGTGCGGTAGTAGCAGGTCCGGTAGCCGTTGAAGGAATGGATGATGTCGAAGAACGCCTGGTCGCCGGGGCGGATGATGCGGTCGGTGAAGTTGTGCGGGTGCGGGTTGCACCGCTCGCCGGAGATCGCGTTGATCGCCTCGACCTGGTCCGAGCCCAGCTCGTAGAGCCGCTGGTTGGCCAGCGCGACGATCTCGTTCTCCCGGATGCCGGGCTTGAGCACGTCAACGATGTTCTGGTAGACCCCGTCCACCATGGCCACGGCCTGGGTCAGCAGCATGATCTCGTCCGGGGACTTGATCACCCGCGCGTCCAGCATGAGCTGCTGCGCGTCGACCACCCGCAGGCCCTGCCGCTGCATCTCGAACAGGAACGGCGGCTCGACGATGTCCACCCCGACCGGCATGTCGGCCACCCCGGCCTCAACGAGGAGGGACTTGATCTCCGCGACCGCGTCGCGCATCAGCCCGACGCTGGGCGCGACCGCGCCCCTGAACCCCAGGAAGCCGGCCCGGTAGTTCTCCTCCGGCACCCACTTCGAGTACAGCTGGTGATGCCGGACGGCCGAACCGAAGTCCCACAGCACCGGGTCCCGCCCGCGCGCGAGCAGCGCGTAGCGGATCATCTTGTCGCCCAGCGCGCCGCCGATCCAGGTGTGCGTGGTGTAGCGGATGTTGTAGAAGTCGAACAGCAGCAGGGCCCCGCATTCGCTGCTGTCCAGCGCGGCCCGCGCCCGGGCATTCCGGTATTCGCGCAGCCGGGCGAAGTCCACCCGCTCCTCATAGTCGACGCCCATGTGCCCGGGCGCGGCCGGCGGCCGCCCGGATGGAATCGGGATGGTCATGTAAACACCTCCGGATGGCGGCTCAGCTCGACACGGGTACGCCGGATGTGCCCGGCCAGGTAGCGCTCGCCGTCCACGGCGTCGCGGCGCGCCGTGGCGTCCAGGATCAGCCGGTGCTCGGCGTTGACCAGCCACATCCGGTCCTGCCCGCCGAGCGCCACGTAGCTGCGCCGGTAGTGCTGGGTGGAGTTCCACAGCCGGGCCACGGCCTGGTTCAGCGGCTCCACCTGGCAGCCGCGGTAGGTCAGCAGATGGAACTCCCGGTCCAGGTCGAGGAACTTCTCCAGGTCGTCGTTGTCCTCGATGCGCTGCTGCAGCTTGCCCAGCCGCTCATCGTCGCCGGCCGTCAGCCGCGGCAGGCTCTCGGCCAGGGCCAGCGGCTCCAGGCGCTCCCGCATCTGGTAGATCACCTCGACCTCATGCTGGGTCAGCCGCGGCACCCGGGCGCCCTTGTGCGGCTCCAGCTCGGTCAGCCCCTCCGACTCCAGGATCCGCAGCGCCTCCCGCACCGGCAGCCGGCTCGCGCGCAGCCGCCCGGCCACCTCCTCCTGCCGGATCCGGTCCCCCGGCCGGAGCTGCCCGCCGAGGATGGCGTCCCGCAGGTACGACGCCACGCGCGCGCTGCTGACGTCGGTGCTCATGGCCGCGGGTGCTCCCGCTCCCACGCCTTCCCGCCGGGGTAGGAGACCAGCTCGAACTGCATACCCCACGGGCTGAGGAAGTAGATCCACCGGTTCCCCGCGGCCGGACCCGTGCTCCTCGTCGGACCGGAAAGAACTTTTATCCCCAACGCCACCAAGTGGCTAATGGCTGCGTCCAGGTCATCGACGTACAGCGCGAGGTGATGACCGCCGACGTCGCTGTTGCTCGGGGTCATGTCCCGCTGGTCGGGCGCGGTGTAGTGAAAAACCTCGAAGACGGCCTGGTCGCCGCAGCGGAACCAGCGGTTCTCGACCATCACGGCGCGCGGGTGCACGTTCAGGTGGGTGGTCATCCAGTCCGAGTCGTCGTGCCGGAACGGGCCGAGCGAGTACAGGTACTCACAGCCGAGCACGTCCACCAGGAACCGGTGCGCTTCGTCCAGGTCGGGCACGGTGAAGCCGATGTGATCCATCCGGCGCAACCCGGGCAGGCCCATACGCACCTCACTTCGGATCCAATCATCCTGAACGACCGGGCTCTGGTGGCCCAGACTAGCCCCTTGATAGTCGTTAGGTATAGTTTTGGATCCAATCCTCCGGATAGCTGTCTTTGGTGAGGGAGGCCACCGTGCCCGAGCACCGCGCCCTCGAACCTGCCCTGCCATGGGTCGAGGTGCTGGCCGACGAGGCCGACTGGGACGCCGCCGACCCGGCGCTGCTGCGCACGATCTACGCCCAGCTGGTGTGGATTCGCACGTTCGAGGAGTACGTCCTGGAGCTGGCCGGGCCGGCCTGATCCACGGCCCGGCCCACTCCAGCATCGGCCAGGAGGGCGGCGCGGTCGGCAGCGTGCTGGCGCTCACCAGTCAGGACACGGTGAACGGATCACACCGCGGCCATCATCAGTTCCTGGCCAAGGCGCTCGGCCACGTGGAGCCGAAGGGCATGGACCCGCTGGCCGCGCCGTCCGAGCCGGTGCGTGAGGTGCTGCTGCGCACGCTGGCCGAGATCTGCGGGCTGGACCGGGGCTGGGGCCACGGCCGCGGCGGGTCGATGCACCTGCGCTGGGCCGAAGCCGGCGCGATGGGCACCAACGCGATCGTCGGCGGCGGCGTGCCGCAGGCGGCCGGCTTCGCCTGGGCGCACCGGCAGGCCGGGACCGACGCGGTCTCGGTGACCTACTTCGGCGATGGGGCGGTGAACATCGGCTCGACGCTGGAGTCGATGAACCTGGCCGCGGCCTGGTCGCTGCCGGTCTGCTTCTTCATCGAGAACAACCAGTACGCGGTGTCCACCTCGGTGCGGGAGGCGACCGGCGAGCCGCGGCTGTCCGCGCGCGGCCCCGGTTTCGGCATCGCCAGCTGGCGGGTGGATGGCATGGACCCGCTGGCCGTCTACCTGGCCATGTCCGAGGCGGTGGCGCACCTGCGCCGCGGCGGCGGCCCGGCCCTGGTCGAGGCGGACACGTACCGGTTCTTCCACCAGAACGGCGGCTACCCGGGCAGCGCGTTCGGCTACCGGGACAAGGCCGAGGAGCGGGCCTGGCGGGACCGTGACCCGGTCAGGCAGACCGCGGCGCAGCTGGAGCGGCGCGGCCTGATGACCGCCGAGGAGACCGCCGCCGCGGTGACCAGGGCCCAGGCGGTCATGGCCGAGATCGGCCAGGTCCTGCTGGAGCCGGGCCCGGCGGCAAGCCCGGCCAGCGGCAGATCAAGCCGTCCGAGTGGCCCGACCCGGGCTGGGCCGACACCGGGATCCGCGGCGATCTCAGCGAGTTCGCCGGGAGTACGGCTGGCCGACCCGGACGGGTACGCGGTGCCGGTCCAGGAGACCAAGTTCATCGACGCGGTCGCCGGCGTGATGGGCCGCCGGATGGAGACCGACCCGGGCATCGTGGTCCTGGGCGAGGACGTGCACCGGCTCAACGGCGGCACCAATGGCGCCACCCGTGGCCTGGCCACCTTCCCGGGCCGGGTGCTGGGCACGCCGATCAGCGAGAACGCGTTCGCTGGGCTGGCCGGCGGGATCGCGCTCGACGGCCGGTTCATCCCGGTGGTGGAGTTCATGTACGCCGACTTCATGTGGGTGGCGGCCGACCAGCTGTTCAACCAGATCGCCAAGGCGCGGCACATGTACGGCGGCGAGACCGGCGTGCCCCTGGTGCTGCGCAGCAAGGTGGCCATGGGCACCGGCTACGGCTCGCAGCATTCGATGGACCCGGCCGGGATCTTCGCCACCGCGTGGGCTGGCGGATCGTCGCCCCGTCCACCCCGTATGACTACGTCGGGCTGATGAACACCGCGCTGCGCTGCCAGGACCCGGTGCTGGTGCTGGAGCACGTCGACCTGTACAACTCCACCGGGCCCGGCCCGGTGGACGACTACGACTACTGCCTGCCGGTGGGCCAGGCGGCGGTGCGGCGGCCCGGCCGGGACGTGACCATCCTCAGCTACCTCGGCATGGTCCCCCAGGTGCTGGCCGCGGTGGACGAGTTCGGCCAGGTCGACGCCGAGGTGATCGACCTGCGCTGGCTGGACCGGGCCAGCATCGACTGGGCCGCGATCGAGGCGTCGCTGGCCAAGACGAACAAGATCCTGATCGCCGAGCAGGGCGCGCTGGGCACGTCGTACGGCGGCTGGCTGGCCGACGAGATCCACCGCCGGTTCTTCGACCTGCTGGACGCGCCGGTGTGGCGGGTCACCGGCGGGGAGGCGTCGCCGAGCATCAGCCGGGTGCTGGAGCGGGCCGCCATCGCCCAGCAGGAGGACGTCACCGCCGCGCTGGCCGAGATCGCGAGGTACTGACATGCCCCGGCTGCTGCGCATGCCCGAGGTGGCCACCGGCGCGGCCGAGGCCGTGCTGGCCGAGTGGCTGGTGGCCGAGCGCGCCGAGTTCGCGGCCGCGGACACGCTGGCCACGGTCGAGACCGACAAGGCCATGGTGGACGTCGAGGCCGACGACGCCGGCGTGGTGCTCAAGACGCTGGTGGCGCCGGGCGCGCACGTCGAGGTGGGCGCGCCCATCGCGGTGCTCGGCCAGCCCGGTGAGGACGTCGCCGACCTCGGCGCGGTGCTGGCCGAGCTGGGCGTCGCCGCCACTGCCGCGGCCTCTGCCTCATCAGCCGCTCCCGCCTCATCAGCTGTTTCTGCCTCCTCAGCTGCTCCTGCCTCATCAGCCGCCCCCGCCCCGCCGGTCCGCACGGGCGGGAACGGCCGGGTGTACGCCAGCCCACTGGCGCGGAAGATCGCCCGGCAATCGGGGGTAGCCGTCGAGACCATCACCGGGTCCGGCCCCGGCGGCCGGATCCTGCGCCGCGACGTGGAAGCGGCCATCGCCGCACACACTGCCGCACCACCCGTTGCCGCGCCGTCGGCCCCAGCCCCGGCGGCCCCAGTCGCCGGGGCCGGGGCGGCCCCCGGTGGTGACATCCCGCACAGCCGCCAGCGCCGCGCCATCGCCGCCCGGCTGACCGAGAGCAAGCAGACCGCGCCGCACTTCTACATGCGGGCGACCATCCGGGCCGCCCGGCTGGTCGCGCTGCGCGCCGAGATCAACACCGGCCTGGACGACGGCGCCCGGGTGTCGCTCAACGACCTGGTGGTCAAGGCGGTGGCCGCGGCCCACCAGCGGGTGCCGGAGATGAACGTGATCTGGACCCCGGACGCGGTGCGCACGTTCGCCACGGTGGACGTCGCGGTGGCGGTGGCCACCGACCGGGGGCTGGTCACCCCGGTGCTGCGCGACGTGACCGCCATGACTATCACCCAGGTCGCGGCGCGGTCACGGGACCTGGCCGGCCGCGCACGGGACGGGCGGCTGCGCCAGGACGAGCTGGACGGCGGCACGATCAGCGTCACCAACCTGGGCATGTACGGCGTCGAGGAGTTCGCCGCCATCATCAACCCGCCGCAGGCCGCGATCCTGGCCGTCGGCGCGGTACGGGACGAGCCGGTCGTCGAGGACGGCGCCGTCGTTCCCGGCCAGGTCATGACGGTGACGCTGTCGGTCGACCACCGCCCGGTTGACGGGGTGGTGGCCGCCCGCTGGCTGGCCGCGCTCAGGGAACTGCTGGAACACCCGCTCCGGGTACTAGTCTGAGATCGTGGACGGGGCGACAGTGACGGTGGCGGTGGTATCCAGCCGCACCGAGGCGGAGCTGGTCGCCGGCCTGCTGCGCAGTAACGGCTTGAAGGCGGCGGTGCTGGCCGACGATGCCGGCGGGCAGGACCCGCAGCTGCAGATATCGGGTGTCCGCGTGCTGGTGGACGCCGACGATGAAGCCGCGGCCCGCCAGGTCCTGGCCGAGGTCGAGGAGACCCCCGACGATTAGCCGTCAGGCGAACGGCACCGCGAAGTCGCAGTCCGGAGCGCTGGTCTCGGTCGGCGGACCGCTGGCCAGGTAGGTGATCCGGACGCCGAGGTCCTCCGGCTTCAGCGACAGCTGGTCCGAATCGATGATGCCGTGCTCGCTGGCCCAGGTACGCAGCGCCTGGTCGGCCAGCTGAAACTGCGCCGCGTCAATCTGCCCGCCGGGCCCGAGGTTGACATACGCCTCGCGGTGCGCGGGCTCGACGCGCAGGGTGAGCTCGGGGACCTGCGCGGCCAGCGCTTCGGCCTCGGCGTCCGGGACCGGCTTGCACCATTCGACCGGCCCATCGCTGTCCGCGCTTACCTCCCCCCAGTAGATGCAGAACGCGGCGCCCGCTCGGCCCGGCATCCTGGGCAGCCGCTGGTCGCGGACGATGCCGACGAAGTCCTTGCCGAGCGTCCACGCGCTCGCCGGGTTGACGTTGCGCTTCAGGCACAGCAGGCTGCGCTCTGGCATCTCCCTGGTCGTGACTTGGTACATGACAGTGCCCCTTCCGGTGAACCGGTCAACGAGGATGCCGACGAGCTGGCGCTGAGCGGCGTGCTGGGACTCGGCCTCACGCCAGAACCTGGTCACCCGCCCGGCCAGCTCGGCCGGGTCGAGCTCCAACCACTCCCGGACGGTCGCGAGCGGGACGCCGATGTGCCGCAGCGTCACGATTAGCCCGGCCTGTTCGAGCTGGCCGCGTTCGTAATAGCGGTAGCCGGACAGCTCGTTGACGCGCACCGGCGACAGCAGACCGAGCTCGTCGTAAAGCCGGAGCGCCCGGGGTGACAGGCGGGACTGCCGGGCGAACTCGCCGATGCTCATCTCCTGCACAAGCCATCTCCCTCGTTCTCGGGCGATCGCCCGATGAGCCCAGCCTGCGGCTTGCCGCAACGTGAAGGTCAAGTCGGGGCGCTGAACTCAGACGCCCAGGATGTGCCGGGCCGCCGGGCTGAGCCGGGCCAGCGTTTCCGGCCGGAGGTAGGCCCGCTGATCGAGCTGCTGTTTCCGGCCGCGGCGGCAGAAGTAGGAGTGCAGCGCCCGGCGTGGCCGCCGGGTGGTGTTCCCGGTCCCGCCGTGCCACAGGTGCGCATTGAAGATCACCACGGTGCCGGCTTGGCCGAGCAGCTTCACCTCGCCCGGGTGCGGGGTCCAGGGATCGGCCAGCGCCTGGCCGGGCAGCTGCCCGCTGCGGTGGCTGCCCGGGACGACCCGGGTCGGGCCGTTGTCCGGCGTGAAATCGTCGATCAGCCAGATCGAGTTGCACACCTGGTAGTCCCCGGCGGGCACCGGCTCGGCCCAGTCCGTGTGCAGCCGCTGATGGCCGGCCCGGCAACGCGGCCCGGCTGTTCAGCGAGGACAGGGTGAAATCGCCGAGTACGTGGGCGACCGCGGCCAGCACCCGCGGGCTGGTGAAGCACACCTCGAAGACCGGGTCCTTGTTCACCAGGTCGGCCAGCCGGTCGGTGCCTTCCTCCTGGTGCACCTCGAGACCGGCCCGGTCGCCTTCCGCGGCGGACAGCCCGGCCAGCCGCTGCCGGATGACCTGGAGCTGCTCCTCCGGCAGGATGCCGGGCAGCGCGAGGAACCCGTCCGCATCCAGCCGGGCCCGCTCCGCCGCGGTCAGCAGCCCGGCGGTGACCCCCAGCTCACGAAGCGCCTGCCCGGAATCCATGTTGTCTCCACGCTACGCGGGCCGTTCGCCAGGCTGGGTTGGGACCACGGTCCCTGTTCGGGCGGATCCGGCGTGCCTAGGGTTGGGGTCATGATCCGGCGACGTAAGGAGCAGCGGCCCGTGGACGAGTTAACGCGGGCCCAGCCGCCCGATCGGCGTGTTCCTGCTTGATGATCACGAGATCGTCCGGCGCGGCGTAAGGGACCTGCTGGAGGCCGAGCCCGACATCGTGGTCGTCGGCGAGGCGGGCACCGCGGCGGGCGCACTCGCCCGGATCCCGGCGCTGCGGCCGGACGTGGCCGTGCTCGATGTGCGGCTGCCCGACGGGGACGGGGTCACCGTGTGCCGCGAGATCCGGTCGAAGATCCCAGGTGGCCTGCCTGATGCTGACCTCGTTCGGCGACGACGAGGCACTGTTCGATGCGATCATGGCTGGCGCCGCCGGGTACGTGCTCAAGCAGATCCGCGGCACCGACCTGGTCGGCGCGGTCCGTACCGTCGCCGCGGGTGAGTCATGCTGGACCCGGAGGCGGCCAGCCGGGTGATGCGGCGGATGCGGATCAGGCCGCGAGCCCGATCCGCTGGCCGGGCTGACCGAGCAGGAACGCAGGATCCTGGAGCTGATCGGCGAAGGGCTGACTAACCGGCAGATCGGCGAGCGCCTGTTCCTGGCCGAGAAAACGGTCAAGAACTACGTGTCGGCGTTGTTCGCCAAGCTGGGCATGGAGCGCCGGACCCAGGCCGCCGCCTACGCCGCCCGGGTGTTCGAGGACCGTGGCCCGCGGGAGCAGGTCCGCTGAGCTGGCCGGCGGTCAGGCCGTCGCCGAGGCGGCCGAGGGCAGCGGCACCTGCCAGCACAGTTCGGTGCCGCCACCACTGGCCGGCCCGACGGTGAGTGTGCCGCCGTACGGCTCGGCCCGCCCGGCCAGGTTGGCCAGCCCGCTCCGCCGGCCGCTGTCCTTGATTCCGGTGCCGTTGTCCCGGACGAGCAGGCTCAGCTTGCCGTCCACCAGGACGGTCACGTCGACGTGGCTGGCCCGGCCGTGCCGGGCGGCATTCGACAGCGCCTCCCGCAGCGCGTACAGCACGTGCTCGCCGATCTCCGCGGGAACCTCCTGATCCAGCCGGTCCGGCAGCTGAACCGAGGAGGTCATGCCGTGCGCCTCGGTCATCTGGTCAACCACGTCCAGGAGGTTCGAGCGCAGGCTGCGCAATTCCTTCCCGCGGGCCTGCAGGCTGAAGATCACCGCCCGGATGTCGGTGATGGTCTGGTCCAGGTCGTCGACCACGCTGTTCACCCGCTCCTCGACCAGCGGCCGGGTGATCAGCGGGATGGTGCCCTGCAGCTTCATCCCGCTCGCGTACAGCTGCTGGATGACCTGATCGTGCAGGTCCCGGGCGATCCGGTCGCGGTCCTCGTAGATCGACAGCCGCTCCGCGTCCTGGCGGCGCTCGGCCAGCTCCAGCGCGATCCCGGCCTGCGCGGCGAACGTCATGGCCAGCTCGCCCGCGGCCCGCGGCAGCGGCATGGCCCCGGCGGCCCGGCCGACGGTGAGCACGCCGCGGACATTGCCCGCATCGCCGAGCGGCAGCACGATCGCCGGGCCCAGCTCCAGGGCGGCCCGGGCCGCCGGGGAAACCCGTGGGTCGTGGCGGAAGTCTTCCACCGTGATCGGCTGGCCATCGGCCAGCATCTGGCCGGAGACCGACGCCCGGGCGGGCAGCCGCAGACCCACGGCGGCCTCCGCGTTCTGGCCGGCCGCGTGACTGATCGTCAAGTGCTCGCGGTCCGCATCCGGCAGCGCCAGCACCACCAGGTCGGCCGCGGTCATCTCCTGGGTCTGCTGGGTGACGAAACTGAGCACCTCGTCAACCCTGGCCCCGGCCAGCAGCCTCCGGGTCACCTCGGAGCTGGCCGTCAGCCACTGCTGCTGGCGGTGCGCCTCGTCGAACAGCCGGGCGTTCTCGATGGCCACGCCGGCCGCCGCGGACAGCGCGGTGACCAGCGTCTCGTCTTCTTCGTCGAACGCCGCGCCGCCGCGCTTATCGGTCAGGTACAGGTTGCCGTAGACCTCGTCGCGGATCCGATCGGCACCCCCAGGAACGACGCCATCGGCGGGTGCCCGGCCGGGAAGCCAGAGACTGCGGGTGGCTGGCGATGTCGGCCAGGCGCACCGGGCGCGGATCGGTGATCAGCAGGCCGAGCAGCCCACGGCCTTCGGCCAGTGATCAACCCTGGCGATGGCGGCCTCGTCCAGCCCGACCGGGATGAAGTCGGCCAGCCGGCCGTCCTGGTCGATCACGCCGAGCGCGCCGTACCGCGCGTCGACCAGGGTGACCGCGGCCTCGACGATCCGGCGCAGCACCGCCTCGAGCTGCAGGCTGCTGCCCACCGCGACGACGGCCTCGAGCAGACCGCGCACCCGGTCGCGGGTGTCCCGCACCGTCTGCAGCCGGCTCTGCAGCTCGGCCAGCAGGTCATCGAGCCGCAGCTGCGGCAGGACCAGGTGCGGCTCAGCCGGTTCCACCAGGGGCGCCCTTCTGGCCGCCAGCACGATCCGGGAGTACTGGCTGGGCGTCACCATCGCGATGTGGCCGTCGCTCAGCCACTTGATCACATACGGTGGCGCGCCGTCCGGGCCGAGCACGCGGATGACCCGGCCGGTGCGGCTCTCGGAGCCCGGCACGACCAGCAGGTCACCTACTTCCGCCCGCATCCCTCCAGCATGCCGGGGCGGGCCGCCACAGCACCGGCTGATCGGCCCGACTACACGGGACGTTCGGCCCTGACACTTGAGCCGCCGTTCAAACCAATTAATGGGACCGGACCAAGGCCATTCACAATGGTGACCGAAGTCCCCCCGGGCCAGGTCACGCGGCCCTGCCCGCCGTTGTTGGCGAATTGCAAACTGTATATAGCAAAGCTTAATAACCGGGCCGCGGGCCCGGTGCCAAAAGGGAGGCACTACAGTGCGCCGCAAGACTTTTGACCTATTGGTCAGCACCGGTGGGCTTGTCATGGCAGCCGTCCTGCCTCGCGGGAGGGCTGCTGATGTGGGGCTACTCGTTCGCCAGCGGCCAGGTTCACGACCAGCTCGCCGCGCAGAAGATCGTCTTCCCGGCTAAGAGCAATCCCGAGTTCAAGGTCCTGCCCGCGGCCGACCAGGCCGCCATGGGCAGCTACGCGGGCCAGACGCTGACCACCGGCGCGCAGGCCAAGACGTACGCCGACCACTTCATCGCGGTCCACCTGGCCGAGATGGGCCACGGCAAGACGTACTCGCAGCTGTCCGGGGAGTCGCTGCAGCAGCCGAAGAACACCGCGCTGGCCGGCCTGGTGCAGACCGTGTTCCGCGGCACCACGCTCCGCTCGATGCTGCTGGAGGCGTCGGGGTTCTGGCAGCTGGGCCAGATCGCGCTGTTCGCCGGGATCGCCGCGTTCATCGGGGCGGGCCTGCTGCTCATCCTGTCGATCGTCGGACTGGTCCACGGCCGCCGCGTCACGGCCGAGGCTAAGTGCTGGGCCGGGCCGTGCACCCCAGCGCGGCCAGCGCCTGACCCCGGTCCTGCCGCCCACGGCCGGCCGGGCCGCTGCCCGGCCGGCCAGCGTCCGTATCAGGCCGGGCTGACCTGGTGGATGCGGCGGCCAGTGATGCGGTCCGGGACGATGCGGATGAACAGGTCCTTCTCCCCGCCCGGCCAGGCCTGGACGCCCAGTTGCCGCACCGCGGCCAGCTCGGCGGCCGAGTTCGCATGGTGCACGGCCCCCTGGACGAGGATGCTCCAGCCTTCCTTGGTGGCCGGGCTGATCTCGTTGACCTTGAACGCGACCTTGTACTCCGCGTCCGCTATCCCGGTGCGCAGGTCCTCCCCCATCGGGCTGTGCTGCCCGGTGCGGAACACGATCGTCTGCCCGTGCAGCGCGAAGTTGACCGGCAGGATCGTGGGCCCGAACCGGCCCGAGTACCCGATCCGCCCCACGCCGCCCGGCCCGATCAACTGCAGGCACTCCGCCTCATCCAGCTGCTGGGTGACCGCCCCGGCCGGGCCGTGCGGATCGGGCCCAGCCACGCCTGACTGCTCGGCCACGTCGCTCTCCTTCGAACCGATGGGAATCCTCATGATCATTTTCCAGCAAAGCGGCACCCGGCCGGGCAGGGCTGGATGTCCCCTCCCGCCGGGACCTCGGTCCCAGGCCCGGGCTAGAGCCGTCCCTGCTCCACCACGATCCGGGTCAGCTCGACCCGCGAGCCGATCTGCAGCTTGCGGAATATCTGCCGCAAGTGGAAGGCCACGGTGTGCTTGCTGATGTAGAGCCTGGCTGCTGATCTGGGTGTTGTTCAGCCCTTGCGCGGCCAGCTGGGAGGTGGCGCGCTCGGCCTCGGTCAGGCTTTCCCACCCGGTTACCGGCCGGTCGCCGGACGGCGTCCAGTGCCGCCGCCGGACACCGAGCCTGCGCAGCCGCGGCGGATGCGGGCCATGTCCGGGGCCTGCCCCCGGGCAGGCCGTATCTCTCCAGCGCCACGGTCAGCTGCTCGATGGCCTGGTCCTTGCTGGCCTGCGCGGCCAGCAGGACGCCCAGGTCTTCGGCGGCGGAAGCCTGCGCCCACAGGTCGGCGTGCTGCGCGGCCGCGTCAGCCAGCTGGGCAGCGTCGTGGTTGAGCAGCCCCAGGCTGGTGCGTCGCGGCGCCGGTGACCGCGGGAACATCCGGGTTGGCGTCGGCCAGCGCGCTGACGGCGCGGCCCACCTCGGTGGCCAGGCCCGGTTCGCCCGCGGCCAGCGCGGTGCGCACCAGCCAGGCGGGTATCCCCGGCTGGCCGAGCAGGATCCCCGGCCGGTGCGGCAGGTCCGCGCAGATGCCGCGGATGTGGCTGATGGCGGCGGCCTGGGCTGGTGTTTGCCGCGGCGAGCTGGGCGTGGGTCATGCTGGCCGCGGACCGGGCGTAACTGGCCGCCAGGTAGGGCACCGGGCCGGGCTGGCTGGCCAGGTGGTGGGCCGCGGCCGCGAGGTCGCCCTGGCGCACGGCGATCAGGGCCAGCAGGCAATGGCCCAGCGACGCGTGACCGCGGGCCGGCCCGGCCGCGGCCACCGCCGCGTTCGCCGCGCTGGCGGCCTGGCCCACGTCACCCCGGGCCAGGCTCAGCCGGGCCGTCAGGATGGCCAGCACCACGTGGGCGGGGATGCCCTGCAGCGGCTCCGGGTCGATGGCCTGGATCACTTTCTCCGCTTCGCCGTAGCGGCCCAGGTCGGCCAGGCTGGCCCCGAGGGCCAGCAGGGGCTGGACATGGCGGGCGTCGGCCGAGACGGCGCGGCCCAGGCGGGCCGCCTCGGACAGCCCCTCGAGCGCCGAACCGACCTGCCCCTGGTCCCAGTCGGATAGTGCCCGGATCACCAGCGCCGCCGTGACGGCCTGGCTGCCGTGCCGGCCGGGCTGGCTCAGTACCCCCGCGGCCAGCTGCCGCGCATCCTGGTCGGCCGGGCCGCGCAGCGCCTGCAGCCGGGCCGCGATCGCGTCATCGCGCAGGCCCGCCTGCAGACCCGGCTGGGCCAGGGCCGCCGCGGCCTCGGACCGGGCCCGCTCATCGTGGCCGCCCGCGGACAGGACCACGGACAGAGCGCACCGCAGCCGGGCCTCGGTCACCGGCGGGACTGGCTGCGCCAGCCCCTGCGCCGCGATGCGGGCCGCCGGTTCGGGCCGCCCGGCGGCGGCGAGCGCTTCGGCGGCGGCCGCCGAGCGGTCCAGCACGGCCGGGTCATCCGGCTGAGTCAGGTCCAGCGCCCGCAGCGCCAGCCGGGCAGCGGTCTGCGGCGCCGCTGGCAGCAGTTCCGCCGCGGCGCCGTCCAGGCTGGCCAGCGACACACGATCACCGGTGCTGGCCGCTTCGAGCAGATGCCTGGCCGCGGCCACGGCCGAGTCCCCCCGGTGCAGCAGGATCTCCCCGAACTGGCGGTGCAGCGCGCTGCGGTCTGCTGGGATCATCTCGTTGACGGCCCGGCCGAGCAGCGGGTGGCGGAACGAGAACGCCGCCTCGCCGGCGGCCACGATCCCGGCCTCGATCGTCTCCTCGACCAGTGGCAACAAGCTGGCGCGTATCACCGAGCATCTCGGCCACGTCGGCCAGCCGGAACGGCCTGCCGAGCACGGCCGCGGTTTTCAGCAGCTGCTGGGCCCGTACGCTCAGGCCGCACAGCCGCTGCTGGGCGACGCGGCTGATCCGGGCGGGCAGCGCGGCCGAGGCCAGGCCTGCCTGGCCGCCCCTGACCCGGACCGCGGCCTCGTCGCGGAGCCCGCCGATCAATTCGGTGAGCACGGCCGGGTTGCCGCCGCCCCGGCCGCCAGGGCCCGCAACCGGTCATCCGGCGGGGCGCCGAACGCGTCCGCCAGCACGTTCGTCACCGCGTCATCGCCGAGCGGGCCGAGCGTGACCCGGGGGGCGCCATCACGTTCCAGCACGGTGAACAGCAGATCCGCGGTGCTGCCCGGCCGGGTCCCTGACCGGGCCAGCACCCAGGCCACCGGGTGCCGGGCCAGCTGCCCGGGCAGCACCCGCAGCGCCAGCAGCGAGGCCTCGCTGGCCCACTGCAGGTCATCCAGGCAGACCAGGACGGGGGCTAGCGCGGCCCGCGAGATCAGCTGCTGGTGCAGCGCGCCGATCTGGGACGAGACCGCGGCCCCAGGAGAGTCCGGCTGGTCCGCGGCCCCGGTGAGCGGCTGGCGCAGCGCGGTCAGCAGCGTGTAGTACGGGATCGCCTGACCGAGCTGATCTCCGGCTCCGGTGGCCAGCGAAAAACCGCGTGCCTCCGCCGCCCGCGCGCACTCGCGCAGCAGCAGCGACTTGCCGATGCCCGGTTCGCCGTCCACCAGCAGCACCCCGCCGGCGCCCTGCCCGGCGGCACGCCGCAGCAGCGCCCCGGCCATCCGCAGCGGGGCCGGGCGCCCGTACATCGTCATCTCGCTACCTCGTCAGCAGGCCACAACGGCACCATGCTGCGATTGTCCGGCCGCGAAGGGCTCGTTCGGATCGGCCAGGTGCCCAGTGCAACTGGCTAGTCCAGCCGGCCGGCTGGCCAGCCAGGCAATGGGAGGACAAAACCGGCGGCCGTGGCACGTCATGGTTAGCCGGCTTCACGGTGTGCGGCCGGATCGTGGCGGCCATCCTGGTCGGCAACGCAGTCAGCAGCCTCGGCCCGGGACGGTGAGTACATGGCGGTGGCGTGGGAACCGGTGACCCGTGATGACGTAGTGCGCGCGATTCAGGAGTACGACCGGCTGGGTCCGGCCAGCTTCTTCGCCGCGCACGGCTTCGCCCCCACCACGACGTATGACCTGGTCTGGGACGAACGCAGCTACCCGCCGAAAGCCATTCTGGGCACGGCCTATGAGTTCGCCACGGGCCAGCGGCTGGCTTCCGGCGATTTCGAGGGCGGGAAGTCCGGCGCGGTCCGGGTTCTCGGCGACCTGGGCTTCACCGTCCAGCCCCGCTAACCGGCCCGCCGGGAGGCGGACGCGGTCAGCTAACGTGACCTCGAGTTTGCGCGGGCCGTGCAGCACGTTGTTCATCAGCGGCTCCATCGCGGTGATCTCGAACCGGCGCACCCGGCTGGCCAGCGCGCCGAGCAGCGCGCGCATCTCCAGCCGGGCCAGCGACATGCCCATGCACTGATGCTCACCCCAGCCGAACGCGACGTGGTCGGACGGCCTGCGGCGCACGTCGAACCGGTCCGGGTCGTCCCACTTGCGCTCGTCGCGGTTGGCCGAGGCGAACACGACGACGACGCGCTCTCCCTTCGGGAGCGTGACGCCGTCCGACTGGTAGTCGTCGGTGAGCAGCCGGGAGAACATCTGGATGGGCGATTCGAGCCGGAGGACCTCGTTGATGGCGTGGCTGATGAACCGGGGGTCGGCGCGGACCAGGTCCCATTGGCCGGGGTGCTCGGCGAACAGCCTGATCGCGCTGCCGATGGCCATGATGGTGGTGTCCAGGCTCGGGGCCCAGTAGTCATTGAGCATGATCCCGGCCTGCTCAGCCGGGATCTCGCGCGTCGCCGCCTCGTACAGCTGGCCGCCCAGCCACCGGGCTTGAGCCGCTGGCGCAGGGTCGGGTCGGTGGAGTAGGCGATCGCGTCCTGCAGGACCGGGAGTGACTGCGCGGTGCGCGCGTTCATCGGCCCGAAGCAGTTGAAGTTGGCCCGGCCCAGTCGAGCATCTGCTCGCGCCCTTCCTCGGGCAGCCCGACCAGCTTGGACACGATCGTGATCGGCAGGTGCTGGGCCAGGTCGGCCGCGGCGTCGAAGCTGCCCCTGGCGGCGAGCTGGGCGACCAGCGAGTCAGCCTCCTCGGTGATCAGCTGTTCGAGCAGCTTGAGCTGGCGGGGCAGCAGCGGCCGCCGGGCGACGCCGCGCAGCACGGTGTGCTGGGGTGGGTCGGAGCACAGCATGATGCCGCGCAGCGCCTGGTTGATGTGGTCGTTCATCATCACGCCGTGGGCGGAGGAGAACGGGTGCCAGTGCTGCAGCGCGTCGCGACATCGGCGTACCGGGACAGCGCGACCATGCCGCAGGAGGCCAGCCAGACCGCGGGCGCCGTGTCGCGGAGCTCCCGGTACAGCGGATACGGGTCCAGGATGGCCTGGTAACCACAGGTCCAGGCCGGACTCTGGAATCTCCATCCCCGCTCCTTTCCGCCTAGGCCCGGGCCCGGCCGCGGCCGCCTGGGCCGACGGCGCGAAGTACGCCGCGGCGAGCACGCTCTCGTCGCGGAGTTCGCCCGGCGGGCCTGCGAACGTCACCTGCCCCCGGTTGAGGACGTAAGCCATCGTGCAGATGTCCAGGGCACGGTGCACGTTCTGCTCGATGAGCAGGATGGCCACCCCTGACTCGTTGACCCGCACCAGCACCTCATACAGTTCCTCGGCGATCTTGGGGGCGAGGCCGAGGGACAGCTCGTCGCAGATGAGCAGTCTCGGCGACATCAGCAGCGCCCGCCCGATGGCCAGCATCTGCTGCTCACCGCCGGACAGTGAGCCCGCGCGCTGGCCAGCGCGCGACCTGAGCACCGGCAGGATCTCGTAGACGCGGTCAAGGCCGGTGGCGATGTCGGCGCGCCGCCGCCGGAGCGGAACCCCGAGCAGGAGGTTCTCGGCCACGGTGAGGCCGGTGAAGATGCCGCGGCCCTCGGGGCACAGGCAGATCCCCTGGCGCGCCCGGTCGTAGGCCGGTGCCCGGGTGACGGTGTGCCCGTCGAACCGGATGGCGCCGCGGCGGGCCCGGACCTGACCGCTCACCGTGGCGGCCAGCGTGGACTTGCCCGCGCCGTTCGCCCCGAGCACGCTGACGATGTCGGTCTGGCGGATGGCCAGGCCGACGTCGCGCAGCGCGACCAGGGCGCCGTAGCCCGCGCTCACGTGGTCAACGTCGAGCAGGACCGGCTGGGTGGCGGACGCGGCGGCGGGCGCCGCCGCGCCCGCCGCCGCCGCGGGGGTCCCGACCGCCCGCGTCCCGTAGTCGACCTCCGCTACCTCGGCGTTGGCCGCGACTCGGCAGGCGTCCCGGCCGCGATCAGCTGACCCGAGGAGAGCACCAGCACCCGGTCCACCACCTGGCTGATCACCTGCTGGACGTGCTCGACGACGATGACGCTGCGGCCGGTGGCATGCACCCGCTTGATGAGGGAGATCACCTCGGCCAGTTCCGCGCCGACAAGGCCGGCCGCCACCTCGTCGAGCAGGATGACGGCCGGGTCGGTGGCCAGCGCCCGGGCGAACTCGAGCCGCTTGAGGTCAAGCAACCCGAGCGAGCCGGCCTTCACATGGGCCCGCGCATCCAGGCCGCACAGCTCGAGAACCTCACCGGCCGTCTGCTGCTCGCCAGCCCGGTGCCCGGCGTGGTGGCTCGCGGCCAGCCGGACGTTCTCCTGCACGGTGAGGTCGGCGAACGGCCGCGGCACCTGCATGGCGACCGCGATGCCGAGACGGCTGACCAGATGCGGTTCCCGTCCGCTGAGCAGCGGTGTCGCCGAGCGTGACCGACCCGCTGTCCGGCGTTTCGATGCCGGCGATCAGCTTGAGCAGCGTGCTCTTGCCCGAGCCGTTCGGGCCGATCAGCCCGATCGCCTGGCCTGGCTCGACCCGGAAAGAGACCTGGTCGGTGGCGACCACGCTGCCGAAGCGCTTGACCAGCTGCCGCACGATCAGCGGGTGGACCGCGCGGCCCGGTGGCCGGGCCGCGACCGGCCCCGCCGCCGCGCCGGAACCGGCCGGCTCCGGCTGGCCCGGGCGGGCCCGCCGCGGGCCGCGACGCCAGCCTTGATGCCGTCCACGACCAGCGGCACGATCCCGCGCGGAGCGAACCGCACGATGAGGATGAGCAGCGCACCCTCGATGAACAGCCCGAGCGTCGGGTAGCTGGCCAGCTCGGTGGCGACGATGTAGTAGACGAAGATGGCCCCGGCGATGGGGCCGGTGATGGTGCCGAAGCCGCCGATGACCACCATCATCAGCGCCCAGATCGTCCAGTTCATCCCGACCATGCCGGTCGGCTCGAAGCTGAGCTGCATGACCGCGAACGCGCCCCCGGCCAGCCCCATCAGCACGCTGCTCAGCACGAGCGCAGCGGCCCGCATCCGCCAGGTGTTGACACCGAGCGTGGCGGCGGCCTCCTCGTGCTCCCGGATGGCCAGCAGGCGCAGGCCGAACCGGCTGCCCCGGACCAGCACGGCGGCGCCGACCCCGAGCACGCCCACGGCCAGGCCGAGGTGGTACAGGCCGGCCAGCGAGGGAATGCCGTCGACGGGGAGGCTGAGCCCGGTGGAGCCGCCGGCGAAGTCCCAGTTGAGCAGCCAGGCCTGCAGCGCCAGCGCGGCGGCCAGGGTGCCGACCGCGAAGTAGTCCCCGCGCAGCCGCAGCAGCGGGACGGTCAGGATGAGGCCGAGCAGCCCGCCCGCCACGGCCGCCACCACCAGCCCGGCCAGCAGGCCAGCCCCGGCGTGCACCATGACCAGGCCCAGCGCGTAGGCACCGGTCCCGACGAAGGCCCCGACGCCGAGCGACACCTGGCCGCTCAGCCCGGCCAGGATGTTCCAGGCCTGCGCCAGGGCGATGTAGACAAACAGCGTGGCCGCGATGTTGAGACCGTCGCGGTTGAGCGCACCGGCCCCGATCAGCGCGGCCACGGTGGCCACGGCGAGCAGCGCGAGCGCGGCCAGCGTCCGCTCACGGCCCCACGGCTCGGTTTGCGCCCAGGTCTGCCGGATCGGCCTCACAGGCTGCTCCTCGCGAACAGGCCAGTGGGCCGCACGGCCAGGGCGATGAAGAAGACGAGGTAGACGACCAGGTTGGCGTAGCCCCCGCCGAAGATGCCGATGCCGATGGCCTGGACCAGCCCGAGCCCGAGGCCGGCCACGAGGGTGCCGAGCACATTGCCCACGCCGCCGAGAACGACGACGGCGATGCCGGTCAGCAAGATGGCCTGGTCGCTGGTGGGGGTGAACGAGGCGGTCACGCCTTCCAGCACGCCGGCCACCGCCGCCAGCCCGGCCGCCAGGGCCAGGGTGAACCCGAACACGCGCGGCACGTTGATCCCCATGAGCTGCGCCGTCCTGGGCGCGGCCGCGGCCGCGCGCAGCATCGCCCCGGCCCGGGTCCGGCGGATGGTGAGGTGCAGGGCCAGCGACAGGACCACGGCCAGCCCGAACGCGAGCAGCAGCCCGGCGCGGATGGTCACGCCCCCAAGACGGTGAAGCCTGCGGTGCCCAGCGCGCTGGGCAGCGACTGCGGGTTGGAGGTGAAGCCGACCGCGAACGCCGTCTCGGCGATGATGGCCAGGCCGAACGTGCCGACGATGCCGAGCAGGAAGCTCTGCATCATCAGGTGGGTCAGCAGCACCCGCTGCAGCAGGTAGCCGAACAGCACCGCCGCGACCACGACCAGCGGCAGGGCGGCGAACGCCCCGAGCCCGGCCTCGGTGAACAGCCACAGCGCCAGGTAGGCCGCACCGATCACCAGGGCGCCATGGGCCAGGTTGATCAGCCGCATCACGCCGAACGCGAGCGACAACCCCAGCGCGACCAGCACGTACAGCCCGCCCAGCAGGAACCCGTTGACCAGATCGGTCGCGCTCACGGCGGCCCCAGGGATGCGGCCGCCCGCATCACAGTCCTGCCATCGGGAACTCCAGGTGGGTGCCGGGCACCGCCTGCCAGACCGGAACCGTCTTGGTGCCCTGCCACTGCGCGACGGCGAACCGCATCGTCGCGGTGTGGTTCTTCGCGAAGTGGACCTGGCCGTAGGGGGTGGTCAGGCTGGTCGTGGCCAGCGCGCTGTTCACCTTGGCCGCGTCCGTGGAGCCGGCCCGCTTGACCGCGTTCAGCATGACCTGGACCACGGGTACGCCGCGGTGGCCGTGCCCAGGTCACCCAGGTTGTCGAACTTCTTGCCCAGCGTGGCCTCGATGTGCGCGGTCCCGGCGTAGTTCCAGCTCGGCAGCCACACCGCCTCCAGCAGCGACCCCTCGGCCAGGTTGCCCAGCGCGTGCACCCAGGAGATGAAATCCCCGGCCTTGGCGATGATCCCGATCTTCGGCGCGTACCCGAGCGATTTCATCTGCTTGAACAGCGTGACGGCGTCCGGCGGGTCCATCTGCCCGACGACTATCTGCGCTCCGCTCGCCTTGGCTTTCGTGATGAACGACGTGAAGTCGCTGGTGCCGACCGGGAACGAGAAGTCGCCGACCACGTGGTCGCCCGCGGCGGCCGCCGCGGCCTTGTACAGCGGCCGTTCCACCACACCGTCCGGCTCGTTGTCGGTGAACAGGGCGATCTTGTGATTGGTCTTGAACCGGTCCACCGCGGCATGATGCCGGACGCCTGCTCAGGCTCGCTGAAGAACATGTCCCAGCTGTACTTGTAGCCGGTCTTGCTGCCCGCCGCGAACGCGCCGACCGGCGTGTTGGTCGTCAGGTAGGGCACTTTCAGCGACTCGGCGATCAGCGCTTGCGGCACCGTGATCGGGGGGTGCCGGCGCCCAGCACGGCCTGCGCGCCGTCCTTCAGCACCAGGTCGCGCACCTGCTGTGCCGCCGTGGTCGGATCGCTCTGGTTGTTCAGTATGACCAGCTTGACCTGGTGGGCGGTACCGCCGATCTTGATGCCCCCGGCGGCGTTGGCATCGGCCACCGCCTGCTGGTAGCCGGCCCGCTGGTCCACGCCGAAGCTGCCGAGCGAGCCGGTGAGGGACAGGCTCGCACCCAGCGTGATCGGGGCCCCGGCGGACCCGGACGACTGGCCGCCCGCCGGCACAGGCCGACGCCACGATGGCCAGGCTCAGCAGCCGCGGCTCCAGGCGGCAGCCGCCAGCATGGTGTAGCGCGTAGTTGACGGATCATCCTGCCTCGGCTCCTTCGCTGAGACCTGCGCCGATTCACGACTGACATGTGCCCGCCGAGGCATCTTATTAAATGCGATACAGATGTATCGGTGTAGTGGGACATTAGCTCTCGCCGCTGGCCGGTCAAGGGTCAACGGCGAGTCCCGGCCGGGCGTGATCCGGTCTTGACCTAGGCGATAGTGGCGGACTAACGTCCCTTCAGGCGATACAGCTGTACTGCATCCCGAGTACAGCTGCGCGGCGATGGTCCACTCCGGAAGGAAGCCAGCAGGTGGGCGCACGTACGGGTCGGCCTGAGGCCGACGGGGTGGATCTGTTCCGCCTGACCGGAAAGTCGATCCTGATCACCGGCGCGACCGGGGCACTGGGCACGGCGGCCGCCGCCGCGCTGAGCGGGGCCGGCGCGCGGCTGACGCTGGCCAGCGGCAACGCTCCCCGGCTGCGGGAGGTGGCCGCGGAGCTAGCCCGCGCGGTCACTGTGCCGCGCCGCGCGGAGACCCCCGAGGACGCGGCGGACATGGTGCGTGCCGCGGTAGCGGCCCACGGCCGGCTCGACGGCGTGCTGGTGGCGTCCGGGACGAACCATGTCGCGCCGATCACCGACATGCAGGTACGGACTTCGACCGGGTACTGGACGCCAACGTGCGCGGCTCGTGGCTGGTCTGCCAGGCGGCGGGCCGGCAGCTGCTCGAGCAGGGCGATGGCGGCAGCGTGGTGCTGGTCTCGTCCACCCGGGGGCGGCTGGGGCATCCCGCCGGGTACACCGCGTACTGCCCGTCGAAAGCAGCGGTGGACCTGCTGGCCAAGTCGCTGTCCGCCGAGTGGGGCCGGGCCGGGATCCGGGTGAACGCGATCGCCCCGACGGTGTTCCGCTCCGAGCTCACCGCGTGGATGTACGCCGATGACGAGAAGGCGCGCACCACCCGGGAGGCGATGCTGGCCCGGATCCCGCTCGGCCGCCTGGCCGAGCCCGAGGACTTCGCGGGCGCGCTGATCTACCTGCTGTCGGACGCCTCGGCGTTCCTCACCGGACAGGTGCTCTACCTAGACGGGGGCTACACCGCATGCTGACGGTGGCGGTGCTCGGCACCGGGCTGATGGGCACCGGGATCGCCGGTGTGGTCGCCGGGCACGGGCACCCCGCCTGCGGCTGTTCGACGCCGACCCGGACGCGTCGGCGCGGGCCGCAGCGAACTGGCCTGGCGCAGGCCACCGCACACCAGGACCTGCGCGCGGCGGTCGCGGACGCAGACGTCGTGGTGGAGGCGGTCGCCGAGCATCTGCCCGCCAAGCAGGAACTGTTCGCGCAGGTGGACGCGGCCAACCCGGACGCGCTGCTGGCCACCAACACGTCGGTGCTGCCGGTCAGCCAGATCGCGGCGCGGGCTAGCTGCCGGGCTGGCCGGTGGGCACGCACTGGTGGAATCCGCCCGGCCTGATCCCGGTGGTCGAGGTCGTCCGGGGCCGGGACACCTCCGACGAGACCATGGACCGGGCCGAGAGCCTGCTGCGCTCGCTGGGGAAGCTGCCGGTCCGGGTGGAGCGGGATGTGCCCGGCTTCGTCGGCAACCGGCTGCAGCACGCGCTCTGGCGTGAGGCCATCGCGCTGGTCGCCGACGGCGTCTGCGACGCTGGCACGTTCGACCTGGTGGTGCGCAACACGATCGGGCTGCGGCTGGCCGCGATGGGGCCGCTGGAGAACGCCGACTACGTCGGCCTGGACCTGACCCTGGCCATCCACGAGGCGGTGCTGCCCAGCCTCAACGCCGATCCCGGCCCATCGCCGCTGCTCCCGCGAGCTGGCCGGGGCCGGGCGGCTGGGCGCGCGCACCGGTGCCGGCTTCCTTTCCTGGCCGCCCGGGCGCGCGCGAGTCCGCCGCGCAGCGACTGGCCGATCACGTCAGCCGGCAGCTGGAAATCCAACCTCAGGAAGAAAGGCAGGGCCGCCATGACCAGCCTGGACAACCCCGTACACGACCTCGCCGTGCCCGCGCCCGCACCGAACCATTCAGCTGGCCGGTCGGCGACGCGGAACGGGGCCTGGAGTTCTGCGAGCTGTCCCACCAGTGGGGGCACGGCACGCCGTGCTGGCCCTACTTCGAGGACGTTAAGATCGAGCGGCTGCACGGCATGGCCAAGAGCCGGGTGCTCACCCAGAAGATCACCACGGTGATGCACTCCGGCACGCACATCGACGCGCCCGCGCACGTCGTAGAGGGAACACCGTTCCTGCACGAGGTGCCACTGTCCTCGTTCTTCGGCACCGGTGTCGTGGTGTCCATCCCCAAGGACAAGTGGGGCGTGGTCACCCCGGACGACCTCGAGGCGGCCCGCCCGGAGATCCGGCCGGGCGACATCGTCATCGTCAACACCGGCTGGCATCACTACTACGGCGACAACGCGCACTACTACGCCTACTCGCCCGGCTTCTACAAGGAAGCCGGTGAATGGTTCGCGGCGCGCGGGGTCAAGGCGGTCGGCACCGACACCCAGGCCCTCGATCATCCGCTGGCCACCGCCATCGGCCCGCATGGCCCGGCCGAGCAGCAGGGCGGGCTGCTGCCGTGGGCGGTGGCCGAGTACGAGGCGGAGACCGGCCGCAAGGTGCTGGACGATTTCCCGGAGTGGGAGCCCTGCCACAGGGCCATCCTGAGCAAGGGCATCATCGGTTTCGAGAACGTCGGCGGTGACCTGGACCGGGTCACCGGCAAACGAGTCACGCTGGCCGCCTTCCCGTGGCGGTGGGTGGGCGGCGACGGCTGCATCGTCCGGCTGGTCGCGATCACCGACCCGTCGGGCGGCTACCGCATCGAGACCGGGCAGGGAGCGTGAGCGTGCGCATCACCACGGCCGGCGAAGCGCCGCCCTACGATCCACCGCTGCACCAGGACGTGCAGGCCGTCCGGCTGCAGGGGCACGAGGCCGGGCCGACCAGCCGGTTCGGGGTCGGCCGCTCCCGGTACCTGCCCGGCGGCCGGGCCGAACAGGCGCCCACCGCGGAGGAAACCGTCTACGTCGTGCTCGACGGCGAGCTGGTACTCAGCACCGACGGCCAGGACAGCACGATCCGCGCGGGCGACTCGGTCCATCTGCCCAAGGGAACCGTGCGCAGCCTGGAGAACCGCTCCGGGCAGGACGCGTCGCTGCTCGTGGTCATCGCGATGCCGGTGCCGACGCTGTGAAAGCCGTCCTCACCGTCGCGCCCACCGGGCCGATCGCGACCAAGGCCGACAACCCGGCGCTGCCCACCAGCCCCGAGGAGATCGCCGACGCGGTCGCCGAGGCCTGCCAGGCGGGCGCGGCCGTGGCCCACATTCATCTTCGTGACCACCGGCAGCGCCCCACCGCCGACCTGGGCATCGCCCGCCGGGTGATGGAGCTGATCAGGGCCCGGTGCGACATCCTGATCCAGATGTCCACCGGTGTCGGGCTGGACGTGCCGTTCGAGGAGCGGGAAAACTCGCCGAGCTGCGCCCGCGGATGGCCACCCTCAACCCGTGCTCGATGAGTTTCGGCGACGGCGAGTTCCGCAACCCGCCCGCCGGGGTGCGCCGTCTCGCCGCGCGCATGCGCGACCTGGGCGTCAAACCGGAACTGGAGATCTACGACACCGGGCACCTGCAGGCCTGCCTGCGGCTGCACGACCAGGGGCTGCTGGACGAGCCGCTCCAGTTCAGCATCGTGCTCGGCGTCCGGGGGGCATGGCCGCCACCGCGGACAACCTGGTCATGATGGTCCGGCAGCTCCCCCCGGACGCGATCTGGCAGGTGATCGCGATCGGCCGGGCCAACCTCGACCTCACCGCCATCGGCCTGGCCCTCGGCGGCAACGCCCGGGCCGGCCTGGAAGACACGCTGCACGTGCGGAAGGGCGAACTCGCGGCGGGCAACCTCCCGCTCGTCGCCCGGGCCGCCCAGCTGGCCCGCGATCTCGACCGTGGCGTCGCGTCCGTCGCGGAGACAGAAGCCCTGCTCTGCCTGCCTGGGCCGATCGTGCGTAGCCTATGGCAGGTGCCCACGCCAACGGCCCAGGACCCGCCTGGCGACCCGCCAGCCTGGCATTCAGGTCATCCAGCGGGCAGCCGCGATTCTTGGACGCCCTCCATGCGGCCGAGGCGTCGCTCAGCCTCGGCCAGCTCGCCCGGGAGACCGGGCTGGCCCGGGTCCACCGTGCAGCGCATCGTCGAGGCGCTGCAGCATGTCGGCTGGGTGACTCCGCCGGCGCTGAACGGGCGGGGTGCTGCTCGGTCCCGGGCTGACCGAGCTGGCCGCGGCCGGCGGGCGGCCTGCGCAGCTGGCGATCCTGCACCCGTACCTGGAACGGCTGTCCACCGAGATCAACGAGACCGTTCCAACCTGCTCACTCCGCTGGGACCACCGGGTCGTTGTTGGTTGACCAGGTGACCGCCGACCAGCGGCTGCGCGCCGTCTCCGCGGTTGGTGAGACGTTCCCGCTGCACTGCAGCGCGAACGGCAAGGCGCTGCTGGCCACGCTGCCGGACCCGCTCATCGATGCGCTGATCGGGTCCAGCTTCGCCCCGCTCACCAACCGGACGATCACCACCCTGCCCGCGCTGCTCGGCCAGCTCACCGAGACCCGGTCGTCAGGTGTCGCCTACGACCGGGAAGAACACTCCACCGGGATCTGTGCGGTGGGCCGGGTGGTGCCCACCCCGGACGGCGGTTTCGCGGCGGTATCGATTCCGCTGCCCGCGCAGCGTTTCTACGGCAACGAGAAGGGCCTGGCCGAAGCGCTCGGCGAGGCATGCCGGGTCATGCAGCTGGCGCTGGCTTCCCAGGCGGGCGCCCCCCAGCTGCCCGCGTAACCTGCCTGGCAGGGGGGTGACCGTCCTCCGTCAGATCAGCTATCCGTGCTGATCCGGCGCAGTTCGGTGCGCAATTCATGGCTGCCGTACTCGGTGGCGCTTTCGTAGTACAGCCGCTGCGCCCCATCCGGCAGCGTGATCACCGACACGTAGCGCAGCGCGCCGCCACCGAACGGACTGGACGCCGGGCCGGCCTTCGGGCACATACCGGGACTCGTGCCACCGGGCGACGCCGGTTCGTTCCTCGAAGTTCTGCGCCGCCGATGCCCGGCCATCGAAATAGGCGTACTCGCCGACGACCGCCGTGATCCGCGTCCCGCGGCTGTACCACGTGCCCGGCTCCGGCCCCATGACCGTTTTGCACGTGCGGGCGTCGACGCTGATCATCCGGTCCGCGTTGTCGTCCCCTTCGGTCAGCGGATGCAGCGTGGCCCAGATGCGCAGCTCGTGGTCGCGCAGCAGCACCGGGTCTTTGATGCCGAACGCCGAGCTGCCCGGGAAGACGGTCTCGCGGGTCCGGGGGCTGAACTCCTCGGGGCGGCTGGCCCGCAGCCTTTCGATGCGCCAGTGCTTGGAGTTGAACGTGGCGCAGCTCAGGTAGAGGTCCCAGGCCCCTTCCGGGGTCACGTCCAGCGCGGGTCGTTCCAGCGATTCCGCGTCCATGTCCGTTTTGTTGATGACGCACAGCGTCTCGAAATTGATCCCGTCGTCCACCGGGGAGCGGGCTACATAGGCCTGGTTCCCCCGGCCCTGCTCGACGGGGTGCCGGTCCCGGTAGGCCAGGTAGATGTAGCCGTCGTGGACGAGGGCACTGGCCGCGCCGATCCAGTTACCGGCTCCGTGGGCGGTGTGCAGCACCGGCTGGCTGTTCTCCCACCGAGGCAGCGGCAACACGACTCAACTGTCCCCCTTCCGGCGTCCCGTCAACCATCAGGGCCAGCACCGCGTGCGGGGTCAGTTAGCGAGCGCTGCAGCGGTGAGGTTGGACCCGCCGGTGCACTCCAGGACGGTGCCGGTGATGAAGCCAGCGCCGGCCAGGTAGACGATGGCGTCGGCGACGTCATCCGGCTGGCCGACCCGGCGCACCGGGCTGACGGCCGCCACCGCCTCGAAGTAGGCCCGCCGCTGATCCTCCGGCATGGCGTTCCACCAGTGCGTGTCGATGACGCCCGGCGAGGCCGCGTTCACCCGGAGCGGGGCCAGTTCCACCGCGAGCGGGGCGACCATCGTTTCCAGTGCCCCGTTGACCGCGGCCAGCCCGGCGGTGCCGGCGAAGGCGGCGCGGGCCGATGCCGCCGTGACAATGGTCACCGACCCGTCCGGCGCAGGCGCGGCAGCGCGGCCTGGACCGACATGGCCTACGGGGTGCTCTACTACCGGCTCCTGGTCGGCCGCGCGCCACTGGACACGGACGCAGCCCCGCTTCGCTCGCGGCCGAGCTGACCAGATCAGGCCGGTAACGCCGCGCCGCCGCCGCGCGGCTGCGGGGCCCGGTGCTCAGTTGTTGTCCAGCAGCTCCAGGTCCTGAACGTGCGCCTCCTGCACACGCAGGTAGGCGTCCGGGCCGCGGAACAGCACCACCCAGCCGTCCTCGCGCTCGATGCTGGTGATGTCGGTAAACGTCTCCCGGACAACTTCCTCGTTGTC
>CAVVGF010000067.1:0-54457 GCA_963747705.1 uncultured Actinomycetes bacterium | reverse complement strand
TCTACGGCATCTCTTTGTAGCGGTTCCGCCGACGTGGCACAACCCACTGACGCGGCTCAACCCACCGATTGTGTTACGCAGCGAGGTGGCTCCCCTGCGCAGCGCGTTGACTGCGGCAAGATTGGCGCAGGTGCTGGTTTCCGCGGCCCGGGTGGCCGCGGCCGATGGGGGGATGACACTGATGAGCATGGCCGCCTGGCGGCGCTTATTGGCTGATGCCGCGCGGCAGCGAGTGATCGTAGCGGCGGCTGCGCTCCTGCTGGCGGGGGCCGCGGTGGGCTTCCTGGTCTGGGCGGTGACCACGACCAGCGCCGGACGGCTGGCCTGGCTGACCTCAATGGCGGCCATCCTGGCCGTCGTCCTGTCCGCGCTGGGCACGTCGGCGGCCATGCTGACCTGGGCACTGCGGTCCCGCCGGGCGGCTACGGAGGTGGCCGGGGCGGCACCGCCCGCGGCTGGGCGGCCGGGCGGCGCGGATAACGGGAGCCGCCTGCCGGTGGCGGCACCGTTTGGGCGGCTTCCGGCTGAGATCCGCGGCCGTGATGCGCTGCTCGCGGAACTGCGCACCGCGCTGACCCACCGGCGGCGGCTGGGCGGGACCGGGTCGCGCGGGCGGCGGCCGTCCGGCCGGGCCTGGGTCCTGGCCGGGATGGGCGGACTGGGCAAGTCCACCGTCGCGCTGGCCCTAGCCCGGGCGGCCCGGGCCAGAGGGTGGCGGGTGTGGTGGGTCTCGGCCGCGGACACCGCTTCGCTGACCGGAGGCATGCTGGAGCTCCTCCGCGAGCTGCGCGCGCCCGAGACCGTCACCGGCCCGGTCGGCGACCGCGCGCCGACCGCCGCGGACCGGGCGTGGGAGTACCTCAACGGCGCGAACCCGGCCCGCGGGCGATGGTTGCTGATCTTCGACAATGCCGACGACCCCGCGGTGCTGGCCGGGCCCGGCGTTACCCCGGCGGACTACATCGGCTGGCTGCGGCCCGATCCACGCGGCGCGGTGATCGTCACCACCCGCAACCGGGATGCCCGCACCTGGGGACGCGGCGTCACGCTTCGCGAGCTGCCCCCGCTGGATGACGCCGCCGCCGCCGACGTGCTGGCCGACCTGGCCCCCGCCGTCGCTGACCCGGACGGCCGGGAAGCCCGCGAGCTGGGCCGCCGCCTGGGCGGCCTGCCCCTGGCACTCCATCTGGCGGGCGCGCACCTGGCGTCGCCGTTCGCCCGCTGGCCGACCTTCGCCGCCTACCAGCGCGCGCTGGACAGCGCGGAGCTGCCCGCCGCTCTGGCCGATCTCGGCGATGCCGCCTATGACACGCGGACGGATATCCAGCGGACCTGGCAGCTGTCGCTCGATGCACTGGCGGATCACAGCCAGCCGGAAGACACGGCCGCTGCTGCTCCTGCTGTCCTGCTACGCGCCCGCCACCCCCATCCCAATGCGGATGCTGCCGCCCCGGCGGGTGGCAGGCCTGCTGGCCCGGGCAGGCCCGCCGCCCGCCACCGACCGGGCCGCGGCCGACGAGGCGGAGCGGCGGATCCTCAAGGCCCTGGCCGGACTGGCCGCGGCCGGCCTACTGGACACGGCGACCGGCGGCGACCAGCCCGGCGCGCACACCGTGTCCGCGCACACCGTGACCGTGCACCCCGTCGTGGCCGACACGAACCGCGCCCAGCTGCGCACCGAGCCCGGCCCGGACCGGACCGCCATCGGCACCGCCGCCGTCCGGTTGCTGCACGCCGCCTGCGCCCGGCTGGACCCGGCCAGCCCAGCTGACTGGCCGGCCTATCAGGGCTTCGCCCCGCACCTGCTGGCCCTGCTGGGCTGGCTCACCGAGCTGCTCAGCGAGGCCGCCCGGACGGAGCTGATCGAGGTGACCGCGCTGACGGCCGAGGCGCTCGTGCTCGGCGGCCTGCCCGGCACGGCCGAGGAACTGGCTCACGCCGGGATTGCCGCCGGCGCCGGGCTCCGCACGGACCATCCGGCCCGGCTGGCCATCCGCCGGGCCCTGGCTTGCGCGGTCGCGGAGCAAGGCCGCAACCAGGACGCAGAACGCCTGTACCGGGACGTGCTGCCGGGCCAGGAAAGGTCGCTCGGCCGCGAGGACCGCGTCACCCTCACCACCCGGTTCGAGCTGGTCCGGGTGCTCGGTTTCATGCGCGACTCCCAGGCCGAGACGCTGCACCGGGAGCTGCTCTCCGACCAGGAGCGGATCATTGGCCCCGACGCCCCCCTCACGCTGACCACCCGGCACTGGCTCGGCCGGCTGCTGGTGCGGCTCGGCCGGTACGAGGAAGCCGAGAGTACCTACCGGCAGGTGCTCGATGGCCGCCGCCGGGTTCTCGGTGATCAGCATCCGGACACTTTGGTCACCCGGCACACGCTGGCCTGGGCCATTGCCCAGCAGGGCCGCCACGCCGAAGCGGAACAGCAGTTCCGGGCGGTCATGCGGGATCAGCGGCAGGTGGAGACGGCTGATCACCCGCACGTGCTGGGCAGCGGCCGCGCCCTCGGCTGGTGCATCGCGCAGCAGGGCCGCCACGCGGAAGCCGAGCAGCAGCTCCGGCAGGTGCTCATGGCCCAGCAGCAGGTCCGCGGCGCCGACCACCCGGCCACCCTGCTCACCCAGCACGGGCTGGCCTGCACGCTGGCCGCGCAGGGCCGCTACGGCGAAGCCGAGCAGCTGCACCGGCGAACCCTGGACGCGCGGCAGCGGGTCTTCGGCCCCGGCCATCCAGACACCCAGCTCACTCGCCAGGTCCTGGACCAGGTGGTGTCGGCGCGCGGCCCGGTCAGGGCAGGCCTTGATCTTCTTCATGGTCAGGTAGGACTCCACCCGCAGGGTGAGCGGCCGGCGCCGGGCGAGCCGGGATTCCCGCGGCCGCTCATTGCGGCCTGCGACGGCAGCGGCGAGGATGACGGATGTGGCCGACGAGCATCAGCCCGATGTCCTGACCGTTTACGCCTCAGCTCAGCCCGGCAAGCTAGCCGTGGTCGATGACCGGCCTGGAGCCGGGGTGGTGTCGTGGACCTACGCCCAGCTCGAGGCGGAGGCCAACCGGCTGGCCAACACGCTGGCCTCGCTCGGCGTGGCCAGCGGCGACAAAGTGATCTGGTGCGGGCCCAATTCGCCGCAGGTCGTGGCGGTGATCAACGCGACCAGGAAGCTCGGGGCGGTCGCGGTCCCGCTGAACTACCGGCTGACCGCCCAGAAGCCCGTACATCGTGGCCCATTCCGACGCCTGCGCCGGTTACGTGGACGCGGAATACGCGCACCTGCTCCGCCGCCCGACGGCGGGCGCTGGGCAACCTGCGCCATGTGCTGGTCCACAGCGGCGCCGCCCCGGACGGGATGCTCGGCGAGGAACTGGTCGCCCAGGCCCCGGCCACGCCGCCGGCCGGGCAGACCGAGGACACCAGCGCGACGATGATCTACACCTCGGGCACGACCGGCAAGCCGAAGGGCGCGTACCGCAAGCAGCGCGACCAGAGCACGTCCATCGCCCTGCTCGGGCTCATCGGCTGTGCCCCGGACGACATCTACATCACCTCCGGGCCGCTGTATCACAGCGGCCCGCTGGCGTTCATGAGCGCCGGGCTGCTGCTCGGCCAGACGATCATCGTGCAGCGGAAGATCGACCCGGAGGACTGGCTCCGGCTGGTGCACACCTACCGGGCCACGTCCACGTTCGCGGCGCCGCCGCTGATCCGGCTGGTGTGTGCGCTGCCAGCCGAGGTCAAGGCGCGCTATGACCGGTCGTCGATGCGGATCATGCTGGCCAACGCCGCGCCGTGGAGCATGGCCCTCAAACAGGCCTACCTGGCCGACTTCCCGGCCGGATCACTCTGGGAGATCTACGGCTCGACCGAGCTCGGGGTGAACTGCGTGCTCGAGCCCGCGGACCAGCTGCGCAAGCCGGGCTCGTGCGGCAAGCCAGCGCCCGGTATCGAGATCCGGCTGCTGGACCCGTCAGGCGGCGAGGTGACCGGGACCGGGCCCGACCATCCGGGCGAGCTGTACGTCCGGTCCACCGGGGTGTTCAACGAGTACTACAAGCAGCCGGAAAGCTACCAGGCCGCGACGCGGGGCGACTTCCACACCGTGGGTGACATCGCCTACCGGGACGACGAGGGCTACTACTACATCTGCGACCGGAAGAGCGACATGATCATCTCCGGCGGCATGAACGTGTACCCGGCCGAGATCGAGGCCGCCCTGGAACAGCATCCGGGCATTTTCGACGTGGCGGTGTTCGGCATCCCGTCCGAGCAGTGGGGTGAGCAGGTGCATGCCACCGTGGTGCGCAGCCCCGGCGCGGCACTGTCCGAGGCGGACGTGATCGGGTACGCGCACCAGCACCTGGCCGGCTACAAGTGCCCGCGCTCGGTGTCGTTCGTGGCCGAACTCCCCCGCACCGGCTCGGGCAAGCTGCTCAAGCGCCAGCTGCGGGCGCCGTTCTGGGCCGGCCAGGCCAGCCAGGTCGGCTGATCAGCTCAGCTGACCGGCCCAGCTGGCCGGCCAGCTAGCCGAACGTGAACGCGTAGCCCTGGATGCCGGCGTCCGGGAAGGTGATCTCGATGGTGCGCTCGGCGACCGGGCCGGGCTGGCGGATGAGCTGGTAGAGCCGTTGCTGCTGGGCCGTGCCCGCGCCGTCGGCGGCCACGTCGAGGCCGTGCGCAGGACCCGGCGGCTGCCCGTCGAGCAGGACACGGAACGGCACCATGGTGCCGGGCTTGGCCGGGCCCATGACCAGGTTCACGTCGCGGGCCTGGAACCGGCAGGCGATCCGCCCGCCGGCCGCGGTCAGCGTGGCGGCCTGTTCCGCCATGGTCCAGTCCCCGGACAGCGCCCACTCGTTGAGCTGCAGCCGGCCCGGGGCGGTGTAGCGGTGCGCCCCGGGTACCGGGCCGCCGGGCGACGCCAGGTTCTCGGTGCGCTCATAGCCGAGGTAGTTCTCCGGGGAGCGCAGCGTGTCCCAGTCGGCGGCGACGGCCAGGCCGCCCGGGTCCACCGGGACCAGATCCATCTTGACGGCCGCGCCCGCCTCGGCCAGCAGCTGCTGGATAGCCATTTCTGACCGGGCGTACGCCTCCTCGCCGAAGTGGTGATACCGGATGCTGCCGCCCGCGTCGGCCAGGTACAGCGCGGGCCAGTAGTGGTTGCCGAAGGCCGCCCAGACCGCATAGTTGTTGTCGGCCGCGACCGGGTAGCCGATGCCCATCTCCCGGATGGCCCAGCGGACGTTGTCCGGGTTGTGCTCGAACGGGAACTCCGGGGTGTGCACGCCGACCAGCACCAGCCCCTGGCTGGCGTACTTCGCGGCCCAGGCCTGGAGGTAGGGCAGGGTGCGCAGCCAGTTGATGCAGGTGTAGGTCCAGAAGTTGACCAGGACCACCTTGCCGCGCAGGTCGGCCGGGGTCAGCGGCGGCGAGTTGAGCCACCCGGTCGCCCCGGCGAACGAGGGCAGCCCACCCTCGGCCGGCAGCCGGGCCGCGGCCGCGTGCATCCCGGCCGCCACGCCACAGTCCTGCCATGACCATGCCCTCCCCCGTGCGCCGGTGAGTGTGTGGCTAGCGTAACGCCGGGCCGCGGGCTGGCCCGTGCCGTGTGCGCGCGGCTCGCTGGCCAGTACGCCGCGGCCTGGTCATGACGCTGCGCGGCTAAACAGCGCTGCCCTCGATCAGCACGGTCAGCCGGCCGACCTCGGACTCGTCCAGGTACGGGGCGTAGTACTCGAAGATGTGCTTGCGGGCCAGCTGGCGCGCGGCCACCGGATCCTGCGCCCGGACCGCGTCCAGCACCAGGGCGTGGCGGCGGCAGCTGTCCAGCATCTGCGCCTCCCGGTCCGCCGACTGGGTGATCTTGCGCTCGATCAACTGCAGCACCACCGAGCGCACCACGTCGTTGGCCACCTGGAGCAGCTTGTTACTGGCCGCCTCGGCGATCAGGTCGTGGAACGCGACATCCGAATAGGCGAACGCGGCTTCGTCCTGCTTGACGCTGGCCCGCATCTTTTCCAGTGCGGCCTGCATCGCCGCCAGCTGCTGGTCGGTGCGGAACACGGCGGCCAGCTGGTTGGCGCACCCTTCGGTCATCATCCGGAACTGCAGCAGGTCGGCCAGCCCGACGGTCTCCGCCCGGACCAGGCTGGACATCGACTTGTGCAGCGCGGTGGTGGAGAACGGCAGGACCACCGGGCCATGCGGGTCGCCGGGCCGGGACGCGACCTTGCCCTCGCTCTGCAGCACCCGCAGCGCCTCACGGACGGTGGACCGGCTCACCCCGAACTGGGTCATCAGTTCCCGCTCGGAGGGCAGCCGCATGCCGGGGGTGAGTGAGCCGTCGAAGATCGCGCTTTCGATCTGCTGGACGATCAGCTCGTAAGCCCGCACCGGGCGCACCGGCTCAAACATCGGTCATGCGCTCCTCAGCGGGTCTGGGCTGCCTTGACACGGGCAGATGCTGTGGGACAGTCTACTGGTCCGGCCAGAGACCGCATAGGGCAGGTGTCGCTTACCGCGACGGCTGAGTGGCAGGTGCATGTGAGCGATACGGCAGTCGTCCTCACCTTCGACGTGGACGCGGAACTGCTCTGGCTGGCCCGCGATCCGGAGTCGGCCAGCCGGCCGGTCTGGCTGTCCCAGGGCTGGTACGGGATCCGCGAAGGCCTGCCGCGCATCCTGCGGCTGCTGGCCCGGCTGGGCGTGCCGGCCAGCTTCTTCGTGCCCGGCCAGATCATCGAGTCGCATCCGGCGGCGGTACAGAGCATCCTCGACGCGGGCTTCCGCATCCAGCACCACAGCTACAGCCACACCTGGGCGGACCAGCTCACCGAGCAGCAGGAGCGGGCGGAGATGGACCGCGCCTACACGCTGATCAAGGAGTTCTCCGGGGTGGCGCCGACCGGCTTCCGGTCCCCGGCGGCTGAGTTCACGCCGTGGACGTTCGGCCTGCTGCAGGAGTACGGATTCGAGTTCTCCAGCAACATGTTCGACCGGGACAGCCCGTACCTGCTGGAGCTGGACGGCCTTGTGTCACAGATCGTCGAGTTCCCGTTCGCCTGGGCGCTGGACGACGCGCCGTTCTGGCTGTACAGCAACCGGCTGCCCGGCCGGTCGATGGCCGCGCCCAGCGCGGTGCTGGAGACCTGGTGCCGGGAGTACGACGGGCTGAGCCAGGAACCCGGCCGGTGCATGGTGGTCGCCATGCACCCGCAGGTCATCGGGCGCCCGGCCCGGATGTGGGTGCTCGAGGAGTTCATCCGGCACGTGCTCAGCGCTGGCGGGCAGCTCAGCACGCTGGAGGCGCTGTGCGCGCAGGTCCGCCCGGGGCTGCTGGCGGCGGCCGGGTGAGCGGGGCGCGCGGGCCGGCTGGCGGGCCTGACCGCCGTGGTGACCGGCGGGGCGGGCGGGATCGGGCAGGCCACGGTGCGGCGGCTGGCCGCCGACGGCGCCCGGGTGGCCGTGCTGGATCGCGTCACCGACGGCGCCCGCGCCGACCTCGTGCTCCGCACCGACGTGACCGACGCCGGGTCGCTGGCCGCCGCGGCCGGCCAGGTGACGGCGGAATTCGGCCGCTGCGACCTGCTGATCATCACCGCCGGGGTGGCCGTGGCCGGCGCGGCCGCCGACTGTACCGACGCCGACTGGGACGAGGTGTTCGCGGTCAACGTCCGCGGCGCGTGGCTGACGTATCGCGCCTTCCTGCCGGTGCTGAACCGCCCGGCCAGCGTGGTCACGGTGGCGTCGGCGGCCGGGCTGCGGCCGATGCCGCGGCTGGCCGCCTACAGCGCGGCCAAGGCGGCGCTGATCGGGCTGACCCGCAGCATCGCGATCGACTACGCCGCCGACGGCATACGGGCCAACTGCGTGTGCCCAGGCCAGATCGACACACCGCTGGCCGCGCGGGTGCAGCGGGACCGCCCGCCAGGTGAGCGGGCCGCGGTGGCCGGGTTCGCCGACTACCCGGTCAAGCGGGCGGGCCAGCCCGCAGAGGTGGCCGGGGCGATCGCCTACCTGTGCGGCCCGGAGGCGGGCTACGTCACCGGTTCGGTGCTGGCCGTGGACGGCGGCCGCACGCTGCACTAATGGGCCACCGCCACCGGGGGCCACCGGTCCGCCCACGGCCGTAGCCGCTCGAACGCCCGGCTGACCCGCAGCAGCAGCGCCTCGCTGCCCGGCCGCCCGATCAGCTGCAGCCCGATGGGCAGCCCGTTCGACCAGCCCGCAGGGCACGGTGGCCGCGGTGAACCCGGCGTAGTTGACGCAGAACGTGAACGCCACCAGCGGGCCACGGTCGATGGCCCCGACCGCGGGCGCGACCGCCGCCACCGTCGGGCTGAGCAGCACGTCGGCATCCTCGAACAGGCCCCGCAGGTGGGCGATGACCGAGCTGCGCAGGCTGAGCGCGTGCGAGTACTCGCCGCCCGTGACGGCGGCGCCGCGCTGGAAATGCGACCGCCCGTACTCGGACAGCAGGCCGCGGGTGGCCGGGTTGGTGTACAGCTGCTGCCCGATCGACGCGTACCGGTCGGCGAGCAGCATGGTGTAGAAGGACTCCATCCACCGCTCGGCGGCGAATCCCTGGCCGGCCTGGTCCACGATCGCGCCCTCGCTACCGAACGCCACGGCCGCGTCCCGGGCCGCCGCCACCACCCGGGGGTCCAGGCCGGCCACGTCGCCGCCGTCCCCCACCCAGCGCATCCGTAGCCCGGTGACCGGTTCGTCCAGCCCGGCCAGATAGTCCGGGACGGGGCCGTCCCAGCAGGCCGGGTCGCGTGGATCCGGCCCGGCCAGCACGCCGAGCATGATGGCGGCGTCCCGCACGTCCCGGGTGATCGGCCCGGCGTTGGAGAACATGATGGTGCTGCCGATGCCGCCGTGCCGTGGCAGCAGGCCGTTGCCCGGGTACAGGCCGTACACCCCGCACAGCGCGGCGGGGATGCGGATCGAGCCGCCGCCATCGCTGGCCAGCGCGACCGGGGTCAGGCCGGCGGCAACGGTGGCGGCCGAGCCGCCGCTCGACCCGCCCGGGCTGCGGCCCAGGTCCCAGGGGTTGCGGCACTCCGGCAGCAGCCGGTTGACGGTCCGCGGGAACAGCGCGAACTCGGGCAGGTTGGTCTTGCCGATGATGACCGCGCCGGCCGCGCGCAGCCGGGCCACGTGCACCGCGTCTTCTTCCGGCACGAAGTCCCGGTAGATCAGCGATCCGGCCGTGGTGGTCAGCCCGGCGGTCCAGTACAGGTCCTTGACCGAGACCGGGACGCCGAACAGCGGGCCGGGTGGCTGGCCCCCGGCCAGGGCCTGCTCCCGCTCACGGGCCTCGGCCAGCGCCTGGCCGGCGGCGACGGTGATGAAGCCGTGCAGCTCGCCGTCGAGCGCGGCGATCCGGTCCAGCGCGGCGGCGGTCACGTCCACCGGCGAGCGCTGGCCGGCCACCATCTGGTCGCGGAGCTGCCAGGCGGGCAGCCAGCCCGGGTCGTTGCTGACCATGACTAACCTCCCGCGGTGGCCGGCTGTGCGGCCAGCCCGGCCAGCACCTGCTGGGCCACCTGGCTGGTGGTGGCGGCGCCGCCGACATCGGGGGTGCGGCCGTCCGGGCGGCGCAGCGTGGCCGCCACCGCCTGCTGGATGGCCTGCGCGCCCCGGGCGGCGCCAAGGTCGCCGAGCAGGAACGCGGCGGACAGCAGGCAGGCGCACGGGTTGGCGATGCCCAGCCCGGCGATGCCCGGCGCCGAGCCGTGCACCGGCTCGTAGATCCCGGGGACGGCCCGGTCGTAGGCCACGTTCGCGCTCGGCGCCAGGCCAAGCCCACCGGTGAAGCTGCAGGCCAGGTCGGACAGCACGTCGCCGAACAGGTTGCCGGCCAGCACCACGTCCAGCGAGGCGGGGCGTTCCACCATCCGGGCGGCCATCGCGTCCACCAGCACCGCCTCGTACCCGATGTCCGGGTACTCGGCGGCGATTCCGGCCACCACCTCGTCCCACAGCGTGTACCCGTAGCGCATCGCGTTGGACTTGGTCACCAGCGCGACCTGGCCGCGCCGGGCCCGGGCCCGGCCGAAGGCAAACCGGGCGATCCGCTCGATCGTCTCCCGGGTGTGCACGGCCACCTCGATGGCCACCTCACGGGGCGACTGCCGGTGGGTACGGCCGCCGACGCCCACGTACTCGCCTTCGGTGTTCTCCCGCACGATGAGCAGGTCGATGCCGTCCGGGTCGCGCAGCGGGCTGGGCACCCCGGCCCAGGACTGGCACGGGCGCAGGTTCAGCGACAGGCCCAGCCGCTGCCGCAGCTCGATGATCAGCCCCCAGACCAGCTCGTGGTCCGGCACGTCCGGGCGGCCGACCGCGCCGAACAGCACGGCGTCGAACGCGCGCAGCACGCCGGGGCCGTCCGCGGGCATCGGCCGCCCGGTGCGGATCATGCGCTCACCACCCCAGTCGAGGCGGTCCACCCCGATCCGCACGCCGTCCAGGGCCGCGGCGGCCTGCAGCACCGGGATGGTGGCCTCGACCACTTCGGGGCCGATCCCGTCGCCGCCGATGGCGGCCACCCGCAGGGTCCGGTCGATACGCTGCATCATCCTGACTCCTGGTCCGACCAGTACACCGGGCTGCTGGTCACGGTCGCGATGAAGCCGGCGATGGCCTCCGCCACGGCCTGGTGCGCGGTGTCGTTGAGCACGTCGTGCCGGGCGCCGGGGATGGTGATCAGCCGGGCCCGTGGCAGCCGGACCGCCCAGGCCCGGGCCACCTGCACCGGGGCGACCTGGTCCAGGTCCCCATGCACCTGCAGCACCGGCAGGTCCAGGCCGGGCAATGTGCTGGCCAGCTCAGCCCAGATGGGCGGCAGAATGCGGCGCAGTGACCGGGCCATGGCCGCCCCCCCGGTGAATATCAGCGGATCGCCGGCCAGCTGGGCCAGGTAGTGCGGGTCGGCCGACAGATCGCTGGCCGCCATGTCGAACTCGTCATCGCCCGTGTCGGCGAAAGCCACGCCGTTATCCGGGGGTGGCTCGGACAGGGTGGTGCCGGACAGGACGAGCCCCGCGTACCGGCTGGGCTGCCGGGCCGCGTTCAGCGCGGCCGCGATCCCGCCGAGCGAGTGACCGGCCAGCACGACCGGTGCGCGTGCCTCCGCCGCGGCCAGGCTGGCCAGATTGGTCACGTCCGCGTCCAGCCCGTCGGCCGAGGTGATCACCCCGCGCTCGCCGTCGCTGCGGCCGTGCCCAGGCAGATCCAGCGCCCACAGGCTGCTGCCCGCCGCGTTCAGCGCGGCCGCGAACCGCTCATACAGCCCGGAGTGCTCGCCCACCCCGTGCACGAAGACCACGCTGGCCCGGGGCGCCCCGGCCAGCCAGGCCCGGTAGTACACCGGCCCGGTGGCGCCGTCAAAGCGCGGCATGGCCGCTCCCCCGGGTCATGGCTGCGGCTCCGGCCGCGGCCGGCCGGGGCGGGACGCCAGCAGCGACTTGGTGTACGCGTGCCGCGGCTGGGTGAACACCTGCTCCGTCGGGCCCTGCTCGACCACCTGCCCGTCGTACATGACCAGCACTTCGTCCGTGGCCTGGCGGACCACGCCCAGGTCGTGCGAGACCAGCACCAGCGCCAGGCGGCGCTGCTGGCGCAGCGAGTACAGCAGGTTGAGGATCTGCGCCTGCACCGACACGTCGAGCGCCGAGGTCGGTTCGTCGGCCACCAGCAGGTGCGGCTGGCAGGCCAGCGCCCGGGCGATGCCGACCCGCTGGCACTGGCCGCCGCTGAGCCGGGCCGGCTTGCGGTCCACGCTGTCCGCGCCCAGGCCGACCTCGGCCAGCAGTCGCTCGGCGGCGGCGCTGGCCTCGGCCCGGGCCAGCCCGTCCCAGAACCTGAACACCTCGGCCACGGCCTGCCGGGCGGTGAGTGCCGGGGTGAGCGAGCCGAGCGGGTCCTGGAAGATCATCTGAACCCGGCGGCGCAGCGGGTTCTTGCGCTTGACCTGGGGCCACGGCACGCCGCTGACCCTGACTTCCCCGGCGGCAGGGTAGATGGCCCCGACCAGCGCCCGGGCCAGGGTGGTCTTGCCGCTACCGCTCTCACCGACGATGCCGACCGCGGCGCCTTCCGGCACGGCCAGCGCGGCATCGCGCACCGCCGGGCGGGACCGTCCCGGGTAGGTGATCGAGACGCCTGACGCGGTGAGCAGCGGGGGTGCGGTCATAGCGGGCCGTCCTGCGGATGCCAGCAGGCCAGGCTGGTGCCGGGCCGGTCCGGGGCGAGCGGCGGGACCTCGGTGTGGCAGGGCCTGCCGCCTGCGGGCAGCGCGGCGCGAACTGGCAGCCGGGCGCCCCGGCCACCAGCGACCGGGGCTGGCCGGGGATGGCCGCCAGCTGCCCGGCCCGGCGGTCGGTCCCGGGGTGCGCCGCCACCAGCGCGCGGGTGTACGGGTGCCGTGGCGCGGTCAGCATGGTGGCGGCGGGCCCGGATTCCACCACCGAGCCGGCGTACATGACCGCGACCTGGTCGCAGACGCTCTCGACGATGGACAGGTCGTGCGTGACGAACACGATCGACATCCGGTGCAGCGTGCGCAGCTCGGCCAGCAGGCCGAGGATGCCGTGCTGCACGGTCACATCCAGGGCGCTGGTGGGCTCGTCGGCGACCAGCAGGTCCGGCTGCCCGGCCAGCGCCAGGGCGATCATGACCCGCTGCCGCATGCCCCCGGACAGTTCGTGCGGGTAGGCGCGCAGCACCTGCCGCGGGTCGGCCAGGTGCACCATGTCCAGCAGTTCCACCGCCCGGTCCGGCCGCGGCGCGGCCGGGTCCAGCTCGCGCAGCGTCTCGTCGAGCTGGCGGCCGACCCGCATCACCGGATCCAGCGACAGCAGCGAGTTCTGCGGCACCAGCGCGAGGCGCCGGCCGTACAGCCGGCGCCACTGCTCCGGCGACTGGGCCAGCAGGTCGGTGCCGTCGAAGCGGACCGAGCCACCCAGGCCGCGGGCGCCGATCCGGGCCAGCCGGCCGGTGAGCGCCCGGCACACCATCGTCTTGCCCGCCCCGGACTCGCCGACCAGGGCCAGGAGCCGCCGGCCGGGATGGAGAAGCGCACGTCCCGCAGGATCTGCTGGTCCCCGACCGCGACGGACAGGCCGGTGACGTCCAGCGCGCCCCGGGTGGCTTCCAGCGCGTCCTTACTCATCCGGCAGCAGCCCATCGGCCAGCAGGCTGAGCGCGAACCCGGTCAGCGCCAGCAGCACACCCGGGAACACCGTGATCCACCAGGCCGAGCCCAGGTAGGCGCGGCCCTCGTACATGATCGCGCCCCATTCCGGGGTCGGCGGCTGTACGCCGACGCCGAGGAACGCGAAAGACGACAGCGCGCCCATGGTCAGGATGGCGTCGGCCACGGCATAGGCCACCGCCACCGGAACCACCCCGGGCAGGATGTGCCGGGCGATGATCCGCCACCGCGGGTAGCCGACGATTTCCGCGGCCACGACGTAGTCGCGCTGCCGGATGCTCATGGCCTGCGCCCGGCTCAGCCGGGCGTAGAACGTCCAGCCCAGCACCAGGAACGCGATGAGCACCGCGGTCAGGCCCCGGGGGATGGGGCCGACCTGCGCGTTCGGGCCGACGATGACGACCAGGACCAGGATGGCGATCATGTACGGGAACGCGATCAGCGCGTCCACCAGCCGGGCCACGGCCAGGTTGGCCCAGCGCCGCCGGCTCGCGCCCGCGCAGGTCCCGATGATCGTGCCGGCCAGGCAGGAAAGCGTCGACCACGCAGACCGCGATGGTGATGTCCAGCCGCCCGCCGACCAGGACCCGGACGAACACGTCCCGGCCCAGGTCGTCGGTGCCGAACGGATGGGCCAGGCTGGGCGCGGCGAACGGCGCGGTGACGAAGTTGTTCGGCGCGTCCGGCCAGAACACCGGGACCAGCACGCAGGCCAGGCAGATCAGGATGAGCAGGCTGGCCGCCGATGCGCACCGACATGGACCGGCCCCAGGCGCGGCGGACCCTGGAGAACATCAGCGCCCGGCGCATCCGGCCGGGCCCGGGCTGGGTGCGGGCGGGCGCCGGGCCGGGCTGGCCGTTCCGCGGCGTGCAGCGGTGCGCTCACCGCGCCAGCCCGGATCCGGGGATCGACCGCGAGTAGGCCACGTCGGCGAGCAGGTTGGCGGCCACCACGACGAACGCCGACACGATGGCCACACCCTGGATGACCGTGTAGTCCAGCTCGGTGACCGCCTGGGCCAGCACCTGGCCCAGGCCCGGCAGCGCGAACACCACCTCCACCACGACCGCGCCGGAGATGAGCCAGCCGATGTTCAGCCCGATCAGCGTGATCAGCGGCAGCAGGCTGTTCGGCAGGATGTGCCGCAGCACCACCCGCCGGGGCGAGATGCCCCGGGCCAGCGTCGCCTCCACGAACGGCTGCCTGGCCGCCTCCAGCGCCGCCTGGCGCATCGCCCGGACGACGATCGGCCCCAGATAACAGGACAGCGCCAGCGCGGGCAGCACCAGGTACTTCAGGCCGGACGGCCAGCCTGAGCCCCAGCCGCCGGCAGGCAGCACATGAGCGCTCAGGCTGAGCACCAGGATCAGCAGCAGGCCGATGAAGAACGGCGGCGAGGCCAGCAGCAGCACGCTCAGCCCGCGCACGCCGACGTCCACGGCCGGCTTCCGGACAGCGCGCTCGCACAGCCCGAGCGGCACCCCGATCAGCACGACAGCAGCACCGTGCGGCCATACCACGGCCAGCGTCACGCCGAGCCCGGAGAAGACCAGGCTGCGCACGCGTGACCCCCTGCTCGACCAGGGAGTGACCCAGGTTGCCGTGCAGCAGCCCGCCGAAGTAACTGCCCAGCTGAGCCGAGCAGCGGCCGGTCAAGGCCCAGCTCGCGTTCGAGCGCCGCCACGGCACGCGGCGTAGCCCGCTGCCCGAGCACCTGCTGGGCCGGGTTCCCGGGGATCAGCCGGATGACCAGGAACACCAGCAGGGCCACCAGCAGCATGATCAGCGACAGCCTGCAGGAATCCCGGCCCAGCCGCCGAGCCAGCGGTTAGCTCCCGGCACGGGCTACTTCGACCTGGTCCGTGGGCTCCACGTCGATGAACTTCGACGAGACCCGCTGCGACCACAGGTCGTTGTCCGTGGCGACCGTGGCGTACGGCATGTCCTGCTGAACAGGGTGTTGATCTCGGCCAGCGCGGCCGCCTTCCCCGGCCCGGTGTCTGGCTGGCCGCGTCGATCGCCGCCATCAGCTTGGGATCCTGCCCAGTTGCTGTAGAAGCCGCGGAAGAAGCTGCCCGGAAGCGCCGCGTACTCCAGCATGCCGACCGGGATGTTGGCGTAGTCGTACAGGAACGCGAGCGACATCTGGTAACTTCGGGTGCAGGATGACGTCGTTGTTGTACTCGGTCGCGGTCAGCGACGTGATGTTGACGTGGATCCCGATGTCGGCCAGGTTGCTCGCGACGACCGGGCGAGCTGGCTGGCCCAGCCGCCCAGGATCGGCGAGATGTCCAGCTGGATGGTGCAGCCGTGCGCGCACGGAGTGCCGGCCAGCAGTTTCTTCGCCCCGGCCACGTTGCGGGCGGTGGAGATGCCGCTGTTGTAGCCGGTCATGGTGTCCGGCCAGAAGCTGCTCAGCGGGTGGGCCAGGCCGCGCCAGACGACCTGGTTCATCTGCTTGCGGTCCAGCGCCAGCGAGACCGCCTTGCGCACCTTCACGTTGTTGAACGGCGGCTGTCGTCGTTGAAGGGGAAGCCGTAGAACCCGTACATCTGCTGCAGCTTCCACTGCAGCCCGCCGGTCGCCAGCTGCGGCTGGATGCTCATCGGCAGCCCTTCGGCCATGCTGACCTGCCCGGTCTTCAGCTGGGCCAGGGTGGTGTTGAAGTCGGTGATCGTGGTGAACTTCACCGTCTTGATGACCGGCTTGGGCCCCCAGTAGTCCGGGTTGGCGACGAACGTCGCGGTGTTACCGCCGCTCCAGGACTGGATCATGTACGGCCCGGCCGAGACCGGCTTGGTCACCGACGTGGCGTGCTTGAGCTGGGCCGCGGGCAGGATGGCGAACCCGGACTCGGCCAGGATCGTCGGCAGGTACGGGTAGGGCTGCTTGAGCTTGACGACGACCGTGCTGGCGTCCGGCGCGGTCACCGACTTGATCGGCTGGGCGAAGAACGACCATACGTTGGCGGCGTTGGTACGGTCCCGGTTCAGGCTGGCCACCACGTCGGCGGAGGTCAGCGCGGCGCCGTCGGAGAACTTCAGCCCGGGCCGGAGAGTGAAGGTCCAGGTCAGGCCGTCGGACGAGGTAACCGCGCGCTGCGCGAGGCCGGGCTCAGGGGTGGACGCGGTGCCGTACCGGAACTCGTACAGGCCCTCGCCGAACAGCCCGATCGCGTTGATCTCCTGGACGTTGTAGCCCAGGTCGGGATCGAGGTTGTTCATCTTCGAGGGGAAGTCCACGGTGACCGAGGACGGCGCCTTGGTCACCGCCGCGGTGCCGCCCTGGCCCGACGCGGACGGAGTGCCGGAGCTGCCGGACGAGCACGCCGCGAGCAGCGCGGCCGCGGCCAGGCCGGATATTGCGATGAATGCCCTGTGACCCAGTTTCGTCGCCATCGACGTGGGTTCCCCCTGTCAGACGAGGTGCCGGGACCCGCTCCCGGCACGCATCGGAGGACGCCAGCGCACCGGCATACTGGCCCGACCAGTGCTCTGGTGCAGGGAGTGCACCATGTCCGGACTTATGTTGTCAAGGACCGTTACCAGCCGCCCCACACCGACCAGCCGCCGTCCACCCGCAGCGTCTGCCCGGTGATGTAGGACGCGTCCGGCGAGAGCAGGAAGCGGATCACCGTGGCCACCTCCCGCGGCGCGCCCAGCCGGCCCAGCGGGGTCCGCTCCAGCACCCGCCGCTCGTCCAGCAGGCCGGCCGCGAAGTTGCGCTCGACCAGCGGCGTGGTGATCGTGCCCGGCGCCACCGCGTTGACCCGGATGCCATGCCCGGCCCACTCGGCGGCCAGCGCGCGGGTGAACCCCTCGATGGCCGCCTTGGCCGAGGTGTACGCGACCCGCTGCGGCAGGCTCAGCGCCGCGGCCAGGCTGGACACGTTGACCACGGCCGCGCCGGGGCGGGCGGCCAGCGCGCCGAACGCGGCCTGGCAGCAGCGCCGCCACGGCGTGCACATGCAGCGCGAAGTGGCGGTCCCAGTCGGCCGCGGTGATCGCGGCGAAGTCCCGGGTCAGCCCAGGCGCCAGCGTTGTTGACCAGCGCGTCCAGGCGGCCCAGGCTGGCCGCCGCGGCCACGATCTGCCCGGTGACCGCGGCGTCCCTTATGTCCCCGGGCACGGCCACTGCGCGGCGGCCCAGCGCGGTCACGCTGGCCACCGCGGCGGCCAGCGTTTCCGGATTGATGTCGTTCAGCACCAGGTCGTAGCCGGACTCGGCGAGCAGTTCGCTGACCGCGCGGCCGATGCCCTGGCCCGCCCCGGTGACCGCGGCGACCGGCGTGCCGCCGGCTGCGTGCTGGTCCATGTCCGGCCTCCCCAGGTGAGAGCGGCCACCCTACTGCGTGGTCTTGACAGCGGCGGCGGCCGGCCGCACGCTTACCTTCCGTTCGCACCCAGCAAGATCACGTGCCACCGCGGGTACCGCCAGCGAACGCTGTTCGCCCAGGTGACGGACTCGACGCCGAATGCAACTTCGACAAGATCGGCGTCTTATCGTGCAGATCGACCGCGACGGCGTGCTCGCGTTCACCCAGGAACTGATCCGGACCCGCTCGGTCTACGATCCCGCGGAAGGCCAGACGGAATACGCCGCGGCCATGCTGGTGGCGGCCAGGATGCGGGAATTCGGCTGGGCCCCGCTGATCGAGGAAGTCGCGCCGGGACGGCCCAATGTGGTCGCCCTGGTCGGCGGCGGTGGCGGCGCGGGCCCGACGCTGGCGTTCGAAGGCCACACCGACGTGGTCACGGAAGGATCCCGTGCGGACTGGACGGCCGATCCGTACGGCGCGGAAATCAGGGACGGAAAACTGTTCGGCCGCGGCGCCGCCGATATGAAAGCCGGGCTGGCCGCGGCGTTGTACGCCGCCCGGGCGGTGCAGCTGGCCGGACCATTTCCCGGGCGTATCGCGGTATGCGCGCTGGCCGACGAAGAGGGCATGATGCTCGGCGCCAAGCAGCTGGCCCGGTCGGGCTGGCTGGACGGCGCGGCCGGGGTGATCGTCTGCGAGCCGGAGGGCGGCGAGATCTGCACGATGGCCAAGGGCGCGATCCGGCTGCGGGTGGAGCTGCACGGGACGATGGCGCACGGCGCCATGCCCCAGCAGGCCCGCAACCCGGTCGCCGCCGCCGGGCACGTGCTGGTCCGGCTGGGCCAGCTGCAGGACGAGATCCGGGCGGAATGCGGCATATCTGACGGCGTCGAGGCCATGTCCATCACCCCGACCGTCGCCAGCGCGGGCTCGCTGCCGCAGATCAACGTGATACCGGGCGGCTGCGTGCTCGGCCTGGACGTGCGCACCACCCCGGCCATCGAGCACCAGCCCTTGCTGGCCCGGATCGGGCAGGCCAGCGCCGAGGCCGCGGCCCGGGCCGGGGTCGAGGCGGTCACCCACGTCATCGACGACCGCCCCGCGGTGCACATCAGCGACAGCCACCCGCTGGTGGCCGCGCTGGCCGCCGCGCACGCCTCGGTGCACGGCCGCCCGGCGCCATTGGGCATCGTTCCCGGCACCACCGACGGGACCATTCTGACCCGGGACGCGGGATTGCCGACCGTGGTGTACGGGCCAGGCGGGAAATGGATCGCGCATCAGGCGGATGAGTTCGTGCCGGTGGCCGAGATCGAGCAGTACACATTGGTGTACGCCCTGGCGGCCCGGGCCTTTCTCACCGCCGCGGCCAAGGATGGCGCGCATGCCTGAGCACAGCCTTTACCACCAGGACGCGCTGCCGATCGCCGGTCAGCTGGTGACGGTGCCGGCCGAGCCGGTCCGCTTCCCCTATGACGGCACCGTGATCGGCACCGCGCCGGTCGGCTCGCCCGAGCTGGCCCGGCAGGCACTCGACCATGCGGTGGGGCTGCGGCCCGCCGTGCGCGGCCTGCCCGCGCACCAGCGGCGGGCGGTCCTGCTGGCCGTGCACGCGCAACTGCTCGGCCGGCGGCGCGAACTGGCCGGCCTGCTCGTGCTGGAGACCGGCAAGCCCCTGGTGGACTGCCAGACCGAGGTGCAGCGGGCCATGCTGACCGTGCAGGCGGCGGCCGAGGAGGTGGCCCGGATCCACGGCGAGACGGTGCCGCTGGACCTGAGCGCCGCGGGCGAAGGACTGACCGGCCTGTGGCTCCGGCAGCCCATCGGGGTGGTGGTCGGGATCACCGGGTTCAACTACCCGCTGCTGCTGGCCGCGCACAAGCTGGCCCCCGCGATCGCGGCCGGCTGCCCGGTCATCGGCAAGCCCGCCCCCCAGGCGCCGCTGGCGGTGCTCGCCCTGGCGGCCATGTTCCGGGCCGCGCTGCGTGACGCGGGCGCACCGCCCGGCGCCGTTCAGGTGGTGACCGGCGACGCGGAGGTCGGCGCGGCGCTGGTCACCGACCGGCGGATCGGCGCCGTCTCGTTCACCGGTTCCGCCGCGGTGGGGCACCGGATCGCCCGCGCCGCCGCACCGACCAAAGTGCTGCTGGAGCTGGGCTCGAACTCCGCCCTGATCGTGGCGGCCGACGCGGATCTGGACGCGGCCGCCGCCGCGGTCGCCCAGGGCGGGTTTACGCGTCCGGCCAGGCGTGCATCTCGGTGCAGCGGGTGCTGGTGGAGCGGCCGGTGGCCCAGGCGTTCCTGGACGCGCTGCTGCCCGGGTGGCCGCGCTGCGGACCGGCGACCCGCGGCTGGCCGCCACCCAGGTGTCGGCGCTCATCGATCCGGGCGCGACCAAGCGGGTGCTGAGCTGGATCGGCCAGGCCGAGCAGGCGGGGGCCAGCACCCTGCTCGGCGGGACCGTCACCGACGGCGTGCTCGCCCCCACCGTGCTGCTCGATGTCCCGGACGAGGTGGACGCCTGGGACGAGGAGATTTTCGGCCCGGTGGTGTGCGTGCGCACCGTGGCGGACTTCGCCGAGGCGGTGGCCACGGCCAACCGGTCCCGTTACGGCCTGCACGCCAGCGTCTTCACCAGCGGGCTGCACACCACACTGCGGGCCATACAGGACCTGGAGGTCGGCGGCGTGGTGATCAACGCCGTGCCCGGCTTCCGGGCCGACAACATGCCGTACGGCGGGATCAAAGACTCAGGGGCGGGCCGGGAGGGGCCCCGCTTCGCCATCGAGGAGTTCACCGTGACGCGAATGGCCATCATCAATCCGCTGCCGCCCGCCGGCCTGGAAAGCAGCGTGCCGTCGTGACCAGCGCGGCCGGGGCGCCGCAGGCCGGGTACCGGGGCGCTGTTCGACCTGACCGGGCGGCGGGCGCTGGTCGTCGGCGCGGGCTCGGGCATTGGCCTTGAGGCGGCCCGGGCGCTGGCCGACTTCGGCGCCCAGGTCGGCTGCGCCGATCGCGACCTGGCCGCCGCCACTGACGCCGCCGGGCAGGCCGGTCCCGGCGCCTACCCGCTGCGGCTGGACATGATGGACGAGGCGGCGCTGGGCCGGGCCGCGCCGGACTCCCGACCTGGACGTCCTGGTGTTCACCCCGGCCAGCAACATCCGCAAGCGGCTGCTCGCCTACACCGCGGCGGAGTTCGACCAGGTCATGCACCTCAACCTGCGGAGGCTCGTTCAACCTGGTACGGGCGTTCGGAAAAGTCATGGTGGAGCACGGGGTCGGGGCAGCATCATCGGGTTCACCTCAATCCGGGCCAGCACCACCGAACCTGGGCAGGGCGTGTACGCGGCCAGCAAGGCTGGCCTGGTCCAGCTGCTGCGCACGGCGGCCGTGGAGTGGGGCCCGGCCGGGGTCCGGGTCAACCTGATCGCGCCCGGGGTGGTGGAGACGCCGCTGACCGCGCCGATCAGGGCGGTGCCGCAGTGGTACGCGGCGTACGCGGACAAGACCGTGCTGGGCCGCTGGGCCCGGCCGTCGGAACTGGCCGGCGCCGTGGTCTACCTGGCCTCAGAGGCCGCCAGCTACGTCACCGGCTCGGTGCTGATGGTGGACGGCGGCTGGACGGCCGCCGATGGCCGGTACACGCCACCGGAATGAGCCCGGCCTAGGGCAGCCCGCCGTACACCGCGATCAGGCTGTCCTGGGTGCTGCTGATGGGAGTACGGCCCACCGAGCCCACCGCCCACACGCTGGCTGTCCCGGGCACGCTGGCCACCGCGAGCAGGGTGATGCCATCGCTGGTGGGCAGCCCGTGCTCCCCGCCGCCTGGGCCACGCCCGGACCCAGCGATAGCCCGAGCCCGGCCAGTGCCGCCGCCACGCCGGTACGCACCGCTAACTGACGCATGGTCTTCCTCCGTCGGCCGCCCACCGCATTGTGCCCTGGCCCGGGCGCGGGGGCCAGTTCCGGCTGGCCCGGCACTGGCGTTCGGCTAAAGAAGGGTGATCGCGGGGGGCCGGAGCTGAGCGGCGCCGCGGCTGGGTATTGGGTGAGGGGGAACGCCCGGCGGCGAACACGCGGAGGTAATCAATGAGCCCAGCCGACTACGACGTGATCGTCCTCGGCGGTGGGGCGCCCGGCGAGCACTGCGCGGGTGCGCTGGCCGCGCGCGGGCTGCGGGTCGCGGTCGTCGAGCGGGAACTGGTCGGCGGGGAGTGCTCGTACTGGGCGTGCATCCCGTCCAAGACGCTGCTGCGCCCCGGCGAGGCGGTGCAGGGCGCGCTGGACGCCGGGGCGACCGCGCAGGTCGACGTGCAGGCCGCGCTGGCCTACCGGGATTACATGGTGTCGAACTAGACCGACGCCGGGCAGGAGCGGTGGCTGGCCGAGCCGGGGCATCGACCTGATCCGGGGCTCCGGCCGGCTGGCCGGCACCGGCGTGGTCGAGGTCGACGGCGCCCGGCACACCGCGGAGCACGTCGTCGTGGCGACCGGCGCGGACCCGTTCGTGCCGCCGACTCCGGGGCTGGCCGACCTGGACGGGGTGTGGGGCACCCGGGAGGCGACCGCATGAAGGCCGTGCCGCGGCGCCTGCTGGTCCTGGGCGGCGGCCCGGCGGGAGTCGAGATGGCCCAGGTGGTCCGCCGGCTCGGCGGCGAGGCGGTGGTCGTTGAGGGCGCCGACCGGGTGCTCCCCCGCGAGGCCGCGCCGCTGGGCCAGGCGCTCGGCGAGGCGCTGCGCCGGGACGGGATCGAGCTGCGGCTCGGCCAGCACGCCAGCGCGCACGGCGCGATGGCGATGACTTTGTGCTGGCGTTCGACGACGGCACCGAGCTGCGCGGGGACCAGCTGCTGGTGTGCACCGGCCGGCGCCCGCGGGTCGAGGGGATCGGGCTGGAGACGGTCGGCGTCGAGGCCGACCCGCACGGCATCAAGGTGGACGAGTATCATGCGGGCGGGCGAGCGGCTGTGGGCGATCGGCGACGTCACCGGGATCTGGCCGCTGACCCACGTCGGCGAGTACGAGGGCGACGTGGTCGCGGCGAACATCGCCGGCGAGACTCGTCCGGCCAACTACGAGGCCGTGCCCCGGGTCGTCTACACCGACCCGCAGGCCGCGGCGGTCGGCGCGACCGAGGCGCCGCTACAGCGCCACCGCGCCGCTCTCGGAGGTGCCGAAGACCGCCACGTACACGCACGCCTACGCCGAAGTCCAACGGGTTCCTGACCCTGCTCAGCGACGGCCAGCGGCTGACCGGCGCGTACGCGCTCGGGCCCGAAGCCGGCGAGTGGCTGCAGCAGGCGACGCTGGCCATCCGCGCGCACGTCCCGCTGGACGTGCTGACGCGACACGATCCAGCCGTTCCCGAGCTTCTCCGGGATCTACGGCGCGGCGGTGAAGGCGCTCCGGATGGAGATCGCGGACATGCCACGGCCGAGCGAGCCGATGGACGCGCAGATGGCCGTCGATATCGGGCGAGGGCGGCATCATGAGCGCCGGAACCCGAACTGGCCGGGCAGACCGTCGTGCTGATCGGCGGCAGCGCCGGCATCGGGCTCGAGACCGCCCGCGCGCCCGCGCCGAGGGCGCCGACGTCATCCTGACCGGCCGCAATCCCGACCGGCTCGAGCACGCGGCGCGCGAGCGTCGGCGCGCGCACGCACCGCGGCGTTCGACGCCGACGACCCGGCTGCCCTGGCGCGGTTCTTCGCAGGAGCTGCCCGCACCGATCGACCACGTGCTGGTCACGGCCGGCGGGCCGAACTACGGGCCGCTGCTGGAGATGGACTGCGGCCGCAGGTGCGTGACGCGCTCAGCGATCACCTGGTCCTGGCGCTCAATGTCGCGCGCAACGCGGCGCCGCGGATGCGGCCGGGCGGCACGCTGCTGCTCATGGGCGGCACCGGCGGCCGCCGGATCGGCGCGGCGTCGGCATCGTCCCGGCCGCCACCGCGGCGCTGCCGCCGTTCGTGGCCGAGCTGGCGCTGGAACTCGCGCCGGTCCGGGTCAACCTCATCGCGGCCGGCTTCGTGGACACCCCGCTGTCAGCGTCGCTGCTCGGCGACCAGCTCGACGCGCGCCGGGCGGAGCTGCGCGCGACGCTCCCGATCGGCCGCGTCGTCGGGCCGGCCGACGTCGCCGCGCTCGCGGTGCACATCATGACCAACACGGCGCTCACCGGCGCGACCTACGACATCGACGGCGGCCAGCAGTTCACGTTCTGAGCCGTGGCCGGCGAGCTAGCCCGGATGGCTGTCGCCGGACTGGGGGCCGGGGCAGCCATCCGGGCCAGGCTTGAGCTGGCCGTCGAGCTCGGTTAACCGGGACGCCGCCCCGGCAGCCGGCTGGCCGCGGGCCAGGCCGAGGGCGTGCGCCGCGCGGGTCCGCTGCAGCTCGGGCAGCAGCCGCACCTCGGCCAGCAGCCAGTCCAGGGCCAGCGCCCGGTCCCGGGCGACCCGCTCGGCCAGGAAATCGGGGACGGCGCGGATTCCGGCCAGCACCGAGGCCGCGCTGTCCGGGGGTATGACCACGTGGTCCATAGGCATGACCACGCCTACCCTGGCCGCCAGCCGAAGAAAGGCGGGAAATGTGGACGAAAAGATAACCCTACCCCCGCAGCCACTTACAGCCCCTCCCCCAGTTCCCCCGCGCCTGGCCCGTCTCCCGCGGCGCCGACGCGCAATTAACAACTTGTTAAATGCCACAAAATTCTCGCCCGCGCAACCCCATTAGGTGGCAGCAGGCGAAATTTCTAAATTTCCACCGCAGTTCCGGATCTTGACGCCGGGTTATATGGATCTTCTTTGGCGTGAGCTATGTTCCGGCATGCCGATCAGACGGGGGTCGCGAAGCCGGACCGGCGGCAGCTCTGGCGGCCCGGCGGCCGCACCGGGCCGGCCCAGGCTGGCCAGCCCGTCTGGCCGGCCAGGCCGGGACGGCGTGCCTGATCCCGAGCCGCCTGCGGGAGCGGGGCGGCAGGCGTTCCGGCTGGGGTGGCGGCGGCGGGATCGGGCAGTGGCACGGTGCTGGCCCCGGGCAGGGTGACGATGGCCGGGTCACACTCGACGGGCTGCAGTACGGTGACCGACGAGCGGACCACGAGAACTGTCGGAGGTCGCTGACACGATCGGCTGCATGGCAGCCAGGCAGCAGGTTCGGGTCCCGGCGCGCTACGCACGTGTCAACGCTTGGGTGATCAGCCGCGACACCGATGCCGAGGTGCGCTTCCTGACAGAGGTATTCGGAGCGGTTGAGACTCCGGGCTCCAGGATTCTCGATCCCGACGGAGACATCGGCCATGTCGAGGTCGAGATCGGCGACAGCGTCATCATGCTGTTCGATGCCAAGCCAGGCTGGCTGCCGACCCCGGCTCACCTGCGTGTCTACGTCAGTGACGTTGCTGCGGCGGTTGAGCAGGGCATCGCCGCCGGTGCGCGGGTGGTGACCCAGCCGACCCTGCTGGCCTTCGGCGAGCGCGTGGCCCGGGTTCGCGACCCGCAGGGGCACCTGTGGTGGCTGCACGAGAGGGTGGCGGACATCGCACCAGAGGAGCTGGCGAGTCGCTTCGCTGACCCGGCCGCCCAGGAGGCCATGGCCTACGTCCAGCACACCCTGCGCGAAGAACTGGATGTCCGGTCGGAATACTAATCCGCTGGCCAGCTCGCGGAAGCTCGCCGATCAGCTGATGGGCTGAGCGGCGCCACGCGCCGCCGGTGGCGAATGTGTATCACGAGTGGACAAAGCCTCTCCATCTGGGTAAAGGCGCGGTGAATGGGATATGACGGGGCACCGCGCATCCGGGGGACGGCACGGGGGCTGCTCGCTGCCGTCGCTTTGCGGCCCGGCGCGAGGGAAGGCTCCAATGAACGGGAAATATGTCGGATATGTCGCGGGCGAGGACCCGCTGCACGGTTTCCTGAGCAAGATCATGCGCGATCGCCTGCAGGTGCGCGAGCGGCAGCTGGCGTTCCGGGTGTTCCGGCTGTGCGGGAGCAACGAGGTCTACGCGTACCAGGAGAAGTTCAGCGGTACCAAGGTCATCTGCAAGTTCTATGGCACCAGGTTCCGCCCGGACCTGGACAAGGCGGCCTGGATGGCCCGCCAGGAGTACGACGGCCTGCAGACGCTGCGCCGGTACAACCTGGTCGGCTCGCCGCACCACGTGATCCGGCCGCTGGGGCTGAACCGCGACATCAACGGGGTGCTGGCCGTCGAGTACTACTCTGGCGAGGAGTTCAGCCACGCGATCGCGCGGGCCACCCAGCATCGCGACGACGCGCACCTATACCGGCGGCTGACCGCCCTGGCGTACTTCCTGGCCACGCTGCACAACCGGACGGCCAACGGGGCCACGGTGCGGTTCGATCCCGAGTGCCGGTACTTCGACTCGATCGTCGGACGGCTGAGGAAGGCGCACCGGATCGGCCAGCGGGATACCGACGAGCTGTCCGGGCTGCGCGAGAACTGGCGGGAGCGGCCGCGGATGTGGCAGGACCGGCAGGTCTGGCTGCACGGCGACGCGACCCCGGCGAACTTCCTGTTCGGGCACGGCATGGACGTGGCCGCCATCGACCTGGAGCGGATGAAGCGCGGCGACCGGGTGTTCAACGTCGGCCGGGTGGCCGGCGAGCTGCAGCACAGTTTCATGCGCGACTCCGGCGACCGGCACCGGGCCGAGCCGTTCATCGGGCACTTCCTGTGGGAGTACAGCGGTCATTTCCCCGACCGCGAGCAGACGTTCGAGTCGGTCACCGCCCGCGCGCCGTACTACATGGCGCTGAACCTGCTGCGGATCGCGCGCAACGACTACATCGGCCCGGACTACCGGGGCAGGCTGGTACGGCAGGCGAAGAGGCTGCTGGAGGCCGCCTGAAGCGCACCACCTCCCGGGCCGTCCGATCACCGCCCGCTCACTGCCGCGATCCGGCGGCCTACACTCGGTGCTGAGGCCTGGCCGAGCGGGGGGTACGGACGCAACGCATGGACATCCAAGCGGTCGCCTTCGACGTAAACGGCACCCTGGTCAGGATCCTGGCCGACGACGACGAAGAGCGGATCTTCCGTGCGGCCGCGCACTTCCTCACCTACCAGGGCATCGACCTGCACCGGCAGGAACTGCGGGACAGCTACTTCCAGCTCCTGAAGGAGCAGCTGCGGGCCAGCCCGGAGCAGTACCCGGAGTTCGACGCGGCCGGTATCTGGCGCAGCATCATCGAAGCCCACGGCACCGATTTCACCGGCGCGCTGCCCCCCGGCAAGCTCCAGCAGATGCCCCGGTTCCTGGCCGAGATGTGCCGGGGCATTTCCCGCCGGCAGCTGGGCCTGTACCCGTACGTCCCGGAGATGCTCGACGTGTTGCGGGCGCGCTGCCCGCTGGCCATCATCACCGACGCACAGAGCATGTACGCGCGCGCTGAGCTGCACAAAGTCGGCCTGCTCGGCTACTTCGACCCGATCATCGTGTCTGGCGACCATGGCTTCCGCAAACCGGACCGGCGGCTGTTCCAGTACGCGCTGGACGGCATGGGCGTCGCCGCCAGGAACGCGCTGTACGTGGGCAACGACATGTACCGGGATATTTACGGCGCCCGGGAAGCCGGGATGACCACCGTGATGTTCGATTCGGATCAGGGCGTGAAGGTCTACCGGGATTGCGTACCTGACTACCGGATCACAGACTTCCGCGACCTGCTGAAGATCCTCGACCTACCGGGGCCCTGACGGCTGCGGGCTCTGGTCGTCATCGGCCAGCCCGACCGCGCCGATCTCCACCGAGTCACGGCGGTCCTCGGACAGCGGAGGCCGGCCCAGCCCTGGCCACCTGACCCGGCGTGCTCAGTAGGGGTTGGCGACGAACAGCTCCTGGGCCGGGAACAGGGTGAGCACCTTCGGCCCGGTCTCGGTGAGGACGATCTCTTCCTCGATCCGCGCGGCCGAGAAGCCGTCCGTGGCCGGGCAGTACGTCTCCAGCGCGAACACCATCCCGGCCTGCAGCTCGACCGGCTCCTTGAACGAGTTGAGCCGGGAGATGATCGGCCGCTCGTGCAGGCCCAGCCCCAGCCCGTGCGCGAACTGCAGGCCGAACGCGGCCATCTCGCTGCCGAAGCCGAACTCCTCCGCCGCCGGCAGCAGCGCCGCGATCTCGTCGCTGCCGACCCCGGCCCGGATCCCCTCGATGCCCCGGTCCATCCACTCCCGCGCCCGCTTGTACGCATCCCGCTGGGCCGGTGTGGCGCTGCCCACCGAGAACGTGCGGTAGTAGCAGGTCCGGTAGCCGTTGAAGGAATGGATGATGTCGAAGAACGCCTGGTCGCCGGGGCGGATGATGCGGTCGGTGAAGTTGTGCGGGTGCGGGTTGCACCGCTCGCCGGAGATCGCGTTGATCGCCTCGACCTGGTCCGAGCCCAGCTCGTAGAGCCGCTGGTTGGCCAGCGCGACGATCTCGTTCTCCCGGATGCCGGGCTTGAGCACGTCAACGATGTTCTGGTAGACCCCGTCCACCATGGCCACGGCCTGGGTCAGCAGCATGATCTCGTCCGGGGACTTGATCACCCGCGCGTCCAGCATGAGCTGCTGCGCGTCAACCACCCGCAGGCCCTGCCGCTGCATCTCGAACAGGAACGGCGGCTCGACGATGTCCACCCCGACTGGCATGTCGGCCACCCCCGCCTCAACGAGGAGGGACTTGATCTCCGCGACCGCCTCCTGCATCAGCCCGACGCTGGGCGCGACCGCTCCCCTGAACCCCAGGAACCCGGCCCGGTAGTTCTCCTCCGGCACCCACTTCGAGTACAGCTGGTGATGCCGGACGGCCGAACCGAAGTCCCACAGCACCGGGTCCCGCCCGCGCGCGAGCAGCGCGTAGCGGATCATCTTGTCGCCCAGTGCGCCGCCGATCCAGGTATGCGTGGTGTAGCGGATGTTGTAGAAGTCGAACAGCAGCAGGGCGCCGCATTCGCTGCTGTCCAGCGCGGCCCGCGCCCGGGCATTCCGGTATTCGCGCAGCCGGGCGAAGTCCACCCGCTCCTCATAGTCGACGCCCATGTGCCCGGGCGCGGCGGGTGGCCGGCCAGACGCAGCCTGCATGCTCACGTAAACACCTCCGGATGGCGGCTCAGCTCGACACGGGTACGCCGGATGTGCCCGGCCAGGTAGCGCTCTCCGTCCACGGCGTCACGGCGCGCCGTGGCGTCCAGGATCAGCCGGTGCTCGGCGTTGACCAGCCACATCCGGTCCTGCCCGCCGAGCGCCACGTAGCTGCGCCGGTAGTGCTGGGTGGAGTTCCACAGCCGGGCCACGGCCTGGTTCAGCGGCTCCACCTGGCAGCCGCGGTAGGTCAGCAGATGGAACTCCCGGTCCAGGTCGAGGAACTTCTCCAGGTCGTCGTTATCCTCGATGCGCTGCTGCAGCTTGCCCAGCCGCTCATCGTCGCCGGCCGTCAGCCGCGGCAGGCTCTCGGCCAGGGCCAGCGGCTCCAGGCGCTCCCGCATCTGGTAGATCACCTCGACCTCATGCTGGGTCAGCCGCGGCACCCGGGCGCCCTTGTGCGGCTCCAGCTCGGTCAGCCCCTCCGCCTCCAGGATCCGCAGCGCCTCCCGCACCGGCAGCCTGCTCGCGCCGAACCGCTCGGCCACCTCCTCCTGCCGGATCCGGTCCCCCGGCCGGAGCTGCCCGCCGAGGATGGCGTCCCGCAGGTACGACGCCACGCGCGCGCTGCTGACGTCGGTGCTCATGGCCGCGGGTGCTCCCGGTCCCACGCCTTCCCGCCGGGGTAGGAGACCAGCTCGAACTGCATACCCCACGGGCTGAGGAAGTAGATCCACCGGTTCCCCGCGGCCGGACCCGTGCTCCTCGTCGGACCGGAAAGAACTTTTATCCCCAACGCCACCAAGTGGCTAATGGCTGCGTCCAGGTCATCGACGTACAGCGCGATGTGATGACCGCCAACGTCGCTGTTGCGCGGGGTCATGTCCCGCTGGTCGGGCGCGGTGTAGTGAAAAACCTCGAAGACGGCCTGGTCGCCGCAGCGGAACCAGCGGTTCTCGACCATCACCGCGCGCGGGTGCACGTTCAGGTGGGTGATCATCCAGTCCGAGTCGTCGTGCCGGAACGGGCCGAGCGAGTACAGGTACTCACAGCCGAGCACGTCCACCAGGAACCGGTGCGCTTCGTCCAGGTCGGGCACGGTGAAGCCGATGTGATCCATCCGGCGCAACCCGGGCAGGCCCATACGCACCTCACTTCGGATCCAATCACCCTGAACGACCGGGCCCTGATGGCCCAGACTAGCCCTCTGATAGTCGTTAGGTATAGTTTTGGATCCAATCCTCCGGATAGCTGTCTTTGGTGAGGGAGGCCACCGTGCCCGAGCACCGCGCCCTCGAACCTGCCCCGCCATGGGTCGAGGTGCTGGCTGACGAGGCCGACTGGGACGCCGCCGACCCGGCGCTGCTGCGCACGATCTACGCCCAGCTGGTGTGGATCCGCACGTTCGAGGAGTACGTCCTGGAGCTGGCCGGGGCAGGCCTGATCCACGGCCCGGCCCACTCCAGCATCGGCCAGGAGGGCGGCGCGGTCGGCAGCACGGCGGCGCTCACCAGCCAGGACACGGTGAACGGATCACACCGCGGCCATCATCAGTTCCTGGCCAAGGCGCTCGGCCACGTGGAGCCGAAGGGCATGGACCCGCTGGCCGCGCCGTCCGAGCCGGTGCGTGAGGTGCTGCTGCGCACGCTGGCCGAGATCTGCGGGCTGGACCGGGGCTGGGGCCACGGCCGCGGCGGGTCGATGCACCTGCGCTGGGCCGAAGCCGGCGCGATGGGCACCAACGCGATCGTCGGCGGCGGCGTGCCGCAGGCGGCCGGCTTCGCCTGGGCGCACCGGCAGGCCGGGACCGACGCGGTCTCGGTGACCTACTTCGGCGATGGGGCGGTGAACATCGGCTCGACGCTGGAGTCGATGAACCTGGCCGCGGCCTGGTCGCTGCCGGTCTGCTTCTTCATCGAGAACAACCAGTACGCGGTGTCCACCTCGGTGCAGGAGGCGACCGGCGAGCCGCGGCTGTCCGCGCGCGGCCCCGGTTTCGGCATCGCCAGCTGGCGGGTGGATGGGATGGACCCGCTGGCCGTCTACCTGGCCATGTCCGAGGCCGTCGCGCACATGCGGGGCGGCGGCGGCCCGGCCCTGGTCGAGGCGGACACGTACCGGTTCTTCCACCAGAACGGTGGCTACCCGGGCAGCGCGTTCGGCTACCGGGACAAGGCCGAGGAACGCGCCTGGCGGGACCGTGACCCGCTGCGGCAGACCGCCGCCCACCTGGAGCGGCGCGGCATCATGACCGCCGAGGAGACCGCGGCGGCGGTGACCAGGGCCCAGGCGGTCATGGCCGAGATCGGGCAGGTCCTGCTGGAGCCGGTGTCCGGCGGCAAGCCCGGCCAGCGGCAGATCAGGCCGTCCGAGTGGCCGGATCCGGGCTGGGTGGACGCGGGCATCCGCGGCGATCTCAGCGAGTTCGATGGCGTGCGCCTGGCCGCTGCGGACGGCTACGCGGTGCCGGTCCAGGAGACCAAGTTCATCGAGGCGGTCGCCGCGGTGATGGGCCGCCGGATGGAGACCGATCCCGGCATCGTGGTCCTCGGTGAGGACGTGCACCGGCTCAACGGCGGCACCAATGGCGCCACCCGTGGCCTGGCCGCCCGGTTCCCGGGCCGGGTGCTGGGCACGCCGATCAGCGAGAACGCGTTCGCCGGGCTGGCCGGCGGGATCGCGCTCGACGGCCGGTTCACCCCGGTGGTGGAGTTCATGTACGCCGACTTCATGTGGGTGGCGGCCGACCAGCTGTTCAACCAGATCGCCAAGGCGCGGCACATGTACGGCGGCGAGACCGGCGTGCCCCTGGTGCTGCGCAGCAAGGTGGCCATGGGCACCGGCTACGGCTCGCAGCATTCGATGGACCCGGCCGGGATCTTCGCCACCAGCCTGGGCTGGCGGATCGTCGCCCCGTCCACCCCGTATGACTACGCCGGGCTGATGAACACCGCGCTGCGCTGCCAGGACCCGGTCCTGGTGCTGGAGCACGTCAACCTGTACAACTCCACCGGGCCCGGCCCGGTGGACGACTACGACTACTACCTGCCGGTGGGCCAGGCGGCGGTGCGGCGGCCCGGCCGGGACGTGACCATCCTCAGCTACCTGGGCATGGTCCCCCGGGTGCTGGCCGCGGTGGACGAGTCCGGCCAGGTCAACGCCGAGGTGATCGACCTGCGCTGGCTGGACCGGGCCAGCATCGACTGGGCCGCGATCGAGGCGTCGCTGGCCAAGACGAACAAGATCCTGATCGCCGAGCAGGGCGCGCTGGGCACGTCCTACGGCGGCTGGCTGGCCGACGAGATCCACCGCCGGTTCTTCGACCTGCTGGACGCGCCGGTGTGGCGGGTCACCGGCGGGGAGGCGTCGCCGAGCATCAGCCGGGTGCTGGAGCGGGCCGCCATCGCCCAGCAGGAGGACGTCACCGCCGCGCTGGCCGAGATCGCGAGGTACTGACATGCCCCGGCTGCTGCGCATGCCCGAGGTGGCCGCCGGCGCGGCCGAGGCCGTGCTGGCCGAGTGGCTGGTGGCCGAGCGCGCCGAGTTCGCGGCCGCGGACACGCTGGCCACGGTCGAGACCGACAAGGCCATGGTGGACGTCGAGGCCGACGACGCCGGCGTGGTGCTCAAGACGCTGGTGGCGCCGGGCGCGCACGTCGAGGTGGGCGCGCCCATCGCCGTGCTCGGCCAGCCCGGTGAGGACGTCGCCGACCTCGGCGCGGTGCTGGCCGAGCTGGGCGTCGCCGCCACTGCCGCGGCCTCTGCCCCATCAGCCGCTCCCGCCTCATCAGCTGCCTCCGCCTCATCAGCCGCTTCTGCCCCATCAGCCGCTCCAGCTCCGCCGGTCCGCACGGGCGCGAACGGCCGGGTGTACGCCAGCCCGCTGGCGCGCAAGATCGCCCGGCAGTCCGGGGTGGCCGTCGAGACCATCACCGGGACCGGCCCCGGCGGCCGGATCCTGCGCCGCGACGTGGAAGCGGCCATCGCCGCCCACGCCGCCGCGCCGCCTGCCCCTGCCCCGGCGGCCCCAGTCGCCGGGGCCGGGGCGGCCGTCCCCGGTGGTGACATCCCGCACAGCCGCCAGCGCCGCGCCATCGCCGCCCGGCTGACCGAGAGCAAGCAGACAGCGCCGCACTTCTACATGCGGGCGACCATCCGGGCCGCCCGGCTGGTCGCGCTGCGCGCCGAGATCAACACCGGCCTGGACGACGGCGCCCGGGTGTCGCTCAACGACCTGATGGTCAAGGCGGTGGCCGCGGCCCACCAGCGGGTGCCGGAGATGAACGTGATCTGGACCCCGGACGCGGTGCGCACGTTCGCGACGGTGGACATCGCGGTGGCGGTGGCCACCGACCGGGGGCTGGTCACCCCGGTGCTGCGCGACGTGACCGCCATGACCATCACCCAGGTCGCGGCGCGATCTCGGGACCTGGCCGGCCGCGCACGGGACGGGCGGCTGCGCCAGGACGAGCTGGACGGCGGCACGATCACCGTCACCAACCTGGGCATGTACGGCGTCGAGGAGTTCGCCGCCATCATCAACCCACCGCAGGCCGCGATCCTGGCCGTCGGCGCGGTACGGGACGAGCCGGTCGTCGAGGACGGCGCCGTCGTTCCCGGCCAGGTCATGACGGTGACGCTGTCGGTCAACCACCGCCCGGTCGAACGGGGTGGTGGCCGCCCGCTGGCTGGCCGCGCTGAGGGAACTGCTGGAACATCCGCTGCGGGTACTAGTCTGAGATCGTGGACGGGGCGACAGTGACGGTGGCGGTGGTATCCAGCCGCACCGAGGCGGAGCTGGTCGCCGGCCTGCTGCGCAGTAACGGCTTGAAGGCGGCGGTGCTGGCCGACGATGCCGGCGGGCAGGACCCGCAGCTGCAGATATCGGGTGTCCGGGTGCTGGTCAACGCGGACGACGAAGCCGCCGCGCGCCAGGTTCTGGCCGAGGTCGAAGAGACCCCGGACGAGTAGCCGCAGGGTCCCCCCGGCTCTTGCTGTTATCAAATGCTCAGACGCCGAGGATGTGCTGGGCGGCGGGACTGAGCCGGGCCCTCGTTTCCGGGCGGATATAGGCCCGCTGATCGAGTTGCTGTTTGCGGCCGCGGCGGCAGAAGTACGAGTGCAGCGCCCGGCGCGGCCGCTGCGTGGTGTTGCGGGTGCCGCCGTGCCACACGTGCGCATTGAACACCACCACGGTGCCGGCCCGGCCGAGCAGCCTGACCTCGCCCGGGTAAGGAGCCTCGGGATCAGCCATCGCCTGGGCTGGGAGCCGGCCGCTGCGATGGCTGCCCGGAACCACCCGGGTCGGCCCGTTGGCCGTGGTGAACTCGTCGATCAGCCAGATCGAGTTGCACACCTGGTAGTCCCCGGCGGGCACCGGCTCGGCCCAGTCCGTATGCAGCCGCTGATGGCCGGCTCCCGGCAACGCGGCCCGGCTGTTCAGCGAGGACAGGGTGAAATCGCCGAGCACGTGGGCGACCGCGGCCAGCACCCGCGGGCTGGTGAAGCACACCTCGAAGACCGGGTCCTTGTTCACCAGGTCGGCCAGCCGGTCGGTGCCTTCCTCCTGGTGCACCTCGAGACCGGCCCGGTCGCCTTCCGCGGCGGACAGCCCGGCCAGCCGCTGCCGGATGACCTGGAGCTGCTCCTCCGGCAGGATGCCAGGCAGCGCGAGGAACCCGTCCGCATCCAGCCGGGCGCGCTCCGCCGCGGTCAGCAGCCCGGCAGTGACCCCCAGCTCACGAAGCGCCCGCCCGGAATCCATGTTGTCTCCACGCTACGCGGGCCGTTCGCCAGGCTGGGTTGGGACCACGGTCCCTGTTCGGGCGGATCCGGCGTGCCTAGGGTTGGGGTCATGATCCGGCGACGTAAGGAGCAGCGGCCCGTGGACGAGTCAGCGCGGGCCCACCGCCCGATCGGCGTGTTCCTGCTCGATGATCACGAGATCGTCCGGCGCGGCGTCAAGGACCTGCTGGAGGCCAACCCGGGCATCGTGGTCGTCGGTGAGGCGGGCACCGCGGCGGGCGCACTGGCCCGGATCCCGGCGCTGCGGCCGGACGTGGCCGTGCTCGACGTGCGGCTGCCGGACGGGGACGGGGTCACCGTGTGCCGCGAGATCCGGTCGAAGATGCCCAGCGTGGCCTGCCTGATGCTGACCTCGTTCAGCGATGACGAGGCGCTGTTCGACGCGATCATGGCGGGCGCCGCCGGATACGTGCTCAAGCAGATCCGCGGCACCGACCTGGTCGGCGCGGTCCGCACCGTTGCCTCGGGTGAATCAATGCTGGACCCGGAAGCGGCCAGCCGGGTGATGCGCCGGATGCGGGATCAGTCCGCGAAATCCGATCCGCTGGCCGGGCTGACTGAGCAGGAACGCAAAATCCTGGAGCTGATTGGCGAAGGGCTGACTAACCGCCAGATCGGTGAGCGCCTGTTCCTGGCCGAGAAAACGGTCAAGAACTACGTGTCGGCGTTGTTCGCCAAGCTGGGCATGGAGCGCCGGACCCAGGCCGCCGCGTATGCCGCCCGGGTGTTCGAGGACCGTGGCCCGCGGGAGCAGACTCGCTGAGCTGGCTGGCGGTCAGGCCGTCGCCGAGGCGGCCGAGGGCAGCGGGACCTGCCAGCACAGTTCGGTGCCGCCACCACTGGCCGGCCCGACGGTGAGTGTGCCGCCGTACGGCTCGGCCCGCCCGGCCAGGTTGGCCAGCCCGCTCCGCCGGCCGCTGTCCTTGATTCCGGTGCCGTTGTCCCGGACGAGCAGGCTCAGCTTGCCGTCCACCATGACGGTCACGTTAACGTGGCTGGCCCGGCCGTGCCGGGCGGCATTCGACAGCGCCTCCCGCAGCGCGTACAGCACGTGCTCGCCGATCTCCGCGGGAACCTCCTGATCCAGCCGGTCCGGCAGCTGGACCGAGGAGGTCATGCCGTGCGCCTCGGTCATCTGGTCGACCACGTCCAGGATGTTCGAGCGCAGGCTGCGCAATTCCTTCCCGCGGGCCTGCAGGCTGAAGATCACCGCCCGGATGTCGGTGATGGTCTGGTCCAGGTCGTCAACCACGCTGTTCACCCGCTCCTCGACCAGCGGCCGGGTGATCAGCGGGATGGTGCCCTGCAGCTTCATCCCGCTCGCGTACAGCTGCTGGATGACCTGATCGTGCAGGTCCCGGGCGATCCGGTCGCGGTCCTCGTAGATCGACAGCCGTTCCGCGTCCTGGCGGCGCTCGGCCAGTTCCAGCGCGATCCCGGCCTGCGCGGCGAACGTCATGGCCAGCTGGCCCGCGGCCCGCGGCAGTGGCATGGCCCCGGCGGCCCGGCCGACGGTGAGCACGCCGCGGACGTTGTCCGCGTCGCCGAGCGGCAGCACCATCGCCGGGCCCAGCTCCAGGGCGGCCCGGGCCGCCCGCGAAACCCGTGGGTCGTGGCGGAAGTCTTCCACCGTGATCGGCCGGCCATCGGCCAGCACCTGGCCGGAGACCGACGCCCGGGCGGTCAGCCGCAGGCCCACGGCGGCCGCCGCGTTCTGGCCGGCCGCGTGACTGATCGTCAAGTGCTCGCGGTCCGCATCCGGCAGCGCCAGCACCACCAGGTCAGCCGCGGTCATCTCCTGGGTCTGCTGGGTGACGAAACTGAGCACCTCGTCAACCCTGGCCCCGGCCAGCAGCCTCCGGGTCACCTCGGAGCTGGCCGTCAGCCACTGCTGCTGGCGGTGCGCCTCGTCGAACAGCCGGGCGTTCTCGATGGCCACGCCGGCCGCCGCGGACAGCGCGGTGACCAGCGTCTCGTCTTCTTCGTCGAACGCCGCGCCACTGCGCTTGTCGGTCAGGTACAGGTTGCCGTAGACCTCGTCGCGGATCCGGATCGGCACCCCCAGGAACGACGTCATCGGCGGGTGCCCGGCCGGGAGGCCGGATGACTGCGGGTGGCTGGCGATGTCGGCCAGGCGCACCGGGTGCGGATCGGTGATCAGCAGGCCGAGCAGCCCACGGCCTTCCGGCCAGTGATCAACCCTGGCGATGGCGGCCTCGTCCAGCCCGACCGGGATGAAGTCGGCCAGCCGGCCGTCCTGGTCGATCACGCCGAGCGCGCCGTACCGCGCGTTGACCAGGGTGACCGCGGCCTCGACGATCCGGCGGAGCACCGCCTCGAGCTGCAGGCTGCTGCCCACCGCGATGACGGCCTCGAGCAGACCGCGCACCCGGTCGCGGGTGTCCCGCACCGTCTGCAGCCGGCTCTGCAGCTCGGCCAGCAGGTCATCGAGCCGCAGCTGCGGCAGGACCAGGTGCGGCTCAGCCGGTTCCACCAGGGGCGCCCTTCTGGCCCGCCGGCACGATCCGGGAGTACTGGCTGGGCGTCACCATCGCGATGTGGCCGTCGCTCAGCCACTTGATCACATACGGTGGCGCGCCGTCTGGGCCGAGCACGCGGATGACCCGGCCGGTGCGGCTCTCCGAGCCCGGCACGACCAGCAGGTCACCCACTTCCGCCCGCATCCCTCCAGCATGGCCGGGGCGGGCCGCCACAGCAGCGGCTGATCGGCCCGACTACACGGGACGTTCGGCCCACCACGCGGGCCAGCGTCCGTATCAGGCCGGGCTGACCCGGTGGATGCGGCGGCCGGTGATGCGGTCCGGGACGATGCGGATGAACAGGTCCTTCTCCCCGCCCGGCCAGGCCTGGACGCCCAGTTGCCGCACCGCGGCCAGCTCGGCGGCCGAGTTGACATGGTGTACGGCCCCCTGGACGAGGATGCTCCAGCCTTCCTTGGTGGCCGGGCTGATCTCGTCGACCTCGAACGCGACCTTGTACTCCGCGTCCGCTATCCCGGTGCGCAGGTCCTCCCCCATCGGGCTGTGCTGCCCGGTGCGGAACACGATCGTCTGCCCGTGCAGCGCGAAGTTGACTGGCAGGATCGTGGGCCCGAACCGCCCCGAGTACCCGATCCGCCCCACGCCGCCCGGCGCGATCAGCTGCAGGCACTCCGCCTCATCCAGCTGCTGGGTGACCGCCCCGGCCGGGCCGTGCGGATCGGGCCCAGCCACGCCTGACTGCTCGGCCACGTCGCTCTCCTTCGAACCGATGGGAATCCTCATGATCATTTTCTGGCAAGCGGCGCCCGGCCGGGCAGGGCTGGATGTCCCCTCCTGCCGGGACCTCGGTCCCAGCCCCGGGCTAGAGCCGTCCCTGCTCCACCACGATCCGGGTCAGCTCGACCCGCGAGCCGATCTGCAGCTTGCGGAATATCTGCCGCAAATGGAAGGCCACGGTGTGCTTGCTGATGTAGAGCCGGCTGCCGATCTGCGTGTTGTTCAGCCCTTGCGCGGCCAGCTGGGAGGTGGCGCGCTCGGCCTCGGTCAGGCTTTCCCACCCGGTTACCGGCCGGTCGGCGGACGGCGTCCAGTGCCGCCGCCGGACACCGAGCCCGCGCAGCCGGCGGCGGATGCGGGCCATGTCCGTGCTGGCGCCGGACCGGCCGTATCTCTCCAGCGCCATAGTCAGCTGCGCGATGGCCTGGTCCTTGCTGGCCTGCGCGGCCAGCAGGACGCCCAGGTCTTCGGCGGCGGAAGCCTGCGCCCACAGGTCGGCGTGCTGCGCGGCCGCGTCAGCCAGCTGGGCAGCGTCGTGGTTGAGCAGCCCCAGGCTGTGTGCCGCGGCGCCGGTGACCGCGGGAACATCCGGGTTGGCGTCGGCCAGCGTGCTGACGGCGCGCCCCACCTCGGTGGCCAGGCCCGGTTCACCCGCGGCCAGCGCGGTGCGCACCAGCCAGGCCGGTATCCCCGGCTGGCCGAGCAGGATCCCCGGCCGGTGCGGCAGGTCCGCGCAGATGCCGCGGATGTGGCTGATGGCGGCGGCCGGGCCGGCGCTCGCCGCGGCGAGCTGGGCGTGGGTCATGCTGGCCGCGGACCGGGCGTAACTGGCCGCCAGGTAGGGCACCGGGCCGGGCTGGCTGGCCAGGTGGTGGGCCGCGGCCGCGAGGTCGCCCTGGCGCAGGGCGATCAGGGCCAGCAGGCAATGGCCCAGCGACGCGTGACCGCGGGCCGGCCCGGCCGCGGCCACCGCCGCGTTCGCCGCGCTGGCGGCCTGGCCCACGTCACCCCCGGCCAGGCTCAGCCGGGCCGTCAGGATGGCCAGCACCACGTGGGCGGGGATGCCCTGCAGCGGCTCCGGGTCGATGGCCTGGATCACTTTCTCCGCTTCGCCGTAGCGGCCCAGGTCGGCCAGGCTGGCCCCGAGGGCCAGCAGGGGCTGGACATGGCGGGCGTCGGCCGGGACGGCGCGGCCCAGGCGGGCCGCCTCGGACAGCCCCTCGAGCGCCGAACCGACCTGCCCCTGGTCCCAGTCGGTTAGTGCCCGGATCACCAGTGCCGCCGTGACGGCCTGGCTGCCGTGCTGGCTGGGCTGGGCGAGTACCCCCGCGGCCAGCTGCCGCGCATCCTGGTCGGCCGGGCCGGCCAGCGCCTGCAGCCGGGCCGCGATCGCGTCATCACGCAGGCCCGCCGGCAGACCCGGCTGGGCCAGGGCCGCCGCGGCCTCGGCCCGGGCCCGCTCATCGTGGCCGCCCGCGGACAGGACCACGGACAGAGCGCAGCGCAGACGGGCCTCGGTCACCGGCGGGACTGGCTGCGCCAGCCCCTGCGCTGCGATGCGGGCCGCCGGTTCGGGCCGCCCGGCGGCGGCGAGCGCTTCGGCGGCGGCCGCCGAGCGGTCCAGCACGGCCGGGTCATCCGGCTGAGTCAGGTCCAGCGCCCGCAGCGCCAGCCGGGCAGCGGTCTGCGGCGCCGCTGGCAGCAGTTGCGCCGCGGCGCCGTCCAGGCTGGCCAGCGACGCACGATCATCGGTGCTGGCCGCTTCGAGCAGATGCCTGGCCGCGGCCGAGTCTCCCCGGCGCAGCAGGATCTCCCCGAACTGGCGGTGCAGCGCGCTGCGGGCCGGCCGCGGGATCATCTCGTCGACGGCCCGGCCGAGCAGCGGGTGGCGGAACGAGAACGCCGCCTCGCCGGCCGCCACGATCCCGGCCTCGAGCGTCTCCTCGACCAGTGGCAGCAGGCCGGCCGCGTATCACCGAGCATCTCGGCCACGTCGGCCAGCCGGAACGACCCGCCCAGCACGGCCGCGGTTTTCAGCAGCTGCTGGGCCCGTACGCTCAGGCCGCACAGCCGCTGCTGGGCGACGCGGCTGATCCGGGCGGGAAGCGCGGCCGAGACCAGGCCGGCCTGGCCGCCCCTGACCCGGACCGCGGCCTCGTCGCGGAGCCCGCCGATCAATTCGGTGAGCACGGCCGGGTTGCCGGCCGCCCCGGCCGCCAGGGCCCGCAACCGGTCATCCGGCGGGGCGCCGAACGCGTCCGCCAGCACGTTCGTCACCGCGTCATCGCCGAGCGGGCCGAGCGTGACCCGGGCGGCACCATCACGTTCCAGCATGGTGAACAGCAGATCCGCGGTGCTGCCCGGCCGGGTCCCTGACCGGGCCAGCACCCAGGCCACCGGGTGCCGGGCCAGCTGCCCGGGCAGCACCCGCAGCGCCAGCAGCGAGGCCTCGCTGGCCCACTGCAGGTCATCCAGGCAGACCAGGACGGGGGCTAGCGCGGCCCGCGAGATCAGCTGGTTGTGCAGCGCGCCGATCTGGGACGAGACCGCCGCCCCAGGAGCGTCCGGCTGGTCCCCGGCCCCGGTGAGCGGCTGGCGCAGCGCGGTCAGCAGCGTGTAGTACGGGATCGTCTGACCGAGCTGATCTCCGGCTCCGGTGGCCAGCGAAAAACCGCGTGCCTCCGCCGCCCGCGCGCACTCCCGCAGCAGCAGCGACTTGCCGATGCCCGGTTCGCCGTCCACCAGCAGCACCCCGCCGGCGCCCTGCTCGGCGGCACGCCGCAGCAGCGCCTCGGCCATCCGCAGCGGGGCCGGGCACCCGTACATCGTCATCTCGCTACCTCGTCAGCAGGCCACAACGGCACCATGCTGCGATTGTCCGGCTGCGAAGGGCTCGTTCGGATCGGCCAGGTGCCCAGTGCAACTGGCTAGTCCGGCCGGCTGGCCAGCCAGGCAATGGGAGGACAAAACCGGCGGCCGTGGCACGTCATGGCTAGCCGGCTTGACGGTGTGCGGCCGGATCGTGGCGGCCATCCTGGTCGGCAACGCAGTCAGCAGCCTCGGCCCGGGACGGTGAGTACATGGCGGTGGCGCGGGAACGGTGACCCGTGATGACGTAGTGCGCGCGATACAGGAGTACGACCGGCTGGGTCCGGCCAGCTTCTTCGCCGCGCACGGCTTCGCCCACACCACGACGTATGACCTGGTCTGGGACGAACGCAGCTACCCGCCGAAAGCCATTCTGGGCACGGCCTATGAGTTCGCCACGGGCCAGCGGCTGGATTCCGGCGATTTCGAGGGCGGGAAGTCCGGCGCGGTCCGGGTTCTCGGCGACCTGGGCTTCACCGTCCAGCCCCGCTAACCGGCCCGCCGGGAGGCGGACGCGGTCAGCTAACGGTGACATCCAGTTTGCGCGGGCCGTGGAGCACGTTGTTCATCAGCGGTTCCATCGCCGAGATCTCGAACCGGCGCACGCGGCTGGCGAGCGCGGTAAGCAGCGCCCGCATCTCCAGTCGGGCCAGCGGCATGCCCATGCACTGGTGCTCGCCCCAGCCGAAAGCGAGGTGGTCGGACGGCTTGCGCAGGATGTCGAATCGTTCCGGGTTGTCCCACTTGCGCCCGTCGCGGTTGGCCGAGGCGAAGATCACGACGACGCGGGAGCCCTTGGGCAGCGTCTCGCCGTCCATCTCGTAGTCATCGGTCAGCAGCCGGGAGAACATCTGGAGGGGTGATTCGAGCCGGACCACCTCGTTGATGGCATGCGAGATGAGCCGCGGGTCGGCGCGGACCAGGTCCCACTGGTCGGGGTGCTCGGCGAAAAGCCTTATGGCGCTGCCGATGGCCATGATCGTGGTGTCCAGGCTCGGGGCCCAGTAGTCGTTCAGCATGATCCCGGCCTGCTCCTGAGGGATCTCGCCGGCGTCGGCGGCCTCGTAGAGCCGGGCGGCCCACCCGCCTGGCCGCACGCGCTGGCGCAGCGTCGGGTCGGTGGAGTACGCGATGGCGTCCTGCAGGACCGGTAGCGACTTCTCGGTGCGCGCGTTCATCGGCCCGAAGCAGTTGAAATTCGCCCGCGCCCAGTCGAGCATCTGCTCGCGGCCTTCTTCCGGGAGGCCGACGAGCCGGGACACGACGGTGACCGGCAGGTGCTGCGCCAGTTCGGTGGCGGCGTCGAAGCTCCGCTTGGCGGCGAGCTGGCCGACCAGCCTCTCCGCCTCCTCGCTGATCAGTGCTCGAGCGACTTGAGCTCGCGGGGCATCATCGGTCGCCGGGCCACGCCGCGCAGCACGTCATGCACGGGCGGGTCGGAGCACAGCATGATGCCGCGGAGCGCCTCGTTGATGTGGTCGTTCATCATCACGCCGCTCGCCGAGGAGAACGGGTGCCAGTGCTGGATCGCGTCGCGGACGTCGGCGTAGCGCGACAGCGCGAATAGGCCGTACTTCGCCAGCCAGACAGCGGCCGCTGTATCGCGGAGTTCCCGGTAGCCCGGATAGGGGTCCAGGATCGCCGGGTCAGACCACAGGTCCACTTCGGATTCCGGAATCTCATCGCCCCTCCTTCCGCCTCGGTCCGGGCCCGACCGGGCCCCCGAGGCGAAGTACGCCTCGGCGAGCACCCTTTCGTCCGCAGTTCGCTCGGCGCACCGGCGAACGTCACCTGGCCCCGGTTGAGTACGTAAGCGACGGTGGAGATCTCCAGCGCGCGGTGGACGTTCTGCTCGATGAGCAGGATGGCGACTCCTGTGGCGTTTACCCGCACCAAGATCTCGTACACTTCCTCGGCGATCTTCGGGGCGAGGCCGAGCGATAGTTCGTCGCAGATGAGCAGTTTCGGCGACATCAGCAGCGCCCGCCCGATCGCCAGCATCTGCTGCTCGCCGCCGGAAAGCGAGCCCGCGCGCTGGCCACCCGCGACCTGAGCACGGGCAGGATCTCGTAGACGCGGTCAAGGCCGTGGGCGAAGTCGTCGCGCCGCCGCCGGAGCGGAACCCCGAGCAGAAGGTTCTCTTCCACGGTGAGGCCCGTGAAGATCCCGCGGCCCTCGGGGCACAGGCAGATCCCCTGGCGCGCCCGGTCGTAGGCGGGTGCCCGGGTGACCATCTGCCCGTCGAACCGGATACCGCCCTGACGGGCCGGACCTGGCCGCTCACCGTGGCGGCGAGCGTCGACTTGCCCGACCCGTTCGCCCCGAGCACGCTGACCATGTCGGTCCGCCGGACGGCCAGGCTGACCTCCCGCAGCGCCACCAGGGAGCCGTAGCCCGCGCTGACGTTGTCGACCTCCAGCAGGACCGGCTGGGTGGCGGACGCGGCGGCGGGCGCCGCCGCGCCCGCCGCCGCCGCGGGGGTCCCGCCGCCCGCGTCCCGTAGTAGATCTCCGCGACCTCGGCGTTGGCTTCGACCTCGGCCGGCGTACCCGCCGCGATCAGCTGACCGGAGGAGAGCACCAGCACCCGGCCGACGACCTCGCTGATGACCTGCTGGACGTGCTCGACGACGATGACGCTCCGGCCGGTGTCGTTCACCTTCCTGATCAGGGCGATGACCTCGGCTAGCTCCTCACCGACCAGGCCGGCGGCGACCTCGTCGAGGAGGATGACGGCCGGGTCGGTGGCGAGCGCGCGGGCGAACTCGAGTCGCTTGAGGTCGAGCAGTCCCAGCGACCCTGCCTTTGCGTGCGCACAGTGGTCCAGGCCGCACATGCCGAGCACCTCGCCGACCGTCTGCCGCTCGCCCGCCCGGACCCGGCGTGGTGACCGGCGGCGATACGGACGTTCTCCCGCACGGTGAGGTCGGCGAAGGGCCGGGGCACCTGCATGGCGACCGCGATACCGAGACGGCTGACCTCATAGGGGGCCCGCCCGCGCAGAGCGGTCTCGCCGAGGGTCACCGACCCGCCGTCCGGTCTTTCTATCCCGGCGATCATCTTGAGCAGGGTGCTCTTACCCGAGCCGTTCGGGCCGATCAGCCCGACCGCCTCGCCGGGTTCGACCCGGAGGCTGACCTGGTCGGTGGCGACCACGTTGCCGAAGCGCTTCACGAGGTCGGCCACGACGAGCGGGCGGACCTCCCGGCCCGGCGGCCGGGCCGCGGACCGTTCCCCCGGCCAGCCTCGATGTCGTGCTCCGGGACGTCGCGGCCGCCCGGCTGGGCGGCACGTCCGCGCCAGGAGGCGACGCCGGCCTTGATGCCGCCGACAGCGAGGGGCACGACCCCGCGCGGCGCGAAGCGCACGATGAGGATGAGCAGGGCACCCTCGATGAACAGCCCGAGCGTCGGGTAGCTGGCCAATTCGGTGGCGACGACGTAGTAGACGAAGACCGCCCCCGCGATGGGTCCGGTGATGGTGCCGAACCCGCCGATGACGACCATCATCAGCGCCCAGATCGTCCAGTTCATCCCGACCATGCCGTTGGGCTCGAAGCTCAGCTGCATGATCGCGAAGGCGCCCCCGGCCAGCCCCATCAGCACGCTGCTCAGGACGAGGGCGCCGACCCGCATCCGCCACGTGTTGACCCCGAGCGTGGCCGCCGCGTCCTCGTGCTCGCGGATCGCCAGCAGGCGCAGGCCGAACCGGCTGCCCCGCACCGCCACGGCGGCTCCTATCCCGAGCACGGCCACCGCCACGCCCAGGCGGTACAGGCCGGCCAGCGGGGCACGGCGGCGACCGGGAGGCTGAGCCCGGTCGAGCCGCCCGCGAAGTCCCAGTTGAGCAACCAGGCTTGCAGGGCCAGCGCGGCGGCCAGGGTGCCGACCGCGAAGTAGTCCCCGCGCAGGCGCAGCAGGGGCACGGCGAGCAGCAGGCCGAGCAGCCCCCCGGCCCCGGCCGCCACCGCAAGGCCCGCGATCAGGCCCGCGCCGGCGTGGACCATGACCAGGCCCATCGCGTAGGCGCCGGCGCCGACGAACGCCCCGACGCCGAGCGACACCTGGCCGCTCAGCCCGGCCAGGATGTTCCAGGCCTGCGCCAGCGCGATGTAGACGAAGAGCGTCGCCGCGGTGTTGAGCGCGTTGGCGGACAGGCGGCCGGCGATGGCCGCGGCGACCGCACCCGCCACGACGAGCAGCACGAGCGAGGCCGCGTCCGCTCCCGGCCCCAGGGCTCGGCGAGCGCCGCGGTCGCCGGATCAGCTTCACAGGCTGCTCCGCGCGAACAGGCCGGTCGGCCGCAGGGTGAGGGCGATGAAGAAGACGACGTAGACGACCAGGTTGCTGTAGCCACCGCCGAAGATGCCGATGCCGATGGCCTGGACGAGCCCGAGGCCGAGGCCGGCCACGAGCGTGCCGAGCACGTTGCCCACCCCGCCCAGGACCACCACCGCGATGCCGGTCAGCAGGATCGCCTGGTCGCTGGTGGGCGTGAAGGAGGCGTTGACGCCCTCCAGCACGCCGGCCACGGCCGCGAGCCCGGCCGCCAGCGCCAGGGTGAGCCCGAAGACGTGCGGGACGTTGATCCCCATGAGCTGCGCCGTCCGCGGCTCGGCGGCCGCCGCGCGGAGCATCGCCCCGGCCCGGGTCCTGCGGATGCCGACATGCAGCGCCAGCGACAGGACGACGGCCAGCCCGAAAGCGAGCAGCAGCCCGTCCCGGATCGTCGTCCCGAAGAGCGAGAACCCGGCCACGCCGAGCCCGCTGGGGAGCGACTGGGTATTGGAGGTGAACCCCACGGCGAACGCCGTCTCGGCGATGATGGCCAGGCCGAAGGTGCCCACGATGCCGAGCAGGAAGCTCTGCAGCATGAGGTGGGTGAGCAGCACGCGCTGCAGCAGGTAACCGAACAGCGCCGCGATGATCACGACCAGGGGCAGGGCGGCGAACGCCCCGAGTCCCGCCTCGGTGAACAGCCACAGCGCGAGGTACGCAGCGCCGATCACCAGGGCCCCGTGGGCCAGATTGATCAGGCGCATCACCCCGAAGGCGAGCGACAGCCCGAGCGCGACGAGCACGTAAAGCCCGCCGAGCAGGAACCCGTTAACCAGGTCGGTGGCGCTCACAGGCGCCCCGACCCGCTCGCTCACAGCCTTCATGGGGAACTCGAGGTGTGCTCCCGAGGCCGGGGGCCAGACCTCGATCGTCTTGGTGCCCTGCCACTGTGCCACGGCGAAGCCCATCGTCGCGGTGTGGTTCGCCGCGAACCGGACATGGCCGTAAGGAGTCATGAGGCTGGTCGAGCCGAGCTTGGTGTTCACCTGGAGGCGTCGGTCGAGCCCGCTCGCTCGAAGGCGTTCAGCATGACCTGGACAACCGAGTACGCGGCCGTGGCCGTTCCGAGGTCGCCCAGGTTGTCGAACTGCTTGCCGAGCGTCGCCTCGATGTGGCTGGTCCCGGCGTAGTTCCAGCTCGGCAGCCACACCGCCTCCAGCAGCGATCCCTCGGCGACGCTGCCCAGCGCTTGCACCCACGAGATGAAGTCCGCCGCCTTGGCGACGATCCCGATCTTGGGCGCGTAACCGAGCGACTTCATCTGCTTGAACAGGGTGACGGCGTCCGGCGGGTCCATCTGGCCCACGACGATCTGGGCCCCCTTGGCCTTGGCCGAGGTGATGAACGACGTGAAGTCGCTCGTGCCGACGGGGAACGAGAAATCGCCGACCACCTGGTCGCCCGCGGCGGCAGCCGCGGCCTTGTACAGGGGACGTTCGACGACCCCGTCCGGCTCGTTGTCGGTGAACAGGGCGATCTTCTTGTCGGTCGGGAACCGGCCGACGGCGCTGATGATGCCGGTGGCCTGCTCCTTCTCGCTGAAGAACATGTCCCAGCTGTATTTCCAGCCGCTCTTGCTGCCGGCCGCGAAGGCGCCGACCGGCGTGTTGGTCGTCAGGTAGGGCACGCGCAGCGTCTCGGCGATCAGCGCCTGCGGCACGGTGATCGGCGGGGTGCCGGCGCCCAGCACGGCCTGCGCCCCGTCCTTCAGCACGAGGTCGCGCACCTGCTGCGCCGCGGTGGTCGGGTCGCTCTGGTTGTTCAGCACCACGAGCTTGACCTTGTGGCGGGTACCGCCGATCTTGACGCCCCCGGCCGCGTTGGCGTCGGCTATCGCCTGCTGGTAGCCGGCCCGCTGATCGACGCCGAAGCTCCCGAGCGCACCGGTGAGGGACAGGCTCGCCCCGAGCGTGACGGGAGTGCCCTGGCCCCCGGACTGGCTGGCCGCGCCGCTGGCACAGGCCGTGGCCAGGACGGTCACGCTCAGCAAGGCCACGGGGGCGAGCAGCCGGCGCTGGCGCCTGGCCCGCCGTGTTCCCCGCTTGCCGGTCTGGCTGTCGCGCCGGAAAGCGCGTGGGTCTCGGATCATTCTGTTTCCGGCTCCTTCGGTGAGCCCTGCGCCGATTCATCGGCTGGCACGTCCTCGCCAGCCGCCACGCCTGCTATGCCTAGTGTCCCTCTGACCTGGTCATCTGTACTGCAATACGGTACAGATGTATCGATATGCCGGGACAGTAGCTCTCGTCCGACGCGTGGTCAAGAGGCTGATGCCGACTCCGGCCGATCGTGAGGTGGTCTTGACCAGGCAGGCGCGCGGGGATTAACGTCCGGATAGGCGATACAGATGTACCGCATTCCGATACATATAGCCGGAGTGCAGGCCCTCTCCCGGAAAGGAAGTCATCGGTGGGCGCAGTTGCTGGCCGGACCGAATCAGACGGCCTAGAGCGGTTCCGCCTGACCGGAAAGTCGATCCTGATCACCGGCGCGACGGGCGCGCTGGGCCGGGAGGCCGCGGTGGCGCTGGGCGCGGCCGGGGCGCGGCTGACGCTGGCCGGCGCCAACGGCCCCAAACTGGCCGAGGTGGCCGGGCAGCTGGCGAGGCGGTCACGGTGCCGCAGCGCCCGCAGACCCCCGGGATGCGGAGGCCATGGTGGGCGCGGCGGTGTCGGCCTATGGCCGCCTGGACGGCGTGCTGGTGGCGTCCGGCACGAACCACGTCGCGCCGATCACCGATATGGACGTGACCGACTTCGAGCGGGTGATGGACGCCAACGTGCGCGGCTCGTGGCTGGTCTGCCAGGCCGCGGGCCGGCAGCTTCTCGAGCAGGGCGACGGCGGCAGCGTCGTGCTCGTCTCCTCCACCCGGGGGCGGCTGGGGCACCCGGCCGGATACAGCGCGTACTGCCCGTCGAAGGCCGCGGTCGACCTGCTCACCAAGACGCTGTCCGCCGAGTGGGGCCGGGCCGGGATCCGGGTGAACGCGATCGCGCCGACGGTGTTCCGCTCCGACCTCACGGCGTGGATGTACGCCGACGATGAGAAGGCGCGCGCAACCCGGGAGGCGATGCTGGCGCGGATCCCGCTCGGCCGCCTCGCCGAGCCCGGGGACTTCACCGGCGCGCTCATCTACCTGCTGTCGGACGCCTCGGCGTTCCTGACCGGCCAGGTGCTCTACCTGGACGGGGGCTACACCTCATGCTGAGGGCCGCGGTGCTGGGTACCGGGCTGATGGGCACCGGGATCGCCGAGGTGCTCGCCGGCCACGGGCACCAGGTCTCGGCTGTTCGACGCCGACCCGGACGCGTCGGCCCGCGCCGCGGCCAGGTTGCCCGGTGCGGCCACGGCCCACGCCGATCTGCGTTCGGCGGTGGCGGGCGCGGACGTGGTGGTGGAGGCGGTCGCCGAGCAACTCACGGCCAAGCAGGACCTGTTCGCGCGGGTGGACGCGCTCAACCCGGACGCGTTGCTCGCCACCAACACCTCCGTGCTGCCGGTCAGTCAGATCGCGGCGCGGGCCAGCCACCCCGGGCGGATCGTGGGGACGCACTGGTGGAACCCTCCCGGCCTCATCCCGGTCGTCGAGGTCGTCCGCGGTCAGCGCACGTCCGACGAGACCATGGACCGGGCCGAGGACCTGCTGCGCTCGCTGGGCAAGACACCGGTGCGCGTGGAGCGGGATGTTCCCGGCTTCGTCGGCAACCGCCTGCAGCACGCCCTCTGGCGCGAGGCCATCGCGCTGGTCGCCGAAGGCGTGTGCGATGCCCAGACCGTCGACCTGGTGGTGCGCAACACGATCGGCCTGCGGCTGGCGGCGATGGGCCCGCTGGAGAACGCCGACTACGTCGGCCTCGACCTGACCCTGGCCATCCACGAAGCGGTGCTGCCCAGCCTCAACGCCGACCCTGGCCCGTCCCCGCTGCTGCGGGAACTGGTCGCGGCCGGGCGGCTGGGCGCACGGACCGGCTCGGGCTTCGGTTCCTGGCCACCGGGCTCGCGCGATAACGCGGCGCAACGGCTGGCCGAGTCACGTCACCCGGCAACTCGAAGGAGCGAAGCGATGACCAACCTGGACCACCCGCCGTCGGGCGTGCGCGACCTCGCCGTCACGCCGCGCACCGAACCGTTCGCCTGGCCGCTCGGCGACGCGGAGCGGGGCCTGGAGTTCCACGACCTGTCCCACGAGTGGGGGCACGGCACGCCGTGCTGGCCGTACTTCGAGGACGTCAAGATCGAGCGGCTGCACGGCATGGCCAAGAGCCGGGTGCTCACCCAGAAGATCACCACGGTGATGCACTCGGGCACGCACATCGACGCGCCCGCGCACGTGGTGGAGGGAACCCCGTTCCTGCACGAGGTGCCGCTGTCATCGTTCTTCGGCACCGGCGTCGTCGTGTCGATCCCCAAGGACAAGTGGGGCGTCGTCACCCCGGACGATCTCGAGGCCGCCCGCCCGGAGATCCGGCCCGGCGACATCGTCATCGTCAACACCGGCTGGCATCACTACTACGGCGACAGCGCGCAGTACTACGCGTACTCGCCCGGCTTCTACAAGGAGGCCGGCGAGTGGTTCGCCGCGCGCGGGGTCAAAGCGGTCGGCACCGACACCCAGGCGCTCGACCATCCGCTGGCCACCGCCATCGGCCCGCACGGCCCGGCCGAGCAGCAGGGCGGGCCTGCTGCCGTGGGCCGTGGCCGAGTACGAGGCGCAGACCGGCCGCAAGGTGCTCGACGATTTCCCGGAGTGGGAGCCCTGCCACCGGGCGATCCTGAGCCAGGGCATCTTCGGCTTCGAGAACGTCGGCGGTGACCTGGACCGGGTCACCGGCAAACGGGTCACGTTCGCCGCCTTCCCGTGGCGGTGGGTGGGCGGGGACGGCTGCATCGTCCGGCTGGTCGCGATCACCGACCCGTCCGGCAGCTACCGCATCGAGACCGGGCAGGGAGCGTGAGCATGCGCATCACCACGGCCGACGCAGCGCCGCCCTACGATCCACCGCTGCACCAGGACGTGCAGGCCGTCCGGCTGCAGGGGCACGAGGCCGGGCCGACCAGCCGGTTCTGGGTCGGCCGCTCCGTGTACCCGCCCGGCGGCCGGGCCGAACGAGGCGCCCACCGCCGAGGAAACCGTCTACGTCGTGCTCGACGGCGAACTGGTACTCAACACCGACGGCCAGGACAGCACGATCCGCGCGGGCGACTCGGTCCATCTGCCCAAGGGAACCGTGCGCAGCGTCGAGAACCGCTCCGGGCAGGACGCGTCGCTGCTCGTGGTCATCGCGATGCCGGTGCCGACGCTGTGAAAGCCGTCCTCACCGTCGCGACCACCGGGCCGATCGCGACCAAGGCCGACAACCCGGCGCTGCCCACCAGCCCCGAGGAGATCGCCGACGCGGTCGCCGAGGCCTACCAGGCGGGCGCAGCCGTGGCCCACATTCATCTTCGTGACCAGCGGCAGCGCCCGACCGCCGACCTGGGCATCGCCCGCCGGGTGATGGAGCTGATCGGCGGCCGCTGCGACATCCTGATCCAGATGTCCACCGGTGTCGGGCTCGACGTGCCGTTCGAGGAGCGGGAAAAGCTCGCCGAGCTGCGCCCGCGGATGGCGACCCTCAACCCCTGCTCGATGAGTTTCGGCGACGGCGAGTTCCGCAACCCGCCTGAGGGCGTGCGCCGTCTCGCCGCGCGCATGCGCGATCTGGGCGTCAAACCCGAACTGGAGATCTACGACACCGGGCACCTGCAGGCCTGCCTGCGGCTGCACGACCAGGGGCTGCTGGACGAGCCGCTGCAGTTCAGCATCGTGCTCGGCGTCCGGGGTGGCATGGCCGCCACCGCGGACAACCTGGTCATGATGGTCCGGCAGCTCCCGCCGGCGCGATCTGGCAGGTGATCGCGATCGGCCGGGCCAACCTCGACCTGACCGCCATCGGCCTGGCCCTCGGCGGCAACGCCCGCGCCGGCCTGGAAGACACGCTGCACGTGCGGAAGGGCGAACTCGCGGCGGGCAACCTCCCGCTCGTCGCCCGGGCCGCCCAGCTCGCCCGCGATCTCGACCGTGGCGTCGCGTCCGTCGCGGAGACAGAAGCCCTGCTCTGCCTGCCTGCGGCCGATCGTGCGTAGCCTATGGCAGGTGCCCACGCAAACGGCCCAGGACGCGCAGCCCGCCCCGCCAGCCTGGCATTCAGGTCATCCAGCGGGCGGCCGCGATCTTGGACGCCCTCCACGCGGCCGAGGCGTCGCTCAGCCTCGGCCAGCTCGCCCGGGAGACCGGGCTGGCCCGGTCGAACCGTGCAGCGCATCGTCGAGGCGCTGCAGCATGTCGGCTGGGTGACTCCCCCGGCGCCGAACGGCGGGGTGCTGCTCGGTCCCGGGCTTACCGAGCTGGCCGCGACACGGCGGGCAGCAGGCCCAGCTGGCGATCCTGCACCCGTACCTGGAACGGCTGTCCACCGAGATCAACGAGACCGTCAACCTGTCCATCCGCCGGCACGACCGGGCCCTGTTCGTCAATCAGGTGACCGCCGACCAGCGGCTGCGCGCCGTCTCCGCGGTTGGTGAGACGTTTCCGCTGCACTGCAGCGCGAACGGCAAGGCGCTGCTGGCCACGCTGCCGGACCCGCTCATCGATGCGCTGATCGGGTCCAGCTTCGCCCCGCTCACCAACCGGACGATCACCACCCTGCCCGCGCTGCTCGGCCAGCTCACCGAGACCCGGGCGTCAGGTGTCGCCTACGACCGGGAAGAACACTCCACCGGGATCTGTGCGGTGGGCCGGGTGGTGCCCACCCCGGACGGCGGTTTCGCGGCGGTATCGATTCCGCTGCCCGCGCAGCGTTTCTACGGCAACGAGAAGGGCCTGGCCGAAGCGCTCGGCGAGGCATGCCGGGTCATGCAGCTGGCGCTGGCTTCCCAGGCGGGCGCCCCCCAGCTGCCCGGGTAACCTGCCTGGCAGGGGGTGACGACGTGTACCGCAGCGCGCTGCCGCAGCTGAGCGGCGAGGTGTTCGTCACCGATTCCGGGCTGGAGACCGACCTCATCTTCCACGGGGGGTTCGAGCTGCCGGAGTTCGCAGCCTTCGTGCTGGTCAACGACCCCCGCGGGGCGGCCGCGCTGGCCGGGTACTTCCGCCGTCACGCGGACATCGCGGTGCGGCACCAGTGCGGGGTGATCCTGGAGACACCCACCTGGCGGGCCAGCCGGGACTGGGGCTCGCGCCTCGGGTACCCGGCGGCGGGACTGCGCCGGGTCAACCAGGCCGCGGCCGGCCTGCTGGACCAGGTGCGCGGCGACTACCGGGACGCGGCCCGCTCACCCGTGGTGGTCAGCGGCTGTATCGGCCCCCGGGCCGACGGCTACCACCAGGACGAGCGCATGGGCGCCGACGAAGCCGAGGGCTATCACACCGAGCAGATCCAGACCCTGGCCGCGACCGACGTGGATCTGGTGCACGCGATGACGATCAGCTACGCCGCCGAGGCGATCGGGATCGCCCGGGCCGCGGCCGGCGCGGGCGTGCCCGCCACGATCTCCTTCACCACCGAGACCGACGGCCGGCTGCCTGACGGCACGGCGCTGGCCGAGGCGGTCGCCGCGGTGGACGCCGCCACGGGCGGTTCGCCGCTCTACTACGGGGTCAACTGCGCGCACCCGGCCCACTTCGCCGCGGCCCTGCCGGGCGGGGCAACCGGGGCCCGCATCTGGAGCGTCCGCGCCAACGCCTCCCGTAAGAGCCACGCCGAACTGGACGAGTCGCCCGATCTCGACACCGGGGACCCGGCTGAGCTGGCCCGCGACTACCTGCGGCTGCGCGCCCAGCATCCCGCTATCTCCATCGTGGGCGGCTGCTGCGGGACCGACGCCCGCCACGTGCAGGCCATCGCCGACGCATTCGCCCCGCAGACCTAAGGCCCGGTCCGGCGCAGTTCGGTGCGCAATTCATGGCTGCCGTACTCGGTGGCGCTTTCGTAGTACAGCCGCTGCGCCCCATCCGGCAGCGCGATCACCGACACGTAGCGCAGCGCGCCGCCACCGAACGGACTGGACGCCGGGCCAGCTTCGGGCACATACCGGGACTCGTGCCACCGGGCGACGCCGGTTCGTTCCTCGAAGTTCTGCGCTGCCGATGCCCGGCCATCGAAATAGGCGTACTCGCCGGCGACCGCCGTTATCCGCGTCCCGCGGCTGTACCACGTGCCCGGCTCCGGCTCCATGACCGTCTTGCACGTGCGGGCATCGACGCTGATCATCCGGTCCGCGTTGTCGTCCCCTTCGGTCAGCGGATGCAGCGTGGCCCAGATGCGCAGCTCGTGGTCGCGCAGCAGCACCGGGTCTTTGATGCCGAACGCCGGACTGCCCGGGAAGACAGTCTCGCGGGTCCGTGGGCTGAACTCCTCGGGGCGGCTGGCCCGCAGCCTTTCGATGCGCCAGTGCTTCGAGTTGAACGTGGCGCAGCTCAGGTAGAGGTCCCAGGCCCCTTCCGGGGTCACGTCCAGCGCCGGGCGTTCCAGCGATTCCGCGTCCATGTCCGTTTTGCTGATGACGCACAGCGTCTCGAAATGGACCCCGTTGTCAACCGGGGAGCGGGCTACGTAGGCCTGGTTCCCCCGGCCCTGCTCGACTGGGTGCCGGTCCCGGTAGGCCAGGTAGATGTAGCCGTCGTGGACCAGGGCACTGGCCGCGCCGATCCAGTTACCGGCCCCGTGGGCGGTGTGCAGCACCAGCTGGCTGTTCTCCCACCGGGGCAGCGGCAACACGACTCAACTCTCCCCCTTCTGGCCGCCGGTCAACCATCAGGGCCAGCACCGCGTGCGGGGTCAGCTGGGGAGCGCGGCGGCGGTGAGGTTGGACCCGCCGGTGCACTCCAGCACGGTGCCGGTGATGAAACCGGCCCCGGCCAGGTACACGATCACGCCGGCCACGTCGTCCGGCTGGCGCCGATGATCACCACTCGCTGTCCGTCGAACGACATATGCCAGCCCTCCGTTTTGTCGAGACTGATGAGTACCTGCAAACTCTTACCGGTACTTGTAGTCTCGTCAAACTGGTAAGCTCACTGGGCATGAGCGTGGGTGTCCCGCGCCGCCCGCACACGGGCCGGCGCCGCAACGAGGCGGCCAAGGACGCGATTCTTAACGCCGCTTACCGGCTGCTCAGCGAGCCTGGGACCGAGGCCCTGACGATCGACTCGATCGCCGCCGAGGCGGGTGTGGGACGGCAGACGATCTACCGCTGGTGGCCGTCGAAAGGCGCCGTGCTCGCCGACGCGCTGGCCCGGCATGCCCGCGTGCTGGTCCCCGACCGGGACACCGGATCGTTCACCGGGGACCTGGCGGCGTTCTTCGTGGACAGCTTCGCGGGCCTGGCCAACCAGGGCCTGGCCGACAGGCTCCGGCAGATCGTCGCGGAAGCGCAGCAGGATGAGCATGTCGCGCGCGTGCTGGCGGACTTCACCGCCGTCCGGCGGGCCGCGCTGCGCGCCCTCCTGGAGCGCGGACAGGATAGCGGGGAACTCGCCCCGGACGCGGACCTCGACATGCTGGCCGA
>CAVVGF010000066.1:0-65068 GCA_963747705.1 uncultured Actinomycetes bacterium | reverse complement strand
ATACACAGAAGTGCAAGGGACGCCCGATTTCGGCGGCGCCCAGCAGTGTCAGCAGCAACGTAGCCGGGCACATGGCGGCGCTCAGCAGGGCCATGCCAGGGCTGAGGCCCAGCCGCACGGCGGGCCACCCAGCCAGCCCCGAAAACCACCACGCGCCGCCCGCGCCCGTGCCCCCCACCAGGGAGAAAGCCATTGACCTGCGCACTGCCTGCCGGAAGGCCGAGTGCGACAGGCCGGTAAAACGCAAATTGGCGGTGTCGTGGCCGAGCAGGCCCAAGATGCCGATGACGCCGGGCACTGCCATCAGCACGGCCAGCAGTCCACGGCCATGCGGGACCCAGGGTGCGGGCAGCGAGAACGCCAGCGCCGAAACTCAGCACAGAGGCGCCGACCCGTGCACTGGCGGTGGCCATCACTGTGCGCAACTTGATTCCCGGCCAGGCCTCCCGGCTGGAGCCACTGCCAGCCACCGGTGAGCTGACCGGGCATGCCCCGGACAGATGAGTTCACCTGCGTGCCCCCCGCGTCTCCATGTCCCGCTGGCAATCATCACACTGTAACAGGTACGCTACTTTCTGTAATCAGAGGATGGGCGGGGGTAACTTCCCGATGAGGATCTGGATACTCAATCACTATGCTTCCGGGCCGGATCAGCCTGCCGGGACAAGGCATTACGAGTTCGGGCGGGTGCTAGCCGGCCAGGGCCACGATGTGACCATCTTCGCGAGCAGCTTCAGCCACGTCACGCACCGCGAGGAGCGACTTCGCGGAAATGAGCTGCTTCGCATTGATTACATCGACGGCGTACGGTTCATATGGGTACGGACTTTGCCTTATTCCCGGAATAACCACCGCCGGGTGCTGAATATGGCCAGCTTTGGCGTGAACGCCGTCCGGGCTCAGGTCCGGCTGCCCCGGCCCGACGTGGTCATCGGGTCCTCGGTGCACCCGGTCGCGGTTCTAGCGGCCTGTCTCATCGGCGGCGTGCGGCGTGCGCCGTTCGTCTTCGAGGTGCGCGATCTCTGGCCGCAGACGCTGGTTGACATGGGGGCGCTGAAGGAAGCGGAATCGTCACCCGGGCACTCCGGGCGGCGGAACGCCTGCTGTATGAGCATGCCCGGGTGGTGATCAGCCTGCTTCCGCACGCGAAGGACTACATCGCACGACTGGGGATACCCGAAGAGAAAATCGTCTACGTCCCGAACGGGATCGCTGACTATCACCAGCAGCCGGCCGCACCCGATGTCCGCACCGCGGAACTCGTGCAGAGAATAGAGGTATGGCGCGAGACCGGCATCCTGGTCGCCGGTTATGTAGGCTCGCACGTCCGGGCCAACAGGGTCGATGTGCTGGTCGAATCGGCGCGGGTGCTTCGCGACCGGGGAATAGCGGACATTGCTTTCGTATTCGTCGGCGATGGTCTCGAGAAGGAAGCCTGCCTGCGCCTGGCCCGTCGGCACGGCCTGCAAAACACGCTTTTCTGGCCCTCCATTCCTAAGCGGGACGTGCCGGCTGTTCTCCGGGCGCTCGATGTCACATTGTTCGCGCTGCGTGACATCCCGGTGTTCAAGTACGGGCTGAGCTGCAACAAATTCTTCGACTATCTCGCGGCGGGACGGCCGGTCGTGTCAGCCTGTCCGGTAGCCGACACCCCGGTCACCGCCTCGGGCGGCGGTGTCTCCGTGCCAGCCGAATCTCCGGCGGCGATCGCCGACGCACTGGTCGCGCTGGCCTCGCTGAGCGAGGCGCAGCGGCAGGCGATTGGCGAGCGTGGCAGCCGCTGGGTCTACCAACATCATGGCGCCACCGCCCTGGCCGGGCGTTTCCTGGACGCCCTGGTGCAGGCGAGGCAATGAGGGGCCCCTGTGAGCGGCTGGTGCAGCGCCATGAGGCGGGCGGGCCAGCCGCGCTAATCCCACGCGCGCTAAGCCGGGCTGGGCGATGAGTTTCTACATCTGCGGGGCTGGCGGGTTCGGGCGGGAGACGCTAGATGCGCTTCGCGCCACGTCTCCGTTGCACGCCGCAGAAGCCGTGTTCTTGGATGACCACGTTCTGGTGCCCGAGGTCAACGGGGTTCCCGTAGTGCGGCCTCTGAAGGCCGATCCAGGCCCGTTCGTCATCGCGATTGCTGACCCAGGCGCCAGGAGAGGGCTGGCGCGCGCCCTCACCCAGCGCGGTTTCGAGCCTGCGCGGGTCATTCATCCACAGGCCGTTGTATCACCGGGTGCTGCTCTCGGCCCCGGTGCGGTGGTGCTGGCAAATGCTTTCATCTCCACCAGCACAGTGCTCGGCAACCACGTGCACATCAACTACAACGTCACCGTGGGGCACGACACCGTGCTCGCAGATTTCGTGACCGTGCTGCCCGGAGCTAATGTCGCGGGCGCAGTAACGCTCGAGGCATCCGTAACGATTGGGTCGAACGCGAGCATACTGCCGCGAGTGCGGATCGGGGCAGGCACAACAGTGGGGGCGGGAGCTGTCGTCACCCGCGATCAGCCGGCCGACGTGGTAGTGGCTGGGGTCCCGGCACGGCAACTGGGGCGGGAAGCGCCATTGCCGAGGACGTGAAGCGGCAGGGAGGACCACAGCCCTGGGTTGACGATCCCCCGCCCATCGACTAGGGCGCGGATACCGGGCAGGTCAGCTGGCGCAAGCCAACTGTAGGTCTCGTGGTCGGTGTGCACGATCGCTGCATCGCACGGCTCCCCGAGACCATAGGGCTTCAGGCTGAGCGATTGAATCTCGGATTGCGAGTACAAGGGATCATGTACGACCGCATCGGCTCGTTGCTTCACGAGTTCACGCACGATCGCGAAGACGCCGGAGAACGCGGTCTCCTTGACGCCGGCCCGGTAGGCGGCGCCGAGAACGGCCACCCGGAGACCTGCCAGGCCACCGGTCAGGGCAGCTAGCGCCCGCACCATCTGGCCGGGGACAGCGTCGTTGACCTGCCTGGCAACCGCCGGAAGCCGCGCGTGTGGATCGCCAGCCAGGTAGAGCCTGGGGTACACGGGGATGCAGTGCCCGCCCACGGAGATGCCCGGCCGGTGGATGTGACTGTAGGGCTGGCTGTTGGCTGCCTCGATGATCTGGTACACGTTGAGCCCGGCCGACCCGGCGTAGCGGGCGAACTCGTTGGCGAGCGCAATGTTGACGTCGCGGTATGTCGTCTCGGCCAGCTTGGTCAACTCTGCGGCTTCGGCGCTGCCCAGATTCCAGACCCCGTTCCGGCGCTCCAGGTCAGGACGTTCGTCGAAATCCAGCACGGATTCATAGAACCCGCGGGCCCGCTCGCCGCTTGCCGTGTCGATGCCTCCCACCAGTTTCGGGTATCGCCGCAGGTCAGCGAAGACGTGTCCGCTGGAGACCCGTTCCGGGCTGTGGCAAAGCGCGAAGTCGCGTCCAGGCTGGAGGCCGGAGGCCGCGGCCAGAGCCGGTGCCAGCCGCTGCCGCGTAGTGTGCACCGGCAGCGTGGTTTCGTAACTGACCAGCGTGCCCGCCCGCAGGCCAGCGGCCACGGCGGCGGTGGCGGCATCGAGGGTGGCGAAATCCGGCCGGCCGCGGGTGCCAGTCACCAGTGGTACCACGACGATGACCACGTCGCTCACCGCGGCGGCCGCCGCGGTGTCGGTGCTGGCGGATAGCAGCCCTGCGCTGACCACCTCCCGCAGTCGCTCGGCGAGGCCGGGCTCGCCCGGGAAAGGGGCCTGCCCTCGGGCGACCAGCTCTGCTACCAGTGGATTGCGGTCGGCGCCACGCACCCGCAAGCCTTTGCCCGCGATCTGGACGGCGAGTGGCAGGCCTATCTTGCCGAGGCCGACCACGGCGACCCGGGCGCTCACGTAGCCACCCAGCCATCGGGGATGGGCTCCGGCTGCGGTGGCCCAGCCGTCGGCCGGTCAATCGCGGCACCGCCACCGGAGGCTGCCAGAATCGCGTCCGCCACCTCAACCGCTACGAGCCCCTGCCGCATGGTCACGATGTCGGCGGGCCTGCCCAGGATGGCGTCGCGGAAATGCTCGAGTTCCACGTGGAGGGCCTCCCGTTTAACGACCGCATACCTGGTAACGTCGCCCTCGGACGCGCCACGGAACGGGTGGTCCGGTGGGCCGTCCTTGGTGACCGCGCCGTTGCGGTAAAACCAGAGGTCGGCGGTCAGTGTGTCGGCGAGCAGGCAGCCGCGTTCGCCGGTCACCGTAATGACCCGCTCCTTCATCGAAGAGAGCCAGTTCACCAGGTGGCTGGTGACCGTCCCATCGCTGAGCAGCCCGGTGACCGCGACCAGATCCTCGTGCGCTCGTCCGCTGGGATGGGCGCTGAACGCGGAGACCTTCTGATAGGGCGAGCCTGCTACCCACTGGGTCAAGTCAATGTCGTGGGTAGCCAGATCCATGATCACTCCGACGTCGCGGATGCGCTTCGGGAAAGGTCCCTGCCTTCGCGTCGCTACCTGGAAGATTGACCCGGTCTCGCCCTGGCTCAGCCGGGCGCGCATGGCCCGCAGCGCCGGGTTGTATCGCTCGATGTGCCCGACGCACCCGACAAGCCCGTACTTTTCGAACTCGGTGGCCAGGAGCCGCCCGCCCGCCGGGTCGCCGGCCAGCGGTTTCTCGATCAGGGTGTGCACACCCGCGGCGGCGAGCTGTAGCCCGATCTGAGTGTGGGTCATCGTAGGTGTGGCGACGACGCACATGTCGATACCCAGGGCAAGCAAGTCCGCCAGGCTGCCGGTCACCGTGACTGACCGGACGGCGGTCCGTGCGGACGGACTTGGATCGGCGGCACCTGCCAGCACGACGCCCGGCAGGTCGGCGAGCACTCGCACATGATTGCGGCCCATCGTGCCGAGCCCGATGACACCGGCGCGCAGCGGTGCGCTCATCCTTGACCTCCGAGCCGGTGCAGGCCGGCTTCGAGGGTGTCGGCAATACGGCTGAGATCACTCTGGGTGAGCAGCGAGTGCATCGGAATCGAAAGCATCCGTGGGGCGACCGTGTCCGTCACCGGCAGGTAGCATGTCCGCTCAGCGAAGACGGGCTGGCGGTGTACGGGCGGGAAGTAGACACGTGCTTCGATGCCCCGGCCGAGCAGGAAATCGAGCAGCCGGTCACGGGCGGTGTCAACCAGGCACGTGTAGAGCATGTGCGTCGACTGTGCATGGGGCACCTGGTAAGGCGGCGTGATGCCGGATATGCCCGCCAGGCGGCGGCTCATCCAGGCCGCGTTGGCACGTTTGCGGGCCAGGATCGTGTCGAGCTTTCGGAGCTGGACCCGGCCGATAGCCGCCTGCATCTCGGTAAGGCGCCAGTTGTAGCCGATGAGCACGTGCTCGTACAGCCGCCGCTGGCCATGGTTGCGCAGCAGGCGCAGCCGGCCCGCCGTCTGCGCGTCGCTGGTGAGCACGATCCCGCCTTCACCGGTCGTGATGTTCTTGGTAGGGGTAAAGCTGAACATCGCTGACTTGCCGAAAGTGCCCACGGGCGTGCCGCGGTATTCGGCACCGGCCGCTTCGGCGGCATCTTCCAGCAGCGTGAGCCCGTGCTCAGCGCAGACCTTAAGCATCTGGTCGAGTTCAGCGGGCTGGCCCGCATAGTGCACGGCGATGACCGCGCGGGTGCGCGCGGTGACGAGCGACGGGATGTGGCTTGGATCGATGTTGAATGACCGGGCGTCGATGTCCGCGAACACCGGGGTCGCTCCGGTGTGGCAGACCGCCGTCGCTGTGGAGACGAAGGTCATCGAGGGCACGATCACTTCATCGCCGGCCCTGATGCCCTCGGCCATCAGCATCGCCGCCAGAGCAGACGTGCCGCTCGCGAACGTCACGCCGTGAGGGGCGCCGTGTTGAGCGGCGAATTCTTGCTCGAAAGCAGCGTTCTGCGGTCCACCGGTCAGCGTTCCGCCCAGCAGGACCTCCCGGACCGCAGCCACCTCCTCGTCCCCAACGTCGGGCTTCGCCAGCCTTATCTCGGGGAATTTGGCAGACACTGCGTTCCTCTTTCCTGGTTGAGAAATGGGATCGCGGGGATGGCCCCATACTCCGTCGCCGCGAAACACCGTGCGCACGGTGCCGGCCAGCACCGCTAGGTCCAGCCGGAGACTAAGGTTCCTGACATATCGCAGGTCCCATTCGATACGTTCCGGCCAGGTCATCCGGTTACGGCCGTTGATCTGGGCCAATCCGGTGAGCCCAGGCAGCACAGATAGTCGTCGGCGCTGTCGCGTGTCGTATTGCTCGATCTGATAGGGGAGCGTCGGGCGCGGGCCGATAACGCTCATCTCGCCGCGTGCGACATTGAGCAACTGTGGTATCTCATCAACGGAAAGCCGGCGCAGGAGTCGGCCGACCCTGGTCAGGCTCCCGCGGTCTGGGAAAAGGTCATGCTCGCTCCCCTGCCGCATGGTCCGAAATTTCAGCAGGGGAAAGGGGTGGCCGTGCAGGCCGCCGCGCACCTGACGGAAGATCACTGGCCTGCCGTCTTCCAGCCAGACGGCGGCGGCGATGACTAGCCCGGCGATGATGGCAGGCACCGCCATCACCCCCAGGATGGCCAGGTCGAGCAGGCGCTTCCCGCGGTAGTGGCGGGCCGGCGGCCCAGCCTCACTCTGGTGAGCCGGCCGCAGCCCATGCCCGGCACCACTAACCATGGCGCTGAACCGGATGCTGCCACGGTCCGGACCACGGGATCAGGTTCCTGTGCCAGCACAGCCCGGAGGTCATCGGCGCCGGCCGCCGGATCGAGCCCGCCGATCTGGTCCGGTGCCAGCGGTGGGACGGCGGCATGCTGGATGAGCGGATGCTCGCGGTGCACGGCCGTCTCGTCGTCCGCGAGCAGATCTTCGGCCAGCTTCTCCCCGGGCCGCAGGCCGGTGAAGATGATCTCGATCTTCCGTGACGAGCCGTCGGCCAGCCGGCGGGCGAGATCCGCGATGCGCACGGGTTCCCCCATGTCGAGGACGAGCACCTCGCCGTCCCGGCCGATGACCGCCGCCTGCAGTACCAGTTGCACCGCCTCGCCAACGGTCATGAAGTACCGAGTGACCTGTGGGTCTGTGATCGTCACCGGTCCGCCCGCGGCAATCTGAGCCGACAGCGAGGTCAGGAACGAGCCCCGGCTGCCCAGGACATTGCCGAACCGGACGCTCAGGTAGATCCCGGCTGCCTGACTGGACATGTAGGAGGTCAACCGCTCCGCGATCCGTTTCGAGTAGCCGAGCACACTGACCGGGTTGGCGGCCTTATCGGTCGAGATGTTCACGAATTTTTCCACACCGGCCTCAGCGGCGATCTCCAGCACGGTGAGTGTGGCGTGGACGTTGCTCTTAATGGCTTCCCCTGGAAATCGCTCCAGCAGGGGTAGATGCTTGAGCGCGGCCGCATGGAATACCACCTGTGGGCGGAATTGCCGGAATACCTGCCTGACCCGATCGGCGTCCCGGATATCGGCCAGGGCTAGCTCGTCGGAGTCCAGGAGGGCCTTTCCGTGCAATGCCAGCTGCAGCGCGTGGAGGGCGGACTCATCGCGGTCCAGCAGGATGAGCTCCGACGGATTCATCCGGTGCAGCTGGCGGCAGAGCTCGGACCCGATGGATCCACCGGCGCCGGTCACCAGGATCCGCTTCCCGGTGAAGTAACTGGCCTGTCCCGCGACATCGGTCTCCACGGGCGGCCGGCCGAGCAGGTCGCTGATCCGGGGATCGCGGACGCCGTCGATCGCCGCACCTCCGCCAAGCAGCTCCTTCACCGAAGGAATCACCTTGGGTATCAGGCCGCAGGCCTCCGCCTGCGCGGTGAGGTCGCGGATCACGCTGCCGCTGGCGCGCGCAATGGCAATCACCAGTAGCCTGGCTCCGGTGCCGGCAGCTACCGTGGCCATGGCCGACCGGTCGCCAGCCACTGGGACGCCCGCGATGCGTAGCCGCTGCTTGCCCGGGTCATCGTCCAGGATCGCGACTGGGCGGTACTCGGCACCAGGCTGCCGGACTAGCCGGTGCACCAACTGAGTCCCCGCGTCGCCTGCCCCGAAGACGATGATCTTGACTGCGGCCGGGGCCGCTTCCGGCGGTGGCGGGCCCACCGTCCGCGGATGGCAGGCCCGCGCAAACGCGATGCAGGCGGCGGCCAGCGTCACGCGGTAGCGTCGGCCGGTGACGGTCAGCCGACCTGATTTCGCCGACGACGCGCCGTCAGCACGGGCGCTGTCGTTCACCGGAATCTCCCTGTTCGTTAGCAGTGCTGACGGCTCTGGATAACTGCCCCTCAAGTTCCCGGACTGGTTTGTGCATTACCCTGAGTAACGAGGGAACACACACTCCGTCATTAGGCGCCCTCGTGTGCTTACCAGGGGGGGAGGCAGAGCCGCGTGGATCTGCGGAACTTTGTCCGGTTGCTGCGAGATCATTGGCTGTTGATTGGCTTCGTCACCGTCCTGGCCGGTGCCTGCAGCGCCGTGCTGACCAGCCGGATGACGCGGGAGTATTCCGCCAGCGTCACCTTTTACGTGTCGGCCCAGGCGGCCGCGTCCAATGATCCGATTGCCGCTTACGAGGGGGCGCTGTTCTCGCAGCAGGAAGTCCAGTCGTACGTCAGCCTCCTGACCGGCCCTCGGCTGGCCCAATCCGTCATCAGCAACCTGCGGCTGCCGATGTCCGCGTCCACGCTTTCAAGCGAAATGAGTGCGCACCTGATCCCGCAGACGGTGCTGCTGACGGCAACGGTCACCGACACCTCGCCGCACCGCGCCCAGGCCATCGCGCAGGCGGTCGGCACCCAGTTCGTGAAGCTGGTGAGTTCGCTGGAGCGCCCGCCGGGAAAAGGCCCGGCTATGGTGCGGGTGACCGTCGTGGCGCCGGCGGCCCTGCCAGTCGCACCTGTTTCACCGCAGCCGCTCAAGAACATCGCTATCGCGGTGGGTCTGGGCTTGCTGGCCGGGATCGGGCTGGCAGCGCTCCGGCGCGCCCTGGATACGACGGTGAAATCGGCTGATCAGCTCACAGCGATAACCAGTGGCAAGCCTGTCCTCGGCTCGGTCCCCGCCGATCATGCGGCGCGCAAGCGTCCGCTCATCGCGGATGCCGCGCCGTTCGGGCCGAGGGCCGAAGCGTTCCGCAAGCTTCGTACGAACTTGCAGTTTCTGGATGTGGATACGCCGCATAAGGTGCTGCTGGTCACGAGCCCCTTGCCCCAGGAGGGGAAGAGTTCGACCATCTGCAACCTGGCGATTGCGCTAGCGCAATCCGGCAAGCGCGTCATCCTGATCGAAGCCGACCTGCGGCGGCCACGCGCCGTCAGCTACCTGGGCTTGCCCGGGGGGGCGGGGGTAACCAGTATTCTGCTGGGTGCCGCAGATATCAGTGATGTAGCCCAGTCCTGGGGTGACGATCTATTCACCGTGCTAGCCAGCGGCCCGGCAGCGCCGAATCCGAGTGAGCTGCTGGGCTCACAGCGGATGAGGCAGCTAGTCGAGGAACTGCGGGCGGCGTATGACTATGTCCTGGTCAACACGCCGCCGGTCCTCCCGTTCGCCGATGCGCTGGCGACGGGGCCTGCCTGTGACGGCGCACTCCTGGTCGTGCGGTACGGCAAGACCCGTGTCGATCAGGTGCGCCGGGCTGGCGACTCGCTGTCGGCCGTGGGAGTCACCGTTCTCGGTACGGTGCTGAGCATGACCTCGGGGAAACGGGATCCGGGGTATGGCTATGGCTACTACAGTCGGCGCCGCTCGCCGTTCGTGCGGAGCGAGGGGCCAAGCCCGGTTTCAGCTGGCAGTTACTCGGCCACCGCGCACCCGGTGGCTCCGCCCCGGGAGTCAGTTCACGACTGAGGCGCGGCTATGACCGGGACAATTGATAGCGGCATACTCCCTCGCCTTGTCTCGCCCGGGCCGATGACGCCGGGAGATTGCACCAGACGCTTCCGGATTTTGTTCGTCTGCACCGGCAACATGTGCCGGTCGGTGATCGCTGAGCGGCTTGCTGTGCACGGCCTGGGCGCCCGTCTCGGCGACGCGGCGGCATCGTTCGTTGTCAAGAGCGCGGGCACGGCAGGTATGAATGGCGCACCCATCCACCCGCTGACGGCGAACGTTCTCGGGCGATTCGGTGTGCCGGGGGACGGCATCACCAGCCGCCGGTTGACCGGGTGCGACATCGACTGGGCAGACCTCATTTTGCCGGTCGGCCGCGAGCACCAGGATCGGATCACCGCGATGCGGCCGCGCGCCAGCCAGCGCGCCTACCTGCTCCGGGAGTTCGCGCGGCTGGCCGGCGCTGTCCCCGGCGCCGGGCTGGATCCGGTCAACCGGGCGCATGACGTCGTGGCCGTGGCAGCCCGGATGCGTGGCCGGATCCCCTACGTGGAACCGGGTCATGACGACATCCCGGACCCGCGCCCAACCTACCGGGCGTTCGCCAGGTGCGCGGACGCGATCCACCTGGCCCTGCAGGACATCCTCGACGCGTTCTGCGGCTGGGCTGCCAGCCCTCCCTGACCGGTATTGAGGCCAGCGATACCGACGAGCGAGACGCCACCCGAAAGGCGGACCCCATGACAGCACGCTCATCTGTCCATCCGACCGTCATCGTTGAGTCCGGGGTCACTGTGGGGTGCGGTACGAGTATCTGGCATCACAGCCACATCCGCGAGGGTGCGGTGATCGGCGAGGGATGCACTCTGGGTAAGAACGTCTACATTGACCGGGGCGTCCAGGTCGGACGCCGGGTGAAGATCCAGAACAACGTGTCGGTGTACCGCGGGGTGGAGCTTGCGGACGATGTCTTCATCGGGCAGGCCGCGGTGTTTACGAATGACCTCCGTCCCCGTGCCGCCAGCGAGGAGTGGCAGGTAACTCCCACCTGGGTCCGAGCGGGCGCTTCCATCGGCGCCAACGCCACTGTCATCTGCGGCACGGAGATAGGTGAGCGCAGCATGGTCGGGGCCGGTGCCGTGGTGACCAGCTCGGTGCGCCCGCATCAGCTGGTGATGGGTAATCCCGCCCGGCATCATGGTTGGGTCTGTGGCTGTGGCGAAGTGGTGTCCCGGGCCGCCGCGCAGCCGCCTGACATGCGGTGCAGCGGCTGCCGGGCGGGTAGCAAGTCAACACTCGCCGGACCTAGGCTCGCGCGGATCCCGCTGGCGAAGGTGGTGCTGGGCCCGGCTGAGGAGCGCGCCGCACTTGGCGTCATGCGATCCGGCGAGCTCTCTGGGGGAGAACACGTCGCTGAACTTGAGCGATGCTTTGCCGAGACGCATGACGCGCAGCACGCAGTAGCCGTGTGCAATGGCACGGTCGCGCTGGTGGCCGCGCTCCGCGCACATGATGTCGGCCCGGGTGACGAGGTAATCACGTCGCCGCTGACATTCGCCGCCACGCTCAACGCGATTCTGGAGGTGGGGGCGACAGCCAGGTTCGCCGACGTGACCGAAGACCTCACCCTCGACCCATCGGCCGTAGCAGCTATGATCACTCCCCGCACGAAGGCGCTGATACCGGTGCATCTGTATGGCCTGCCCGCGGCGATGGACGAGTTGACAGCCCTGGCGAGCCGTCGCGGGCTGGTGCTTATCGAGGACGCGGCCCAGGCTCATGGTGCCCGGTCTGGCGGCCGTCCCGTCGGCTCATGGGATACTGCTGCATTCTCGCTGTATGCGACCAAGAATGTCACCTGCGGCGAGGGCGGGGTCATCACTACGAACGACGGTGCCATCGCTGAGAGGCTCAGGTTGCTGCGCAACCAGGGTATGCGCTCCCGTTATGACTATGCGCTTCCGGGATATAACTACCGGCTCACGGATCTGCAGGCGGCTATAGCGGTCGTGCAGTTGCGGCGGCTAAATACTATCAACGAGCAGCGCACCCGCAATGCGGCCCGCTTGTCATGCGGTCTGAGTGGAATTCCGGGTCTTGTGCTTCCGTCCATGCCGGACGGGCGTCAATCGGTGTGGCATCAGTACACAGTGCGGTTGACGGCAGAAGCGCGCATGGACCGTGATCAGCTGAGCAAATGGCTAGAAGCCGCAAATATTGACTCCCGGTCATATTATCCGAAACTTGTACACGACTACCCGTGTTACGCGAACCATCCCGGGGTGGCCAGGGACGTCACTCCACAAGCCGGTGCGGCGGTCGGCCAGGTGCTCTCGCTCCCCGTACATCCCGCCCTGACCGACTCCGACCTCAGCCGGATCGTGGACACTATGCGGGAAGCCCTGGCCAGATAGGCAGAAAGCTGACTAGGCGCAAAACGGAGTAGGTCCGCAGTATTGCGCGCCTGCACGTTGCTGGCCGTGAGCCTTCCGGCCCGCGGCGTCGCGCCGAAGTGAGGCACATGACGACTTTAATTGACTGAGGATTCGCTCCGTGAACTTTGGGTACCGGATGGAAGAGTCCCCCCGGATTGCCGCATGGCGACAAGGGCTTGGACGTGACCGCGTGGCGTTTATCGCAAGTAGGAAGATGGCTCGCAGCATTTCTTTGGTCGGCGTCCGCTGAGAAGGGGAGGAAATGTCCGGCATGTTTGATAATAGTGATCCGGGGGAACCAGTGCACGCCGCGACTTCCGGAATATCAGCAGATGACGGGGCAGGCGGCCGCCGGAAACGGCGTCGTCGGGGCAGACGTATCGCTCTGGTATCCACCGGCTCGCTGCTAGCCGTGCTCGCCGCGGTGGTGATTGGCGGCTATGCGTTCGCCAACCACTTGGGGGATCGTGTCCAGCGCATCCATGTCGCACACCTGACGGCGGCAAGCGGCCGTGCGGGCGCGCCAGGCCGGCCAGGACATGAACGTCCTGATCACCGGCCAGGACCGGGTGTCCGGGGTAAATCATCCCAGCGGCCTCATCATGATCTTGCACATCGACGCCAGCCAGCAGGCGGCTGGGGCGGTCTCGATCCATCCGTTCGTCCAGGTCGCGGTGCCTGGTCACGGCCGCACGAGGATCCAGAACGCGCTCGTATTCGGTGGGCCGTCACTGCTCGTCCAAACTGTCGCCCAGCTCACCGGGGTAGCGATCCAGCATTATGCCCGGATCGACTTTCCGCACGTGGCGTCCCTGATCGCCACCATGGGCGGGGTGGACATCCCGACACCGTCAGGTACCGAGCATCTTGGCGGCGCAGCCGCACTCCGGTACGCGCGTGATCCCGCGCTGGATGAGGAAGGGCGGGTCCTGCGGCAGCAGGCCCTGATCCGTGCGGTCATGCTCAAGATCGCCCATGACCACCTGCTCACCAACCTCGGCGTACTCAACGGGCTGACCAGCATGCTGACCGTAGACAGCGACTTCACCAATTCCCAGCTGCTGGAGCTGGCCAGGCAGCTGGAGAACCTGAGCGGCAGCGCAGGGACTTTTGTGCGGGCCCCGCATTTCACTGTGGGCGGCGGGGTTTTCCTCGCGTCGGCCGCATCGCATCAGCTCTGGGCGGCAATCGGGCAGGATGCCCTGGCCGCCTGGGCCAGGGCGCATCCCCGGTGGGTGACGCCTGTAGTAGTGCCGTGACCTCCTGATCCACTGGTGCGGGGCCGGGGCGGCGGGTGACACCGGGTCCCGCACCCGGCCCGCGCGCACGGGACGGGGCGTGCGCGCACCTACCAGCCGCGACTACTAGCGGGGGGTCGCTCCAGGCAGTCGGTGCGAATCTGACCCAAGTGCAAATGCAGCCATTAGGTCAGGATCGATTTCATTCATGCGGGCCGGGTTGTCAATGCCATAGGCAGGGCGGATGTCACCTGGCCGGGTGGGTAAGCTAGTTTCGGGCACATCTTCCACATCGGAATCAATGACCTTAATGGGCGGGCAGCCCTGACCGGCTTCGGTGTCCTGCACATCCTGATCAGCATGCTCACCGCACGCTACGTCACGGTGCCGGTGCATAGCCTCGGCGGTCAGGTCCGCCTGGACATCCGGATTAGCCGACAACTGTGGGCCGCGATCCAGCAGGACGCGACCACCACGCTCGCCGAGAGCACCCGTTCACCGTGACCCCGGCCACACCCCGCTGAGTCTAGTGGCCGGTTGCTGCCGGAGTCGCGGCGCCGCGCACCAGCGGCAGCTTGCTTTCCGCTGCCTGCGCAATGTCGCTAATGTCAACGGCTAGGTCACTGTCGGTTTAAGTTACCGTTCTGTTGCTGTTAGCCCGTAATCTTCTGAACTGGTTACTACGTCCTTATAAGTAGGCGCGGCCATGCGCCGCGCCCGGTTTGGGAATCTTCCCGGTTGGGGGGAACGGAATGTCGCAGCAGCCACCCGGACAGGGCTGGGGCGGCGCACCTGGTCAGGGCTGGGGTAGCAGCCCCGGGCCTGGGTCGGGCGGATCGGCAGGGCCAGGTGGATCGGCCGGTGGGCCGGGGTCGCCCGGCTCAGGCGCCGCGGGCACGCCCGGGCCACCCTGGGCCAGCGAGGCCGGCGGCCGCGGCCAGTACCGGCCCGCCGGACAGCCCGGCTATGGCGCTGGGCAGTCGGCCGGGCAGCCCGGCTACGGTGCCGGCCCCGCCGGGCAGCCGGCCGGGCCGCCCCCGGGGCCGGGCGGGCAGGCGTCTTCGGGCCGGCGGCGTTCGCCACCCAGCAGTTCCCCGCGGGGGAGCCAAAGGGGTTCCTGAGCGCGCTGTTCGACTTCTCGTTCACCTCGTTCGTGACCCCCAAAGTGGTCAAGGTCCTCTACATCCTGATCGTGGTCGTGGTCGGCCTGAGCGCGGTCGGCTTCGCGCTCAGCGTGCTGGCCACGAACGTCGGCCTCGGCCTGATCGTGCTGCTGGTCGTTGCGCCGCTTTATTTCCTGGTGGTCACCGCGCTGTACCGGATCACACTGGAGTTCTTCATGGTGATCTTCCGAATGGCCCAGGACATCCGGGCCATCCGCGAGCGCGGCGACCTCCGTTAGGGGGGCCGGGTCGGGTCACCCAGCCGTGGTGCGGGCGGCTGGGTGACCCGACCCGCCCCGGCTCGCCCAATCCCGGGGCCCACCCGGCCCCGGCTGGACCACCACCGTTGCCGAGTATGTTCCGTACTCCGTACTCTGTGCTCGTCGGCGAGTGGTGGTTGGGCACTCACCACGGATCTGGTGACTCTGTTGTTCTATTGCCGCGCGGGGCTGTGTGGTTGCGGGCATGCCGGGCCAGGGCGTCGGCCCGCCCGTGAACACGCCCGCGGCCGGTCTGCTGCCGCCTGGCGCCGTCACCCGGCGGCCTGGCCGCCGTGCTGGGTGATTAACGCGGTGCGTTTTCACAGTGCGGTGACTTATGGGCGCTATGGGTGCCACAACGCACCGCGCTGTTAGAAAGCACCGCGCTGATGCGGCGCGGGCCGCGCCAGGGCGCTCACACCGGCCACATCACTACCGTCAGCCTCACGCGATCGCGGGATGCCGGGGGAGGCGGGTTACGTGGGGGGCGTGACGGTGGGCGGGCGCCCGGTGGCGCGGCCGCCCGGGCAGACCCAAGCCAACACAGTCTTTGGTGCGCTGGAACTGGGATAAACGGGCGGCGACCGCATCGAATACGTGAGGAGTCGTGGCGGCGCGGGCCGGATGGCGAGCAGATGCATAAGGTAGATATATAACTGAGTGATATAGTTGCGGGCATGAACGCTACGCGGGAAGTCAGCATGCCCGGTACCGCACCGCCCATCGACGGCGCCGAGTTCTCCGCGGTCCTGGAGCGGCTGCTCTCCGCGTGGCGGCGGCTGGCGGTCCCCGGCGAGCTGAGCCCCACCGCGGCGTTCACCCTGGCCCGGCTGTCCCGGGACGGCGCCAGCCGGCTCACCGACCTGGCTAACAGCGAGCACGTCACGCAGCCGGCCATGACCCAGCTGGTCTCCCGGCTGGAGGCGCAAGGCCTGGCCGAGCGGTTCCGCGACCCGGGCGACGCGCGGGTGGTGAACGTGCGGGTCACCACGGCGGGGGAGACCCTGGTGGCCAGCAGGCGTGCGGCCCGCGCCGAGCAGGCCACCGAACTGCTCGGCACGCTCCCGCCCGGGCAGCAGGCCGCGCTGGCCATGGCCCTGCCCGCGCTCAAGTCGCTGGCCGAGGTGAGCGCCCGGTGAGCGCCAGCACCCCAGCCAGCACGCCAGCCAGCACCTCAGCCCACACCGCCCGTCCGGGCAGCCCGTTCAACCAGCCCAGGGCAGTTTGGGCGGTCGCCTTCGCCTGCGTGATCTCGTTCATGGGTATCGGCCTGGTGGACCCGATCCTCCCGGCGCTGCGGGACAAGCTGCACGCCAGCCCCAGCCAGGTCGAGCTGCTGTTCACCAGCTACCTGGTGGTGACCGCGGTGGCCATGCTGGTCACCGGCTGGGTCTCCACCCGGATTGGGGCCAAACGCACCCTGGTGGCCGGTCTCGTCCTCATCGTGATCTTCAGCGCGCTGGCCGGCAGCTCCAGCGGCATCAGCGAGATCGTCGGCTTCCGGGCCGGCTGGGGGCTGGGCAACGCGCTGTTCATCGCCACCTCGCTGGCCGTCATCGTGGCCTCGGCCAGCGGCGGCTTCGCCGGGGCCATCATCCTGTACGAGACCGCGCTCGGGGTCGGCATCGCGCTCGGCCCGCTGGTCGGCGGCGAACTCGGCGCGATCAGCTGGCGCGGCCCGTTCTTCGGCGTCACCGTGCTGATGGCCATCGCGCTGATCGCCACGCTGGTCCTGGTCGAGAAGACGCCCAAACCCGCGCACCGCACGTCGATCCTGGATCCGCTGCGGGCGCTGCGGCACCGCGGCCTGCTCACCATGGGGCTGACCGCGCTCTGCTACAACTGGGCGTTCTTCACCGTGCTCGGCTACGCGCCGTTCCCGATGAACCTGGACACCCACCAGCTCGGCTACGTGTTCACCGGCTGGGGCGTGCTGGTGGCCATCTTCGCCATCTTCGTCGCTTCCCGGCTGGAGCGCCTTCTGGGCGTGGCCAGGACGCTGTACCTGAACCTGACCCTGTTCGCGATCGACGTGCTGGTCATCGCGCTCTACACGACCAACCGAACGGTGCTGATCGTCGCGGTCATCGTCTCCGGTGCGTTCATCGGCATCAACAACACGGTCACCACGCAGGCGGTGATGACGGTGGCCCCGGTGGAGCGCCCGGTCGCGTCGGCCGCCTACGGCTTCATCCGGTTCATCGGCGCCGGGCTGGCCCCGTACGTGGCGGGCCGGCTGGCCGCCGCCTACAACGTTCACCTGCCGTTCTATATCGGCGCCGGCGTGGTGGTCGTCGGGATCGTCATCCTGTCCACCGGGCACCGCCTGCTGAACACGGCCGCGTCGGGCCACCAGCCGACACCGGCGCCGCTGGCCCAGCCGGCCACCGCCGCGACCGGCCAGCCCAGCACGAGCCAGGCCGCCGCCAGCCAGCCCAGCACGAACCAGACCGGCGCCGCCCAGACCGCCCCGGGCTGGGTGCTGCTCGCCATCGACGGCGGGCCGGGATCCGCCACCGTCACCAGCCGGGCCGCCGCGGTGGCGGCTAACCGCGGCGTCGGCGTCGAGGTCATGCACGTCCAGGAGACCGACGTGGTGGACACCGAGGCCATCGAGCTGGAACCGGCCGAGCAGGCCGAACGCATCGTCCACGACCGGCTGGCCCAGCTCGGGGAACTCGGCATCCCGGCCAGCAGCTACCTGGTCACCAGCACTGGCGATCACGGGGATGTGGGCCGGCTGATCGCCCGCCGGGCCCGGGATATCCGGGCCGGACTGGTCGTGGTCGGCGCGCCGGCCGGCCGGGTGCGCTGCTGGCCAGCGCGGACGCGCTGGCCACCGCCCAGCTGGCCAGCGAGACGCCGTGCGACCTGCTGGTCGTCCCGCCCAGCCCGGTGATGACCAGCGCTTTGCCGTCAGCCAACGCAGCCGCGAGCGCGGGTTAACTCGCCCCGGGTGAGGCGCCCGGCGCCCGGACTCCCTAGGGTTCTCCCGGGTCACGGAGGACGCGTGCGTTGCGGTCACGATGCGGTGGCGCGCCCGGCGCACAATGGATGGGAGGAGTAGGAGGACACGTGACCACGGAGATTCGCTCCTATGTCGCGCTCGGGGACAGCTTCACCGAGGGCCTCGACGATCTCACCGGGCCAGACGGTGGCTACCGCGGCTGGGCCGACCGGTTCGCGGAACGCCTCGATGCCCGGCAGCCGGGCCTGCGCTACGCGAACCTGGCCGTCCGGGGCAAAACGCTCCAGCAGGTCGCCGACGGCCAGGTGCCGGCCGCCATCTCGCTGCGGCCTGACTTGGTCAGCATCGCGGCCGGCGGCAACGACATGCTCCGGCCGGGCGCCGACCCCGACGCGCTGGCCGCCGAGTTCGACCAGGTGATCGTCACCTTGCAGCAGGCTGGCTGCCCGGTGCTGATGTTCACCGGCTTCGATCCGCGTTTCCCGGTCCTCCGGCTGATCCGCGGCAAGGTGGCGGCGTTCAACATGCACCTGCGGGCCATCGCCGACCGGCACCAGTGCCACGTGGTGGACCTGTGGTCCATGCACGTGCTGCACGACCCGCGGGCGTGGAGCGCGGACCGGCTGCATCTCACCGCCGACGGGCATCGCCGGGTGGCGCTGCGCACCTGCGAGGTGCTCGGCGTGCCGGTGGACGAGGACTGGCGCGAGCCGTGGCCAGCGCTCAGCCAGCCGCCGCGTTCCGCGGCGGCCGGCTGGCTGTCCGCGCGCCGGATGGACGCCCGCTGGGCCCGGGTGCACGCCGCCCCGTGGGTGGGCCGGCGGCTGCGCGGCCGCTCCTCCGGCGACGGCATCCCGCCCAAGCGCCCGCAACTGCTGCCCTTTGGCGCGGCGCCAGCTGCCCCGGGCGTGCTTGACCTCGGCCTCGGCCCGCTGGAGCACTCCACGTCCTGACCCGGCCTGGCCCCGGCTCAGCCGGCCCGGCCATGCCGACGATGGCTCTCACGTTGGGTAGCTGAACTGTTACGCTAAGCCGCCCAGCGGATGCGGCCGGCCGTGTCCCGCGAGGTAATCCCCCATCGCGAGCGCGGAAGGAATCAGGACCATGGTGGCTGCGGCTCGCCGTATGGCAGCGGTGATCGGGCTCACGGCAGCGGCCCTCGCGCTGGCCGCGTGCTCGGCGGGGGGCGATACCACGGCCGCCGCGAGCGGCAGCACCTACGGGATCAGCCCGCAGCGCGTGCTGCCTGCGCCGAGGAGCATGCTGGCCGCGACCGACCTACAGGCCAACGGCGTCATGTGGGCGCTGACCGGGCCGGACAGCGCGGGGCTTTTCGAGATCAGCTCGGCCACCGGCCAGGTCAAGACCAGCTTCTCGGTCAGTGACTTCACCCGCTCGGTGGCCGAATCGCGCACCGGCGTCATCGCGCTGGCCCTGGCCACCGGCCGCACCGGGGCGCTGCAGCTGGTCAACGCCACAACCAAGAAGGTGACCCGGGTGGTCCGGTTCCCGATGCCGGCCGTGCAGGTGGCGGCGGACCCGGGCAGCAGCACGTTCTACGTGCTGACGGCGCGGGCCTGCGAGGCCCGGGTGATGATCGTCAACGGGGACGGCCGGGTCACCGGCACGGTCACGGTGCCGCCCGACGTGGTGTCGCTGGTGCCGGATACCCGGCAGGCCACGCTGTACGCGATGGAGCGCGGCGGCCTGCTCGACGAGATCAGCCTGCGGGGCAGCAAGCGGCTGGCGCAGATCAGGGTGGGCAGCGGCGGCGCCGAGTCCGTCACCCTCACCCCGGACGGCCGCACGCTGTACGTGCTGGAGCAGCTCGGCGGGATCGCCAACGTTGCCGTGGTGAACGCGGCGGCCAAGGCGGTGGAGAAGGTGCTGCCCGCGCCGGGCACCTGTGTCCAGGTGCTGGTCGCACCGGGCGGCGGCCACCTCTACGAGATCGTCCGGGCCGCCCGGACCGGGAGCATCCAGGTCGCCGCCGCGGCCTAGGCCAGGTCGGCCAGCACGTCCGAGGCCCGGTCCAGCGCGCCGGCGATCCACGGCAGCCGCACCGGGTCGGCCGAGGCCAGCGCGATCTCCCGCTGCTCGTCGGTCTCCCCGTAGAGCAGCCCGGTGGCCACCCGCATCCGCAGCACCGTGCCGTCCTCGCCGAACGCGCTGCCCGGCAGCATGCCCATCCCGTACCGGTGCAGCAGGTGCCCGGCCAGCTCGGCCCCGGTGCTGAGCCCGTAGGCCGCGCGCAGCCGGGCCCGCCACGGCGCGAAGTCCGGGTACAGGTAGAACGCCGCCTGCGGCGCGGGCACCCGCACCCCGGCGGCGGTGAACCGGTCCGCCATCGCCCGTGCCACCGCGGCGTGCAGCGACCGGCTCCGTGCGATGCGTTCGGTAAGTTCGGCCGGCTCGCTGAACGCGAGGGCCGCGGCGTGCTGGATGGGCAGCGAGGGTGCGGACCAGATCTCGCTGCCGATGCCGAGCAGCCGGTCCCGCAGTGCCCGCCCGGTGCTGCCGTCCGGCAGCCGGGCCACCCCGATCCGCCAGCCACCCAGGGCCAGGCTCTTGCTCAGCGCGGTGGTGATCACGGTCCGTTCCGGCGCGTAGGCCACCGGGCTGGGGTAGGCGGCCGCCGGGTCGTGCACCAGGTCACGGTAGATCTCGTCGGCGATGATGATCAGGTCGTGCTCGCGGGCCACCTGGCACACCGCGCGCACGCTGTCCGGCCGGCCCAGCTGCCCGGTCGGGTTGTCCGGCAGGGTCAGCACCACCGCGCCGATCCGGCGGCCGGCCTGCCGGGCGGCCAGCACCGCCCGGGCCAGGGCCGCGGCGTCGCAGACCCCGCCCTCGCCGGGCGGGACGGGCACGAAGTGCGCCTGTGCCCCGATCATGGTGGCCTGCGCGGCGTAGCTGACCCAGCTCGGCTTGGGCACCGCGACGTTGGTGCCGATGGCCAGCAGCAAGCCGAACAGCAGCGCCTTGCTGCCCGGGCCGCAGACCACCGAGGCGGCGCTGGCCGGTGTGCCGCGCCGGGTCCAGTAGCCGGCCGCGGCCTCGCGCAGCGCGGGCAGCCCGGCCACCGGGCCGTAGGCATTGCCGCCGCTGGCCGCGGCCAGCGCGTCCCGTAGCAGCGGGTGCGCGGGCAGCCCGGCCTCGCCGAAGGCCATCGGCAGGACCGGTTCGCCGGCCCGCCGCTTGCGGGCCAGGGTCTCGTTGGCGGCCAGCGTGGCCGACACCGGGATGGGTGGCAGGGCGCTCAGGTTCGGTGCGGTCCGCGGGGGAGCGGGAGCGGCGGGCTGGGTGCGGGCCGGCCGCGGTGCGGTGTGCGTGGCCGGGGTTTCGCTGGGCACGGTAAAAGGCATGGCTGTATCAGCCATGGTCATGAGTCTCGACTCCTCGATCTGGGTGTTCGGCGCCGCACTGCGCCGGGAAAATAGGGCCCTGAGCGGGGTGGGTCTGCGAGCGACCCCTAGGCCACTTGACCAGCATGCCGTCTGATATGCATTAGCGCAAGCCGCTATAACTAACTTTGAGGGTAAGCTGATCTTATGCTGGATTTGCACCGCCTACGGTTGCTCAAGGAGTTCGCAGGCCGGGGCACGATCGCCGCCACTGCGGCCGCGCTGGGCTACACGCCGTCCGCGGTCTCGCAGCAGCTGGCCGCGCTGGAACGGGAGGCGGGCGTCATCCTGCTGGACCGCACCGCCCGGTCGGCCGAGCTGACCGACGCGGGCAGCCGGCTGGCGGCCCATGCCGAACGTATCCTGGCCCAGGTCGAGGAGGCCGAAGCCGACCTGTCCGCCCGCGAGCGCGAGCCGTCCGGGCGGGTGTCGGTGGCCGCGTTCCCCACCGCCGCGGCCGCGTTCGCGCCCGCCCTGGCCCGCAGCCTGCGCGCGCACCCGGCGCTCACCCTGCTGCTACGGCAGACCCGGCGGGACGAGGGGCTCAGCTCGGTCCGCTGGGGCGAGGTCGAGGTGGCCCTGGTTGACGACTGGACCGGCGGGCTGGCCGGCACCGGCGCCGGGGTGCTCCAGTTTTACCCGCTGCTGCGTGACCCGATGGTGCTGGTGGTGCCGCGTGGGCACCCGCTGGCCAACCCGGCCGAGCCAGTGGACCTGCGCAAGCTGAGCGAGACCAGCCGGTGGATGGCCGCACCGGCGGGCGAGCCGTCCCGGCAGGCGGTGGACCGGCTGCTGGCCGCCGCGGGCGGTGTCCCGGCCATGCCGTGGGAATTCGAGGGCCTGGGCACGATCATGTCCCTGGTCTCACGGGGCATCGGGGTGGCCGCGGTGCCGCGGCTGGCTCTGGCCGCGGGCGAGGGCCGGGTTGTGGTCCGCGAACTGCCCGGCGCCGTGGTGGCCAGGGACGTTTACGCGGTGGCCCGCACGGCCAGCGTCCGCCGGCCGTCGGTGGCGGTCATCCTGACCGCCCTGCACACCGGGGCCAAGCACCTGCCCGGCCGCCGCACCATTTCATCCAGCACGGTCATCCATCCAGCACGGGTCCATCCGGCACGGATCCATCCAGCGGGGTGACCGCCGAAACGGCTGGCTAGCCGGCCGTCTGGTCGTCCACCTCGGCGCCCGGGGCGTTCTTCTTGACCGACTCGATCCCGTTCAGCGCCGCCTGCTTGCTCTCGTAGGCCTCGCTGGTCGCGATCACCTGGCCGTTCGTGGCTAGCAGGTTGAAGTGGAACTTGCCGCTGGACCCCTTTTTGAGCTCAAACTTGCCCGCCACGGTCTCCCCCTCGCCGTTGTAACCAGGCACAACAATCACCTGTACCCAGGCGGCGGCGCAGGAACCGGCCTCAGGCGTCGCGCTCGACCGGGCAGGACATGCAGCGCGGGCCGCCCCGGCCGCGGCCGAGTTCGCTGCCCGGCACGGCCACCACCTCGATGCCGTTGTCCCGCAGGTACTGGTTGGTGGTCACGTTCCGGTCGTAGGCGACCACCACGCCCGGCTCGATGGCCAGCACGTTGCAGCCGTCGTCCCACTGCTCGCGCTGCGCGGCCGCGACGTCCTGGGTGGCGGTCAGCACCCGGATGCTGGGCCGCCCGAGCGCGGCGGCCAGCGCGGTGTGCATGTCCTCCGGCGGGTGGTCGGTGACCTTGAGCTCACGGGCCGAGGCGCCCGGCTCGACGGTGTACGAGGGCAGCATGCCCAGCCCCAGGTACTTGGTGAACACTCCGTAGTCGCACATGGTCATCACGGTGTCCAGGTGCATGAACGCCCGTGCCTTCGGCATGTCGATGGCCACCAGGCAGCGGGCCGCCCCGGCCGAGAACAGCCGGTGCGCCAGCATCTCCAGGGCCTGCGGGGTGGTCCGCTCGCTCATCCCGGCCAGCACCGCGCCGTTGCCCAGGACCAGGATGTCGCCACCTTCGACGGTGGCCGGGGCGGCGTCCGCCCCGTGGTACCAGACCTCGAAACCGCCGTCGGCGAACATTGGGTGCCACCGGTAGATGGCCTCGTCGTTGACGGTCTCACGGATCCGGGCCGGCATGGCCATCGCGTTGACCGACACCCCGCCGTAGATCCAGCACGAGGTGTCCCGCTGGTAGAGCAGGTTGGGCAGCGGGGCCAGCACGAACTCATCCGGGTCCAGCGAGTGAAACGCGATGCTCTTCGGCTCCGGGGCCAGGTCCAGAATCTCCCGCTTGGTGATCCCACCGGTCAGCGCCTGGCCCAGCACGGCCGGCGGCAGGCCCTCGACCGCCGCGCGCAGGGCGGAGCAGGCCAGCGGGCCGTGCAGCCGCAAGTCGAACACCCGGCCCAGCACGTACTCCCGGGCCTGCGAGATCTCCAGGGTCTGGGCCAGCAGGTCGCCGTAGTAGTGCACGATCACCCCGCGGCCACGCAGCGCGTCCGCGAACTCGTCGTGCTCGGCCTGGGCCCGGCCCGCCCACAGGACGCCGTCGAACAGCAGCTCGCTGGCGTTGTCCGGGGTCAGCCGCTCCAGCTCCAGGCCGGGCCGGTGGAGCACCACCTGGCGCAGCCGGCCGACCTCGGAATCGACGTGGAACATTGGTCTCCCGTTCCCTGTGTTTGGTACTGACGTCTCTCATGATCCCCGAGCTAGGCTCGCCGGGTGGACCTAGACCTTGACCTTTCCCTGGATCCGGCCACGCTGACCGCGGCGCTGGTCGATGTCCCGTCGGTCAGTGGCGAGGAGGAGCGGCTGGCCGACGCGATCGAGACCGCGCTTGAGGACCTCGAGCACCTGGCCGTGGTCCGCGACGGCAACGCACTGGTCGCCCGGACCAGGCTGGGCCTGCCGCAGCGGGTGGTGCTGGCCGGGCACATCGACACGGTGCCGATCGCCGGCAACCTGCCCTCGCACGCCGAGGGCGGCCTGCTGTACGGCTGCGGCAGCTGCGACATGAAGTCGGGGGTGGCGGTCCAGCTCCGGCTGGCCGCCTCGCTCCCACGGCCGCGCTGCGACGTGACCTACGTCTTTTACGACGGCGAGGAGGTCGAGGCGGAGCGCAACGGCCTGCTCCGGCTGTCCCGCAACCATCCCGGCCTGCTGGCCGGCGCGTTCGCGGTGCTGCTGGAACCGACCAACGGGAAGATCGAGGGTGGCTGTCAGGGCACGCTGCGGGCTGAGGTCCGTACCACCGGCAAGCGCGCGCACTCCGCACGCTCCTGGAATGGGCAGAACGCTATTCACCAGGCCGGTGCGATCCTCGACATCCTGCAGTCTTATGTGCCACGGGAGCCCGAGGTTGACGGGCTGAAGTATCACGAGGGGCTGAACGCCGTCTTCGTCAGTGGGGGCGTAGCGCACAACGTCATCCCGGACGTGTGCGTGATCACGGTGAACCACCGGTTCGCGCCGGACCGGACGGTGCAGGATGCGCAGCGGCACCTCCGCGAGGTGTTCAGCGGTTTCGAGCTGGAGTTCACCGACTGGGCGGCCGGCGCCCGGCCGGGGCTGGCCGACCCGGCCGCCGCCAGCCTGCTCGAGGCGGTGGGCGGCACCCCCGGACCCAAGTTCGGCTGGACCGACGTGGCCCGGTTCGCCGAGCTGGGTATGCCCGCGGTCAACTATGGCCCGGGTGACCCGGAGATCGCCCATTCCCGCGGCGAGCACGTGCCGGTGGCCCAGATCGCCGAGGTCGAGGACCGGCTGAGAGCCTGGCTAACGGGCTGAGGCCGGCTAACCCGGCGTGTGTCGGGTTAGCCGGCCTCGCTGGTGGCCTGCTATTTGACCGGGCCGGCGATCAGGGTGAGCGACGAGGTCTGCTTCTGCTGGCTCGCGGTCACGTAGCCGAGCGAGATCGAGCTGCCCGGCTTGTACTTCCGCATGATCGAGGTGAGCCCGTTGGCGGAGCTCACCGTCTGGCCGTTCACCGAGGTGATCACGTCGCCCGCGTGCAGGCCGGCCTTGGCCGCCGGGGTGCCCGGGTACACGCTGCAGACCAGCGCGCCGGACTTGGCCGGCACCTGGTAGTTGACACCGACCCCGCTCTGGGCCAGGCACTGCTGGGCGTCGCTGACCGAGTCCACGCCGATGCCCATGAAGCCGCTCTGCCCGAGCAGGATGTGCGGGCCCGCCTTGCCGCCCGCGATCTGCCGGGCGATGGACAGCGCGCGGTTGATCGGGATGGCGAAGCCCATGTTGGTGCCGGCCCCGCCCAGCGACTGGCTGTTCGCCGCGGTGTCCATGCCGATCACCTGGCCGGCCGCGTTGGACAGTGGGCCGCCCGAGTCGCCCGCCGCGATCGGCGCGTTGGTCTGCAGCATGCCGTGCAGCGTCTCGCTGTTGGCGCCGCTGCCCGAGTCGCTGGCGGTGATGGTCCGGTTCAGCGCGGTGATCGCGCCGCTGGTCACCGTGGGGCTGCCGCCGGTCCCGCCGGCGTTGCCGATGGCCACCACGCCGGTGCCCAGGGTGACCTTGGACGAGTCCCCGACCGACACGGTCTTCAGCGCGCTGGCGCCCTCCAGCTTGATCAGCGCCACGTCGTCCACCGGGTCTACGCCGATCACCTGGGCGGTGTAGGTCTTGCCGGTTGACACGACCGTCGCGTGCAGGCTGGTGGACCCGTCCACCACATGGTTGTTGGTCAGCACCAGGCCGTTGGCGGACAGCACCATCCCGGTGCCCGCGGCCGCCCCGTTCTCGTACTTGAGCTGGGAGTTGATGTCCACCACGCCCGGCTCGACCTTGTTCGCCACCGACTGCTCGTTGAGCGCGGCGTTGTTGGCGTTGCCGGCCGCGTTCCGGTTCGGCGATGGGATCTGCTGCGAGGAGACCGAGCTCGGGTTCTGCGAGTTCTGGTTCAGCGCCACCACGGTGCCCGCGCCTACCGCCGCGGCCAGCACGGCCACCGTGACGTAGACCAGCGCGCGCGGGCCCCGCCGCCGAGGCGGCTCGGGGCCGTAGCCGATGATGTCGCCGGGCAGGCCCCAGTTGCCCGCGCCACCCGGCGGCTGGCCCCACGGCCCCTGGTCATAGCCCTGCTGGCCGTAGCCGGGCGGGCCATAACCGGACTGGCCGTAGGCCTGCTGCCCGGGACCCTGCTGGCCGTAGCCACCGGGCTGGCCGTACCCCGGCTGCCCGTAGCCGGGCTGGCCGTAGCCGCCTAGCCGGGCTGGCCGTACCCCGGCTGGCCATAGCCCGGCCCGTAGCCGGGCTGCTGGCCATAACCGGGCTGGCCATAACCAGAACCTGGCTGCCCATGACCTGGCTGGCCCGCCGTTGGCTGGCCCTGGCCCGGCTGGCCGGGCTCGGCGCCGGTGTCCGCGCTGGCCGGGAAGTGCGAGGCCAGGAAGCCTGGCTCAGGTTCGGTAGGCGGCTGGGTGGGGTAACCGCCTGGCTCGGCGGCCGCGCCCGGCGTGTCTTCCTGGCGTGCGGTTTCTGGCTGGGTTAGCTCCGGGTCGGCGGGGGTGACCCAGGTGTCGTGCCCGGGCGTGCCCGCCCCGGGCGGGGTGCTGTCGGAGGGCTGGTCCGGCTGGTCCCCGGCCGGAATGGGTGACCAGGCACCCATGTACTCCGGCGACTGGTCGCCACCACGGTCCTGACCTTCTTGCATCCGTATCACCTTTGTCCTGGAGTACAAGCCTAAGTGCCAGTGTCATCCCGGTGGCCGCGGGCTCGTGGCGCAGGGCCCCAGAGGCTTTTCCAACTAAGCACCCGAGCCTGGACGTTAGCTGAACGCGTACTGAGGATTCCTCAGTCGTGCTCGGCCAGTGGGCCGACGTTCAGCCCGCGCCGGCCGCATTCTTCGAGCAGCCACGGCAGCGCGCCGAGCGCCGCGCTGGCCGCGCCAGGCGGGCTGGTGCAGCCAGAATCGTGCAGCAGCACGGTGCCGCCGCCGCCCAGCGACCGGTTCAGCGTGGCCTGAACCGAGCCGGGAGTGGCGCCGGGCGCCCATTCCCGCCCCCAGCAACTCCACAGGATTGGCCGCAGCCCGACCCGGCGCGCCGCGGCCAGCGCGCCCGCGCTGAGCACGCCGTAGGGCGGCCGGTACAGCCGGGGCACGGTGCCGGTCGCCGCGGCCAGCACATCGCTGGCCCGGGCCAGGTCATCGAGCAGCGCCCGGGGCCCGCGCAGCGTGGCGTAGCGGTGCGCCCAGCCGTGCACGCCGATCTCATGGCCGGCCGCGGCGACCTCGGCGGCCAGGCTGCGGTGCGCCCGGGCCATCGGGCCCAGCATGAAAAACGTCGCCCGCACCTGGGCCCGGTCCAGTGTGGCCAGTACGCGCGGCGTGAACCCGGGATCGGGGCCGTCGTCGAAGGTCAGGGCTACGTGGTCCGGGCGGCCCAGCCCGGCCAGCCGGGGGAACAGGCCCCGGCGCACCGGCCCGATCGCGGTCAGGCCGGGCGCACCCTGGCCCACCACGACGGCTGCGGTGCCGAGCAGAGCAGCGCCGAGCGCGCGGTTCACCACAGGGCTCCCTTGTCAGCTCTCAGCGAACATCCGGCCGGCCTGCCGCTGATCTTCAGCGGTTACCGGGCAGTTCCTCAGGGTATTCAGCACGAGCGTGGCCGTGTCATCACGGTATGTCATCGCCTCGCCCATCCGGACACCACCCCGGGCGCCGCCTTGGACAGCGTTTTCTCAGCCAGCCTTTGCCATGATGGCTGAGGGCCAGTTGGCGCCATACGGAATGGCTGGCCTGCCGCGCCCGCGACTCATTCGGGGAGAGCCGTTGGGAGTCCCAGCCGCACGCATCGTGTTCCCGGCTGCCGACCGGGCCGAGATAGCCGCCGCGGTCAGCGAGATGCTGAGCACCGGCGCGCTCACCCTGGGGCCGTACACCCGGCAGTTCGAGGCGGCGTTCGCCGCCGCGCACCACGCCGGGCACGCGGCCGCCACCGCCAGCGGCACCGCCGCGCTGGACATCGCGCTGCGGGTGACCGGGACGGCGGGCCGCGAGGTAATCGTGCCGGCCAACACGTTCTTCGCCACGGCGGCCGCGGTCATCCAGGCCGGCGGCATCCCGGTATTCGCGGACGTCGACCCGGCCACGTTCGCGCTCAGCCCGCAGACCGTGGCCGCCGCGCTCACCCCGGCCACCGCCGCCGTCGTGCTGGTGCACATCGGCGGCCTGATCAGCCCGCAGGCCGCCGCCCTGGCCCGGCTGTGCGCGGAGCGCGGGCTCACCCTGATCGAGGACGCCGCGCACGCGCACGGCGCCACCTGCCAGGGCCGGTTCGCCGGGGCGTTCGGCGCCGCCGCGGCGTTCTCCTTCTACCCGACCAAGGTGCTGACCAGCGGCGAGGGCGGCATGCTGCTGTCCGCGTCCGAACTGGCCGACGCCGAGGCCCGGATCTACCGCGACCAGGGCAAAGGGGCGTTCGGCGCGAACCGGCACGAGCGACGCGGCTACGCCTGGCGGATGAGCGAACTGCACGCGGTGACCGGCCTGGTGCACCTGCGCCACCTGGCCGAGTTCATCACCCGGCGGCGCGAGGTCGCCGCCCAGTACACCGCGGCGCTGGACGGGCTGGACGGGCTGGTCCCGCTGGCCGAGCCGGACGGCTGCCGTAGCAACGTCTACAAGTACATCGTGCTGCTGCCGCCCGGCGCCGACCGGCCGCGGTTCAAGCAGGAGGTCGCCGCGCGCTACGACGTGCACCTGGCCGGCGAGGTCTATGACCTGCCGCTGCACCAGCAGCCGGTGTTCGCCGAGTACGCCCGGGGGGCGCTGCCCGCCACCGAGGACATCGCCGGCCGGCACATCTGCCTGCCGGTGCACTCGGACATGCGGGACGACGAGATCGACCAGGTACTGACCGCGGTGACCACGGTCTATGGGGCGCTGACCGGAGTATGAGGAAAGAAAGGGGCCGACCATGCGGGTGGCCGTGACCGGGGGGTGCGGCTTCATCGGATCGCACGTGGTGGACCAGTTGCTGACGGCTGGCCATCAGGTGCGGGTGCTCGACGTGGGCGGCGGCTGGCGCAACCCGGCCGCCGAATACCTGACCGGGGACTTGTTCGACCCGGCCGCGCTGCGCCGCGGGCTGGCCGGCTGCGCGGCCGTGTTCCACCTGGCGGGCGCGGCCGACGTGAACAAGGTGGCGGCCGACCCGGTGGCCGCGGTCCGGCTGAACGTGGAGGGCACCGCCCGGGTGCTGGACGCGGCCCGGGCCGAGGGCTGCGGCCGGGTGCTGCTGGCCAGCACGGTGTGGGTGTACGGCGCGGCCAGCGGCCCAGGCGAGCTGGCCGAGGACGCCCCGGTGGACCTGCGCCGGGCCGGGCACGTGTATGTGGCCACCAAGCTGAGCGCGGAACTGCTGGTGCACAGCTACCGGGAGATGTACGGCCAGCACTTCACCATCCTGCGGTACGGCATCCCGTACGGGCCGCGGATGCGGGAGGAGCTGGTGGTGGCCCGGTTCGTCCGGGCCGCGCTGGACGGCCGGCCGATCACCATCGCCGGGACCGGGGAGCAGCAGCGGCACTACGTGTATGTGGCCGACCTGGCCGACGCGCACGTGCGGGCGCTCGACCCGGCCGCGACCGACCAGACGCTGGCCCTGGAAGGCGGCGCGCCGGTGTCGGTGCGGGAGATCGCGGACACGGTGCGCCAGCTGGTGCGCGACGTCCCGGTCGAGTACGTGCCCGCCCGCACCGCGGACTACCAGGGATGAGCGTGTCCGGCGGGCTGGCCAAGGAACTGCTCGACTGGGTCCCGGTCACCCCGTTCGCCGAGGGCGTGCACCGGTACCTGGACTGGCTGCGATGAGCGCGGGGCCGCGCCGGGCCCTGCTGCTGTCCGGGTCGCTGGGCATGGGGCACGACGTGCTCGCCCAGGCCTGCGCGGGCTGGCTGGAGCAGCGCGGCTGGCAGACCGGGACGCTGGACGCGATGCGGCTGCTCGGCCGGCGCGGCGGCGCGGCGGGCGAGGCGGTGTTCCGGTCCATGCTGGCCGTGCCGGGCGGCTACGACGCGGTGCATTTCGCCGCGCTGCGCACCGGCGCCTGGCCCGCGCTGCTGGCCGATGCGGCCGCCCGGCGGCAGCTCGTGCCCCGCCTGCGCGCGCACCTGGATGCCAGCCCAGCCGACCTGGTCATCTCGGTGTTCGCCACCGGCGCGTCCGCGGTCAGCGCGCTGGCCGGCCGGTATCCGGCCATGACCCACGTGGTGTTCTGCACCGACGTGACGCCGCACCGGCTGTGGGTGCACCCGGACGTGGACGCTGTACCTGGTCACCTCGGCCGCGGCCGAGGCGGCCGTGCTGCGGTTCCAGCCCACCGCACGGGTCGCCGTGCTGCCCATGCCGGTCAGGCCGGGGTTCTACGCACCGCCCAGCCAGGTCCAGGCCCGGGCCCGGCTCGGCGTGCCCCCCGCCGCCCGCTGCGTGCTGCTGATGTCCGGCGTCTGGGGCCTCGGGCCGGTGGCCAAAGCCGCCGCCGGGCTGGCCGCGGCCGGCTTTGAGGTGCTGGCCGTGGCCGGGCGGAACCAGCGCCTGGAGGGCCGGCTGCGGGCGGCCGCCCGGCAGCAGCCGCGGCTGCACGTGTTCGGCTTCACCGACCGGATCCCCGAGCTGATGGCCGCGGCCGACCTGGTCATCACCAGTTCGGGGGACACCTGCTCCGAGGCGCGGGTGGTGCGCCGCCCGCTGCTGCTGCTCGACGTGGTGCCCGGCCACGGCCGGGACAACCTGCAGCATGAGCTGGAGCTCGGCGCCTGGGTGACCTCGGCCCGGCCCGCCGCGGTGGTGCGCTGCGCGCTGGCCGCCGCCGACCGGATCAAGCCCGCGGCCGACGACCTGGCCCCGGCTGCCGAGGCGGCCCAGCACCGGGCCGCCTGGGAACGGGCATTCAGCGCCGTGCTGGCCGGGCTCGGGCTGGCCGGGCCCGGGCTGGCCGCCCGCCCCGCTAGCCGGGCAGGTTGGGCAGGCGCGCCTGGGTACCGGTCGCGCCGGTCGCGGTGATCGCGCTGCGCAGGATGGTGTCGATCCGGGCCCGCTGCCGGTTCAGGTCGGCGGTGTCCCGCCGCAGGGTGGCCGTGTATGTGGCCCGGTTGGCCGCGGTGTGCGCCCCGGCCAGGTTGGCCACGTCGTTCTGCACCCGCTGCGCGTACGGGAAGCACCAGCTAACCAGGTCGTTGACCACCGTGGCCAGGTGGAACGCGGCCAGCGACTCGGTCACCTGGTACCCGGTCAGGTCATCGAGCTGCATGTTGTTGGCCGGGGAGCAGTTCTGCGCGCCGTACCGGGCGATCCCGATCGTGTCCGCGGTGTGCTGGCTCACGCTGCCCGGCCGAGTGGATCTGGTGCAGCGCGGTGAGCGACTCTGACACCCCGGCGGCGCATGACTCGGTGGCCGTCCGCATGTCGGTCAGGAACCCCTTGAGGTCATTGGCCTGCTCGGTCTGGCTCGGCTTGTGCACCAGGGCGACCAGCACGATGCCGGCCACGATCAGCGCACCGGCCAGCAGCAGCCAGCGCGGTGCCCGCCGCTGACCCGCCCAGCCGGTCTTGCGGATGGGCACGTACGGCGGGTCGGTCCGGGTTGGGGTTTCCACGGCACTCAGCTCCGCTTGCTCTGGCTGGTCATCAGGGCCACTCCGGTGTGCAGTTCGGCCAGTGTCACCGCGTCGATGACCCGCTTCACGATGCGGTGCTGGGCGTTAAGAAAGAAAGTCTGTGGCAGTGCGACCACGCCGTAGGCCAGCGTGGTCGATCATCGGCTCCGGGTCGGCCACCACCGGGTAGCCGACGCCCGTCTTGTGCACGAACGCCAGCCCAGCGGAACTGCTGTCGTTGACGTCGACGCCGAGGACGGTCACCCGCCCGTGCTCGGTGCGGTAGAAGCGGGCCATCAGCGGGGTCTCCCGCTGGCATGGGGGGCACCAGGATGCGAAGAAGTTGATGATGAGCGGCCGGCCCGCGTACTGGGCCAGCGAGATGTGCTGGCCCGGGTGGCCCAGCACGGCCAGGCTGAACCCGGGCGCGCGGGGGTGGCTGACGGCCGGTTTCGGGTTGCCCGCCGAGGTGGCGCCGAGCGCGAGCAGCGTGGCCACCACCGCGAGCACCGCGGCCGAGCCGGTCACGGCCAGCCGCCCCCGCCGGCCGAGACCCCGGAATCGCGCCATCAGCCCGCGCTGAGCCGGGCTAACCTGCACCGCGTCTGCAGCGGCGGGCCGCTGCTCGGCGCGGAGTGGCGATCCGGGGGCTCCGGGGGGTCGCCCCCCCGGGTCAGCACCGTTCGTCATCGGTTCCTGGTCGGCCATGCGTCGTCCTTTAGTGTCCGGTCCGGCTCGGGGTCCACGGGGTCGGCCAGGCTCAGCGCGTGCGGCGGGTGCACCGAGCTGGCGCTCACCGCGGCCGCCGGTGCGGGCAGCACCAGCTCGAACTCGCTGCCCTTGCCGGGCGTGCTGCGGACCCGGACATCCCCGCCGTGCGCGTGGGCCACGGCCCGGACCAGGGCCAGCCCCAGCCCGGTCCCCTTGGCCGGCCCGCTGCCGCCGGCCGGGCTGGCCGGGGAACCGGTCCGGAACCGGTCGAAGATGTGCGCCAGCTCCGACGGCAGGATCCCGGCTCCGGTATCCGCGACGATCATACGCACCGGCTGTCCCGGGCCGGGTGCGACCACCGAGAGCTGGATCATGTCGCCGTCGGTGGTGTGCCGCACCGCGTTCTCCAGCAGCGCGTCGACGGCCAGGCCGAGCCGCTCACGGTCGGCGCTGACCGTGACCATGTCCAGCCGGCCGATCCGCCACTGCCGCTCCGCGGTCGGCCGCCACCGCCGGATCACGTCCATGGTGAACCGGTCCATGGCGACCGGCTCGGGGCGGAGGAAGTCCGGGTCCTCGGACGCCGCGATGACCAGCAGCCGCTCGCCCAGCCGGCGCAGCCGGGTCAGCTCGCCGACCACGATCTGGATGTCCCGGCGCTCGGTCCGGTCGGTGAGCTCCCGCGCTAGCAGCTCGGCGTGGCCCAGCGCGATGGTGATCGGCGTGCGCAGCTGGTGCGAGGCATCCTGCAGGAAGCGGCGCTGGGTGGCCAGCAGCCGGGCGTTCTCGTCGCTGACCAGGTCGCGTTCCTGGTCCGCGTCCAGCCGCCGCCGTGCGTGCCACACCATCATCCAGAACATCGCCGCCATCAGCGGGACCTCGTTCAGCTCGTCCACCGACTGGGCGCCGATGTACACGTCCCAGCCGATGGCGGCGAACGTGGCGGCCATGACCACGCCGAGCACCCACAGCGTGGGCCGGGTAGCCCAGACCCGGAACCCGTACAGCAGGGTCAGGCTGATCCAGATGAAGTGGAACGGGATCGTCTCCCAGTGCGAAAAGATCAGGATGCAGGCCAGGTTGGCCAGCGAGAACAGCACCCAGACCAGGTTGACCCAGGTCACCCGCCACGGCCAGGCGAACGGGCGGCGCCGGGCCGCGCCGCGCCAGCTGGTCGCCGGCAGGGAGTGCCAGTGGCCGGCCGGGAGCGCCTGGCGCAGCCGGGACCGGCTGGTCGGCGTCGGGCTGGCCAGCCCAGCATCACGCGGTGAGCTGGTATCCCTCACCACGCACCGTCTTGATCAGGTCGAAGCCGAGCTTCGAGCGCAGGCGCCGGATGCACACGTCCACCACGTTGGAGCCGGGGTCGAAGTCGTAACCCCAGACCGAGGCCAGCAGCTGGCCCTTGGGCACGGACTGGCCCGCGTGCTCCATCAGCTCGCGCAGCAGCAGGAACTCCAGGCGGGTCAGCGGCACCGGGCCGTGCCCGATGTTGGCTTCCAGCCGGCCGAAGTCAAGCACCAGCTCTCCGGCCTTGAGCACCTCGCTCACCGGGTGGCCGTCGTCGCGCAGCCGGACCCGGACCCGGGCCAGCAGCTCGGCCAGCGAGAACGGCTTGGTCAGGTAGTCCTGGGCGCCCAGTTCCAGGCAGTCCACCTTGGTCGTGACGTCGGCCAGGCAGGACAGCACCAGCACGGCCTGTTCCGGCCGGTCCCGGCGCAGCCGGGCCAGGATCTCCCGCCCGTCCATGTCCGGCATCACCAGGTCAAGGATCACGAGGTCATACTCGTCGGTGCTGGCCCGCTGCAGGCCGGATTTGCCGTTTCCAGCGAAATCGATTGCATAGCCGGCTGCCGCCAGGGCCCGCGCGATGAACTCGCGGATCTGCGGTTCGTCGTCCACGACGAGGATCCGTGCCGTGGTGCGGCTTGGCCCGGGCGGGTGGATCGTCTTCGCAGGTGAGTTACGTTCCATGGGCTATCTGGGCAACGCTGCAGTGGGCGCGGTGGCGGCCTGCGCCACCGCCTGGGCGATCCCCTGTGCTGAGGATGTACCGCACAGCAGCGCGCGGTCAACCCTCGTTATCTGGGGCAAACCATTGCATCACAGGACTGTGACCTGCGGGGGCGCTGGGGCGGGGATTAATAACGGTCAGTAGCGGGAACACGCCTTAACGTAGCTAGAGCTGTGTTCCAGCACCAAACGTTACCTATTCGTGTTCCGCTGATCATGACAATTTCGTCATTCAGGGCGGGTGTTGTTGCCCAGGCCCCGCTAACGATCGCAAGATCTGGAACAGACGAGACTTCCGGCCCGGAGTCATGGGGACATTGCGGCCGGGCCCAGTCGTGTGCGCAGGCGCGCCGCGAAGAAGCGAGGTGGTGACTGGTGTCTCTGCCGGCCCGTATCGTGACCCTGCTGGTGGCTTTTGCCGCCGTGGTCGCTGGTGCGGTGTTCATCGTCGTGCATTACCTCGGCAGCAGCCTCCCGACGGTGAACTTCGTTCCCGAGGCGTCTGGCGGCTCGGTCAACGTGGTGCTGCAGGAGGATCCGCAGAACACGGTGTCCTCGCGGCCGGACTGGGTGAGCTACTTCGTCCAGGACCCGAAGACGCACGCGTGGATACACACCACTTTGTTCCAGGTGCCCAAGAACACCACGGTGCACATGACCATCCTGGGTTACGACGGCTGCACACCGGCCCGGAACAACTTCTGGAGCAAGGTCCAGGGCACGGTCGGCAACTCGGTCACCGTGCAGCAGTTCAAGACCGTCGGCCAGCCACTCGGGCCGGCCAAGACGACGGGCCTGATCGATACCTGGGCCACGTGCAGTGTGGGGCACACGTTCGCGATCCCGAGCCTGCACGTATTCGTGCCGGTCGCCTCGCCGAATACCGCGCTGTTCAACAGTTCGGCGTGCGGCACCTCACCCTGTACGTCCGGGCCGCACTCGATGGAGACATTCAGCTTCCGCACGCCGAGTACCACCGGGACGTTCCGCTGGCAGTGCTTCATCCCGTGCGGCGGCGGCTTCCTCGACGGCAACGGCGGCCCGATGCAGACGCTCGGTTTCATGATGGGCAACATGGAGGTGGCAGCCTGATGGCCGAGTCCCAGGCCGCCCCGGCCGCACCGGCCAAGGCGGAGCCGAACCACGCCATCCGGATCTTCCTGGTCTGGATCGTGCTGGCCCTCGTCGCGGATCTGCTCATCTGGTTCGTCTGGAAGCCGCATCTGCCGCCGGGCGACATGTCGTCCTCCGCCCAGCACCAGCAGTTCGACATCGCGGTGATGGCCCTGGCGGCCGCCCCGGTCATGCTGTTCGTCTGGATCTACTTCGGCTACGCGCTGATCAACTGGCGGCACCGCGAGGGTGACGACGATGACGGGCCGCGCTCTTCGGGCACACCGGCATCCAGGCCGCCTTCATCGGCGGCACCTCGGTGATCGTGCTCGCCGCGTTCATATTCGGCACCGTGGAGCTGATCGCGCCGGCGGCGCGGGCGCGGGTGAAGGCCCGAACCCGGTCTGGAAGCCATCCGGCAGCAACTACCTCCAGGTGCAGGTCATCGGCCAGCAGTGGCAGTTCACCTACCGCTATCCGCAGTTCGGCGGCATGGAGAGCACGCAGCTGGTGCTGCCCAATAACCGGCCTATCGCGTTCCACGTCACCTCCCTCGACGTCATCCACAGCTTCTGGGCCTACGAGCTCGGGGTGAAGGCGGACGCCAACCCGGGGGTGGACAACGTCGCCTACACCACGCCCAAGCAGCTGGGCGGTTTCACGGTCAGGTGCAACGAGCTGTGCGGGATCTGGCACGGAGCCATGTTCAACTCCGGGCAGGTGGTATCGCCCTCGGCGTTCCAGACCTGGGCGCTGGCCACCCAGGCGGCCGAGGCGCGCTCCGGTCTGCTGCGCGCGCTCCCGAGGTACGCACTCGTCTATGACCCGACGGTCATCCCGTCGCTCGGCGTCACGCTGACCAAGGTCAGCGGGATCACCGGCGCGGCTGGCTACTACTACCCACCGCAAGACCCGGTGACGCCGTGAGCGGCGGCACAGTCCTCGTGGCCGACACTGCGATGAAGAGGTGACCGGATGTCCATCGAGATAGAGCCGGAGAAGGCGCAGGAGCCTGCGGGAGCTGGGCCTGCCGCACCGCGTCCGGCCCGGCCGTGGTGGATGCGGCCTGCCTTCCACACCGGCATCATCGGCGCCGTCATCGGCTACTTCATCGGGCACTGGCTCGGCAACATGCTGTCCTACGAGCTACGCCCGTAACGCGCTGTCCGACATGAACGACTTCCCGCTCGTGCTCGGCTACGTGCTCGGCACCATCGGCTGGCTGGCCGGGCTGGGCGTGTTCAACGACCTGCTACGGCAGATGGCCGGCAAGCCGGTGCCGGTGGCCGAGGAGGAGCCAGGGGCGGCCACCGGGCTGGCCCGGTACTTCCGGTTCACGCTGGACCACAAGGTGGTCGGCATCCAGTACCTGGTCGGCATGATCGTCTACTTCTGCACCGGTGGCCTGTTCGCGATGGCCATCCGGACCGAGCTGCTGTCGCCGACCTACCACATCATGAGCGCCAGCTCCTACCTGATGGTGGTGGGCGAGCACGGCACCATGATGATGATGATGATGTCGTCGGTCGTCCTCGGGCCGTTCGGCCAGTACCTGCTGCCGCTGATGATCGGGTCCAAGCGGATGGCGTTCCCGCGGATCGAGGCGCTGGCCTTCTGGCTGACCCCGGCGGCCTACGTGATCCTGCTCTCCGGCGTCCTGCTGGGCGGGTTCCCGACCGGCTGGACCGGGTACGCGCCGCTCAGCGTCCAGGCCACCGAGGGCATGGACTCCTACGCGCTGGCCTTCGGCATCATGGGCATCTCGCTCATCCTGTCCGGGTTCAACATCTTCGTCACCGCGGTCAACTACCGGGCGCCGGGCATGCGGTGGAGCAGGCTGCCCATGTTCGTCTGGTCCATGCTCACGGTGTCGTTCCTGATGGTGCTGGCCGTGCCGGTCCTGGTCGGCGGGATGTACATGCTGATCACCGACCGGACCGTGGAGACCGCGTTCTTCGCCAACCAGCTCGGCGGCAGCAGCTACCTGTACCAGAACCTGTTCTGGTTCTTCGGTCATCCGGAGGTGTACATCCTGGCCCTGCCCGGGTTCGGCATCGTGTCGGAGATCATCCCGGTGTTCTGCCGTAAGCCGCTGTTCGGCTACCGGGTGGCCGGGGCCGGCATTATCGGGGTGGCGCTGCTGTCCTTCTTCGTCTGGCAGCACCACCTGTTCGACAGCGGCATCAACCCCGAGATGCGGCCGCTGTTCATGCTGACCACCGAGCTCATCTCGATACCCACCGGGTTCATCTACCTGGTCGCGATGGGCACGTTCTGGAAGGCGAAAATACGGTTCACCGTGCCGATGCTGTTCGCCATGGCGTTGTACTTCAACTTCCTGATCGGCGGCATCTCCGGGGTGTTCCTGTCCGACGTTCCGGCGGACACCACCGAGCACGGCAGCTTCTTCGTGATGGCGCACTTCCACTACACGATCATGGGCGGGCTCATCTTCGCCTTCATGGGCGCCACCTATTACTGGCTGCCCAAGATGATGGGCATCAAGCTGAACCAGAAGCTGGGCTATCTCCACTTCTGGACGATGTTCATCTTCTTCAACTCGACGTTCCTGCCGCTGTTCGCGGTGGGCATGCTGGGTCAGCCGCGCCGGGTGTTCGAGTACGCGAGGAACCTGCAGCCGCTCAATGAATGGGTGTCGATCTCCTCGTTCCTGCTCGGTGGCTCGATCCTGATCTTCATCATCAACTTCGTCTGGTCCACGGTGATCGTCCGTGAGCGCGAGACCGGCAACCCGTGGCAGTCGCGCGGCCTGGAATGGCAGGTCTCCGTCGCCACCTCCGCCGGGCAACTTCGAGCACATCCCGGTCATCCTGTCCGGGCCGTACGACTACGGCGTCAAGGACGCGCCGCCGGTGGCCGACCTGAACCCGCCGGTCGGCGTGGTGAGTGCGTCGTACGCGACCGCGAGCGGCGCCGGAGCGGAGGCATAGGCCATGGCCGAGCAGACGTCACAGCCCGCGACCGAACTGGACCGGGCCGCCGAGGAGGCCGGCTTCTATCACGAAGCGGCGCTGAACGCGGCCTGGACCGGGTCCCGGTTCGCCGTCGGCGCGCTGTCGTTCCTGTACGGGGCGTTCGCCTTCGCCTACTTCTACCTGCGCTCGGTCAACTCGGAGGGCCGGTGGGAGGGCTCCGGGTATCACGCCCCGCAGGCAGGTTACGGCTGGGCGATCCTGGCCTGCGTCGTGGTCAGCGCCATCGTCCAGTACGTGGGGCTGACCCGGATCAAGGCCGGCGCCAAGAGTGCCTGGCAGGGCGCGGCTCTGGTCGCGCTGGTGCTCGGGCTGGCTGGCGGTGGCACTGGAGATCGTCCAGCTGCTGAACCTGCCGTTCCAGCCCGGCAGCTCGGGCTTCTCCAGCGTGTTCACCGGCTTCTACCCGGTGATGCTGGTGAGCTGGCTGGCCGCGATGATCTGGCTGGAGATCCTGATCATGCGGGTCAGGTCGCTGCCGTCCATCTCCTTCGTGGAACAGCCGCCGACCTATGCCGAGGCGTTCGCGGTGCAGCGCTTCCAGTCCTCGCTGAGCGCGTTCACGCTGATCTGGAACTTCATTGTCATCGTCTCAATCGTCTTCTTCATCCTGTTCTACGTGGCTGCCTGATCTCGTGATCGGCCGATCATGAACATGGTTGCCGCACACTGGTCAGCCAACCCGGCGGTCCTGGCCGGGTGCCTGCTGGTCGTGGCGGTGCACCTGGCCGGGCTGCGCGGCCTGCGGGCCGATGCCCACCGGGCCGGCGCGTCGGTGCCGCGCGGGCTGGGCTGGCAGGCGGTGGCGTTTTACGCGGGCGTACTCGCGGTGCTGCTGGCCCTGGCGTCGCCGGTGGGCTACTGGTCAGGGACGTTCATCTGGGTCCGCGCGCTGCAGGACATCCTGCTCGGCGTAGTGGCGCCCGCGCTGATCGTCCTGGGCGCTCCCTGGCTGGTGCTGCGCCGCGGCCTGGGCCGCCCAGCCAGCCGGCCGGACGCGGCCGTGCTGGCCGCGGCGGAACAGGCCGCGGCGGCGGCGGCCCCAGCCCGCCGCCCGGCGCGGCCCCGGCTGCGGTCCTGGCCCGTCGCGGTGACCGGGTTGTTCATCCTGGTCTGGTGTGGCTGGTACGTGCCAGCCCTGTATGACGCCGGGCTGCACCACCCGGTGGTGCTGGCCGCGCAGGCGATCAGCTACCTTGGCGTCGGTGTATTGTTCTGGCTTCAGCTCATCGGTTCCCGGCCGTTCACCCCACGGTTCCCGCCGCTGTACCGGGTGATGCTGATCGCCGCTGTCGTGCTGGCCAGCACGATGCTCGGCATGGTGCTGGGCTTCGGAGCGAACGTGATTTACCCCACGTACCGTGGGGTGGGAAGTCATCATCTGCTCACCGTCACCGGGGATCAGCAGCTCGGTGGGGCGGAGTTGTGGGTACTGGTGCTGCTGCCGTACGTGATCGCGGGAGTATCCCTGCTCATCCAGTGGCTGAATGACGAAGAGTCCGAGGCTCTCGCGGTCAGCCTAGACCGGATGCTGCGGCCGTCGAAGTCCGCCTGGCCCACCCGGACCGGGCCCAGATGATCAGTCAGTTGAGTTCCGCCAGGAGGGCGTGATTGCCGTGGCAATTGTGTCGTACTATCCGCTCGGTGCGCAGGTCATGACCCTGGTCCTGCCGCTCGGCTGGTTCATCGTGGTCATGATCGGGATGTACTTCGTCTTCACCCGGCCGCATACGGTGCCCGGGCACCAGGCGATCGCTGGGGCCAGGCCGGTAGCCCCGGCCGCCGGGGTGGCGGCGTCCACCGCGGCCGCCACCGGATTCCCCACCGCGACCAGCTCCGCTGGCACGGAACCGCTCGCCGACCGTGACACCCCGCCTGCGGTCGGGGCGGCGAGCAAAGACGCTGGCCCGGACGCTAACCTGCCCGAGGACGCATCGGATACGGCGGCATCCGGTGCGGGAGAAACGGACCAGTCTGACAGCCCGGAGGACTCAGAGTGACCCCAGCGACCGACGCGCTACCCGTGGCTGCGGGGCGCCGCCCCGCCGGGGTGGTCGCCCGGTCGCTGTTCGCGCTGACCAAGCCGCGGATCATCGAGCTGCTGCTGGTCACCACGATCCCGACGATGCTGCTGGCGCAGCGCGGCCTGCCGTCCATCCGGGTGCTCGTCGTGACCCTGGTGGGCGGCGCGTTCGCCGCCGGCAGCGCGAACACCATCAACTGCTACATCGACCGGGACATCGACGCGGTGATGCGGCGCACCTCCCGGCGGCCGCTGGCCGGCCAGGGCAAGCTGGCGGTCATCAAGCCGGCCGAGGCGCTGGCGTTCGGCGTCGTGCTCGGCGTGATCGCGACGCTGCTGCTCGGCACGCTGGTGAACTGGCTGTCCGCGGGCATGGCCGACGCCGCGATCCTGTTCTACGTGTTCGTCTACACGCTCGGGCTCAAGCGGCGCACCCCGTCCAACATCATCATTGGCGGCGCGGCCGGCTGCATGCCGGTGCTGATCGGCTGGTCCGCCGTCACCGGCACGGTGGGCCTGCCCGCGGTGATCCTGTTCGGGGTGATCTTCTTCTGGACTCCGCCGCACACCTGGGCGCTGGCCATGAAGTTCCGCGACGATTACGTGGCCGCAGGCGTGCCCATGCTGCCGGCCGTGGCCACGCCGGCCGAAGTAGCCCGCAAGATCCTCATCTACTCCTACCTGATGGTCGCGGTCACCCTGGCCCTGGCCCCGTACGCGGGCTGGATCTACACTGCCTGCGCGGTCGGCCTGGGCGGCTGGTTCCTGCTCGAGGCGCACCGGCTGCGCGCCCGGGTGGCGGCTATGCCGTGGGCGGATCAGCCGGTCGGCGCGCGCCGGGACGATGTGCCCAGCCCGGTCCCGGCCGTGGGCCCGGCGGCGGGCCCGGTAGCCACCGCCACCGCGACCGTGGTGGACGTGGCCACCACGGTGGACGCCGCCGCGGCCACGGACGAACCGGCCGGCCGCGGCGTCACCGAGGGGGCCTGCGCGGGGCTGATCCAGCCCAGCGTGAACCCGGCCCCGATGCGCCTGTTCCACCTGTCCATCGGGTACCTCACGCTGCTGTTCGCGGTGATCGCCGTCACCGCCGTGCTGCCGTGGGGGACCTGGTAGCGCCGGGTAGCAGCACTACCGCGCGCAGCCCGGGCCCGGCGTCCTCCAGCCAGGCTGACCCGCCGTGCGCCCAGGCCGTGGCGCGCACGATGGCCAGGCCGAGGCCCGCCCCGCCGGCGTCCTCGCCGTCCCGGCTGCGTGCCGCCTCCAGCCGGGTGAACCGGCCGAACGCCCGCTCCCGGTCCACCGCCGGGATGCCCGGGCCGTCGTCGGCTACGCACAGCCGTGCCGCCTGCCCGTCCACCGTCACCGACACCGCCACCTGGGTCCGCGCGTAGCGGGCCGCGTTGTCGATCAGGTTGCCGAGCATCCGGCCCAGCCCGTCCGGGTCCCCGGACACCTGGCACGGCTCGGCCTGGGCCAGCACCACCGGCACCGGCGCGTCCGGGTACCGGCTGACCACGTCGGCGGCCAGCGTGGCCAGCTCGACACCCTGAGCGGCCCGTGGCTGGTCCGCCTCGTCCAGCCGGGCCAGCACCAGCAGGTCCTCGGCCAGCGCGGCCAGCCGCAGCGTGTCCGCGAGCACGTCGCTCCCGGTCTGCTGCCAGTCCTGGCTGTCCGGGTGGTCCAGCGCCACTTCCAGCTGGGCCCGGATGCTGGCGATCGGGCTGCGCAGCTCGTGCGCGGTGTCCGAGACCAGCCCGCGCTGCCGCTGCTGCGCCGCACCGAGCCTGCTGAGCATGTCGTTCAGGGTGACGGCCAGGCTGTGCACCTCGTCGTGGGCGGCGGGCACCGGCAGCGCCTGTGGCTGACCGGTCCTGGTCACGTCCTGTGCGCCGCGGCGCAGCTCCGCGATCGGCCGCAGCGTGCTCCCGACGATCAGCCAGACCGCCCCGGCCAGCAGGACCAGCAGCACCGGGGTGCCGATGACCAGGGCCCGGCCCAGCGTGGCCAGGCTCTCGGCCACCGGGGTGTAGGCGACCGCGGCGATGACGGTGCCGCCGCCACGGGTGGCCACCGTGGCCACCCGGACCTCGCCGGGCAGGCCGAACGGGCTGCCATTCAGGAACACGGCCCGCCCCGCCCGGGCATTGGCCGCGGCCACCTTAGGTGGCAGCAGCGGCACCAGCAGGTCCCCGTCCGGCGACACGTGGGTGATCTGGCCCCGCCGGTCGAGCACCTGGATGGTGACCGTGCCCGGGCCGACCGGGACCGGCCTGGGCAGGTGGCCCGCGTCCTGCAGCGCGGCCACTTCCCGCGCGCCCTGCCGGGCCGAGTTGTCCAGGCCGCGGATCAGCGACAGCCGGAGCACGCTGGCCAGCAGCAGGGCGGCGGCGGCCAGCGCCACGGCCAGGCCCGCGGTGGACGCCAGCGTGACCCGCCCGCGCAGGCTGCGCCGCCGCCACCAGCGGCCGAGCCCACCGCGCAGCCAGGCCAGGCCTGCTGGCGGCGGACGGCTGCACGGTCACGACATCTGTATAGCCCGTCGGCCGGGGTCTTGCGTCCATGGCGTCGCTCACATAGCATCACTATGTCAAATCTGATTGCTATTCAAGATCGTAGTAAGAGGCAAGGCTGAGGAGGATGCTATGACGGCGACGGCGGTTAACACGCTGCGGGCGGACCGTGCGGCCCTGCTGCAGATCGGGGCCCAGCTCACCGACGCGCAATGGCAGGCAGGCAGCGGCTGCCCCGGCTGGTCGGTCAAGGACGTGGTCAGCCACCTGGGTGCGCTGTACTGGCTGGCCACCGACCCGGCCAAGCTGCCGGACACCACCGGGCTGCCCACCGAGCAGGCCCAGGACGCCCTGGTGGCGGCTCGCCGCCCGATGTCCGCGGCCGAGGTGCTCGCCGACTACGAATCAGTGAGCAGCCAGGCCCTGGACGTGCTGGCCAGCCTGGCCGGCCAGGACGCCGAGGTGGCCCTGGGCGACCTCGGCAGCTATCCGGCCAGCCTGCTGCCCAGCGCGTACTCGTTCGACCACTACACGCACATCCGGGCCGACCTGTTCGCCCCGCGCGGCCCGCTGCCCGGTGCGCCGCCGCGGTCGGACGCCGAGCGGCTCGGCCCGGTGCTGGACTGGATCGAAGCGGCCCTGCCGCAGCAGGACGCCACCAGCCTGAGCGGGCTATCCGGCACGCTGCTGATCACCGTGGCCGGGGATCCTGACCGGGTCATCCGGCTCGGCCAGGGCGAGCCGGTGGCGCGGATCAGCTCGGACGCGGTCTCGTTCGTCCGCTGGGTCACCCAGCGCGGCAGCTGGGCCGAGCTGGGCGTGCAGGCCACCGGCGACGAGGCCCAGCTGGCCATCGCCCGCTCCCTGCACGTGTTCTGACCGCCGCCCCGCAGACCATGATTACGGTCAATCGGGGGCGCTATCTGGCCCTTAATCGACCACGATCACGCTGGCGCGGTGCACCGGCCGGCACCCGGCCGGGGCGATCGTTCCGGTGATCCGGGGTCAGGCCGGGTACCGGCGGCAGCTCCTTGAGGTAGCCGCCGCGGAAGATGGCGGGCACATCGCCGTCGCGCCGCAGGCCGCCGGGGGGCGGTGGCTCCGGACGGCGCGGACCCCCGCCTCCGCCGCCGCCACCCCCGCCGCCGGGCCGCTGCCCGGGCCGGTCGGCGCCGTACATACCGCCCCACGCGCCCAGCCCCGCGAAGATCACCGGGAAGATGATCAGCGCGATCAGGTAGCCCGCCGCGGTGTTGGCCGCGCCCATCTCGAAGCGGTCCAGCAGCGGGTAGGTGGCGTTGTTCTTCCCAGCCGCGGTGGAGATGGTCCACTGCAGCGGCTCCAGCACGTGCGGGGCCAGCACGATGGTGCCGGTGCTCAGCAGCACGAACAGCAGCGCGGCCGCGCCACCGGCGCACAGCCCGGCCGCGAAACCCTGCCGGGACCGCTGGTCCGTCACGGACAGCCCGTCTCGCCTGCTGGCCGGGGTCCGCCGGGCCGCGGTCAGGCCGGCCGCCAACCCGGCGCCGAGCAGCAGCGGCACCGCCAGCAGCCGTCCGGCCAGGTACAGGTCGGTCAGCCAGCCAGCCGGGACGTGCAGTGGATGGACCGGCGGCAGCGCGTAGCTGACCAGGCCGGCCACGATGCCGGCGGCGGTGCCGATGACCAGTGCGGTCCGCCCCGCGGGCGGCCGCCTCGCGGTCACCACGAGCAAGCCGGCCGTGTAAGCGGCCACCACCACCAGGAAGACGATCTCGCCGGTCCAGGCGCCGATCACCCCGGCGTGGCTGCCCGCCCCCGCGCTCCCACGGCGCTCCACCACCGCCTTGACCAGCAGCAGGGCGAACACCGCGGCGTAGCCGATGATCCGTATGACCTGGCTCAGCCAGCTCGGGCCGACCGGTCCGAACCGCCGCCGGACCGGCCACGGCAGCAGCGCCAGGATCAGCACGGCCACGATGACATCGACTCTGGTCAGCGTGGTAGCGGGGTGGCCCGCCGGGCAGGCCCAGCCGACCCAGAGCACGGCGGCAGCGGCGACGGCGAACGCCAGCCAGCAGGCAATCCGGCGAGGCATCCGTGCCTCCTCGCAAACAGCCAGAAGTCTCCTGCTAAGGGTAGCTCGGCGTCTTGCCCCGGGCCATCAGAAGGGCCGGTCAGCCGCCATCGACGGCCAGCCGGTAGCCGGCCCCGCGCACGGTCTGCAGCGCGCCGCGGCCGAACGGCACGTCGATCTTGCGCCGCAGGTAGCCCACGTACACCTCGACCACGTTGAGGTCGAGCGAGTCATAGGAGTCCCACACGTGCTCGAGCAGCTCGGACTTGGACACCACCTGCCCTGGCCGCCGCATCAGGTACTCCAGCACGGCGAATTCCCGCGCGGTCAGCGGCACGTCGGCGTCGCCCCGGCGCACCCGGTGGCTGGCCGGGTCAAGCACCAGGTCACCGGCCCGCAGCAGGGCCGGGCGGGGGACCGCGCCGCGGCGCAGCAGGGCGCGCAGCCGGGCCGCCAGGACCACGTAGGAGAACGGCTTGACCAGGTAGTCGTCGGCGCCCAGATCCAGGCCATCGGCCTGGTCATACTCGCCGTCCTTGGCCGACAGGATCAGGATCGGCACCCAGTTCTCGTCGGCCCGCAACTGCTGGCACACGGTGTAGCCGGACACCTTGGGCAGCATGAGGTCCAGCACCACCGCGTCGTAGCCGCCTTCGCGCGCGGCGTGCAGGCCATCCTCCCCGTTGTCCGCCAGATCGACCGCGAAGCCCTCGGCCATCAGGCCGCGGCGGACCGCGGCGGCCAGCCTCCGTTCGTCCTCCACGACGAGCACTCGCACGAGCCCGAGGCTACCCGGCCCTACCGTCAGCGCTGAAACGCTCACAGGTTCCGCACAGCCGTTATGCGGCAAGATGAATTCAGCGCGGGTACGAAGGAGTGAGGTAAGCCATGACTGCACTGCCGACGTTCTCCCGCCGCACCCGGTGGGCGGTACCTGTGGGTGCCGTAGCCATTGCGGGCGCGGTGACAGCCGGTGTCCTGATCAGCGCGGCCGCGTCGGCGTCCCCGGAGTTGCCGGCCAAGTCCCCGGCCCAGCTGCTGGCCGCGCTGGCCGCGCGGACCGGCCCGCCGCCGCCGCTCACCGGCACCGTGGTGGAGAGCGCATCGCTCGGCATCCCGCAGCTCCCCGAGCTCAGCAACCAGAACTCGGCGGTATCGCTGCTGGCCGGCTCGCACACGATCAAGGTCTGGTACCAGGACCCGGCGCATCTGCGGCTGGCCATGCCGGTGACGCTGAGCGAGACCGACGTGATCCGCAACGGCCGCCAGGTGTGGCTGTGGCAGAGCAACAAGAACAGCGTGACCAAGGTGTCGCTGCCGGCCCAGGCCGCCCGGGCCCAGGTCACCCCGTCGCCGACCCAGGTCCCGCTCACCCCGCAGCAGGCCGCCAGCCAGGTGCTCAAGGCCCTCGGCCCCAGCACCCGGGTCGGCGTGCAGCGCACCGTCACGGTGGCCGGCCAGCCCGCCTACCAGCTGGTGCTGAGCCCCAAGTCGAGCGGATCGCTGGTCGGCCGGGTGAGCATCGCCATCGACGCCAGCAACAACGTGCCGCTGCGGGTGCAGGTGTTCGCCCGGGGCGCCAGCAGCCCGGCGTTCCAGGTCGGCTACACCGCGATCTCGTTCGTCAAGCCGGCCCCGGCCAACTTCACCTTCACCCCGCCCGCGGGGGCCAAGGTCAAGACGGTCACCCTGCCCAGCGACGCGGCAGACCAGCACAAGCCGTCCGCCAGCGAGCGCAAGGCGGCCAGCCAGGTCCAGGTCGTCGGCAAGGACTGGCTGTCCGTGGCGGTGTTCCCGTCGTCGGTGCTGAACGAGGTCACCGGGGGCAGCACGAACGCCGCGGCGGGCCAGATGGCCCAGTCGGCCGTGCCCGGCGGGACGCCCGGCACGGGTAACGGCGAGACCGCCGCCATCATTCACACGCTGATCGGCGCGGCCACGCCGGTGCATGGGGCCTGGGGCAGCGGGCAGCTGCTGCACACCAGCCTGGTGTCCATGCTGATCACTAACGACGGGCACGTGCTGATCGGGGCGGTCACGCCGGCCGTGCTGGAGAACGCGGCGGCCCAGGTCAAGTGAGCACCCCCCCGGCCAGCGACACCGCCCAGGACGCCAGCCCAGCTGGCGCCGCGGAACCGGAGGCGGCCCCGGCGGTCGTCACCACCGGGCTGACCAAGCGGTTCCGCGGCGGCCAGCTGGCCGTGGACAGCCTGGGCATGGTGGTGCCCCGTGGGAGCGTGTACGGGTTCCTCGGGCCGAACGGCTCGGGCAAGACCACCACGATCCGGATGCTGCTCGGCCTGGTCTACCCGACCCGGGGCAGCCACACGCTGCTCGGTGTGCCGATGCCGGCCGGCACGGTCCAGGTGCTGCCCCGGGTGGGCTCGCTGGTCGAGGGGCCCGCGTTCTACCCGCAGCTGTCCGGCTGGGACAACCTGGCCCGGGTGGACGCGGCCGACCGGACCGCCGACCCGCGCACCGTCAAGGCCCGGATCGGCACCGCGCTGGACCGGGTCGGCCTGCTCGCCGCGAAGAAGAAGCACTACCGGGCCTACTCGCTGGGCATGAAGCAGCGGCTGGCCATCGCGGCCAGCCTGCTACGGCCCCGTGAGCTGGTCATCCTGGACGAGCCGACCAACGGGCTCGACCCCCAGGGCACCCGCGAGGTACGCGGGCTGATCAGGGAGATCGCCGGCGACGGCATCACCGTGCTGGTCTCCTCGCACCTGCTGGCCGAGGTCGAGCAGATCTGCACCCACGTGGGGGTGATGCGCACCGGCCAGCTGGTCTTCCAGGGCTCGCTGGACGAGCTGCGGGCCCGCGGCGCGGCCCGGATCCAGGTCCGCACCAGCGAGGCACAGCGCGCCGCGGAGGTGCTCGGCAAGCTCGGGCTGGCCGACGTGCAGGCCGCCGACGGCGAGGTCACCGCGGCCCTGGGCGACCGGGAACCGCAGGACATCTGCCGCGAGCTGGTCTACGCCGACATCCCGGTGGCCGGGCTGGACACCCCCCGGCCCAGCCTGGAAGACCTGTTCGTCGGGCTGACCGGGGAGGGCTTCGATGTCGACGGCTGAGCTGGCCGCCACCCCGGACGGCGGCGCGCTGGCGGCGGGTGAGCGGGCGCCAGGCAGCGTTCGGCAATGGTGCCGGTTGCTGGCATCGGAGCTGCGCCTTATCTTCCGGCGGTGGCGGAATCTGGCCCTGCTCGCGGTGCTGGTGGTGCTGCCGGTGGTGCTCGGCATCGGGCTGAAGGTGGCCGGGCCGAACGGTGGCGGCGGCGGGGGCGGCGGGCCGGATGCGACGTTCTTCGCCCAGCTGGCCGGCAACGGGGTGTTCCTCGCGTTCATCGCGCTCAGCATCCTGCTCACCCTGGTGCTGCCGCTGGTCATGGCGGTGGTGTCCGGTGACTCGCTGGCCGGCGAGGCGGGCACCGGCACGCTGCGCTACCTGCTCACCGTGCCCGCCGGGCGGACCCGGCTGCTGGCCGTCAAGTACACCGCGGTGGTGATCTTCGGCCTGGCCGCCTGCCTGCTGGTGAGCGTGGTGTCGCTGATCATGGGCATCATCCTGTTCCCGGTCGGGCCGGTGACGCTGCTGTCCGGGACGACCGTGTCGCTCGGCGTCGGCCTGCTGCACCTGTTCTACGTCACGCTGTACGTGGCCGCCGCGATGGCCGCGCTGGGCGCGATCGGGCTGGCCATCTCCTCGCTCACCGAACACCCGATCGGCGCCATCGCGGCCGTCCTGGTGCTCGCGGTGGCCAGCGAGGTGGCCGACCAGGTGGCCCAGTTCGCGGTGATCCACCCGTACCTGCCGACCCACTTCTGGCTGTCGTTCGACTCGCTGCTGCGCACCCCGATCGACACCAGCACCCTGCTGCACGGGCTGCTGTCGTTCGCCGTCTACATCGTGATCTTCGGCTCGATCGCCTGGGCCCGCTTCGCCAGCGCCGACGTAACCAGCTGACTCGTTGCCGGGTCCACCCCTGGTCCAGCGCGTGGGTGAATCGCAGTATGACCCAGCAAACCTTCACCGATGTGGTGCCCCGGCGGTCAGGTTTTGAGGTCGGGGAAGTCTTCTTCCCAGAATTCGAGGGTGCCGCGGGGCCGGCCTGGGCCGGGTCCGGCGGCTGGGCGGAGCCGGGGGCGCCGAGGCGGGCGGTTTCCTGGCCGCGCAGCTCGACCCGCCGGATCTTGCCGGAGATCGTCTTGGGCAGCTCGCTGAACTCCAGCCGGCGGATCCGCTTGTACGGGGCCAGCCGCTGCCGGGTGTAGCTCAGGATGTCCAGCGCGGTCGCGGCCGACGGGTCGGCCCCGGCGGCCAGCGTCACGTAGGCCTTGGGCACGGCGAACCGCATCGGGTCCGGCGATGGCACCACGGCCGCCTCGGCCACCGCCTCGTGCTCGATCAGCACGCTCTCCAGCTCGAACGGGGAGATCCGGTAGTCCGACGCCTTGAACACGTCGTCGGTGCGGCCGACGTAGGTCAGGTAGCCGTCGGCGTCCCGGCTGGCCACGTCGCCGGTGTGGTAGTACCCGCCGCTCATCGCGGCGGCGTCGCGCTCCGGGTCGCCCTGGTAGCCGGTCATCAGCCCGAGCGGGCGCGGCGACAGGTCCAGGCAGATCTCGCCCTCCTGCGGCGGGCTGCCCGGTCAGCGGGTCGACCAGGGCGACGGTGTAGCCGGGCAGCGGCCGGCCCATCGAGCCCAGCCGCACCTCCTGGCCGGGCGTGTTGCCGATCTGGGCGGTGGTCTCGGTCTGCCCGTAGCCGTCCCGCACGGTGATGTGCCAGGCCCGGCGGACCTGCTCGATCACCTCCGGGTTGAGCGGCTCGCCCGCGGCCACGCACTCGCGCAGGTGGACCACGTCGGCGGCGGCCAGGTCGGCCTGGATCAGCATCCGCCACACGGTGGGCGGCGCGCAGAACGTGGTCACCCGGTGCTCGCCCAGCGCGTTCAGCAGCGCGGGGGCGGAGAACCGGTCGTAGCCGAGGATGAGCGCGGTGGCCCCGGCGTTCCACGGCGCGTACACATTGCTCCAGGCGTGCTTGGCCCAGCCCGGCGAGGAGATGTTCAGGTGCACGTCGCCGGGCTGCAGGCCGACCCAGTACATGGTGGACAGGTGCCCGGCCGGGTACGAGGCGTGGGTGTGCTCGACCAGCTTGGGCTGGGCCGTGGTGCCCGAGGTGAAGTACAGCAGCAGCGGGTCGCTGGCCATCGTCACCCCGTCCGGGGTGAACGTGGCGTCGGCCTGGCCGGATTCGGCGAACGAGTGCCAGCCTGCGGGCGGGGCCTCGGCGAAGCCCAGGTGGACCGCGATCCGGGTCCAGTCGCCCGGGACGCCCGCGAACCGGTCGGCCAGCGTGTGCTCGGTGACCACGTGCCGGACGTCGCCGCGGGCCACCCGGTCGGCCAGGTCGTCCGGGCCGAGCAGGGTGCTGGCCGGGATGATCACCACGCCTAGCTTCATCGCGGCCAGGATGACCTCCCACAGCGGGGCGATGTTGCCCAGCATGAGCAGCAGCCGGTCGCCGCGCCGCGCGCCCAGGCCGCGCAGCCAGTTGGCCACCTGGCTGGACCGCTCGGCCAGCGCCGCGTAGCTCATCCGGGCGGCCGCGTCCCCGTCGGCCACGATGCGCAGTGCGTCCCGGTCCGGGTGCTCGGCCGCGATCACGTCGAACCAGTCCAGCGCCCAGTTGAACGCGGTGAGTTCGGGCCAGCTGAACTCGGCCCGGGCGGCGGCGTAGTCCTCGCGATAACGGAGCAGCAGATCGCGGGCGGAACGGAAGGCAAGCGTCGGTGATTGCGCCTCGGTCATGAGGCCATCGTGGCAGGTGGGCCGCGGCCATGGGAGTCCTGCGGCCGGATCCCGCGCGGCGCGGGGGCGATCGGGTGCGGCGGCCGGGGTGGCCGGATGCGGTGCCGGGGCGGCGCGGCGCGAGTGACGGCAGATACCGGTAGCGTGCTGAGCGTGCCCCCCACTGACGAACTCGCGCCGGCCCGGGATGAGACCCGCCCGCCGGACGGCGCGGAACTGCCGGATGCCAGGCTGCTGCTGGCCGCCGCCGTGGCCGGTATCGGCGGCGCCGAGCGGCCCGGCCAGGTGACGATGGCCGAGGCGGTCGAGCGGACCCTGCGGGAGGGTGGGCACCTCGCGGTCCAGGCGGGCACCGGGACCGGGAAGTCGCTGGCCTACCTGGTGCCCGCGGCCGCGCACTCGATGGCCAGCGGCACCGCGGTGGTGGTGGCCACCGCGACCATCGCGCTGCAGCGCCAGTTGGTCGACCGTGACCTGCCCCGGCTCAGCGAGGCGCTGACCCCGCTGCTCGGGCGGCCGCCGGTCTTCGCCATCCTCAAGGGCCGCCGCAACTACCTGTGCCTGCACCGGCTGCGCTCCGGCGCCCCTGAGGACCCGGCGGACATGCTGTTCGACCCGGCCGCGGTGTCCGCGGTCGGCCGGCAAGTGCAGCGGCTGGCCGAGTGGGCCGACCGACACCAGCACCGGTGACCGGGATGAGCTGGTGCCCGGGGTGGACGACCGGGCCTGGCGGCAGGTCTCGGTGCCCGCGCCGGAATGCATCGGGGCGCAGCGCTGCCCGTTCGGCCCCAGCTGCTTCGCCGAGAAGGCCCGGGACGCAGCCGGCCAGGCGGACATCGTGGTGACCAACCATGCGCTGCTGGCCATCGACGCGCTTGAGGACTTCCCGGTCCTGCCCGAGCACGACGTTGTGATCATCGATGAGGCGCATGACCTGGTCAACCGGGTCACCACGCAGGCCGCGGCCGACCTGTCCTCGACCGCGCCTGAGGCCGCGGCCCGCCGCTGCGGGCGGCTGGTCTCCCAGGAGGCGGCCGGCCGGCTGCGGGCCGCGGGCGAGACGATCAGCCAGCTGTTCCCGGACGTCCGCGAGGGCCGGCTGGACGTGCTGGCCGAGCCGCTGGCCGTGGCGCTGACGGCGCTGCGCGACGCCGCATCGGGCTGCGCGGCCGAGGTCCGCGCGGCGGGCAAGGAGGCCGGCGAGGACGCGGGCCAGCTGACGGCGATCCGGGCCGCGCTGGCCTCGCTGGATGACATGCAGCGGACGGCCGAGCGAGTACTGGCCGCGTTCGGCCCGGACTTCGCCTCCCGGCGCGAGGTGGTCTGGATGGACCGGCCGCTGACACCCGACCCCCGCCGCCCGGCCACGCTGCGGGTGGCCCCGCTGGAGGTGGGCGGGCTGCTGGCCGAGCGGCTGTTCCGCCGCCGCCGGGTGGTGCTGACGTCGGCCACGCTGGCCCTGGGCGGCTCGTTCCAGCCGCTGGCCCGGCAGTGGGGGCTGCCCGCGCTGGGCACCGAGGTGCCCGCGCCACGCGCCGATGCGCCCGCACCAGCGGCTGAGGCGCGCCGCGCCAGCGGCTGAGGTGGCTGAGGCGGCCGGGGTGGCCGCGCCAGGAGCCGCTCCCGGCCGGCCGGGAGAGGCGGCGCAAGGCGAACTGGACGTGGGCAGGGAGGGCAGCCTGGCCTGGACCGGGCTGGACGTTGGCTCGCCGTTCGACCACCCGCGCAGTGGCATCCTCTACGTGGCCCGCCAGCTGCCGCCGCCCGGCCGGGACGGGCTGCCCGCCGAGTACCTCACCGAACTGCGCGAGCTGATCACCGCCGCGGGCGGCCGCACGCTGGGCCTGTTCTCCTCGATGCGCGCGGCCCGGCAGGCCGCCGCGGACCTGCGGGCCGAGCTCGACCAGCCGCTGCTCTGCCAGGGCGACGACGCCACCGCGGAACTGGTCCGCCAGTTCGCCGCGGACGAGCCGACCTGCCTGTTCGGCACGCTGTCCCTGTGGCAGGGCGTCGACGTGCCCGGCCCGGCGCTGCAACTGGTGGTCATCGACCGGATCCCATTCCCCCGCCCGGATGACCCGCTGGCCTCGGCCCGGCAGCGCGTGGTGGCCGCGCACGGCGGCAACGGGTTCATGGCCGTCGCCGTGTCGCACGCCGCGCTGCTGCTGGCGCAGGGCGCGGGCCGGCTGCTGCGCACCATGGATGACCGGGGGATGGTCGCGGTGCTCGACCCGCGGCTGGCCACCGCCCGGTACGGCGGGTTCCTGCGCGCCTCGCTGCCGCCGTTCTGGGTCACCACCGACCCAGCCGTGGCCCGCGCCGCGCTGCGCCGCCTCACCGGCCAGGCATCCTGACCGGCCAGGCATCCTGACCGGCCAGGCATCCTGACCGGCCGCCGCCCGGTCAGCTAGGGCGCGGGCTGGAGCAGGCCGCGTTCGACCACCAGCGGCACGAACAGCTCGCGGTAGCCGTGCTCGTCGAACAGCACGGTGACCTCGTCGCCGTCATAACGCTGGATGGTGCCCGGGCCCCAGCGCTCGCTCACCACCCGCGCGCCCACCGCGAACGGGACCTCGGCCGCGGCCGGGCCGCCCGGCGCCTCAGCGGCGAGATCGTTGTCGCAGTTCCCGCACGGGCCCGGGTAGTCCTGGCCGAAGTAGGTCAGCAGGAACGAGCGGCGGCAGCCGGTGTTCTCCGCGTAGCGGCGCATCATGGTCAGCCGGGAGCGCTCCACCTCGTCTTCGCGGCCCGTTTCCGTCTCTGACGCGCCGAGCGCCGCCGCCACGCTCATCGCCCCGCTCCAGGTGACCTCGCCGTCCGCCTGCCAGGCGGCCGCGCCGAGATCGGCCAGCCGGGTCAGCGCGGCCGTCTGCTGCCGGTCGCCCGGGTTGACCCGCTGGCCCGCCGCGAGTGCGGCCGCGGCCCGCCCGACGGCCGCGCCAGCCACGCTCCGCGCGAGCAGATGCCGCGCCCGCTCGAAGTCCTCGTACCGGTAGAGCAGCCGTACCTGTGACGGCTGGCTGTCCCGCCCGGCCCGGCCGATCTCCTGGTAGTACGCGTCCAGCGACGGCGGCGGGTCAACGTGCAGCACCCACCGCACGTCCGGCTTGTCGATCCCCATGCCGAACGCGACCGTAGCCGCGATGATGCGGGCCTGGCCGTCCAGGAACGCCGTCATCGCCTCGTGCCGGTCCCGCCCGGACAGCCCGGCGTGATACAGCGTCACCCGCTCGCCCGCGGCCGCCAGCCAGTCCCGGGCCGCCTGCGCGTCGGCGCGGGTGGCCGCGTAGACGATCCCGGGGCCGCTGAACTCGCGCGCCGCGTCGACCAGCTCGCGCTCCTTGTCATCGACCGTCCGCGGTGTGCCGGGCCGAGAGAAACAGGTACGGCCGGTCGAAGTCGCCCAGCACCACCTCCGGGTCGCGCAGCCCCAGCCGCCGGATGATTTCCTCCTGTACCGGCGGCGCGGCCGTCGCGGTCAGGGCCACCCGGACCGGCGCGCCGACCGCCTCGGCCTGGGCCCCGAGCCGCATGTAGTCGGGCCGGAAGTCGTGACCCCACTGGCTGATCAGGTGCGCCTCGTCCACCGCGAACAGGCCGGGCCGGGCGCGCCGCAGCGTCTCCCGGGTCTCCGCGTTGGCCAGCTGCTCCGGCGACAGGAACACGAACGTCCCGGCGTCGCACGAGGCCAGCAGCGCCGCCGCGCGCGCCCCCGCCGACTGCTGGGAGTTCAGCACGATGGCGGGCAGGCCAGCCGCCTGCAGGTGGGCAAGCTGATCATCCTGCAGCGCTATCAGCGGCGACACGACCACCGTCGGCCCGGCCCGCAGCAGCCCGGCCAGCTCGTAGATCGCCGACTTCCCGCCCCCGGTGGGCAGCACCGCCAGCACGTCGCGGCCACGGGCCAGCGCCCCGGCCGCGCGCAGCTGCCCGGGACGAAGCTGGGCAAAGCCGAGCCGGTCCCGTGCTAGCTGCTCGATCACAGCTCCGGTGTCCTGATTGCTCCCGTCCATCTGACCAAGCATCCCGCCCCGGTCCGCGGGCACTGATGCCGGGCTGCCTTGCGCGTAGACCAGCCGGTAGCGGCGGCACTTCGGGCGGGGGTGCACCGATTGGCGAGACCGGGCAGTTTCTGCATCAGTGGGCTGGTGTCTTCTCCTCGGGGAGCAAGCCATGCTGCATGGCGAACATCGCGGCGGCAGCGCGGTTGGCCGCACCGATCTTGGCGTAGATGTGCTCCACGTGATTGCCGCTGTCTTCGGCGTGATCACCAGGTGCTGGGCGATCTGCTTGTTCGACATGCCCCGGGCGAGCAGGATGAGCACCTCCGACTCCCGGGCGGTCAGGCCGCGGACCGAATCCCGGCGGCGCGGCAGCCGATGGCCGGCCGCCTCGAGCACCGCGTCCACGGCCGCGCCGTCCAGCCGCCCGGCGCGCACCCCGGCCCGCAGCTGCGCGGCCGCTTCCCCGGCCGCCAGCGCGAGCCGGTACGGCCTGGGCTCGCGCATCGACTGGTAGGCCTCGGCCGCGCCCAGCACCCGGGCCGGCCGGGAGATCGCGGCACCGGACAGCCCGCGCGGGTACCCGCTGCCATCCAGGCGCTCACGGTGCTGCACCGCGATCTCACCGAGCGGCGCCAGCGCCGCCGACTGATGCAGCATGCGCTCGGTCAGATACGGGTACATCCGGACCCGCTCCCACTCGCCAGCGCTCAGCCGTCCGGGCCGGTCCCAGATCGAGTTCGACACGCCGAGCCGGCCAAAGCCGTGCACCAGCCCGGCGCGATGCAGCAGCGGTATGTCCGCAGGCGGCAGCCCGAGCCTGCGCCCCGCGGCTCCGGCCAGATCCGCGACCGCGGCCGAATGGCCCAGCATGAACGGCGACTTCAGGTCCACGAAGTTGGCGATGGCGGTCAGCGAGCTGTCGAGTTGCTCCGGCGACAGACTGACCGCCAGTTCTGGCTCGGCCGCGATAACGGCCGACCACGCCGGGACCGCGTCAAGGCCGTCGAGTATCTCCACCGCCCGGTCGCACAGCAGCGCCGCCAGCGCCGGGTCGAACTGCCGGCCGGATCGCCGGCGGGCGAGTGCCGTCGCGCCGTCCATCCCGCGTAGCCGATGAGCTACCTCGGTGAACTCGGACAGCTGGGCGATCCGCGCCGCGATCGGCACCGCATCGGCCTTCAGCCGCCCAGGCCAGCCCCGCCCGTCCCACTGCTCGTAGGCGGCGCCGATGGCCGCGCTGACGTGCTCGGAAAGGTTCAGCTGCTCCGCCAGGGTACGGGCCAACTTCGCGTGCTGGGAGATCATCCCGTCCAGCTCACGATGCCCGGTCAGCGCGAACTCCAGCCCGACCCGGAACCGGTGCAGCGGCGGGTTGCCCGCCCCGATCAGCCGCATGGTGGCCAGCATCCCGCGCACGCTGCCGAACTCGTGGGCGTACTTGCCCGACTTCAGCGTGATGTCATCGCCGAACCACTTGGCCTGCTCATGCGCATCGGAGTGACAGCCGATATTGACCAGCAGGGCGGTGTAGTACACGGCCGCCCGGTCCGGCTCGGCCAGCCCCGCGCAGCCAGCCAGCCGCAGCGCGATCAGGCACTGGCGCAGCACGTGTTCCATCGGCTGGCCGAAACCAAGGTCCACACCCAGGGACAGCGCCGCGACAAGCTCGGCCAGCCTGACCCGCGGCTCGCTAGCGCTGCCCCCCATCAGGCAACATTACCTCGTCTTGACCTAATTGTGCGGCGCTCGCGCTGTCCGGCGCGCGGTCTCGCGGCCCGCCAAGATGAGGCATTCACCTCATGTGCCAGGTGCTGCGGTCTCGTTACGTTCGCCCCACCAGCGAATTTCAGTAGTAACGAAATGAGGTAGCCATGACTCTCCGCGCCAGATTCTTCGCACTGACCTACGACCGCCAGATGGCCGGCACCGAGCGGGCCGGACTGGCTGAATTCCGCGCCCGGCTGCTGGCCGGGGCGGCCGGCCAGGTGCTCGAGATCGGCGGCGGAACCGGGCTGAACCTGCCGCATTACGGCCCGGCGGTCGAGTCCCTGACCATCACGGAGCCGCAGCCGGCGATGCTGCGCCGCCTCCAGCGCAGGGCCAGTGAGCAGGCCCCGGCGGTCAACGTCCTGCGCGCGCCGGCCGAGGACCTTCCGTTCGAGGACGGCGCGTTCGATGTCGCGGTGTCCACACTGGTGCTGTGCGGGGTGGACGACCAGCCGCGGGCGCTGCGCGAGCTGCGGCGGGTACTACGGCCCGGCGGTCAGTTCCTGTTCCTCGAGCACCTGCGCTCGGACGACCCGCGCCTGGCCCGGTTGCAGGACCGGATGAACTGGCTCAACCGGCTCGTGGTCTGCTGTGACTGCAACCGTCCCACGCTGACCTCTATCCAGGACGCCGGATTCACCGTCACCCACCTGGAGCGCACGGCGCTGCCCAAGGCCCCGAAGTTCGTCGGCCCGGCCATCCTGGGCACCGCGACCACTCCGGCCCGGGTGGGTGAAAACCCCCAGATGAAAGTTGGGTGATGGCCCGCTGCCGCTGAGCCTGGCCTCTCCGTAGCGTGATTGCTGATCCAGCCACGCGGTTAAAGGAGAATGCCCGGTGATTGAGGCAGATGGGCTGTCCAAACGTTTTGGCGCGACCGTCGCGGTTGACCGGCTCAGCTTCACGATCCGGCCCGGCCTGGTGACTGGTTTTCTCGGGCCGAACGGCGCAGGCAAGACCACGGCCATGCGGCTCATCCTCGGCCTGGACCATCCGAGCGCCGGCACCGTCACCATCAACGGCCGGCCCTATGCGCAATTGGCCAGCCCGATGCGCGAGGTGGGCGCGCTGCTGGAGGCCCGGGCGGTGCATGGCGGCCGGAGCGCCCGCAACCACCTGCGCTGCCTGGCCCAGACCAATGGCATTCCCGAGCGGCGGGCGGATGAAGTGCTCGGCCTCGTCGGGCTGTCCGGCGTGACCCGTAAGCGGTCCAGGGGGTTCTCCCTCGGGATGAGCCAGCGGCTGGGCATCGCCGCGGCGCTGCTCGGTGATCCAGGAATTGTCATGTTCGACGAACCGGTCAATGGGCTGGATCCGGAAGGCATTCTGTGGATCCGCACCCTGATGAGATCGCTGGCCGCCGAGGGCCGCACGGTGTTCGTGTCCAGCCACCTGATGTCGGAAATGGAAAACACCGCCGATCACCTGATCGTGATCGGGCGGGGCCTGCTCATCGCCGACTGCAGCATGGCCGAGTTCATCGCCCGGGGCACCGGCCAGGCGGTGCTGGCCCGGACGCCGCAGCCGGACGCGCTGGCCCGGGCGGTCACCGCGGCCGGTGGCACGGCGACCCAGGCCGGCGGGGGCGATCTGGAAGTGCGCGGGCTGGCCGAGGCCCGGATCGGTGACCTCGCGCTGGCCGCCGGCATCCCACTGCACCACCTGGCCCCGGCCCGGGCCTCGCTGGAGGAGGCGTTCATGGAACTGACCGCGGACAGCGTCGAGTACCAGGCCGGGGTGCCGGCCGGAACGGAAGCATGACATGGCTGCCATCACCGCGGGCCGGGCCAGTGCCGGGCCGGCCCGGCCCGGGGCGCCGGGCCGGCCTGGCCGGGGCGCTGCGCTCCGAGCTCACCAAGATCACGTCCGTCCGCTCCACCTACTGGACGCTGCTGCTGCTGGTGCTGGCCGGCATCGCCTGGTCGGTGGCCAACTGCGCGGGGGCGGCCGCGCACTGGCCGCACCCGCAGCCGCCGCCGGGCTTCCTGGACGCCACCCAGGACAGCGTGGTCGGGCTGGCCCTGCTCGGCCAGCTGGTCGTCGTGGTGCTGGGCACGCTCGTCATCACCTCGGAGTACTCGACCGGGATGATCCGCACGTCGCTGACCGTGCTGCCCCGGCGTGGCGTGGTGTTCACCGCCAAGGCCCTGGTGCTGGCCGCGGTCACCCTGGTCACCGCCGTGGTGACCAGCTTCGCCGCGTTCTTCATCGGCCAGTACCTGCTGCGCAGTACGCATCAGGCGGCCACGCTCGGCCAGCCGGGCGCGCTGCGGGCGGTCCTGGTCACGGCCTTGTACCTGGTGCTGTCCGGCCTGTTCAGCTTCGGCCTCGGCGCCATGCTGCGCAGCACGGCGGGCGCCCTGACCGCCACCTACGGGCTGCTGTTCCTCGTGCCGCAGCTGGCCAAAGCGCTGCCGAATCAGTGGTACGCGGATTCGGTGCGGTGGTTGCCGGGTGGCGATGTGATAAATGCCATCACTTCTACCGAACGCCAGCTCCCGCAGCATGTCTTCGGCGCGTGGGGCGAGTTTGCGGTGTTCGCCGGCTACACGGCCGTCGTCCTGGTCGCCGGGGCGCTGCTGCTGCGCCGCCGCGACGCCTGATCCAAGACCAGCCAAGGAGATGCCCATGCTCAGCAACCGCCCGGCCGCCGCCCGGTTCGGCGCCGTCGTGCTGGCCGGTGCGCTGGCCGCCACTGGCTGCGCCGCGTCCGCGGCCAGCACCGGCGCACCCGCGTCCGCGCCCACCACCGGGGCCACCCACACCGCGCACCTCATGGTGTACAGCATCAACAGCGACGGCCCCGACTTGCGGGCCATCGTGACCGGGGCGATCGGCGACTACGGGCCGGCCGAGACCGTGTTCCCCAACGGCAAGGTCGACCCGGAACACACCCACGACCTGGAGCTCAAGCTGACCCAGGGCACGTTCAAGCTCAGCATCACCGAGCTGATCAAGAAGTTCGGCGCGGTGACCAGCCATGAGCCGATCTACCCGCGCACCTGCTCGGACTACATGACCGCCAGCGCGCCGATGCCCATCGTGCCCGGTTCGGGCACCGGCGCGTACCGGGGGATCAGCGGCCGGTTCAGCGCCACCATCACCGTCAACGAGGTGGAGAAGAAGCCCTGCCAGCCGGTCGGGGCGATCCAGTGGCAGGCCCTGGTGCTGCGCGGCCCGGGCCACGTGTCGGTCGGCTAGCGGTCATGCCTGATCCGGCGACGTGTCACCGCGGCCAGCGCGGCGGGGCGATGCATACGCTGGGCCCATGCTCACCGTGAGCGCCCGGCTGCGCCACCGCCCGATGCTGCTGGATGGCCTGCTGGCCACGGCGCTGTTCGCGATCAGCTTTGGCCAGTGGCCGGTCAGCCCCCCGGCCAGCCTGGCCGCCACCGTGCTGGTCAGCGGGACGCTGGCGGCCACGGTGCTGGTGCGGCGGCGCCACCCAGTGGCCGCGTTCACCGCGGCGATGACGATCGCCGCCGCGCAGATCCTGTTCGGCATGCAACTGGCCGTCAGCGGCCCGCCGGTCCGCGCCCTGGAGCCCACCGCCACCGACGTCGTCATCCCAGTACTGCTATACGCGGTGGCCGCGCACCGCCCCCGGCGGGTCTCGGTGACCGCGTTGCTGGTCTGCCTGCTGGCCACGGCGGTGGCGATCTCGCGCTGGGCCCCGGCCCAGCATCCGGCTCCGTCGAATCTGGCCGGCATCGCCGCCGTCGGCCTCGGCGGCACCGCGCTGGCCGCCTGGGTACTCGGTGACTCCATGGCCTACCGTTACCGGCGCGAGTACTACGCCTCGCTGGAAGAGCGTACCGCCCGGGCCGAAGCCGAGCGCGACGCGCAGATCCGGATCGCCGCCGCCGCCCAGCGGGCCAGCGAGCTCCAGCACCGGCGCGCCCTGGCCATCGACGAGTCAGCCGCGAGGCTGCGCCGCATCGAGCGTGACCTGCACGACGGGGCTCAGGTGCGGCTGGCCGCGCTGGCCATGACGCTGGGCGAGATCAAGGAGTACCTGGACACCGCGCCGGCCGGTGCCGAGGCCGCCGGCCGGACCCGGATGCTGGTCAGCGCGGCCCACCAGAACGCCAAGGAAACCCTGGCCGAGCTGCGTGATCTGGCCCGGGGGATTCACCCGCCGGTGCTCGACCGTGGCCTCGGCACCGCGCTGTCCAGCCTGGCCGAGACCAGCGCGGTGCCGGCTGACCTGCACATCAGCAGCACGCAGCAGCCGTCGCCGGCCATCGCGTCCATCGCCTACTTCTGCGCGGCGGAGCTGCTGGCCAACGTGGCCAAGCACAGCGGGGCCAGCCAGGCCACGATCCGCGTCACCGACCAGGCGGCCGGCTGCTGATGACGGTGACCGACGACGGGGCCGGTGGCGCCAACCTGACGCCGGGCGGTGGCCTGGCCGGCTTGCTGGCCCGGGTGCAGACCGTGGACGGCCGGCTGGACGTGACCAGCCCGCCCGGCGGTCCCACCGTCGTCACCATCGAGCTGCCGAGGCAGGCCTGATGCCAGCGCCCGGGCTTCGTATTGTCATCGCCGAAGACGCGGCCATCATGCGGGATGGGCTGACCCAGACCCTGGCCCGCCGGGGTCACGACGTGGTGGCCGCGGTGGCCGACGCCGCGGCGCTGCGGCAGGCCGTCGACGCACACCGGCCGGATGTGGCCATCATCGACGTGCGCATGCCACCCACGCACACCGACGAGGGGCTGCGCGCCGCCCAGTCCATCCGGCGTGACCATCCCCAGATCGGCGTGCTGGTGTTCTCCCAGTACATCGAGACCCAGTCCGCGGCGGAGCTGTTCGCGGGCGCGCCGGGCGGGGTCGGCTACCTGCTCAAGGACCGGGTGGCCGACGTCAGCGACTTCATCGACGCGATCAGCCGGGTGGCGGGCGGCGGCACCGTGCTCGATCCGGAGGTGGTCCGCCAGCTGCTCAGCGCCAGCCGCCGCGCCGACGCGCTGGCCGTGCTCACCCCGCGGGAACGGGAGGTGCTCGCGCTGCTCGCCCAGGGCCGTTCCAACAACGCCATCGCCGACACGTTCACCATCTCGCCCCGGGTGGTGGAGAAGCACGTGGCCAGCATCTTCGCCAAGCTCGGCCTGCCGCCCTCGCAGAACGACAACCGCCGCGTCCTGGCCGCGATCAAATACCTGGAGAGCTGACCCGCGCCAAAGGCGCGCGCCGCCGACTGGACAGTGAAGGGGAATTGGGGAGGTGGGCGGGGCGTCGCGAGGAACGAGCGACAAGCGACGAGGGAAGCTCGGCGGGTTCAGCGCGCCGGAGGCGCAAGGCAGAGCGAGCGTAGCGAGCTGGGGTGGTGGCGGTGTGCCGCTTGAAGTGCCGGGTGAAGTGGGCCTGGTCGTAGAAGCCGACGGCGGTGGCCACGTCGGCGGGTGCGGCCCCGTGCAGCATGAGGCGGCGGGCCGCCTCGATGCGGCGGCCGATCACGTAAGCGTGCGGGCTCACCCCGAACTGGCGGGTGAAGCTGCGCACCAGGTGCGGCACGCTGCGGTCCAGCCTGGCCGCCGCCCAGGCCAGGCTCAGCTGGCTGGTCAGGTGCTCATCGAGCAGCAGCCGCAGCTGCCCGGCGACGCCTGGCTCCGGCGGCAGCGCCGGAGCTGGCGTCCGGGTCAGGTGACCGGTGATCCGCTCGCCGATCAGCGCCAGCCGGGCCTCGGCGGCCAGGCTCTCCGCATCCCGGCTCAGCGCATCATGCAGCCGGGCCAGCGCGGCCCGCAGCGGCCGGTCGCTGATGCTGGTGTGGTCAACCGCGGCGCCGGCCAGACCGGCCGGGAAGAACGCCGGGTCCAGGTACAGCTCACGCTTGCGGAACCCGCTGGCGCCCGGCGCTGGCCGGCCGTCGTGGGCCACCCCGGGGGGCAGGATCGTCACAGTCTGGCCCGCCGCCCCGCACCGGCGCCGGTCCAGGTCGTAGCGGATGGCCCCGTCGTCGACGATCAGGACCGCCCAGGTCTCGTGGCAGTGCGGGGGATAGGCGTAGTCCACCAGGTGGGCATGGAAGACTTCGCGGATCCCCGGCACACGCGGTGCCCAGGCCTCGATGTGGCAGCGACCCGGCCGTTCCGCGTCCACATCAAAAGCGTACAAGACCCCGCTCTTCCGGCCGGGAGACGATAACCCCATGACAGACACTCCCGTGAACCTGACTCAGGCGCTGGCCGCCTTCACCGACGTGTACAGCCCGCGGATCGTCGGCCGGGTCAACGACTACGACATCCGGATCGCCCACGTCCGGGGCGAGCACGTGTGGCACGTGCACGAGGACACCGACGAGTTCTTCCTGGTCCTCGACGGCCAGGTGAACATCTCGCTGCGCCAGGACGGCGGCGAGCGGACCGTCACCCTGCACGCCGGGGAGATCTTCGTGGTGCCGAAGGGCACCGAGCACAAACCCGCCTCGCCCGGCGGCGCGATCCTGATGTTCGAGCCATCCGGGACGCTGACCACCGGCGACCGGCACGAGGGTGACATCCCGGCCCACGTGGACAGCACCACCGGCCGGCCCCTCGGCTGACCGCGGTTCGGCCAGACCTCATCGCCAGGGCTTGATGAGGTCTTCCAGATAACGCAGCACCGGCTGCTGGCCGCTCAGGTCGAACTCCACCCGGCAGCCCACCGGGAAAAGGATCTTGCTCTGCTGGTGGCCGAAGCCGACGCCGGTGATGACCGGGAACTCGCCCCGGACGCAGCGCAGCACCAGCTCGTCGGGACTCTCGTCCGGGGCGCCCACGGCCGGCCAGTCGGCAGGCGCCCCCACGACGAGGGCGGCGATCCCGCGGAACACCCCGGCCAGCCGCAGCTGGGTGAGCAGCCGGTCTACTTCCTCGAACGTGGTGTCAACTGATTCCACCAGCACGATGGCCCCCGCCGTGGCCGGCATCCAGCGCGTGCCAGCTACGGCCGCCAGTTCCCACAGATTGCCGCCCACCACCGGGCCGGACACCGCCGGGCCGGCCGCCCGGTACACCCGCCAGCCGTCGCCGGTCACCTCCAGCCCGGCGATCGGCCCGGACACCATCCGCCAGAACGCCGCTTCGGTCGGCTCGTCCGCGGTGGGCCAGCCGAAGAACTGGAATCCGCTGATGCCGTGCACGCTGGGCAGGCCCGCCGCCGCCAGGATCGAGTTGCTGAGCATGAAGGGTTGCTGAACGCGGTGAACAGCTTCGGGTGCACCCGGATCAGCGTGTAGTCGAGCAGATCCACCAGGTGGCCGGCGCCGGTGCCGCCGCTGGCCGGCATGACCAGCGCCACCTCCGGGTCGGCGAACATCTGCCGTACCCCGGCCGCCCGCCGCTCCGCGCTGCCCGCCAGGTAGCCGTCCCGGTCCAGCACCCCATCGGCCACCCGCACCGCGTAACCCCGGTCGCCGAGCCTGGCGGCCAGCCGGTCCAGTTCAGCCGCCGTCACCGGAGAGGACGTGGCCACGATGCCGATCCGGTCGCCGGGCATGAGCGGCCGCGGTTTCACCAGCTCCATGAGCCCACTTAACCACCCGGGCCGGGGGCCCATCCGGCCCCCGGCCCGCACCGGCCGTCCCGCTCCAGAGTCAGTGCCGGTCCAGCGAGAACTCGAGCACCTGGGTGAGCCGGATGTTGTTCCCCGACGGGTCACGGAACGACGTGTCGATGCCGTAGGGCTGCGGCGTCGGCGGGTCGTTGAACACCACCCCGCGGGCGGACAGTTCGTCGTACGAAGCCTGGCAGTCATCGGTTTCCAGGAACAGCGTGCCGCCCGCCCCCTTGGCCACCAGCTGGCCCAGCTGGCTGCTGCTCTCGGCGTCCAGCATCGGCGCCGCCGGGACCGGCATCAGCACCAGCCCGATGGCGTCCTGCCCGGGCGGCCCGACCACCAGCCAGCGGAAGTTCCACTCGCCCATAGTCACGTCGGCCCGGACCTCCCAGCCGAGCTTGCGGGTGTAGAAGGCCAGGGCCTCGTCCTGGTCGTGCACCCAGAACTGCGCGTTAGCGATCTTGATCATGTGACGTCCCCTCGTCTTGGTCTGCAGCCCGACGCTACGGCCAGGTGGCTGACCGACGCTTCTCGAAACGTGCGGTTTTGCACGCGGCGGGCGTGCTGGACTGGTCGCGGACGGTGATCAACGGCTCACACCTGCGGGCCATGTCTCCCGAGCAGGACAAGGTTGAAGTTGACTGTACGAAACTATGCGGC
>CAVVGF010000065.1:0-18465 GCA_963747705.1 uncultured Actinomycetes bacterium | reverse complement strand
GCTGGCCACCCGCCCCGGCCGCCGCGCGGGCTGGGTCAGGCGGCCCGCCGCCCGGGGCGCAGCGCCCCGGCCCGGCCGGTGACCCGGTTCACCCCGGCCGCGGCCCGGCCCGCCCGGGCCCCGGCCCGGCCGGAGATCCGCGCCGTCCGGGTGGCCAGCGCCACATCGCGCTGCACATCCCGGGCCGCGTGCCGGCCCCGCCAGGCCAGCGACGGGTTCCCGCCGGTATCGGCCGCCGCGATCAGCAGCCCGCCCAGCATGGTGAGGTTCTTCAGGAAGTGGATCCGCTGCTGGTTCCGCTCCTGCTTGTCCTCGATCTCCCAGTACCGGTGCCCGGCCAGCGTGGTCGGCACCAGCGTGCCGGCCAGCACGGCCGCGGACAGCCGCGGCAGCCAGCCCATGGCCAGCATCGAGCCGGCCACGCACTGCACCGCGCCGTTCAGCCGTACCACCTGCTCGGTCTCGTCCGGCAGCACGGTCACCCGGTCGGTGACCGGGCGGACCACGGGCTCGGCCCGCGCGGCGACCCGTTCCGGCCACCGCCAGGTCTGGTAGCCCTGGACGATAAAAATGGACGCCAGCATCGGGCGCGCGACGCTTCTCGAGCACAGCCATATCCGCACTCTGCCCCACAATCCAGCTACTTAACGCCACTACCCGCCCAGTGCCGCCCGGGTCCGCCCGGCCGCCGCCGGTCAGCCTTCCGGCGGCGGGCTGGACAACGCGAACATGCTGCCGTTGGGGTCGGTGAGATAAGCGATGACCATCCCGTCGGGCAGCGTCATCGGCGCCACGACGACCTTGCCGCCGAGTTCCTCGGTACGTGCCGCGGTAGCGGCCACGTCCGTGACCCGGACCACGAACACGGCGTAGGGCGGGATGTTGCCGCCGGTGCTGAAGATGCCGCCGGACGGCCCGTCCGCCCCGGGCGCGGTGATCAGCGTGTAATCGCCGTCCGGCGCGAACGTCCAGCCGAACAGCGGGCCGTAGAAGTCCCTGGCCGCCGTCACGTCCGGGGCGCCGATCTCGAACCAGGTGACGGTGTTGGCAGCGGGAGTGGACATGAGTTCCTCCAGTCGTGGACAGCGTGTCTGCGGCCAGCCTGGCGGGGTGCGGCGACACCGTTATGTCGGTGTTTTCCGGCGGGTTGCCGCGAGCCGGTATAGCTAGCTGCCCGGTGAAGACTCCACCCAGCCGGATGGGCCGGCCGGGCCCTGGTCCGTAGCGTCGGCCGTGGTGCCTGTTTCATCACCGGGGAGGACCCATGTCTGTGCGTAACCTGGCCAGGCCGTTAGTACCCAGGCAGATCCCGCGACCGCGGGCCGTGGCCGCCATGGCCGCCGCGGCGCTGCTGACCACGCTGCTCGTTCCGGCCGCCGCACAAGCGGTCCCGGCGCCGCGGCCGGCCCCACCTGGGCAGGCGGTGCCGGTGCTGCACTGGCGGCCGTGCGACAGCGGCTTCCAGTGCGCTACCGCGCGGGTGCCGCTCGACTACCACCGGCCGCGCGGCGCGACGATCCGGCTGGCCGTGCTGCGGCACCGGGCTACAGAACCGGCGCACCGGATCGGCTCGCTGTTCGTCAACGGCGGCGGCCCCAACGAGCAGATCGAGGGCGTCCTGCGCGCCTACCACAACTTCCCGGCCGTGCTGCGAGCGCGCTTCGACATCATCACGTTCGACCCACGCGGCTTCGGTTACAGCACCGCGATCCGCTGCTTCCCGACCCAGGCGGCGGAGTCGAAGCTGCTGTCCGGGCTGCCACCGTTCCCGGTCGGCGCGAAGCAGGACGCGGCGTGGATCCGGACCTATGCCCGGTTCGACGCGCTGTGCGCCCAGCGCAACGGCCGCCTGCTGGACCACGACACCACCGCGGACGTGGCCCGCGACATGGACCTGCTGCGCCAGGCCGTCATGACCCGGTGCTGAACTACCTGGGCCTGTCCTACGGCTCCGGGACTCGGCGCCACCTACGCCAACCTGTTCCCGGCCCGGGTCGGCCGGATGATCCTGGACGGGAACGTCAACCCGGTCAGCTGGACCCACCCGGACGGCATCCAGCCGGTGTTCCTCCGGCTCGGCTCGGGCCGGGCGGCCGCGGCGTCGATGACCGCGTTCCTCAATCTGTGCGGCAGCCACCAGCACCGCGAACTGCGCGTTCTCCGCGGGCACCCCGGCCGCGACCCGGGCCAAGTGGCAGGTGCTGCTGCGCCGGCTGCGGCACCATCCGGTCACCATCGGCACCCCGCCGCAGCGCTACACCTACGCCGACGTGATCGCCTCGGTGCCGCTGGGCCAGGTCAGCGCGTGGCCGTCCGGCGCCGCGCTCCTACAGCAACTGTGGACCGCCTCGGCCCCGGCCAGCACCTCAGCCGCGGGCACTCCAGCCGCCGGACCGGGCCGCGGCCGTCCAGCGGCGGCCCGGTCCACCACGGCCGCCCGCAGCCGCCGCGGCCGCACCGCCCTACACCGGGCTGGAGCAGAACCTGGCCGTGCTCTGCTCGGACACCGCCAACCCGCGCGACCCGCGCGCCTATCAGGCGGCCGCCCGGCTGGCCTACCCAACCTCCGGCGGGTTCGGGGCGGAACAGGCCTGGGCCACCGAACCGTGCGCGGACTGGCCCGACGGCGGGGCCCCGGACCGCTACACCGGGCCGTGGAACCGGCCCACGGCCAGCACCATCCTGCTGCTCGGCAACACCGGCGACCCGGCCCTCCCGTACCGGGACTCCGTCGCGCTGGCCCACGACCTGGCCCGGGCCCGGCTGCTGACCGTGGCCGGGTACGGGCACACCGAGGCGAACAACCCGAGCAGCTGCGCCCTCGGCTACGAGATCCGCTACCTGGAGACCGGCGCGCTGCCGGCCCCGGCACGGTGTGCCAGGAAGACATTGCGCCGTTCGCCCCGGCCGGGTCCTGATACCTGGTCACACGTGCAGGTCGGGACGGCTGATCACCGCGTCCGGAATGTCCACGTCCAGGTCCTGGTAGGCACGCGGCGGAGCCGGGGCACCGGTGTCCGCCGCGGCCAGGATCCGGTCCAGCCGGAACGCCCGGCTGCCCTGCCGCAGCCGGCACCAGGCCATCAGGTACCACTGACTCCGGGTCGCGACGAACGCCACCGGCTCCACCTCGCGCACCGTCACCTGGTCGTGCCGGTCCTGGTAGTCGAGCCGCAGCACATGGCCGGCCGTGATGGCCTCCTGGATGACCAGCGGCACGGCGCCCGGCTGCGGGCCGCCCCACCGGCTGGCCGCCCGCTCACGGGCCGAGCGCGGCCGGGCCGTGGCCTCGCGCGTGACCGCGCCCTCCGGGCCCGCTCGGACTGCCCCGCCCTCCGGGCCGGATGCGCTGGCCCGCCACCCACGGCTGCGGCCACAGTGTCCACCGCCACCGTGTCCACCGCTACCGCGTCCACCGCCACCGCGTCCACCGCCGCGGCCGGGGCCGATGCGTCCTGGCCCGGGCGGGCCGCGCCGACTAGCCGGACCCGGTCGATGAGCTGCGCCGCCTGCGCGGTCTGAGCGGCCGGGGCGACCGCGAGCACCTTACGCAGCGCGCTCCTGGTGGCCGCGGCGAACGGTGTCCCCTCGTCCCGGGCCAGGGCCACGGCGATGGCCACCATCTCGGCGGCGGTGAAGTTGACCGGCGGCAGCGTCATCGTCTTGTCGATGGCGTAGCCGCCGCGGCGGCCGGGCTCCGCATAGACCGGCGCACCCGACTCCTGCAGGGCCAGGATGTCCCGCTCGATGGTGCGCGAGCTGACCTCGTACCGGGCGGCCAGCTGCCGGGCCGACTGGGGCCGGGGCGCGCTGGCCCGCAGGTCCTCGACCAGGGCATAGAGCCGGTCAGTGCGGTTCACGGCAGGCACGCTACCGGCCGCTACCGACAGTCCGCTCTAATCACTTATCTAATCGTTAACCGGCTACCCAATGCACCCAGGGGACATATTAGGCACAATCGTGTCGCAGGCTGCCACTTCCGCAGCCTGGGCCGCACTTTTCATGAGGAGGCCAATGATGTCCGTTGCCTTAGCCAGCGTCCAGTTCAGCTTGCCCGCCTCCCCGTTCCCCCCGCTCGCCGTGGGCTTCATGGGACTGGGCACCGGTTACCTGATTTACGGAACCCAGGAACTATTCGGCTACCCCAAGCGGGACGAGGCCGTTGACCGGGCGACCGGCGTCTGGGGCATCTGGATGCCGGGGTTCATGCAGTTCATTACCGGCGTCTACCTGCTCGCCGGGCTCACCCTGTTCGGCACGTTCACCGCGGCCCCGCCGCTGTACATGGCCGCGCTGGCGTTCACCGCGTACGGCGTGCACTGGTTCGCCCTCGGCTGGATCCGGCTACGCGGCGCCGACCCGCGGGCCAACATCGGCATGACGGTCGCGTTCCTGGCCATCTCGGTGCTCGGCTGCCTGGTGTTCTTCAAGGCGGGCGACGACCCGGTGGGCGGCCTGTTCATCGGCCTGATCTGCGTCTACGTGACGGAGTTCTTCGCCACGCTGGGCCCCGACGCGCCGAGCCTGAGCAAGCCAGGTACCCGGGCACTCGGGCTTCTTCCACCTCGGCACCGGGGTATGGCTGTTCTACCTGATGTTCGCGGTGGTGCTGAACTTCGTGCTGAAGTACACCCTGCCGGTGTGAGCGGTCAGCTTTCCGCGCGCAGCACGTCCAGGGCGTGCGCCAGGTCATCCGGATAGGTACTGGCGAAGTCCACCCGGCGGCCGTCCGCCGGGTGGGCGAAGCCCAGCTCGACCGCGTGCAGCCACTGCCGGGTCAGCCCCAGGTGCTCGGCGAACACCGGGTCGGCCCCGTACAGCCGGTCCCCGACGCAGGGGTGGCGCAGCGCGGCCATGTGCACCCGGATCTGGTGGGTGCGCCCGGTCTCCAGGATGATCTCGGCCAGGCTGGCGCCGCGGAAGGCCTCCAGCGTGTCGTAGTGCGTGACGCTGGGACGGCCGCCCGGCCACCACCGCGAACCGGCCGTCCCCGGCCGGGTGCCGGCCGGTGGGCGCGTCGATCGTGCCGCGCAGCGGATCCGGATGCCCCTGCACCAGCGCGTGATACCGCTTGTCCACCTCGCGCTCGCGGAACGCCTGCTTGAGCGCGCTGTAGGCGGGCTCGCTCTTGGCCACGCACCATCAGCCCGGTGGTGTTGGCGTCCAGCCGGTGCACGATGCCCTGCCGCTCGGCCGCCCCGCTGGTCGCGATCGTGTGCCCGGCGGCCAGCAGCCCTTCCAGCACGGTCGGGCCGGTCCAGCCGGGCGTCGGGTGAGCAGCCACCCCCCGCGGCTTGTCCACCACCACGATGTCGTCGTCCTCGTAGACCACGGCCAGGCCGGGCACGGCCCGCGGCACCGGGGCCGCGGCCGCGGAGCGGGCAGCGTGACGTCGAGCCACTCGCCCGCGGGCACCCGCTCGGACTTGGCCGCCGCCCGCCCGCCGACCAGCACCTGGCCGCTGCTGATCAGCTCGGCGGCGCTGGCACGGGACAGCCCGAACATCCGGGCCAGGGCGGCGTCCAGCCGTTCGCCGTCCAGCCCCTCAGGGACCGGCACCCGGCGCTGGCTGGACTGGGTCACCGGCTGCCGTCGCCCGCTGGCTTGTGGTCGGTTCGCCCGAACCGCGGCGGCTCGCCGCCGCTCGGCGCGGAGCGGCGATCGGCGGCCGGGGGCTCCGGGGGCTGTCCCCCGGGAGAGGAGAGCGGGGGGTCGTCCCCCCGGGCTGGCGCGGCCGGGCGCGCTCCCTCCAGCGGGACGCCGCGCGCGGCCAGCAGCACGGCCAGCACGCCGCCGCACACGATGCACGAGTCGGCCACGTTGAACACCGGCCAGTGCGGCAGCTGGATCCAGTCCACCACGTAGCCGCGGAACGGGCCGGGCGAGCGGAAGATCCGGTCCCCCAGGTTGCCGACCGCCCCGCCGAGCAGCAGGCCCAGGGTGATCGCCCACGGCGCGCTGCGCAGCCGCCGCGAGGTGCGCAGAATGGCGACGATCACGCCCACCGCGATCAGGCTGAAGACCACGGTCATGACCGCGCTGGACGCGCCGATGCTGAACGCCGCGCCGGGGTTGCGCAGCTCAGTGAGCCGGAGCAGGCCGCCGAGCAGCCGGACCGGTGACCGGTGCGAGAGCGTGGCCACCACGATCGTCTTGGATATCAGGTCGGCCACGAACACCACGGCCGCGACCAGGAACAGCAGCCGGACCCGGCGCGGGCGCAGCCCGCCGTCCGGGCGGTCCATGCCCCCGGCCGGCTGGTCTGGCACACCAGGTGCCGCGGATCCGTTCAGCGCCGTTCCTCCCGCTGCTTACAGCTCACGCACAGTACCGCACGGGGAAACGCCTGCAGCCGCGCCTTCCCGATTGGCTGGCCGCACGATTCACACACGCCGTAGCTGCCATCCTCGATCCGGGCCAGCGCCCGCTCGGTCTGGGCCAGCAGCTCACGCGCGTTCTGGGTCAGCGCGAGCTCGTGCTCCCGCTGGAAGGTCTTGGCCCCGGCGTCGGCGGAGTCGTCGCCCGCGTCACCGACCGCGTCGCCCAGCCGGTCCGCGATTTCTGACTCGGCCGTGGAGATATCCTCGCGGAGCCCGGCCGCCTCGGCTTCCAGCTCCTTGCGGACCTCAGCCAGTTCCTGCCCGGTCCAGGGCTTCTCACCAGGCCGGACGGACAGCGCGGCGGCACCCCGCTGTGCTGCTGCGGTCATCTCGGCCTCCTCGTGCGTGCTATGTCCACTATTCCTGCCGCCACCAATCGATCTTGAACGCGGGCAGTCACCGGAGAATAGATCGGTGTTCCCGGGACTGCAAACACATCTGGCCACGGCAATAATCCGGGGCATCGGCTATCGTTAACTGTCGGCACAGCGTGGATGGGGACAGCTGCCGCTGAACGTGGCCAGGAGCGATCCGGGGTTGGTGCGAGCCCGGGGCCAGGCGCAGCGGACCAGATCACCCCGGAGCCGCCGGAAGAACGGCAACAGCCCAGTAGAACCGGCCGCCTGACATGAATGAGCGGGTCGTGCGCTGCTCCCCGAGGGCGGCCGCGGCCAAGGAGGGTGGTACCGCGGGGCCGCCGCCGGCGCGCCTCGTCCCTCCAGCGAACCCCTTGCCTGGAGCGCAGTCAGCCTCAGGCGAGCACCGCCGGAGGACCACCCGCCATGCCTGACCCAGCGGACAGCCAGACCTACTTCCCCGACCTGCCCGCGGCCATCGACCTGCCCGCCATGGAGCACGGCATCCTGGCCCGCTGGCAGGAGGGGAAGTTCTTCGAGCGTTCACTGGACGCCACCGCGGGCCGCCCGCTGTGGACGTTCTACGAGGGCCCGCCGACCACCAACGGCATGCCCGGCGTGCATCACATCGAGGCGCGCGTGTTCAAGGACGTCTTCCCCCGGTTCAAGACCATGCGGGGGTTCCACGTCCCGCGCCAGGCGGGCTGGGACTGCCACGGGCTGCCGGTCGAGGTGGCGGTGGAGCGGGAGCTCGGGCTGTCCGGCAAGAAGGCCATCGAGAGCTACGGCATCGCCGAATTCAACGCGCGCTGCCGTGAGTCGGCCCAGCGGCACGTGGACGCGTTCGAGGAGCTGACCATCCGGCTCGGCTACTGGGTGGACCTGCCGCACGCCTACCTGACCATGGACACCAGCTACGTCGAGTCGGTCTGGTGGTCGCTCAAGGAGATCTTCCGCCAGGGCCTGCTGGTCAAGGACTTCCGGATCAGCCCGTACTGCCCGCGCTGCGAGACCCCGCTGTCCGACCACGAGATGGGCCAGCCGGACGTGTACCGCCCGGTGACCGATCCCGGGGTCACCGTCCGGTTCCCGCTGCTCACCCGGCCGGCCGCGGCCAACCCGCTGCTGGACGGGGCTGAACTGCTGGTGTGGACGACCACGCCGTGGACCCTGGTGTCCAACACCGCGGTCGCCGTGCACCCCGATGAGAACTACGCCATCGCGCGCAAGCCCGGCGACGGCGAGACCGTGGTGGTGGCCGAGGCCCTGGTCTCCCGGGTACTCGGCGAAGGCTGGCACGTGCTGGCCACGGTGCCGGGTTCCGAACTGGTCGGCGCCACCTACCGGCCGCCGTTCGACCTGGTCGAGATCCCGGGCGCGCACCGGGTGGTGCCGGGGGCGTTCGTCACCACCGAGGATGGCACCGGGCTGGTGCACCTGGCCCCGGCCTTCGGCGCGGACGACATGGAGACCGGCCGGGCGCACGGGCTGCCGGTGGTCAACCCACTCCGCCCAGATGGCCGTTTTGAAGAATGGGTGCCGCTGGTCGGCGGGATGTTCTTCAAGGAAGCGGATGCGCCGCTGGTCCATGACCTGACCGAGCGTGGCCTGCTGTTCCGCTCGGAGCCGTATCAGCACAGCTACCCGCACTGCTGGCGCTGCCACACGCCGCTGCTGTACTACGCGCTGCCGTCCTGGTACATCCGGACCACGCAGGTCAAGGACCAGATGCTGGCCGAGAACGAGCGGACCAACTGGCAGCCGCCCACCATCAAGCACGGCCGGTACGGCGAGTGGCTGCGCAACAATGTGGACTGGGCGCTGTCCCGTACCCGGTACTGGGGCACCCCGCTGCCCATCTGGGAGTGCGGCCAGCAGCATCTGACCTGTGCCGGCTCGCTGGCCGAGCTGAGCGAACTGGCCGGGCGTGACCTGGCCACGCTGGACCCGCACCGGCCGTACGTGGACGAGGTAGTGATCACCTGCCCGGAGTGCGGCGAGCAGGCCCGCCGGGTGCCCGAGGTGATCGACGCCTGGTACGACTCCGGGTCGATGCCGTTCGCCCGGCTCGGCGCGCCGTGGCGCAATCAGGAGCAGTTCGAGCAGGCCTATCCGGCCCAGTTCATCTGCGAGGCGATCGACCAGACCCGGGGCTGGTTCTACTCGCTGATGGCCGTCGGCGTGCTGGTATTCGGCCGGTCCTCCTACGAGAACGTGGTCTGCCTGGGCCTGGTGGTGGACGAGCGCGGCCGCAAGATGAGCAAGCACCTGGGCAACGTGCTGGAGCCGCTCCCGCTGATGGAGGCGCACGGCGCGGACGCGGTGCGCTGGTTCTTCGCGGCGTCCGGTTCGCCCTGGTCCACCCGGCGGATCGGCGCCGGCACCCTGGACGAGATCGTCCGCAAGGTGCTGCTCACCTACTGGCACACGGTCTCGTTCCTGGTGCTGTACGCCAACGCCGCCGCCGCTCAGGGCCAGGCCTGGGGGCCCGGCCAGGCGGCCAGCGCGCCGCCGCCCGCGGACCGGCCGCTGCTTGACCGGTGGCTGCTCAGCGAACTGCACGCCACGGCCGGTGAGGTCACGGACGCGCTGGAAGGATTCGACACCGCGGCGGCCGGGCGGCGGCTGGCCGCGTTCATCGACGACATGTCGAACTGGTACGTACGGCGCTCCCGGCGGCGGTTCTGGGACGGCCCGGCCAGCGCGGACGGCGCGGCCGCGTTCGCCACGCTGTACGAGTGCCTGCACGTGCTGACCCGGCTGATGGCCCCGATCACGCCGTTCCTGGCCGATCACGTGTGGGCAGCGCTGCGCGGCACCGGCGACCCGGAGTCGGTGCACCTGGCCCAGTGGCCCACCGCGGACCCGTCGCTGGTCGACGCCCGGCTGTCCGGGCAGATGGCGCTGACCCGGCGGCTGGTGGAACTGGGCCGGTCGGCCCGCGCGGCCGCGTCGCTGCCGGTCCGCCAGCCCCTGGCCCGTGCCGTGGTCAGTGCGGCCGGGTTCGCCGGCCTGGACCCGGAACTGCGCGCCGAGGTGGCCAGCGAGCTTAACGTGCGCTCGCTGGAGCCGATGGCGGCGGTCGGCGACGACCTGGTCGACTACGTGGTGAAGCCCAACTTCCGTACGCTCGGGAAGCGGTTCGGCAAGGGCACCCAGGCGGTGGCGGCGGCCATCGCCGCGGCCGATCCGGCCACGCTGGCCGCGGAGCTGCGCACTGCCGGGAAGGTCTCGGTGGAGGTGGACGGCGCTCCGCTGCCGCTCGGCCCGGATGAGCTGATCGTGACCCAGACGCCGCGCTCCGGCTGGACGGTGGCCTCGGACGCTGGGGAGACCGTCGGCCTCGAAGTCGGCATCACCCCCGAACTGCGCCGCGAAGGGCTGGCCCGTGAGGTCATCCGGCTGGTCCAGGAGGCCAGGAAGAACGACGGGCTGCACGTCAGCGACCGGATCCGGGTCCGCTGGGAAACGGCGGACCCGGACCTGTCCGCGGCGCTGACCGAGCACGGCGAGCTGATCGCCGGTGAGGTGCTGGCCGACGAGTTCCGCCCCGGTACGGCCGCGGACTCACCCGGCGCGCACCGGCACGCCCACCCGGACCTCGACCTCACGTTCTGGCTGGCCCGGTCCTGACCGGCAGCACGGCTGAGGCACCCGGCCCCCGGGTGCCTCAGCCGTCTGGGAGCTCGTCGGGCTGGCAGGCGCGGCAGGCGATCAGCCCGGCGGCCACCGCCTCCTGCTTGGACATGGTCTCCAGGTCGCCCTCGCCCAGGAACCTGATCAGGATGCACTCGCTGCGGTGGTAGCGAGCCACCCCCGGCACCACGGTGACCTGGACCGGGCCGGCCGGCGCTAGCTGGCTTATCCGGTGCGTCGCCGCCGGGCGGCCTCGGCCTTGGCCGCGTCCGCCTCCGGCGGGGCGTTGACCTGGGTGGCCCCCACCTGGGTGACGGCCGGGTCGGGTGCCGCGGACCCGGCCGGCTTGGCCTCCGTCTCCGGCTTCCCGGCCTGGTCCGGCTGGCCGGCTGAGCCGGATTCCGCCGCGTCAGCCGGCCCGGCCGCCGTGGCGGCCTTGGCGGTCTCAGCCGCCTCGGGCGCCGCGGGCTCCTCGCCGGGCCCAGCCGCCGTGACGGGCTGGGCCACCTTGGCCGCCGCATCGGCCCCAGCCGCTCCGCTGGCCTCGGCGTCCCCACTGGCTCAGTGGACTCAGCCTCGGCGGGCTCACTGCGGTGGCCTCGGCCCGGGCGGGTCAGCCGCGGCGGGCTCACTCAGGCGGGCTCGGCGGGCAGGCTCAGCCGCAGGCTGGCGCTCGGCCGCGGCGGGCTCGGCCGGGGCCGGTCAGCCGCCCGGGCTGATGCGGCCGTCCCGGCTGGCTCGGCGGCCGGGCCGGCGCCGCGTCCGGGCCGGTGGGGTCACGGCCGGCGGCTTGGACACCACGGTGGACTCGGTGCCCGGGCCTGCCTGCGGCCGGATGGTCCACATCGCGGCCGCATCCTCACCGTCCGGGCCGGCCTGATCCTCCCGGGCACTCGCGCCACGGGCACCGGCACCACGGGCCGTGACCTCCTGGCCCGTGCGTCCTGGCCCGTGTCGTCCCGGGCAGTGTCGTCCCCGGCAGTGTCGTCCCCGGCAGTGTCTTCCTCGGCCACCGCGGGCCGGGCGGGCGCATCCCAGGCGCGGACACTCCGGGTGATGCCGTCCCGCTCAGCCGGCTCGGCCGCATCCGCTTCCCGGGCAGCTGGCCCGGGCTCGGGGGCCTCGCGATCGGCCTCGCGTGTCCCGGCCAGCCGGCCTGGCGCTGGCCGGCTCCGCGGGCGGGGCGAACGGCCAGTTGCTCTGCGGCGTGCTCGGCGGCTGCCAGCCCGCGGCCGGCTGCCACAGGTCGCTGCCCGCTGACCCGCCTGGCCCGGCCAGCGTTTCCGGCTCCGGTGGCTCGGCCGGCAGCGACATCCCGGACGGGATCGAGAAATCCCCGGCGGGCCAGGACAGCCGGCCCGAATCGCGCTTGCCCGCCGACTCGAGTTCCTCGTTGACCCGGTCCCACAGATCATCGGTGGGCGCCGCGTGGATGGGTTCCGCCGGCTCCGGCTCCGGCTCGGGTACGGCCGGGCGCCGGCCCGGGCGGCCCCGGTGCCGGTCGGCCGCGACCGTCGGCTCCGGACCCCGCGCCGCTGGGCTGGCCTCAGCTTCGGCCGCCGGACCGGCCCGAACCGGCCATCCCAGGCGCGCCCGCCGCCCCGGCCCGGGCTCGCGAGGCCGACCGCCCCGCTGCGCCGGATCTGCTGGCTGCGGCCGGGCGGCTGGCGGCCCGGCCGGCGGCGGCGGCTGGGCCGGGCACCGGCTGGCTGGCCGCGAACGGGCTGGCCGGCCGCTTGGCGCCGGTGCCGAAAATTTCCGACCAGTGCCGCAGCACACCGGCCGCGAGCAGAAGCGCGGCCACCGCGCACACGGCGATGGACACATAGACCAGCGGCAGGCTGCTGGCTGCGACGCCAGCAACGAGCAGGCCGATGGCCAAGGCAACCAGGAGGGCGCTGAACCTGATCATCTGCGCCCTCCCCAGGCCGTGCGGGTCATACTGCCAACCGAGGAGATGCTGCTGAGCTGTTTAGCTGTTGGACGTAACGTGCCGAGTCTGGCGTGCGCTGCCGACAACCGCTGATCAGCGGTGGTCGTGCGGCGAGCCATCCGACGGGTGGAAGCCACCATGGGACACCGGCTCCGGCGCGCCTGCGTAGGCACCGATGGACGGCTGGCCGTTCCGGCTGTCCAGGCGGGGCATCCCCGAGGAGACAGACGAGTCAGGCCCGCTGCCCATGGCCGGGAACGCTCCGCTGTCGGTCGCGCCCGCTTCCAGGTCGCGCATCTGGCCTTCCAGGTACGCCTTGAGCCTGCTGCGGTACTCGCGCTCGAAGGCACGCAGGTCGTCGACCCGGCGCTCCAGCTCCTCGCGCTGCTGGACCAGGGAGCCCATGGCCTGGCGGTGCCGCTCCTGGGCGTCCCGCTCCAGGCTCTCGGCCCGGGCCCGGGCGTCGCTGGTGATCTGCTCGGCCTGGCGGCGCGCCTTGCCCAGGATGTCGTCAGCCTCGCGGCGGGCGCGGCCGAGCGTCTCGTCGGCCTCGCGCCGGGCGTCGGCGATCGCCTGGTCGGCGGTCTGCTGGGCCAGGGCCAGCACCCGCGCGGCCGTGTCCATGTTGTCCTCGGCCGGCATCATCCGCGGCGGCGGCTCGGGCATCCGCTCCGGCTCCGGCGGCCGGAGTGGCTCCGGCGCCATCATCTCGGGAGCCTGCTCACCGAGCGGCGAACTGAGCGCGGACATCGGAACTTTGCCGCCACGCAGGCTCTCGGCCAGCTTCGCCCGGAGCTCTTCGTTCTCCTGGATCAGCCGGTCCAGCTCCACCTCGACCTCGTCGAGGAAGGCGTCAACCTCTTCCTCGTCGTAGCCAGGCCTGAGCCGGGTGGTACTGAACTGCTTGTTCCGCACATCCGCGGGCGTCAGCGGCATTCTCGTCTCCTCGGCGCGCTTGAACGGTGTTCCTGTCGGACGCTACCCGATCAGAGCAGCTGCACGGCCTGCATCGCGAAAATGACCACGAAGAAGAGCACCATGAAGCTGAGGTCCAAGGCCACAGTACCGAGACGGAGCGTGGGTATGTACCGCCTTAGCAATCTCAGTGGCGGGTCCGTCAGGGTAAAGACGAACTCGGCCAGGATCAGCACGATGCCCGTGGGAGTCCAGGACCGCGAGAAGGCCTGAATCCAGCTGAGGATGAGCCTCCCGAGCAGAATCACAAGATAGATCGAGAGCGCGTAGAACAGAACGATCTTTACAATCCCCACATCCCTGCCCTGCCTGCCTTCACGGACGCCGGGATGACCACCGCGGGTGCCGTTGCCGTGTGCTCGTCACCGAGCGTGTTCACCTGCGCATCTAACTCTGGTTGAAGAACCCTCGTTCAGCTATCCGGGCCTTGTCCTCCGCCGTCACTTCGACGTTGGCTGGACACAGCAGGAACACCCTGTTGGTGACCCGGTCGATGCTTCCGTGCAGTCCGAAGATCAGTCCGGCCGCGAAGTCAACGAGACGCTTGGCGTCGCTGTCCACCATCTCGGTCAGGTTCATGATCACCGGAGTGCCTTCACGGAAGTGCTCTCCGATGGTACGGGCTTCATTGTACGTGCGCGGGTGCAAGGTGGTGATACGCGCGAGATCGGTGGCATGTGCGGTCGCCGTGGCGGTGCCGCCGCTCCGGGTTGGCGGAGCCGAGGGTGGCTCGACGGCGAACTCGGCCCGGCTGCCGCGCGCGACGGCGCGATCGAGTTCCGGCTCGGGCTGGTCAGCCGCATCGCCGAACTCGTCGTACTCCTCGTACGCGTCATAGCCGTCGTCGTAGTGCGGATCGTCCTCGACGAGGCCGAGGTAGACCGCCATTTTATGCATCGCGCCGGCCATCGGTCAGCCCTCCGTCATCAACTGTCACGCAGCCCCGCTGCGTCGGACATTACCTGACGAAGCCCGGCCGGCCGCCGAGCAACGCCGTACCGACCCGCACATGTGTCGCCCCGGCGGCGATGGCCTCTTCCAGGTCCCCGCTCATCCCCGCGGAGATCATCACGGCCTCCGGGTGCTGGGCCCGGACCAGCGCGGCCATCTCGGCCAGCCGGCCGAAGGCGGCCAGCGGCCCGCCCGGCACCGACTCGGCGGCCAGCGGTGCGACCGCCATCACGCCGCCCAGTTCCAGGCCGGCCTGGCTGGCTACCGCGTCCGCGATGGCCAGCACCTGGTCCGCCGGGGCGCCGCCGCGGCCTGGCTCGTCGTCCAGGCTCACCTGCACCAGGCAGCGCAGCGGGCGGCCGGCCTTACGGGCGGCCGCGCCGAGCGCGGTGACCAGCCGGAGCCGGTCCACCGAATGAATCACGTCGGCGTAGCGGGCCACGCTGGCCGCCTTGTTGGTCTGCAGCTGGCCGACGAAGTGCCAGGTGAGCTGGTCGCGCAGGTCGGCCACCTCGGCGGCCTTGGGCGCCGCCTCCTGATCCCGGTTCTCCCCCACGTCACGCACGCCCAGGCTGCTCAGGATGCGGATGTCAGTAGCCGGGAAGGTCTTGGTGATCGCGATCAGGGTGACCGCATCGGCTGGCCGGCCCGCGGCCTGGCACGCGGCCCCGATCCGGGCCCGGACCGCGGCCAGCGACGCGGCGATCTCAGCGCCGCGCTGGCCACCCGGTTCGCGGGCCAGGCTGGTCACTACTTGAGAAAGTCAGGGACGTCGAGCTCATCATCCTCTTCGAACACGACCGACCGGCGGCGCGTGGTGGCCGCGTCGAAGACGCCGCGGGCATCCGGGCGCGGCCGCTCGGCCGGTGCCGGTTCCCCGGCCGCCGACTGCGCGTCGGCCCGCCGCGGTGCGGGCACGCCGCTGCCATCGCCCGCCAGCCCGGCGGCATCCTCAGCCAGCCCAGCCGCGTCCTCGGCCAGCCGGGCGGCCGAGTCGGCCGGCCCCCCACTGGCGGTAAACCCGCCGCCAGCCGGCACCTCCGGCCGGGCCTCGGCGGCGGGCTCGTCCCGGGCCGCGCTGGCCCAGCCGTCGGCCGAGGACGAAGCGAGCACGGACGGGGCCGGGCTGACCGGGGCACGGTAGCTGTCGGCCGGCGCCGCCGGGGCCGGGCCGCTGTCCGCGGTGAAGCCGGTGGCGGCCCGCGGCGGCCTGGCCCGGCGGCCCCCTTCGTCGAAGCCGGCCGCGATCACGGTCACCCGGACCTCGTCGCCGAGCGCATCGTCGATGACCGCGCCGAAGATGATGTTGGCTTCCGGGGCGGCCGAGTTGGAGACCAGCTGGGCGGCCTCGTTGATTTCGAACAGGCCCAGGTCGGACCCGCCCTGGATAGACAGCAGCACGCCGTGCGCGCCGTCGATGCTGGCTTCCAGCAGCGGGCTGGAGATGGCCATCTCGGCGGCGGCCACGCTGCGGTCGTCGCCGCGCGACGAGCCGATCCCCATCAGCGCCGAGCCAGCGCCGGACATCACCGACTTCACGTCGGCGAAGTCCAGGTTGATCAGACCGGGCGTGGTGATCAGGTCGGTAATTCCCTGCACACCGGACAGCAGCACCTGGTCAGCGGCCTTGAACGCGTCCAGCACGCTGACGTGCCGGTCCGAGATAGACAGCAGCCGGTCGTTCGGGATAACGATCAGGGTGTCCACCTCGTTGCGCAGCCGTTCGATGCCCAGCTCGGCCTGGGATGCGCGGCGCTTGCCCTCGAAACCGAAGGGCCGGGTGACCACGCCAATGGTGAGCGCGCCCAGCGAGCGGGCCACGCTGGCCACGATCGGCGCGCCGCCGGTGCCCGTCCCGCCTCCCTCACCGGCGGTGACGAAGACCATGTCAGCGCCCTTGATGACCTCCTCGATCTCCTCCCGGTGGTCTTCGGCGGCCTTCGCCCCGACTTCGGGGTTGGCGCCCGCGCCGAGACCACGGGTGAGTTCACGGCCGACATCCAGTTTAACGTCGGCGTCGCTCATGAGGAGCGCCTGGGCGTCTGTGTTGATCGCGATGAACTCAACACCCTTGAGCCCCTCTTCGATCATCCGGTTCACGGCATTGACGCCGCCCCCACCGATACCGACGACCTTGATGACCGCCAAATAGTTCTGCGGTGCTGCCACGAGGAGGGCCCTTTCCGCTCGTTTACCTGCACTGTGTTCCGGCTCATAGTTGCCGCAGCCGGAGAGAGCGCCCATGGAGGGCGTCTTTCCTGGAAACCACCACCAAAACCAGCGTTTCAGCCACCTGCCGAAATGCGCCCCCAATTGCCTCGGCCGGCCGCGTCGCGCGATTTCCAGGGAGCTAACCCTCACTCTCAACTTGAGATTTACAGTTATGTCATCCTGGCGATTGATACGGACAGTAGGGTGGGCCGGGACCAGGGTCAACTAGACACGCGCGAGACGGGCCGGCGTGTCGTTATCCGCCTGCCCGCGGACCGTCCCGGCCGTCGCCGCTGGTCATCCGCAGGTCATCCGCTGGTTACGGCGGTGCCGGGCGCGCTCACGTCGTAAGACCGGGCGTGCGTCCGCATCAGCACAGCCAGTTCTTTCGCCTTCTCGGCCGCCCGGTCGGTGCCGCCCCAGACGATGCTGACCCGGTCGCTCAGCCGCAGCGTCACCTCGTCCGGGCTGGGCGCCCGCACCGACACCAGCTCCCCGGCCAGGTAGCGCGGCAGCTCCCGTACTACCACCGCCGCCGCGTACACGGCCTGGTTGCCGCGCAGCGCGGATGGCTGCGCCGATCCGGCCGGCAGGTCCAGGATGGGCGTGTCCAGCGGCTGCTGCGACACCGACTCCACGACCACGCCGTACTTGTCGATCAGGTCGTACCCCTGGCTGTCCGGCACGGCCAGGGCGGGCACGCGCTCGGTGACCGAGATCACCACCTGGTCCGGCCAGTGCCGGCTGACCCGTACCGACTGGACCTGATGGAGTCGCTCGACCCGGTGCGCCACCGCGGCGTCGTTCACCCGGATCAGCGGCAGCCCGTCCGGGATGGCGGCCGCTCCGCGCACTTGCGCCGGGGTCACCAGATGGGTACCGGTCACCTGGACGGCGCGCACCACGAAGAACCGCGATTCGAGCAAGGCCCAGGCCACCCCGGCCACGATCGCGATCGCCATCAGCGCGAAGAACACCGCCCGCCACGGCTGCCGCCCGGGGCCCGCGGGCGGCGCGGCCGGCGCCGCAGGGCCGGCACCGGTGCCGGTGCCGGCCAGGCCCGCGGCCTGCCCCGTCATCCGCCCAGCCCCATCATCCGGCCTGCCCGGCCGGTCATCCGGCCGGCCCGCCGCGGGCGCACAACGCGGCGAGCAGCGGCTCGCCGAGCGCGGTGACGTCACCGGCGCCCATGGTCACCACCAGGTCACCCGGCTTGGCCGTGCCGACGGCCGCCGCCACCACCGCGGCCTGGTCCGGCACGAACCGGGCCTGCCCGCCGGGCACCGCCGTCGCCACCAGTTCCCCGGTCACCCCGGGCACCGGGTCCTCACGGGCCGGGTAGACATCGAGCAGGAAGACCTCGTCGGCCAGGCCCAGGGCGGCGCCGAACTCGGTGGCAAAAATCTTGGTCCGGCTGAACAGGTGCGGCTGGAAGATGACGATGACCCGGCCCCCCTCGGCGATATCACGGGCCGCGGTGAGATCGGCGGCCAGCTCGGTGGGGTGGTGCGCGTAGCTGTCCAGCACCCGGACGCCGTCGGCCTCCCCTTTGGCTTCCAGGCGGCGCCGCGCGCCCCGGAAGGCGGCCAGCCCCAGGGTCACCTCGTCGACCGGGAAGCCCAGCTCGGCGCAGGTGGCCAGGACGGCGGTGGCGTTCAGCGCGTTGTGCCGCCCGGGCACGGCCAGCAGCACCTGAGCCGCGGGCGAGCTGGCCACGTCCGGGCCGGCCTGGTCTGGCCCCCCGGTGACCTGGAAGCCGACCGTCATGCCGCGCGGCGCGATGCCACTGATCCGGTAGTCGGCGTCGGCGGCTTCGCCGTAGGTGCGAACGCGGAGCGGCAGCTTACGGGCGGCGTCGGCCAGGGCCCGTGCGCCCGGGTCGTCGGCACAGGCCACCAGCAGCCCGCCGCGGCTGATCCGCTCGGTGAACGCCGCGAACGCGGCCTCGATCTCGGCCAGGCCCGGGTAGTTGTCCAGGTGATCCGCTTCCACGCAGGTGACGATGGCCACCTCCGGGGCGAGC
>CAVVGF010000064.1:0-18094 GCA_963747705.1 uncultured Actinomycetes bacterium | reverse complement strand
AGCGCGTGCTCAGCGCCGGGCCCTCCATCGCCTGTAGTTGCACCAGCCTGCCGCCCACCAGGGAGAACACGAACCCGAGGCAGAGCATGGTGACCCGCAGACGGCGGGCCGGGCTGCCGCGGTGCAGCACGGCACGGCGCGGGCTCTGTTTCTTTGCGCCTCCGGGCCGCTATACCCGCCGAGCTTCCCTCGTCGCGGCCTCGCTCGTGCCTCGCTCCCTCGCTCCTCAGTCCAGTCGGCGGCGCGTCCCCTTTGGCGCGGGCCACCGCCTTCCCTCCTCGCTCGTCCCTCCCCGCCCGCCTCCCCATTCCCTCTTCGCTGTTCAGTCGGCGGCGCCCCTCTTCGGCGCGGCGGGGGCCGCCGGGCTGGGCTGGGCCGCGTGGCCCGGTCCGGGCCGCCGTCCCCGGCCGGGCTGGCCCGGGTCCTCCGGGTCGCGGCCGGGCGGCGCGGGCCGGCCGACGCGGGCGGCCGCCCGCCTGCCCGCGGCCCTGGCCGGCTGCCCGGCCCGTCCCCTTGCCCTCCCCTCACGGGACGTACCCAGGCACCGGAAGCACGCCTGGCTCTCTGGTCGGCTGGCCGATGATCCGGCCGGTGCGCAGGTTGAGGAACTTGGTCAGCGGCGGTGCGACCATGCCGAGCTGGCGGGCCCGGCGGGCGATCACCGACGGGGCGGAGTCGGCCGCCACCTGCTGCTGCAGCACCTGGACCTGCTGCTGCCGGGTGGTCTCGGCCTGCTGCAGCGAGTTGATCTGGTACGCCCCCGAGGCCAGCACGGTGTTGATCACCAGCAGGCAGATCAGCCCGCCGCCCAGCAGCCCCAGCACAAACAGGACGAACGGCGTCTTAGCGATGGCCGACGCGGGAACCGCCGGCCGGGACGGGGCCGTCCGTCTCGGCGGCGGTGAGCGTTCCGGGCTGGGCCGGGCGGCTGGGTCTGGCGTGCACCGGTCTTCCCGGGACCAGGCTGGGCCGGGCGCACCGGGGCCGCGACGGCGCAGGCGCAGCCACCGCCGGATGCGCCTCCGGGCCGCTGGGCCCGCCGACTTCCCTCGTCGCCCGTCGCTCGTTCCTCGCCCCTGCTCCCGAGTCCAGCTCGGCGGGCTCCCTTCGGCGCGGGGCCGTCATGCCGCTTCCCGGATCCGCTCGGCGGCGCGCAATCGGGCCGGGGCGGCCCGCGGATTGCTGGCCAGTTCCGCCTCGCTGGGCCGCAGCGCGCCGCGGGTGAGCAGCCGGAACGTGGGCTGGGCCGAGTCCAGCGGCACCGGCAGGCCCGGCGGTGTGCGGTCGGTGGCGGCCTGGGCCAGCGTGGTCTTGACCGCCCGGTCCTCCAGCGAGTGGTAGGCGAGCACCACGATGCGGCCGCCGACGGCCAGCCCGTCCAGAGCGGCCGGGCAGCGCCGCGTGCAGCACGTCGAGTTCCCCGTTGACCTCGATGCGCAGCGCCTGGAACGTCCGCTTGGCCGGGTTGCCCCCGGTCCGCCGGGCCGGGGCCGGAATGGAGTCCCTGACGATCTCGGCCAGCTGCCCGGTGGAGCGAAGTGGAGCGCGGGTTCGGGCCCGGACCACGGCGTCGGCGATCCGCCGGGCGAACCGCTCCTCTCCGTAGTCCCGCAGCACCTGGGCCAGCCGCCCGGCCGGGTAGGTGTTGAGCACGTCGGCCGCGGTCAGCGGGCCGTTCTGGTCCATCCGCATGTCCAGCGGGGCGTCATAGGAGTACGCGAAGCCGCGGGCCGGGTCGTCGAGTTGCGGGGAGGACACGCCCAGGTCGAACAGGATGCCCTGGACCCGCTGGTCACCGTGGCTGGACAGCAGTTCGGGGAGCTGGTCGTAGCGGCCGTGCACCAGCGTGACCCGGTCGGCGTACGGGGCCAGCAGCCGCCGCGATTCCTCGATCGCCTGGGTGTCGGTGTCCACCCCGATCAGCGCCAGCCCGGGATACGCGTCGAGCAGCGCCCGGGCATGCCCGGCCCGGCCCAGGGTGGCGTCCACCAGGATCGCGCCGCGAGGCTGCAGGGCCGGCTCGAACAGGGCGAGCACCTCCTCGACCATGACCGGCAGATGGCCGGCCGCCGGCTCGCCCATCAGACCCCCTCTCGTCCCGCCGCATCCCGGGGGATACGGCGGACGGCCTGCCTGCCTGTTGTGCTCCCGGCTAGGTCTCCATCCGCGGGCCGCGTGGGGGATGATCGCGCTGCCTGGCGCCGGGGAAGTGACGCCAGCCAACGTGATTGCCCCCGGCCGCGGGCGGAGACCTCGCCGAAGACGCGGCACCGGTACACCGGCGCCGCTCAGAGCACCCCTGGCAATACCTCCTCCGACGCCGCGGAGAAGGCATCCTCTTGAGTCGCCAGGTAGGACTCCCACGCGGTGGAGTCCCAGATCTCCAGGCGCGTGTTAGCGCCGATCACCACGCAGTCGCGGCTCAGCGCCGCGTAGTCGCGCAGGCCTGGCGGGATGGTGATCCTGCCTTGCTTGTCGGGGATCTCGTCGGACGCGCTGGCAAAGAAGACCCGGCTGTAGTCCCGCACTGCCTTCGCGGTCACCGGGGCCGTGCGCAGCGCCTCGGTGATCCGGCCGAATTCGTCCACGGGGAACACGTAGAGGCAGCGCTCCTGACCTTTGGTGATCACTAGCCCTCCAGCGAGTTCCTCGCGGTACTTGGCAGGAAGGAACAGCCGGCCTTTCTCATCGAGGCGCGGTGAGTGAGTGCCCAAGAACACAGGCCCTCACCTCCCGCCCGTGACCAGTCCGCCCCACCGGCCTCCACTGTACTCCACATTCCCCCACCGTCAACGCTTCACACCTGCCCGGACCGGCACATTCTCGATGAATCCGCAGGTCAGAGCGTGGGAGGAAAGTGGAGCGTGCGGCTGACATCGCACGCAGCGCGCCCAGGACGTACTGTCGGTACGCGGCAGAACGGCACTGGAGGACAGCGTGGTCGTGGAGATGGGGGCAGGCGCCGAGCGCACGCTCGACGACCTAGTCGGGATGGCACACCGGATCGGCGACGCCATCGAGTCGGTGATCGAGGGCAAGCCGGACGCGGTGCGGCTGGCGCTGACCGTGCTGCTGGCCGAGGGGCATGTGCTGATCGAGGACGTGCCCGGGGTGGGCAAGACCATGCTGGCCAAGGCGCTGGCCAGGTCCATCCACGGCACGGTGCAGCGCATCCAGTTCACCCCGGACCTGCTGCCCAGCGACATCACCGGGGTGAGCGCGTACAACCAGGAGCGCCGCGAGTTCGAGTTCAAGCCCGGGCCGGTGTTCGCGAACATCGTGGTCGGCGACGAGATCAACCGCGCCTCACCGAAGACCCAGTCGGCGCTGCTGGAATGCATGGAAGAACGGCAGGTGACGGTGGATGGCACCAGCTATCCGCTGGAGTCGCCGTTCATGGTCATCGCCACCCAGAACCCGGTGGAGATGGAGGGCACCTACCCGCTGCCCGAAGCCCAGCGGGACCGGTTCACCGCGCGAATTTTCATCGGCTACCCGAGCGCCGAGGCCGAGCTGGCCATGCTCGACCTGCACGGCTCCTCGTCCCCGCTGGACTCGCTGGAGCCGGTGGCCAGCGCGGCCGACGTGCGGGAGCTGATCGCGGCGGTCCGCCGGGTGCACGTGGCCGAGCCCCTCAAGCAGTACGTCATCAGCCTGGTCAGCGCGACCAGGTCCGCCCCGGACCTGCGGCTCGGCGCCTCGCCGCGGGCGACGCTGCACCTGCTGCGGGCCAGCCGGGCCCGGGCCGCGCTGGACGGCCGCGACTTCGTGATCCCGGACGACGTGCAGGCACTGGCTGGGCCGGTGCTCGCGCACCGGCTGCTGCCCTCCGCCGAGGCCATGGCCGAACGCCAGCTGCCCGACCGGGTGGTGGCCGGCATCGTGGAGCGCATCCCCCTCCCCCGGCTCCGTTGAACCCAGCCCTTCCTTCCTGACGTAAGTTAGACAGGGTCTGGAGGAAGGGCCAGTATGCGGGCGCTGTTCGCCGGATTCACCACACGCGGCAAGTCATTCCTGGCGGCGGGCATCGCCGCAGGTGCCTTCGGGCTGGGCCTCGGCGAGCGGGCCCTGCTCAGCATCGGCATTGTCCTGGTGGCGCTGCCACTACTGGCCGTGCTGGCCACCAGCCGGGCCAGATACCGGATCCGCTGCAACCGCCGGGTGACCCCGCTGCGGGTCCCGGCCGGGCAGAGCGCCACCGTCACGCTGCGGCTGGAGAACGTGTCCCGGCTGCCCACCGGCCTGCTGCTGGCCGAGGACACCCTGCCGTACTCACTGGGGGTGCGGCGCCGGTTCGTGCTGGAGAGGATCGAGCAGGGCGGCTGGCGGGAGCTGAACTACCCCATCGTGTCCGGAACCCGGGGCAAGTTCACCATCGGGCCGCTCCAGGTGCGGGTGACCGACGCGTTCGGGCTGGTCGAGCTGACCCGGTCGTTCGCCGCCCGGAGCACGCTGGTGGTCACCCCGCCGGTCATCCCACTGCCCGCGGGGCCGCTGGCCGGCAGCTGGCGCGGCGAGGGAGGCGGCGGCCGGACCCGGACCGCGGACACGGCCGGCGAAGACGACGTCATCCCCCGGCCCTACCGGGACGGCGACGAGCTGCGCCGGGTGCACTGGCGGTCCACCGCACGGCACGGCGAGCTGATGGTCCGCCGCGAGGAGCAGCACTCACGCAATCGCGCGGTGCTGCTGCTGGATACCCGCGCCCGGGCGCACAGCGGCCCGGGGGCGGGCTCCTCCTTCGAGTTCGCGGCCAGCGCGATGGCGTCCATCGGGGTATACCTGGCCCGGGCCGGGCTGGACGGGCAGCTGGCCACCGACCAGGGCCCGGTATCCGCCCCGGGCTCGTTCGAGGACACGCTGCTCGATTCGCTCGCGGTGATCAAGCAGTCCCGTGGCAGCAACCTGGCCCGCGGGCTGGACCAGGTGACCGGCGGGACCGGCGGCCTGTTCGTGGTGGTGGCCGGGCGGCTGTCCGCCGAGGAGGCCCGCAGGCTGGCCGCCGCCCGGCGGGACACCGGGCCGGCCATGGCCCTGCTGCTGGCCGTGACCAGCTGGGCCCCGCAGGCCGGCCTGCTGCCGGTGGACCCGGCTGAGGTGGACACCGCGGCCGGCACGCTCCGCGCGGCGGGCTGGCGGGTGGTCACGGTCACCGCGGACACCTCGCTGCCGGCCGCCTGGAACCAGCTCCGGTACGCGTCCGAGCTGCCCAGCTACATCGGCCGCGCGGCCGGGTCAGCGGGGATCGGCCGATGAGCAACCGGATGACGCTGGCCGCGGCGCTGGCCACGCTGGCCGCCTCGCTGTCGCTGTACCCGGTGGTGGCCCACTGGCACTGGTTCTGGGTCGGGTTCGGCGCGGTGACCACGATCGCCGTGGTTGGTGCGCTGACCCGGCTGCGGCGGCTGCCGGTCGTAGTGTGCGCGCTGGCCGAACTGGCCGCGCTGCTGCTGTTCCTGAACACCGAGTTCGCCAGCGCCAAGTCGGCCGGCCGGGTGCTGCCGACCTGGGCGTCGCTGCACGAGCTGCGCGGGCTGTACAGCCTCGGGCTGCAGGACACCAACCGGTTCGCGCCGCCGGCCCCGCCGTACCCGGCCATCGTGATCCTGGCCGTGACCGGGATCGGCGTGGTGGCCGTGGCCACCGACCTGATCGCGGTCCGGCTGCGCCGCCCGGCCGTGGCCGGCCTGCCGCTGCTGGTGCTGTTCTGCGTGCCGCTGACCGTGAGCGTGCATCAGAGCGCGGCGGGCGAGATGGCGGTGTTCTGCCTGGGCATGGCGGGGTACCTGACGCTGCTGGCGGTGGAAGGGCGGGAGCGCCTACGGCTGTGGGGCCGGCTGGTCACGGTCTGGCAGCACGCGGACGACAGACCGGACCGGACCGGGCCGGACACCAAGGACCTGGCCGCGGCCGGCCGCCGGATCGCGCTCGCTGCCGTGGTGATCGCGTTGTTCGTCCCGCTGCTGGTGCCGGGGCTGGCCGAGCACAAGCTGTTCGCCTCGGGCTCGGGCGATGGCCCGGGCGTCCGGCAGGTCTCGCTGCCCAACCCGCTGGTGCAGATGAACACGCAACTGCACCGCACCGACGTGAGCGAGGTGCTCACTTACCGGACCACGGATCCCGATCCGCAGTACCTACAGGTCTATGTGCTGAACGACCTGAGCGCACAGACCTGGACCCTGACCCCCACCGCGGGTCAGTCGCTGCACGACGGGAAGCTGCCCGCCACCCCCGGGCTGGCCGCGGGCACCCCGGCCAGCGCCGAGAACACCACGATCACCCTGGCCAAGGGCTTGTCCGGCAGCGAGCAGACGGCGAGCTTCCTGCCGCTGCCCTACCCGGCCCGGACGGTGAACGTGGCCGGGGACTGGCGGGTGGATCCGCACACGCTCACCCTGTTTTCCGGGCAGGACCTGTCCGGGCTGCACTACACGGTGAGCAGCCGGGAAGTGAACCCCTCCGACCAGCAGTTGCGGGACGACGCCAGCCCGATGCCGGCCAGCATCACCAGCAACTACCTGAGCGTGCCGGGCGTGTACCAGCAGCTCAAGGCGCTGGCCGAGCGGATCACCCGCGGCCAGACTTCGAGCTACGGCCAGGCCGTGGCCCTGCAGCACTGGTTCGCCGACTCGGGCAAGTTCACCTACAGCCTGGACGTCACGGAGCCGGCCAGCCCGCAGGCGCTGATCCGGTTCCTGACCAGCCAGCGCCGCGGGTACTGCCAGCAGTTCGCGTTCGCCATGGCGGTGCTGGCCCGGCTGCTCGACATCCCGTCCCGGGTCGCGGTCGGCTACACCGCGGGTACCCCGTCCGGGCACGACCGGTGGGTGGTCAAGACCAGCGACGCGCACGCCTGGCCGGAACTGTATTTCCAGGGCGTCGGCTGGCTGCGCTTCGAGCCCACCCCGGCCGGAACGGGCGGCCAGGCCACCGCCATCGCGCCCTCCTACAGCGTGCCGCCGGTTCTCCCTGGGGGGTCTGGAACGCAGACCGCACCGACCACCGGGACCACCGCCCCGCAGACGGGCTCGAGCAAGGCGCACACCGGCCCGCTGGCCAAGCTGGGCGAGGAGCCCGGTGAGGTCGGCGTGGGCGGCACGGCAGCCACCCACCACCCGGCACCGTACTGGCTGCTGTCCCTGGCCGGGCTGGCCGTGCTGGCGCTGGTCGCACCGCGGACGATCCGGTCGGTCCGCCGCCGCCAGCGCTGGCGCCGCGCGGCAGGCGACGACCGGGGCCGGGCCGAGGCGGCCTGGGCCGAGCTGCAGGACGACCTGACCGACTACCGGGTCCCCTGGTCGCCCAGTGCCTCGCCGCGTGCGCTGGCCCGCCAGGTGACGGCGGACCGGCCGATGCCCCCAGCCCAGGACGAGGCGCTCGCCCGGATCACCCGGGCGGCCGAGCGGGCCCGGTACGCCCGGGACCCGGCCGACTCGGCCGGCCTGCGGACCGACTCCGAGCAGGTCCGCCGGGCCCTCGCCGGCCACGCCACCCGCCGGGCGCGCTGGCGGGCCCGCCTGCTGCCGCCGTCCGCCCTCGTCCCGGTGCGCACCGCCCTGCAGCACGCGCTAGACGTATTCGGCTGGATGGACATAGCCGCCCACCGCCTCACCGCCCTAGTCCGCCGAGCCGGCGGCCAGTCGGAGAAAGCCCAGGCCTAGCCCACCGGTCAGGTCGTGCTGCCGCCCCATTTCCAACCGCGCATGGATGTTTCAGTCATGCGCACCGGTGCGCATGACGGTTTCATTCATGTGGTGCCTGATGTCCGCCGACGGCCATGGCTGAAACTTCAGTGCCGTTGGAGCGGTGGAGGGCGCAGGCCTGACGTTACTCGACCGGCGCTCTAGCCCGCGCCGGAGGGCCCGTCGCCCGCCCCGGCCGTCTGGCCTGATCCCCGCGAAAGGCACCCGGCGCCGACCGACGGACGAGCGAGGAACGAGCGAGGGAGGGAAGGAGGCGCCCCGCGCCAAAGGGGGCGCGGCGCCGACTGATGAGGAGCGAGGAAGCGAGGAACGAGCGCCCCGAGCGACGAGGGAAGGAGGCGCCCTTAAAGCGCACCCGGAGGCGCAAGTATTACTGCCCGCGCTCCTGGCGGCGGCGCCAGCGCTCTTCCAGGCGCTCCATGAACCGGGTCCTGGGTCCAGCCACCGGCTTGGGCTTGGGCTTGGCCCGGCGCTCCCGGGCCGGGCCGCGCGCGGCCGCGCCGCCGGACATGTGCCGCCAGCTGGACAGGGCCCACATCGAGCAGGCCAGCATGACTACGAAGCCGGCCACGCCGACCACGGTGAGCTTGGATACGACACCGGCCAGCAGCAGGCCGACACCAAGCAGGAACCCGATCGCGGCCTCAACGATCCGGCGCTTGTAGTGCACCCGGGGATCCTTCGCGCGCACAGCCTGCGCGAACTTTGGATCCTCAGCATAGAGCGCACGCTCGATCTGTTCGAGCTGACGCTGCTCGTGCTCAGACAGCGGCACGGCGCCTCCCATAAAACCTCGCGCGCGGGGACGGGTGCGATGACTTCATCTCACGGTCCAGGTTATTCAAGAATACGAGCCTGGCCACTCTGGGTGGAAGGGTAGTGGAAGGGTAAAGGAGCTCCGGCCCTGCGCGCCGTTCCGGCCCTGCGCCCTCCGAGCCAGGGTACAGCCAAACGCGTGTTCGAATTCATGCCGTTAGAGGCGATCATATCAGCTTTCGTCCGGCGGCCGCGGTACCGGTCCTTGGCGCTGCCCGATCACCAGGGCGGCGGGCCGCACCGAATCGGCGCCGAACCGCCCGCTGATTCGGTCCAGCGCCTGCTCCGCGTCCCGCCAGCCGGTCTCCCGCTGGCCGAACGCCAGCTGGGTGGCCGCCCGCGATGCTGGGACCAGGCCGTTCGCCCGCACCCCGACCAGGCGGAGCCGGGCCCGCGAGTCGAGGCCGGACGCGCTGTACAGCGCGCAGGCGGTCGAATAGATGATCTGCGCCACATCGGTGGGCTCAGGCAGCGTGCGGGACCGGGTGATGGTGGTGAAGTTGGCCAGCCTGAGCTTGATCACCACGGTCCGGGCCAGGGCATCGGCCGCGCGCAGGCCCCGGGCGGTCCGCCCCGACAGCCGGAGCAATTCGCGGCGGATCACCTCGGGGTCATCAACGTCGCTGGGGAACGTCTCCTCCGCGCCGATGCTCTTCTCTGGGGTCCGGCTGATCACCGGGCGCTCATCGCGTCCCCAGGCCAGCGCGGCCAGGTGGGCGCCGGCCGCCTGGCCAAGCTCGCGCTGCAGGGTAGCCACCGGGATCTGCGCGATGTCCCCGACCGTGCGCAGCCCGAGCCGGGCCAGCACCTGGCCGGTCTGCTCGCCGACCCCCCACAGCGCGGCCACCGGGAGCGGGTGCAGGAAGTCCAGCACGCCATCGGCGGGCACCACCAGCAGCCCATCTGGCTTGCACCGGGCCGAGGCCAGCTTGGCCACGAACTTGCAGGAAGCCACCCCGACCGAGCAGGTGATGCCCTGCTGCTCGGCGATCGTGGCCCGGATCAGCTCGCCGATCTGGGCCAGGCCGAGCCGCCGGATCGCCCCGGACACGTCGAGGAAGGCCTCGTCCAGCGCGAGCGGCTCCACCTCCGGGGTGACCGACCGGAAGACCTCCATGACCTCACGGGAGACGGCAGCGTAGCTGCCATGCCCGGGCGGGATGAAGATGGCCTGCGGGCACAGCCGGCGGGCCCGGGTCACCGGCATGGCCGAATGGACCCCGAACGCGCGGGCCTCGTAGGTCGCGGAGAGCACCACGCCCCGGCTGGAGGTGGCGCCCACGATCACTGGCTGCCCGGCCAGTTCGGGCCGGTCCCGTAGCTCCACGCTGGCATAGAACGCGTCCATATCCACGTGCAGGATGGGGCAGCCGCCGTCGTCGGCGGCTGGCTCAGCGGAACCCGAGGACATGGAACTGCGCCGCGATGTCGTGGAAGGCCGGGTGCGCGGAGGTGGCCCGCTCCAGCGCCAGCAGGGCGTCCGCGGCGCCCGGGTCGACGTTGGCGAACGAGCCGGGGACGAGATCGGTGAACACCCGGATGCCGTGCGCCGGGCCGGGGCGCAGCCCGGCCACCTCGATCAGCCCGGTCACCTCGGCCAGGGTGAACCGGCGCGGGGCGGCGGCGCCGGTGGCCGCGATCGCGGCCAGCAGCCGCCGTGCCTCGTCGAACCGCCCGGCCAGGGCCCGGTGGATAACCGCCGCGACCGCGCTGGCGGCCAGCACGCTCACCGCGCCGCCCGGCCGCAGCACGCTGGCCACCGCGGTCATCGCCGCGGCCGGTGAGTCCACGTATTCCAGGACGCTATGGCACAGCACCAGGTCGGCGCCCTGCGCGCCGGCCAGCGCGGCCAGATCGGTGACGTCCCCCTGGACCGCGCGCAGCGGCACCGCCATCTCGGCCGCGCGGCGTTGCGCGGCGGCCAGCGAGTCCGGGCTCGGGTCGACCACCGTGACGGTGTGCCCGGCCGCGGCCAGCGGCACCGCGAAACCGCCGGTCCCGCCGCCAGCGTCGATGATGTCCAGCCGGGCCCGGCCGGTCTGTGCGGACAGCTCGGTGGTCACCGCGGTCAGCACGTCGCGGACCACCATGGTGCGTGCGTCGTCGTATCTGCCCATCCGGTGGCCGGGCACGCCCTGCTCGGGCGCGGGCCGGTCATCCGCGTGCTGCGCTTGCCCGGGCTGTGCCTGCACGGCCACCCTCCTCGCTCACCCTGGTCCCAGGGTAGTGCTGATCAACGACAATCCCGGGACACGCCCCGGGGCGCTCCCGCCGGGGTGAACCATGCTTGGCCAGAAACCGTGTTGATAGCAGTGGTTCCCGGCGAAAACCCCCAGGCGGCGCACACCTTTTCCTACGTGGATTAGCACCAGCGCCGGCGGGCAGAACTACGCCAACATAGCTGTGCCTGCGGGCTATCTGCCGCTTTGCTCTGAGCTGCCTAGGAGAATGGTCATCGATGTCCAAACCGGCCTCGCGTCCGCGACGCAACCCCTAGGCTCTCCCCCATGCACGAGCACCTTGAGCTCCCCCGGCCGCTACGGTTGCTCCGCTGTACAGGGCTGAGCCTGAGCGAGTCCCTCGGCCTCCCCCTCGTGGCCTACGTGGTCGGTGCCTGGCTCGGCGGCCAGACCGTCGGCCTGCTGGTGGGGACCGGGGCGATCTGGCTCACCGCGCTGATCCGCAAGATCTTCTCGGGTGCGGTGCCCAGCCTGCTCACCATCTCGGCCATCGTGCTCACGCTGCAGACCGTGATTGTGCTGGCCACCGGCGAGCTGTGGATTTTCCTGCTCCAGTTCCCGCTCGGCTACCTGATCATGTTCTTCCTGTTCGCCCGGACCGCCCGCGGCCCGAACCCGATCGTGGCCAAGCTGGCCGCCGAGGTGGTGGCGCTGCGCCATCCGGCGCACCACCCCGGGCTGCACCGGTTCTTCCAGGGCGCCACCTGGCTGTGGTCCGGCATCTTCCTGGTCCTCACCGCCTGCCTGGGCGTGATGATGGTGACCGAGACGGCCAGCATGTTCATGCTGCTTTCCACTGTGGCCACGATCGCCCTGACCGTAGCGGGTATCGGCGCCTCCGTGCTCTGGTTCATTTCCGTGCTGCACAAGCACGGCCTGCGAGTTAAGTTCGCTGCCGCCTAGCTGGCGTTAAGAAAAAAGTAAGGCCAGCCCGGATTAGACGATGTCCGGCTCCGCTTGATGTGCGACTCGGTGGCTTCACTTGATGTGTGACGCTCCCTCCCATGCCTCCTTCCGGCGATGTCATCGAGGTCGAGCGCACCGTCAACGCATCCGGCAACATCAAGCGACGCCAATCCGTCGCACATCAAGTGGAGCTAGGCAGCCCGGATTAGACGGTCAGCGTTGGCTTCAGTTCCAGCAGCCGGCCCAGCAGCCCGTTCACGAACGCGGGTGACGCGTCGGTGGACAGGTCGCGGGCCAGCAGCACCGCCTCGCTGATCGCCACCGCATCGGGCACGTCGTCCGCCCAGAGCAGCTCATACAGGCCGATACGCAGCACGTTGCGGTCCACCGCCGGCATCCGGTCCAGCGTCCAGCCTTCGGCGTGCTCGGCCAGCAGCTCGTCGATGCGCTCGCGGTGCGCCTGCACGCCGCGGACCAGTTCCGCGGCGTACTCGCTGACCGGCGGGCTGGCCGCGATGATGCGCTGTTCCAGCAGGTCGGGCACGGGCTCGCCCCGCACCTCGGCCTCGAACAGGATGTCCAGGGCCCGCTTACGGGCCTTACTACGCGCAGCCACCGGCCGGGCTAGGCGCGGCCGAGGTAGTCACCCGTACGGGTGTCCACCTTGACCTGTTCCCCGGTCGTGATGAACAGCGGCACCTGGACCGTCGCGCCGGTCTCCAGCGTGGCGGGCTTGGTGCCACCGGTGGACCGGTCACCCTGCACACCCGGGTCCGTCTGGCTGACGGTCAGCTCCACCGAGGCGGGCAGCTCGACGTACAGCGGCGTGCCGTCGTTGAACGCCACCGTCGCGGTCTGCTCCTCGAGCAGGTAGTCGGCGGCGTCGCCCACCGTGTCCGTGGGGATGTGCGGCTGGTCGTAGTCCTGGGTGTCCATGAAGACGAAGTCGTCGCCCTCACGGTAGAGGTACTGCATCTCCCGCCTGTCAACGTTGGCCACGTCGACCTTGACCCCGGCGTTGAAGGTGCGGTCCACGACCTTCCCGGAGAGCACGTTCTTCAGCTTGGAACGGACAAAGGCGCCGCCCTTGCCCGGCTTGACATGCTGGAAGTCCACGACGGTCCAGAGCTGGCCGTCGATGTTCAGCGTCATGCCGTTCTTGAGGTCGTTTGTGGTGGCCACGTGTGTCTATCTCCTGCGTACGGGTAGGCGCGCCTGCCGGTCACAGGACGAGCAGTTCCCGGGTGGTAGTGGTGAGAAGCTCCTGCGGTGCCGCCGTCCCCGCCGCGGCGCGCACCACCAGGGTGTCCTCGATCCTGACGCCGCCTTGCCCGGGCAGGTAGATACCCGGCTCGACGGTGATGGGGACCCGGTCCCCGAGTGTACCCGTCCGGCCGTACCCCATGATCGGTGCCTCATGGACTTCCAGCCCCACGCCATGGCCGAGGCCGTGCTGGAAATGGTCGCCGTGGCCGGCCTGGCTGATCAGCTCGCGGGCCGCGCCGTCCACCTGCGCCACGTCGGCGCCGGGCACGGCCGCGTCGATGCCGGCCTGCTGGGCCGCGGCCACCAGCTGGTAGATGTCGCGCTGCCAGTCCGCGGGCGGGCCGAGCGCGACGGTCCGGGTCATGTCCGCGTGGTAGCCCGCGTACCGGGCCCCGCAGTCGATGGTGACCAGGTCGCCGGCTGCAGTGGGCGGCCGGACGGCACGTGGTGCGGGATGGCACCGTTCGGGCCGCTGGCCACGATGGTTTCGAAGGCCGGCTGTTCCGCGCCCAGGTCGGCCATGGCCCGCTCGACCAGCACGGCCAGCTCGCGTTCGGTCAGGCCGGGCCGGATGGCGGCAGCGACCTGGTCGACCGCCTGCTGAGGTGATCGCGCACGCCTGGGCGAGCAGCGCGATCTCCGCCTCGTCCTTGACCATCCGCAGTTGCTCCACGGCGTGGCCGAGCGGCACCAGCTCCAGGCTGGGGACGCGGCGGCGAGGTCCTCGTGCCGCTGCACGGTCATCTCCTGCGCCTCGAAGGCCAGCCTGGTCAGCCGGCGTTCGGCGGCCAGCCGGGCCAGCGCGGGCTCGATGAACCGCTCGATGAGCAGCTCCAGGTCGGGGCGTCGCGGCGGGCCGCCGCCCGTACCGGGAGTCGGTGGCCAGCACGCCGGCCCCGTCGGCGGGGAGCAGCAGGGCCGCGTTGGAGCTGGCCAGACCGGTCAGGTAGCGGACGTTGGGCAGGCTGGTGATCAGCGCGGCGTCCGCGCCGAGCGCGGCCACCATGGGCTGCAGGCGCTGGCGCCGGGCCAGTTCGAATTCCGGCATGCCCCGACTGTACGCGGGCGGCCATGCCGCTGACCTAGGACGGATCGCTGGTCTTCGCTCACCCTGCGGGTGAGCGCGAGCAGGCGTCCCTGGCCCGTGAGCCCTGAGATGCTGGTATGACCAGTGGCAGCTGTCAACCATGGGGGGCGCCCAGTCCGGCGCGGCTTCCCACGCCGGTCCGCGGAGTTGCCGCCGTTCCCACCGCATGGATGCAACATCGATGCGCACCGGACAGCATGGATGATTCATTCATGCGGTGGCCGGGGCCCGTGGGCGGAGCGGTCATCTCCGCGCTCCGATGCGGCGGCATCGATGCGGACAGGCTGCGATCGTCAGCCGCGGATCGTGGCGTGCGCCAGCATGGACAGCCGGATCGGGTGCAGCGGGTCGGACCTGGCCCAGAGGTGTGCGCCGACCGAGTCCTGCTGGCCGACCTGCTCGATGCGGCCGAAGCCGTGGGACCGCAGGAGCGCGGACATCTCGTCGGGGGCCAGGCAGCTCAGCCACGGCTCGCCGCGCTCGGCCGCGAACGGGGCGACCTGATCCACGTAGCTCTGGCCGTCCTGGTCTCGCAGGCCGCGGGCAGCATGTAGTCGGTGATCAGCTCGGTGCCGGGGGCGAACATGCTGAGTTCCCCGATGGTCTGGCTGATGGCCGGCTGGGTCAGGTACATGGTGACGCCGAGCCAGCTGACCAGCGCGGGCTTGGCTGGGTCGAAGCCCGCCGCGCGCAGCCCGGCGGTCAGGTCGTCCCGTTCGAAATCGGCCGGCACGAAGGCGGTGCCGTCCGGGACCGGGATCCCAGCCTCGGCCAGCCGCTCGCGCTTCCATTCCTGGGTGGCAGGGTAATCGACCTCGAAGACGTGGACGCTGGTGGCCTGCGTGGTCTGGGTGATCTGGGTGGTCTGGGTGGCCCGGTACGCGAAGGAGTCCAGGCCGGCGCCCAGGATCACGTACTGCGTGATGCCCCTGGTGGCCGCCGCCTCGGCCAGCCGGTCCTCGGTGTACCGGCTCCGGCAGGTCACCTGGGCCCGGGCGGCGGACAGCACCAGGTGGCCGCCGTGCGCCCGGTGATAGCTGATGAACTCCTCGGCCCGCTCGCCGAGCAGGACCGCGGCCAGGTGGTCGGCGAAGATGTGCGGCGGCTGGTCGAAGATGAGGTGGGCCGCCCGGGCGGCCGCCGCGGTGAGCGCGGTCTGGCTCGGCAGGTGTTGTATTTGCACGCTGCGGAGATTATCTGAACTTATTGGCAGCTTATCACAAAATGAAAAATATCGAAAGGGCCAGGGAATTACAATTGCGTTTCTTTTAGTGGCCGATAATGCGCCGGACTGGGTTACGATGCGCGTCATGGCGGCAGAACGTGACCTGGCCCGGCTGCTCCGCGGCCTGCGCCCGTCGCTCAATCCCGGCCGTTTCGTTTTCACCACCGTGCCTGGGCCGGTGCCACCGAGGGTTTCGCCGGTCGTCACCGTGGCCGAAGCGGAGGGCGTCACGCTGGTGCTGCCGCAGCACGAGGCGGACGCGGCCGGGCTGGGCTATGACTACGTGGCGGGCTGGATCACCCTGCGGGTCACCTCGGCGCTGGACGCGGTCGGGCTCACCGCCGCGGTGGCCGGCGAGCTGGCCCGGGCCGGGCTGAGCTGCAACGTGGTGGCCGGCTACCACCATGATCACCTGTTCGTCCCCTATGACCGCGCCGCCGAGGCCGTCGCCCGGCTGGAAGCCCTGGCCCGCGGGGCGTCCGGTCCGGCCGAAGACAGCCCGCCGGGCTAGCGATCACCGTCGGCGAGGTGCTTGGCCAGTAGGAGGTCGTCGACGTAGTGGCCGTTGATGAAAAACTCGCCGACCAGCCGCCCCTCCTCGAGGAAACCGAGCTGGGTGTACAGCCGGATCGCGGTGGGGTTGGTGCTCAGCACGCGCAGGCTCAGCTTGCGCGCACCGCGGTCCCTGGCCCGCCGCTCGGCCGCGTCCAGCAGGGCGGTGGCCACCCCGCGCCGCCGCGATTCTGGCGCTACCGCGAGCCCGTGCACCGCGAGCACGTGCGCCTCTTCCGGCAGCGGCGAGGGAACGGCCAGCCGGATGTAGCCGACGACGGCGCTGTCGATCGTGCCGACCAGGTGGGCCTGCGGCGGGCTCCCGGCGGTGAAGAACAGGCCGCCGGCCTGGCGGGTGACCGAGGGAAACCCGCTCTGCGGGGTCCATGAGACCCGGTCCACCCGGGCCAGTTGCGCCTCGTCGGCCGAACGGGCCACCCGGATCTCGATCGAGAGGTCTGCCGCAGCCATATCGCCCATCCTGCCGTACCCCGTCCGGCGGCCCCCGGCCACGGTGGCTGGCCCCGTCGGTGCCGGATGGCACGATCAGGTCATGGCGAACTCCGCGGCTGCCCCGGACCAGATACCGGTCCAGGGCACGGACCAGGCCCCGGTCCAGGCCCGGGTGCTGGCCGAGCGCGGCGCCGCCCAGCTGCTGTCCGGGCCGCCCGCGGGCACGGCCGAGGCGGTGGCCGGGCGGCTGCTGGCCATCCAGGGGCAGGATCTGCGGGGCGCCCGGCTGGCCGTCAGGGCCCGCAGCACCGGGCTGACCGCGGCGGACGTGGACGCGGCGCTCACCGTGCGGCGCACGCTGGTGACCGGCTGGCTGAACCGGGGCACGCTGCATCTGGTGCGCAGCGCGGACTACTGGTGGCTGCATCAGCTCACCACCCCGCCGCTGCACACCGGCTGCTTCCGGCGGCTCGCCCAGGAAGGCATCGAGCCGGATCAGGCGGACCGCGGCGTGGCTGTGATCGAGCGGGCGCTGCGCGCGGAGGGCCCGCTCACCCGGGCCCAGCTCGGCGAGCGGCTGAGCGCGGCCGGGCTGCGCACCGCCGGGCAGGCGCTGGTGTACCTGCTGTTCCTGGCTGGGCTGCGCGGTATCTCGGTGCGCGGCCCGGTGGCTGGGCGGGAGCAGGCTTATGTGCTGGCCCGGGACTGGCTGGGCGCGCCGCCCGCGCCGGACCGGGACGCCGGTCTGGGCTGGCTGGCCCGCCGCTACCTGGCTGGGCATGGCCCGGCGGCCGACCGGGACCTGGCCAAGTGGTCCGGCCTGCCACTGGGCGACGTGCGCCGGGGACTGGCCAGCATCGCGGCCGAGCTGGCGCAGCGGGAGGACGGCCTGGTCAGCCTGGCCCAGCCAGCAGACAGCGCGGCGCCGGCCGGACTGCCGCCCGCGCGGCTGCTCGGCGCGTTTGACCCGGTGCTGCACGGCTGGCAGTCCCGCGCCCCGGTACTCGGCCGGCACGAGCGGGCCATCGTCCAGGGCGGCATGTTCCGCCCGTTCGCCATGGTGCGTGGCCGCGCGGTCGGCACCTGGGCCCTGCCCGGCGGCCGGGTGGTGCTGACCGAGCTGGAGGAACTGGCCGCCGCCGACCGCACCGAGCTGGCCGCCGACGCGGCCGGCGTGACCCGCTTCCTGGGCCTTCCCCAGCCTGCAGGCTAAAGCCCGGCCCGCCACGTCACCCGCCCAGCCCGCACTCCAACCGAAGGACAGGCTGAGGACCGATCGATGACACTGCCCGGCACAGTGGGCTGACGCTGACCCAGCTCGCAGAAAGGCAGACCATGAAACTGACCCGCAACCGCATCTTCGCGACCGCGGCCGCAGCCACCCTCAGCCTGGCTGGCTTGACCTTCGCGCTCGCCCCGGCCGCATCGGCTGCCTCCGGCGGTGGCTGCACCAAGGGATCCGCGGGGCCCGCCGAGACCGTGTACAGCTGCATCTCCGCGCCGGCCTATGCCGAGGTGGTTGGCGACGCTTATGTGTACATGAACTCCGTCCCGGCGGGCTGCACCACGATTGTCGAGGTCTATGACGTTAACTCCGGCAAGCTGGTCTCGTCGAGAACGGTCGCCTGCGCCACCAGTCAGCACGTCGTCGCCCCGGCCGCCATCGGGGAGAGCGTCTACCGGACCCTGGTCATTGTTGACGGCAGCGTCGGGCCGTGGAGCCCGTTCGAGTACCTCCCATAGCGGACCGGCCACCCACATCGGCGGGCACCCCGGACCGAAGTCACGGGGTGCCCGCCCGCGCCAGGAGGGCCCGGGCCCTCAGCGGCCGGTCACCGACCGCACC
>CAVVGF010000063.1:0-28796 GCA_963747705.1 uncultured Actinomycetes bacterium | reverse complement strand
GAAATCGCAACCTGGCGGGGTGATCCAGCGGGCGTGGCGCTGGCGCTGCCGCTGTCATGCCCTCGCGCCAGGGCGGCAGCTCGGGTTATCTCGTGCCGCCCGGTTCCCTGTGTTAGGCCCGCGTGCGCCTCCGGCCGGCTCCCGTTCATCACCTGGACCGAAACAATCAGACAACGGGAGACACACCATGCCATCAAGACTCTGGGGGGCCGCGGCCATCCTCGCTTCCTCGCTCCTACTGGCGAGCCTGGGCGCAGCCGCGCCCGCGATCGCCGCCACCACGAGCGCGCCCACACTGGTCACATCGAACTACGCCTGCAGTAACGGCGTGTGCGAGGTCGGCCCCGGCAACGTCGGCATAGCCTTCGGCTCCGAGCTGACCGCGACCGGCGAGCTGCCCGCTGTGTCCGGCTGCACGTACACCATGAGCGTGACCAGCGGCAGCCTCCCGCCGGGGCTGCAGCTCGGGGGGAATACATCATTCGGGGAATACTGCGACAACATCATCTCCGGCACCCCCACCAGCGCCGGGACCTACCCCTTCACCGTGACGGTCCAGACGCAGCCCAACAGCCTCGGCCAGCCCGGGCCGTCGGGGACCCAGCAGCTAACCATCACCATCGGCACCGGCACATCCGACCGGCTGGCGGATGTCTCGGCCAGCTACAACGGGCACACGCACATACTCTCTATCCCGTTTTACGATGCCAACATCGGCGCGCTCTACTCGGTGACTGTGACCGCAACCGGCAAGCAGGTCTTCGCGCCGCAGTCGCTGTCGCCCGGAGGTTCCCTGGCCGTCAAGGGAACTGATCCGTGCAGTGGGTGCGACCTCACCGTGTCCAACAGCCTCGGGTCATCAGTCACGGTGCCCCTCGTCCTCAAGTACTGACCGCACCCCGCACGCCGACACCCGCATCGGCACACTGCGGGCTGAGCGCGCGGGCCGGAGACTCCGGGGAATGGAGACCCTGGCCCGCGTGTCGCGGCACGCTCCTTTATGGTGGACCAATGCCGTCGGTCAAGCAGTTCCAAGTTGCCTTCGACTGCGCAGGACCTGAGCGCCTCGGTCGATTCTGGTGCGAGGTGCTGGGGTACGTCGCGCCGACACCGGAGGGGTTCGCCACGTGGGGCGATTACGATCGCTCGCTGCCGCCCGAAGATCAGGATTCATGGTTCGCGATCACTGATCCTTCAGGTGTGGGCCCGCGGCTGTTCTTCCAGCGCGTTCCCGAAGGCAAGGTGGTCAAGAACCGGGTGCATCTCGACGTGCGGGTCGGAACCGGGCTCGTGGGTGAAGAACGCCTGGCCACGCTGGAGGCCGAATGCGCGCGGCTGGTCGCGCTCGGCGCGGTACGTGTGCGGCTACTGCTTGCCGATGAGGACAACGAGTCGTGCATGCTGATGCAGGACATCGAGGGCAACGAGTTCGACCTCGACTGAGTGCCCGTCGCATGGCGCCGATCCAGACCCCTGCCCCTGACCGCTAGTTCGCGTTGAGGCAGGCGGCCTCGGCCTGGCTGACCAGGCGGTCGGCCAGGTCGGCCAGCTCGTCGCCACCAGCGGCGAGATAGTCGCGCCGGTTGAAGAGGTTGGTCTCGTCCCCGGCGCCGCGCATCATCCTGAGCCGGTGCGCGAACTCGGCGCGGATCAGGCGGGCCGGGCGCGATTCGTCCGACTGCACCGCGGCCAGGACCCGTTCGGCCACGCACCGGTACCGGTGGACCAGCCGTACGTCTGGATCGCGCGGCAGGATGACCCGGGACAGATCGAACCCCATGAACTCCACCTGGTCGAAGCGCGCGTCCGCGAAGTCGACGTCGTCCGGCGGTGGCGGTGCGGGCACGTCGGTCAGCTCCCGGCCATCAAATATGGTCTCCCGCAGCACGCCGGAGAAGCGGCAGCGGGTCAGCGCGCACTGTGCGAACTTGACCTTGGCCAGCTTGGCCGCGGAGAAGTCGCAGTCCTCGAACAGCGCCGCCGTTACCGAAAGGGTCCGGAAGTCCGCGCCGGAGAAGTCCACTCGCCGCCACGCATTGCGCCGGTTGTCATGCCAGGTGCCGACCGCGGCCTGGCGCAAGTCAGCCTTCGCGAAACCGCAGTCGGTCACCTCGGTGCCCCACAGGCGCCAGTCCTGGCAGTTCGCCCCGGTGAACAGGCATCCAGTGAGCTGGCTGTCGTGGAACCGGAGGTTTTGCAGCTGGGCGCCGCTGAAGTCCAGGCCGGTCAGGCGGGCATGCTGGAATTTGACCAGCCCGCCGAGTTCCTCGACAAACCAGCCCTCCGTTTCGAAGCGGCGCAGGCGCTGCGGGATAGGCGCCGGCAGCCCGCGCAGATCCAGCCGCCCGTCAACCTCATCGAGGCCCAGCCCGGACAGGGGCCGGCCGATCAGGCAGGCGATCGCCTCCTCCGCGCGTTCCCGGCCCTCCGGCGACTCCCAGCGCTTGCGCAGCGCGGCATTCATTACACTCCACCATAGAAAATTCCGGTGCCCTGGCCGAAGTCGGCGTACCTCCGGACATGCGCGGCCCAGTCTCCGCGCGTCGTCACGTCATACCATCGTGGCTTCCCGGGCAGCGAGTTCAGGTCCAGGAAGTCCGGGCCGAACTCACCAGGCCGCGTGATGTACAGGCTCTCCAACTCCGGGTCCTTCGCGGCGGCGTCCTTGACCGCTTGGTCGATCACGTTGCCCTCGAAGATCGGGCGCAGCCAGGGCTCGTCAGTGGCCGCCCGCTCCTGCGGGATAGTCAACCCTATGTCGCCGCGGTTGAACTTCGCGACCGCCGCATCGGTGTGTGCCTGCAGCCGGGCCGCGATCGGATCGGCCGCGCCGCCGGCGTCTTCGGCGGCATCGTCGGCCAGGTGGCTGGCGGTGTTGATTCCTGCTTCGGCGTCCTCGGCGTCGCCCCCGCCGGGTATGACGGCGAGCGCGGCGGTGAACAGGTCGCCGTAGGTGATGTTCCGGTCTCCCGCCGCCTTGGCCAGGCTCTGCGCGGCCAGCCCGCCGATCCCGGAGACTAGGGCGGCACCTTCCAGGACCGGGGTGAGGAAATCCAGTCCGGGGATCGGCGCGATGATCGCGCCGGCCAGGGCCAGATATCCGCTGACGTTGGTGAGGAAGCTGCCGATCTTGCCGATGATCTGGTTGTGTTTCTTGATCCAGCTGACGGTGCTGCTGGCCGCGCTTTCGACGACGCCGACTGAGCGGGAAACGGCATCATGGACGGTGCTGACGACGCGTGACGCCGCCTCGTGAGCCAGGTGGAACAGGTAGGCGGCATCTTTGTGCGCGATGGCGTCGAGCTTGGCCAGGCCGGCCCGGACGTTGTCGTAGGCGTGCGCGACGGTCCCGGCCACCACGTCGGCGGCGCGGGTGACGGTGCCGGTGACGGCGTGCACCACGTGCTTGACCGCGTGGGAGACGGTGTGCACGACGCTGGACACGAGTGACCCGAAGGAGAACGTGCCGAGCGGGTCGGTGCGGTTCAGCGGATCGTTGTTCGCATAGCAATAGGGGCTGGCCATGGCGGCCGCGCTGGGCTGGAAGGCGAGCGGGTCCGGGGTGGTGAACCGGCCGAGCCGGGTGTGGTAATTCCGCGCCCGCAGGTACACCAGCGGGTCGAGAGCCAGTTCGCCGCGGTAGCCGAAGCGGGGCAGCTCGGGCGGGGGCGGGTCGGCATGCTCGTGTTCCGGGCCGTCGGGCCGGTCGGGGCGGTCGGGCCGGTCCTCGGCGAACCGGGGCTCTTCGGGCACGCCGAACGGGTCGTACTCTTCAGCCTGCGCCCATGCGTCGGTCTCCGGCGTCCTGATCGCGGAGCCGAAGGCGTCGGTGTGGAACGCTGCGGAATCGTGCTCGGAGGAGGCGAACGTCCGCCCGTACCCGTAGCTGAAGTCCGCGTCGAGCCGTCCGGGCCGGTCATGCTCGGCGTCGTCGAGGCTGGGCTCGGCACGCTGGGACAGAATCTGCGGTACGCGCTCGGAGCTCCAGCGGTAGCGGACTGAGGCGGCGCGCTCTCGCTCGGTGCGGTCGTCATCAGACGTGCGGACCAGAGAGGCCAGCAGGGAATTGCCGTTGAATACGGCCTGGCCGCGCACCTGGCGGCCGGGCCAGGTCAGGGCGGACGAGACCGGCTCACCGAACCCGTTGTAGCTGATGACGCGGCGGAGATCGTCCTCGTGTTCCTCGGTCAGCCGCCCGGAGGCGTCGTAGCGGTATTGGGTGTGCCGGCCGTGGGTCTTCGGACGCTACGAGCTGGCTGGCCGCGTCGTAGCGGTAGTTCGTCTCGTCCTCGCCGTGCCGCAGGCTGGTGCGGTTCCCGAGCACGTCGTAGGTCAGGTGCAGCCCGGGGAACGCGTGCTCCTGCTCTGTGCGCTCCTGCTCTGGGCGCTCCGGGGCCGGCCGGCGCTCTGGCCGCCGTGGCGAGAGATCCTCGCGGATGACCTCGGTGAGCTGCCCGGCCGGGTCATAGCGGAAGTGGGTGAGCGTCTCGAAGTCACGCTGGGTGGCTATGCGCCCGTCGGGATCGTGGGTGAAGCGGGTCTTGGCCACCGGGTGGCCATCGTGGATGGCCAGGAACCGGGAGAGCAGCCCGCGATCGTAGTGATAGCGGCGGGCGAACCGGCCGGGCAGCTGCTCGGTGAGCAGTCGGCCGTCCGGATCGACGGCGAACGCGGCGTCGCCCGCGCGGGAGTCGCTCAGGCCGATCATGTTGCCGTTGCCGTCGTAGCTGAAGGTGACGTTGAGCCCGTCCGGGTAGTGCAGCGATGTCTGCTGCCCGGCCGCGTCATAGCTGGCCGTGGTCACCGCGCCCTCAGCGTCAGTAACCGTCAGCAGCCGCCCGGTGGCGTCGTAGCTGTAGCGCGTGGTGCCGGTGGCGTCGGTCATGCTGGTACGCCGTCCGGCGGCGTCGTAGGTCAGGGATACCTGGGCGCCGTCGTCGGCCGTGCGCCGGATGAGCCGCCGGGCGGCGTCGTAGCTGAGGTGCTGGGCCTGGCCGGATGGCTCGGTGATCGTGATCAGGTTCCCGGCGGCATCGAAGCTGCGGCTGGTGGTGCGGTCCAGCGGGTCGGTATAGCCGGTCTGGTGCCCGGCGGCGTCGTAGCCGTACTTGGTGACACCGCCCTTGGCGTCCGTGGCCGAGATCAGGTTTCCCGCGTCGTCATACAGGAACCGGCTGACGGAGCCGTTCGGGTCGATGACTTCGGTGCGCTGGCCCGCCGCGTCATACCGGTTCCGGGTGACCGCGCCGCTCGGGGTGATCGTGGCGGTCAGCTGGCCGCGCTGGTTGTACTCGTATCGGGTGACCCAGCCGCGCGGGTCGATGGTAGCGACGAGGCGCGCCGCGGCGTCGTAGCGGTACCGGGTGGTCAGCCCGGCCGGGCTGGTGGCGGAGATGCGCTTGCCGTCTGAGTCATAGGAGTACGCGGTGACGCCGCCCTGCGGGTCAGTGACGGTGACCGGCTGACTGGTCGGGCTGTAGGTGTACTTGGTCTCCCGCCCGAGCTGGTCGATGCGTGAGGCCAGGCTCCCGCCGGCAGTCCACGCCTGCTTCGTCGCCGCCGACAGCGGATCGGTCAGGGTGATCGTGCGCCCGGCGGAGTCGTAACCGAAGCCCCAGGTCCCGCCGTTGGCATCGGTGATCTGGGTCTTCCGGTCGGTGCTGTCGTACGTATAGCGGGTAACCCCGCCGGCCGGATCGGTGACCGTAGCGAGATTGCCGCGCGCGTCGTAGGTGCGGCGGGTGACGTTCCCGAGCGGGTCGGTGACGGCGGTCAGGTTCCCGTCGGCGTCGTACTCGTGCCGGGTGACCGCGCCGGCCGGGTCGGTGACCGAGGTGACCCGGCCCGTGTTGTCATACTCGGTGCGGGTGACCGCCCCGTTCGGGGCGGTGGCCGTCGTTAAGTTCCCGTCGGTGTCGTACTCGTACCTGGTCGCCCGGCCCAGCGCGTCGGTCAGCGTGATCAGCTGGCCGGCGGAGTTGTAGTCGTGCCGGGTGACGGCGCCGGCCGGGTCGGTGATCGCGATCACCCGCCCGGCCGCCGAGTGCTGGTAGCTGGTAGTCGCCCCGACCGGGTCGGTCACGCTGGTGATCCGCCCCGCGGGGTCGTAGGTATACCTGGTGGTGGCGCCCGACGGGCTGACCTGTGCGGTGCGGTGCCCGGCGGAATCGTAGCTGAACGTGGTGACGCCGCCGGCCGGGCCGGTCACCGAGACCAGGTTCCCGGCCGCGTCGTAGTCGTAGCTGGTGACGTTGCCGTCGGCATCGGTCAGCGTCTTGACCAGCCCGCCGGAGGAGGTGATATGCGTGGTCGCCCCGCTCTGGTCGGTCACCTGCGCGGGAACCTGGCTGGCGCCGGTGTACTCGTACTGGACGGTGCCGCCCTTCGGGTCGGTTACCGTCAGCGGCCGGTCCGAGCCGTCGTAGCTGTACGCCGTGGTGGCACCGCCGAACGCGCTGGTCAGCACGTTCCCGCGGTCGTCATGGTCCTGGGTCAGCGCGGTGCCACCCGGCGAGTGCGCCGCGGCCAGGTAGCCGTTGGCGTCGTAGCTGAACGTGGTGGCGTTGCCGGCCGGGTCGGTCATCCTCGTCATCCGGCCGGACGCATCGGCCTGGAACGCCGTGACCGCGCCGGACGGGGTGGCGGTGACCGTCGTCGCCCCGGTCCCGGTGTCGTAGCTGAAGTCCGCGCCGCCGCCGGTCGGGAAGTCCTGATGGCTGACCCGGCCAGTGGCCGGGTCGTAGACGTTCGTCACCACGGCGTTGCCGTCCGCGTCGGTGATCTGCAGTTGCCCGGGGGTCCGGGTGTACCGGGTGACCCCGGTCCCTGGGTCGGTCACGGTGGTCAGCGACCCATCGGCGGCGTAGGTGTAGGACACCGTCCGGCCGTCGCTCGATGTTGCCTGGGTCAGCTGTTCCGAATCGCTGTAGGTCATGGTCAGCGCGGGGCCGGCCGAATGCGCCACCCGGGTCAGGTGCCCGGCGGCGTCGTAGTCCAGGGTGACGTTCTGGCCTTCGCTGGTGCGCCCGGTGAGCCGCCCGTTCGTATCGAACGACCAGACTTCGCCGCCGTTGAACGTCAGCGTCCAGGTGCCGTCAGCGTTGTGGGTCAGGTCCGCGTCGAGGTCCTGGGCGCGGGTGTACCCGCCCGCCGGGTCCGGGTTGAAGGTCAGCACCCGGCCGTCGTCGGCGGAGAACGTGACCGGCCCGGGGGGACTTGCCTGCAGCCCCTGAGCCGACGTCAGCCGGGCGCTGAACGAGAAGGTCCAGCCATTCCCCTGCCCGCCGGATTCGGGGATGAGCGAGTTATAGGTCCGCCGGAAGTCGAGCAGGCCCAGTAATCCGCCTGGAAACCCCAGGTCAACGGCATTCTCGGTGTAGTTCCCGATCGCAGTGCTCACGCCGAACCCGGCGAATCCGTATCCCGGATAGCTGCCGAAGAGCTCGGCCAGCGGGCGGTTGATGAACTGCGACTCCGACGGCGACATAGCACTCCCCGATAGGTACCTGGCTGACCGTGCAGGACCGAGCTGTGCCGCCGCTCGCCGCTAACGCCCCCGCGCCGGGTGACGGCGCTCCCCAGTCTGCCCGGCCGGCCCACGTCCGGCGGGCAGGATTTTGCCGGACAAACAAGGATGTAATCATCTGGATAGGGTCGGCCTAGTTCAGATCGACGTTCCGGCAGTTGTGCGCGTCGCTCATCAGCATCCGGATCGTCACCTCAACCGGATTGGCTTTACTCTTACCCCGCGCGCCCTTTGCGGCTTCCTTGAACTGCCGTTGCGCCGCCCGGTCGAAATGGCCCGGGATCCATAGCGTGCATTGATGGACCAGCCCCGCGAGCGCCCAGTCCAGCACGTCAGCCGCGCTCCCGGCGGCGATGTACCGGTCCAGCCGGCCGCAGACCCGGGCCTGCCGCGCCGGGTCGAGCAGTTCCACCTCGGTGTATGTATGCCGCCCTCTGCCACGCCGTGATCGCACCCGGACCGCGCCCTGCCCGGCCAGCTCGGCCAGGCCCGCGTCGACCGGGCTGTACCCGGGGTGCCTGGCCATCCAGTCGGTCGGCATGAGCCGCTTGGGCGCCGCTGGCCAGCGCGCCCAGCGAGGCGTCCAGCAACGGCTCCCCAGTGGGCGTGGCGTCCACGACGGTGACCCACTTGACCCACCGGCCGGTCAGGGTCAGCCGGCCCGCCACCGCCAGCTCGATGAGGTCCGCGGCCCGCATCGCGTATCCGGCGTGCTCCCACTCACGGACCATCCGGAGGTTGGGGTCAATATTCAGCAAAAGGATGTCTAAGCCCAGGGTCACCCGAGCACGGTATCCCGGCCGAACCACCGGGCCCGCCGCATTCCGTCAGCCCGCAGCGGGCTACCACACCGAGCCGGGCCGCCAGTCGCAGACCAGCTCGCCGGACAGGTCAACCGGGACGGACACCGGCAGCACGTAGACCGCGCCCGCCTTGTCCGGCGTGCCGCGGATGCCGTCCGGGGTGAGCGCCGCGATCGGCCCACGCCACTGCTGCCATCCGCGTGAAACGTACAGCCGGGCGCCTTCGTCGCTGGCGCCGAGCGCGCCGAGCTGGTATCCGCCGCGCACGATCCGCTCCAGCGCGGACATCAGCGTGGCGCCGTGGCCGCGGCGGCGCCGGTCCGCGCGCACCGCGACCCCCTCGATGTAGCCGGTGCGCAGCGCCCGCCCGCCGTGCAGCATCCGCCGCTGCACCACGCTGGCGTGGCCGATCAGCATCCCGTCCTCGACCAGCAGCGCATGCACGCCGCCGAGCACGTTCTGGTAGGTATCCTCAGACACTTTTCCGAACGCTCCGTCCAGCAACTCGCGGATCGCAGCCGCGCTGCCGTCGCCGAGATCGGCGGTATGCACCGTCCGCAGTTCGAGCACCTGGGCCTCAGCCCTCGTATTCACTCATGAACCTGGCTTAACACAGCCCGCACCGGGGCAGCCACTCGGCGCCGCCGGGGCGGGCAGCGTGCGGCCCAGCGGGCCATCAGCTGACCTGCCCTAGCGTCCCGGCCCTCAACCTGCGCCAGCGCGGAACCACCCACGGCAGGTGATGCGCCACGGGTCGCCCTGGGCGACGCTGCCTTCGTCAAGCCGCCCGAGCGTGCTGAACGGGAAGGGGCCCCTGATGAGCGAGCCGTTCAAGGGCACGGTCAACGTCGACATCAGGGACTCGGTGCCGGACTGGGCGCCGTTCGAGCCGCCGAAGGCGCCAGACGGCGCGCCCAACGTGGTCTACATCGTGCTCGACGACGTCGGTTTCTCGGCCATGAGCTGCTACGGCGGCCCGATCGAGACGCCGAACATCGACCGGATCGCGGCGCAGGGGTGCGGTACACCCAGTGGCACACCACCGCGCTGTGCTCGCCGACCCGCTCCTGCCTGCTGACCGGGCGCAACCACACCCGCAACTCGATGGCCTGCATCACCGAGGCGGCCGCCGGGTTCCCCAACGCCAGCGGCACGATCCCGCCGGAGAACGGCATGGTGCTCCGAGATCCTCGGCGAGCGCGGCTGGAACACCTACCTCGTCGGCAAGTGGCACCTGTGCCCGACCGACGAGATGAACCTGGCCTCGACCCGGCGTAACTGGCCGACCGGCCGCGGGCTTCGAGCGGTTCTACGGCTTCCTCGGCGCGGAGACCAACCAGTGGTATCCCGGATCTCGTCTACGACAACCACCCGGTCGACCAGCCGCAGCTCGCCGGAGGAGGGCTACCACCTCACCGAGGACCTGACCGACAAGGCGCTGGAGTTCGTCAAGGACGCGAAGGTGATCGCGCCGGACAAGCCGTTCTTCCTGTACTACGCGCCGGGTGCGGCGCACGCCCCGCACCACGCGCCGCGGGACTGGATCGAGCGGTACGCCGGCAAGTTCGACATGGGCTACGAGGCGATGCGCGAGCAGACGCTGGCCCGGCAGAAGGAGATGGGCATCGTCCCGCAGGACACCGAACTGCCGCCGCTCAACCCGATCGGCACGCCGCAGACCCGCACCGGGCCGGACGGCAAGCCGTTCCCCGCGCTGGACTACACCAAGCCGTGGGACTCGCTGTCCGCGGACGAGAAGCGCCTGTACTGCCGGATGGCCGAGGTGTACGCCGGGTTCCTGTCGCACGCCGACCACCACATCGGGCGGCTGCTGGACTACCTGGAGGAGTCCGGGCAGCGGGACAACACCCTGGTCATCGTGGTCTCCGACAACGGCGCCAGCGGCGAGGGCGGCCCGGACGGCTCGGTCAACGAGAACAAGCTGTTCAACGGCATCCCCGACGACCTGCAGGCCAACCTCGCGATGATCGACGAGCTGGGCGGCACGAAGACCTACAACCACTACCCGACCGGCTGGGCGATGGCCTTCAACACGCCGTTCAAGATGTGGAAGCGCTACGAGTTCAACGGCGGCACCAGCGACCCGTGCATCATCGCCTGGCCGTCGGAGCTCGGCCACGCGGCGAGATCCGGCACCAGTACCACCACGCCGTCGACATCGTGCCGACGATCCTCGACTGCCTCGGCGTCCCGCCGCCGGATGAGATCAAGGGCCACCAGCAGAGCCGGTTCGACGGGGTGAGCATGCGCTACAGCTTCGACGACCCCTCGGCCCCGTCCGCCCGCCGGACCCAGTTCTATCTCGATGCTCGGCTCGCGGGCCATCTGGCACGACGGCTGGAAGGCGGTCACCACGCACCCGACGATCAGTGGCTGGAGCCACTTCAACGACGACACCTGGGAGCTGTACCACACCGACGTGGACCGCTCCGAGCTGCACAACCTGGCCGACGAGCACCCGGACAAGCTCCGCGAGATGGTCAACCTGTGGTTCGCCGAGGCCGGCGCCAACGGCGCCTTCCCGCTCGATGACCGGACCCCGCTGGAGGTGCTCAACACGCCCCGGCCGCAGCTGGCCAGTCCCGCGCGACCGCTACCTCTACTACCCCGATGCCGCGGACGTCCCCGAGCACCAGGCGGTGAACATCCACAACCGCTCGTACACCATCGGCGCCCAGGTCGACATCCCCGCGCCCGGCGCCCAGGGCGTGATCTTCGCGCACGGCGCCCGGTTCGGCGGGCACGCGCTGTATGTCAAGGACAACCGGCTGCACTACGTGTACAACTTCGTCGGCATGGTCGAGCAGAAGGTGGACGCCACCGAGGACGTGCCCACCGGGGAGAACCTGATCCTGTCCGCGTCGTTCGATAAGGACGGCGAGGATCCGCCCGGCGTCGCCACCGGCATCCTGTCCCTGTACTACGGCGACCGCAAGGTCGGCGAGGGCCGGATCAAGAACCAGCCCGGCTACTTCGAGCTGGCCGGTGAGGGCCTGTGCGTCGGGCCGGGACGGCGGCGCCGCGGTCACCGACGACTACCCGGGTGAGCGGCCGTACCGGTTCACCGGCGGTACCATCAAGCGGGTCGCGATCGACGTGAGCGGCCAGCCCTACCTGGATCTGGAGCGCCAGGCCGAAGCCATGCTGGCCCGCGAGTAGCCGGCTTCGGTCAGATCATTTTTCCGGCCTAACGCCAGTGCCCGGTGGCAGCCCATGACAGCGCTTCCATTTGCGGCCTGACCCGCACGGGCAGGGGTCGTTGCGGCCGCGCCGTGCGTCGTCGGCCGCGTACCGGGCCACGAGTTCGGACGGCGCCCGGTCGGCCTGTAGCAGCGCGCACATGGCATCCATGGCCGGCCGGATATGGCCGAAGAAGGCCTTATAACTAGGGCACAAATAGTGCAGCCCCGGCTCGCCGTCCGGCGTGGTGGCGAAGCGGTCCTTGGGGCAGCCGCCGTGGCAGGCGAACCGGACGTCGCAGTCCCGGCAGTACCTCGGCAGCGTGTCCCGCTTGGCCTGGCCGAACTCCTGCTGCCGCGGCGAGGCGACCAGGTCGAGCAGGTGGGTCTGCCCGATGTTGCCCAGCCGGTGACCGGGATCGACGAAGTGGTCACAGGAGTACACGTCGCCGGTGTGCTCCAGGGCCAGCGCGAGCCCGCACGTCTCGGCGTGCACACACAGCCCCGGCGGCTGCCCGTACCAGTTGGCCAGGGCGGCGTCGAACATCTGCACGTACACCTCGCCGATGTCCCGCCGGACCCAGTCCTCGAAGACGTCGATCAGGAACCGGCCAAAGCCATCAGGCGGTATGGAGCGTTCCTGCGCGCCACAAACAAAATCGTCCTGCCGCTCAACGATCGGGATGAACTGCACGAAACGCGCGCCACAATCGTCGCGGAGGAACGCGTAGACCTCCCGGCCGCGGCCGGCGCTGGCCGCGTGCACCGTGGTCAGCGCGTTCCACTCCACCCCATGGCGCCGCAGCACCTCCAGGCCGGCCAGCACCCGGCCGAAACTGCCCTTGCCGCCCTTGTCCACCCGGTAGGCGTCGTGGATCTCCCGCGGCCCATCGATGGACAGGCCGACCAGGAAGCCGTGCTCGCGGAAGAACTCCGCCCACTCGTCGTTGAGCAGGGTGCCGTTGGTCTGGATGGTGAACGAGATCCGCTGCCCCGGCCCCCGGTACCGGCTGGCCAGCTGCACCGAGCGGCGGAAGAAATCCAGGCCCATCATGGTTGGCTCGCCGCCCTGCCAGGCCACCACGACCTCGGGGGCTCCCGCGTGCGCCTCGATGAGCTGCCGCAGGTACGTGTCCAGCAGATCGTCCGCCATCCGGAACCGGCTGCCCGGATACAGCATCTCCTTGGACAGGTAGAAGCAGTAGGTGCAGTCCAGGTTGCACACCGCGCCGGTCGGCTTGGCCAGCAGGTGGAACGGCCGCGGCGCCGCCGTAGGGGACAGGGTCACCGGCCAAGCATGAGCCGGGGCGGGCCGGGTGCGGCTCACCCGGGCCGGATGATTGCCTGACCCGGCTGCTTACCTAGGCTGACCTGCGTGGGGGATTCGGCCGGGCCGGCCGTGCTGGTGATCGGCGCCGGGCCATCGGGGCTATTTTCTGCCGTGGAGCTGGCGCGCCACGGCGTGCCCAGCCGTGTCGTCGAGCAGCAGCCGCGCCCGCACCGGCAGGCCCGGGCCACCGCGCTGCAGCCGGCCACCCTGGAGCTGCTGTACCAGGCCGGGGTGCTGGACCAGGTGCTGGCCAACTCGGTGCATCTCCGCTTCGCCCGGCTCTACGACCGCGAGCTGAGCTGCGTCGGCGAGACGCCGTTCGCCGGCACGGGCTGCCGCTGGGAATTCCAGTGCAGCCTGCCGCAGTGGCGGACCGAGCAGTTGCTGGCCGGCCGGCTGGCCGAGCTCGGCGAGACGGTAGAGCGCGGGGTCTCGGTGGTGTCGCTGACCGAGACCGGCGACCACGTGGACGTCCAGCTGGCTTCGGACGGGCAGGTCGAGCGGACCGAGGTTCCCTGGGTGATCGGGGCGGGCGGGGCGCACAGCCCGACCCGGCATTCGATGGCGGAGAACCTGCCCGGCTCGACCTACCCGGGCACCGCGCTGGTGGCCGACATCGCCGTGCGCTGCGGGCTGTCACGGGACGGGTCGGCGCTGATCGCCACCCCGCAGGGCTACGTGCTGCTCGCGCCGCTGCCCGGTGGGCGCTGGCTCACGTTCGTCGGCGACCTGGACGAGGCCGAGGCGGCGCGCTGACCGGGGCGCCGGCCCGGACGCGGTGGCCAAGGCGATCGGCCACCGCATCCCGGCCGGCGTCCTCCAGGTCGCCGACGTGGGCTGGTCGTCCACGTTCCGAATGCACCGCCGGATGGCCCCGCACCTGGCCGACCCGCGGCGCTTCCTGCTCGGCGACGCCGGTCACCTGTCCAGCCCGTTCGGCGGCGAAGGGCTCAACTCCGGGTTGCACGACGCGGCCAACCTGGCCTGGAAGCTGGCCCTGGAGCTGCGCGGCCGGGCCCGGCCGGTACTGCTGGACAGCTTCGCCACCGAACGTCAGGCCGCCGACCAGCACGTCCTCCAGGTGTCCGACCAGCTGCACGCGATGGCGCACGGCGCGGTTGACGCGGCCCGGGCCGGCTCGTTCCCGGTGCCGCCTGACCCGGACACGCTGGCGGCGGCGGTCCGGGCCCGGTGCATGCTCGACGTCTCGTACGCGGGCAGCCCGCTGGCTGGTGAGCATGTCCAGCCCGGTGGCCCGCCGCTGCCCGCGCCGGGGCCGGGGGACCGGTACCCGGACCGCATCGCGCTGGACGGGGCGCAGCACGTGCTGCTCACGTTCGGGCCGGTGCCTGAGCCGGACGTCCAGCGGCTGCGCCGCCGCTGGGCCGGGGTGCTGACGGTGACCGAGGGCCGCGGCGACCCACGGCGCGCCGGGCTGGCCGCCGAGGGGGCGGTGCTGGTCCGGCCGGACGGTTACGTCGGCTTCCGCGCCGTCCCGGCCGGCCACGCCGGGCTGACCGCGCTCGACGCCCACCTGGACTCATATCTCATCCCGGCCGCCGAGCAGCCCCACCTGGCGGCGCCGGCGGCTCGCCGCCACAGCGCGGTGAGTTTGCGGTCAACGGTGACCGCAAACTCACCGCGCTCATTCATGAGGCGACTTGTCGGCACCGGTCCCCGGCTGGCCGGAGTCGTCCGTCCCCCGGTCGCGGCGGCCTGCTGGCCATAATCGGCCGCGTGACCACTCCAGGCACTTCAGTCACTTCAGTCACGCCAAGCAGGCGGCGGTTCCTGTCCACGGGTGGGCTGCTGGCCGGCGTTGGCACGCTCGGCGGCCTGCGTGGCTCGCGGCCAGGCGCACCGCCCGCCCGCCGCGATATAGCGGCACCGGCCGGGACCGCCGCCCCGGACCTGCTGGCGCCGATCTACCCGAGCGACCCGCGCTACGCCACCATGTCGATGGGCTTCAACCGGCGCTGGGCCGGGACCCCGGCCTACATCCAGGTGGTGCGCAGCTCGGCCGAGACGGTCACGGCCGTGCAGCGGGCCTACGACGCCGGGAAGCGCATCACGGTGCGCGGCGGCGGGCACTGCTACGAGAACTTCGTCGGCCGGCAACGACGGCGGCGTGATCATCGACCTGAGCGGGATGCAGGACGTGACGGCCTCGCCGGACGGCACGGCGGTGGTGGCGGGCGGGGCCACGCTGTGGAACGTGTACGAGACCTTGTTCAAGGACGCCAACCTGACCATGCCGGCCGGGTCCTGCTATTCGGTCGGCGTCGGCGGGCACGTCGTCGGCGGCGGGTACGGCGTGCTGTCCCGGCTGCACGGCCTGACCGTGGACTACCTGACCGGGGTGGACGTGGTCTGCGTCAACGCGCAGGGCCAGGCTCAGCTGATCGAGGCCAGGAAGGGTGACGCGACCACCGGCCAGCTGCTGTGGGCGCACACCGGCGGGGGCGGCGGCAACTTCGGCATCGTCACCGCGTACTACTTCGCCGGGCTGCCCAGCCCGCCGGCCCAGGTGCTGATGGCGTCCACCAGCTGGCCCTGGTCCCGGCTGACCGAGGCCAGCTTCGGCACGCTGGTCAGCAACTATGGCCAGTTCCTGGCCGCGAACAGCGCCCCGTCGAGCCCGTACGCCAATCTGTGGTCCGGGCTGTTCCTGTACCACCGGTCGGCCGGCCACGTCAGCCTGGGCGCCCAGGTGACCAGCCCGGACCTGAGCCTGCTGACCCCGTTCCTGGACGCCATGACCAAGGACGTGCCGGGCAGCACCACGACCACCAAGCAGCTGCCCTGGCTGCAGGCCACCCAGACGCAGAACACGTCCGGGGCCAATCAGCGGGCCAAGCACAAGTCGGCCTACCTGAACCAGCCGTTTCCGCAGGCCCAGATCCAGGCCCTCTACACCGGGCTGACCGACGCGAGCTTCAGCAACTCGCAGGCGCTGCTGCAGGTCGACTCCTACGGCTGCCGGGTCAACGTGCCCGCGCCCGCCGCCACCGCGGTGGCGCAGCGGTCGTCGATCATGAAGCTGCAGTACTCGGTCTACTGGGAAGACCCGGGCGACGACCAGGTGAACCTGAACTGGATCAACGACCTCTACGCCAGTGTGTACGCGGCCACCGGGGGAGTCCCGGCATCGAACGGGGTCACCGACGGCTGCTACGTCAACTACCCGGACGTGAACCTGCCGTCCAGCTGGCCGGCGCTGTATTACAAGGGCAACTACCCGGCGCTGCAGGCGGTCAAGGCCCGCTGGGACCCGCACAACGTGTTCAACCACCCCCAGTCCATCACCGCCCCGACAGCCTGACCCACCCCGCGGGCCTGCCTGGTCCTCGGCTGCGGGTCCCCACCGGAGCACGCGTTCACCGGCGCGCTCGCCCGGCTCTGCGCCGTATTGGCCGGATAATCCTTCCGTTTACCGCCGGGCCAGGCTGAACATATTTCTTTCTGAACGCCAGTACGGCGCGCTGACCTGGGCAAATCACGGTTATCGGGGGGCAAGGTAATAATGGTCACTGCGGGCAGGAACCGGATTTTCCGGCACCGGCGGCTTTCCTGGGGCAGGGCCAGATGGGCCTGCGCCGCGGTGACAGGGTGCGCGGCCCTGGCCGCCGCGGCCAGTACCGCCGCACCCGCGGCCGCGGCCACGCCGGCTGCCGCCGCGCACCCGCAGGTCATCCGCACCCTGGTCGTCCGCACGCTGCACGACGCCGGGCCTGGCTCGCTGCGCGCCGCCATCACCGTCGCCAACGGCAGTGGGCCGCACTCGGCCACCCGCATCGTGTTCGCGGTCCGCGGCACGATCAGGCTGGCCCGCGCGCTGCCCGCGATGCACCGCCGGGTGGCGATCGACGCCACCTCGGCGCCCGGCTATCACGGCGGCGGCCCGCCGGTCGTGGCCATCAACTGCCGCCGCCACCTGGGCCTGGTGTTCGGCCCGGGCGCGGGTGGCTCGTCGCTGCTCGGCGTGGCCGTGGACCGGGCCGGCGACGCCGGGGTCACCCTGGTCGCCAGGAACATCACGCTGAATCACGACTACATCGGGCTGAACCTGAAGGGTCACCCAGCGGGCAACCACGGCAATGGGGTGCTGGTGGCCTCGAACGGCAACCGGATCGGGCTGAACCCGGCCAAGGCGGTCAACGTGGTCGGCAACGTGATCTCGGCCAACGCGGGGGCCGGCATCGTGCTGGCCGGATCCGCGCACAACACGGTGGTGTCCAACCGCATCGGCACCAACCGGGCCGGCACCGGGCGCTGGGCAACCGGGGCGACGGCATCGACCTGGTCGGCGGGGCCGCGGACAACGAGATCGGCGGCACCGCCTACGTGAACCCGGCCACCGGCGAGGCCAACGACCCGACCGGCGACAAGGGCACCGAGCAGCCGGTGTTCGTGGTGCCACCGCTGGGCAACACCATCTCCGGCAACAAGGGCAACGGCGTGCTGATCAACGCGGGCGCCCGGGACAACCGGCTGAACGGGAACTTCATCGGGACCACCGGCCACGGCGACCGGGCGCTGGGCAACGCCGGGGACGGGGTGCGGATCGACCGGGCCGGCCGGGCAACTCGCTGACCGGCTGCAAGTTCGTCAACAACCCGTTCGTCTACTACAACGTGATCAGCGGCAACGGCCGCAACGGCCTGTACGTGACCAGCACGAACAACGTCACCGTGCAGGGCAACTTCTTCGGCATCGCGGCCAACAACGCGACCCGGCTGGGTAACAGGGGCGACGGCATCCTGATCGGCGGATCCTCGGCCAACACGCAGGTGGGCGGGGTCATCCCGCTGGGCAACGTGTCCGCGGGCAACGGCCGGAACGGCATCGAGGTGACCGGCACCGCGCACGGGTTCGTCACGTTCAACACGTTCGGTGGGCTGGCCGCGTTCGGGGGCGCTGTGCCCAACGGGCACGACGGTGTGCTGATCACCTCGACCGGCGGGGACAACCTGGTCCGGACCAACGTGATGTCCGGCAACACGGGGAACGGTATCGAGCTGGGCGGCAACGCGTCCGGGGTGACGGTGGACCCGGACATTGCCGGGCTGACCACCAAGGGCGACGCGGTGCTGCCGAACGGCGGCGACGGGGTGCTGATCGACGGCACCGCGCACGGCAACACGATCGGCGGCACGCTGCGCTCGGTGATCCCGCAGAACACGTTCTCCGGGAACCAGGGCTACGGGCTGGCCATCACCGGGCACGCCTACCGCAACCTGGTCATGCGCAGCTTCATCGGCACCGAAATCCTCGGCACGTCCGCGCTGGCCAACCAGCGCGGCGGGGTGCTGCTGGCCGGCACCGCCTACGACAACGCGATCGGCGACCCGCGGCTGCACCCGGCCAACCTGATCAGCGGCAACACCGGCATCGGCGTCACGCTGCTGGCGCACACCCGGGCGAACTGGGTGATCAGCAACTACATCGGCCTGGGCCGGTTCGGTCACCCGCTGCCGAACACCGGCCGCCCGGTGCTGAACCTGGGCCGCAACAATCACATCCTCCGCAACCGGGTGTGAGTCTTCTCACCCGCTTACCGGGACACCCCGGGGAAACCGCCTATTGCTGGTTAGGTCACGCAAAGTGGGTAGGTAAATCCCCAAAGTGAGATAAGAGCTGTGTGATGGCTGCGCAATTTAAGCTCTAAAAGGATGGCTGGCGGGGTAGTGCCGTATCGTCGCCAGCGGTGGCGCAGCGTACACCCGGCGCTGCGGCGCGGGGTGGCAACGCGGCGGGTCATCGGGCCCGAGATGACCGCTGACCAGAGGAAACGCCCGGCTGGCTGGTGTTACGGCTGACGCCTGGCTAGGATGCTCGCGCTGACGGGTTGGCGACCACTCAGCTAACTGGCCATAGGCTGCCCTTATCGAGCACAGGTTCGGGTTAAGGGCCGGCGGGTAAACTGCCGGCCACGGGACGGTATGACGGGCTAAGAACGCGGCCCGGCAGTAACCGCCCGGTACACCGGCACTGGCGAGGGCGTCTGTGCAATCGCGGAAGGTGATGGGAGTCGGAATGCGCGTCCTGGTTCTCGGCGGCGATGGGTTCTGCGGCTGGCCGACCTCGCTGTATCTGTCGGATCGTGGCCACGAGGTGACCATTATCGACAACCTGTCCCGCCGGAAGATCGATATTGATCTTGAGGTGGAGTCGCTGACGCCGATCCGGCCGATCAGTGAGCGGATCAGGGTGTGGGAGCAGGTGTCGGGCCGGCGGGTCGGGTTCACCAGCCTGGATCTGGCCACTGAGTATGACCGGCTGGCCGCGGTGCTGGGGGAGTTGCGGCCGGATGCGATCGTGCACTTCGCGGAGCAGCGCGCGGCGCCGTATTCGATGCGGACCAGTGCGACCAAGCGGTACACGGTGGATAACAATGTGCGGGCCACGCATAACCTGCTGACCGCGCTGGTGGAGACGGGGGTGGACGCGGCGCTGGCCCACCTGGGCACGATGGGTGTCTACGGCTATGGCTGGTCGGGGTCGCGCGCCGATCCCGGAGGGGTACCTGATGGTGAAGGTGCCCACCCCCGATGGGGAGCTGGAGCGGGAGATCTTGCACCCGGCTAACCCGGGCAGCGTGTATCACATGACCAAGACGCTGGATCAGCTGATGTTCGCGTTCTATGCCAAGAACGACGGGCTGCGGATCACCGACCTGCATCAGGGCATCGTGTGGGGCACCCAGACGCCGCAGACGGGCCGCGATGAGCGGCTGATCAACCGGTTCGACTACGACGGGGACTACGGCACGGTGCTGAACCGGTTCCTGATGCAGGCGGCCATCGGGCATCCGCTGACGGTGCATGGCACCGGGGGGCAGACCCGTGCGTTCATCCATATCCGGGACACGGTGCGGTGTATCGAGCTGGCCATCACCAACCCGCCCGCGGCTGGGGAGCGGCCGCGGGTGCTGAACCAGATCACGGAGACGCACCGGGTGCTGGACCTGGCCAAGATGGTCGGTGATGTGATGGGGGTGGAGATCGCCTACCTGCCCAACCCGCGGCGGGAGGCGGAGGAGAACGACCTGGTGGTCCGCAACGACCAGTTCCTGGAGCTGGGGCTGCAGCCGACCACGCTGTCGGAGGGGCTGCTCGAGGAAGGCACCGAGATCGCCGGGAAGTACGCCCACCGCGCCGACGTCACCAAGATCATCGCACGGTCGGTGTGGAAAGCCGGCATGGAAACCGCCGACGACCTCATGACCGGGCTGCCGGGCAGCGAGTAAGGACTAACTGGATCGGGGTGGCTGGACGGCACTGGCCACCCGCCAGCGTTCGGCATGAGGGTTCTCGCGTAGCGTTACCTGCCATGACGGCGCGTCAGCGGCGGGGGAGCCGACGTCAGCCTGGTCCGGCGTTGCCGGCCCGGTCCATCGCGGCGGCGGTGCTGCGCACCGGGCGGCGGCACGCCGGGCGGATCCTGGTCGTCGCGATCGCGGTCAGCCTGGTCGTCACCGCGGTGGAGATCGCCGTTGATCACCTGCTCAGCCACGCCGGGCTGACGGCGGCGCTGGGCGGCGCGCTGGTCTCGTCGGTGATCAGCCTGCTCGGCGCGGTGTTCCTGGCCGGTTTCCTCAGCCGCCTGGTCAGCGCCGAGCACGGCACCGGCGAGGCCCGGCTCAGGGACGTGCTGCGCACGCTGCCCTGGGGGGCGCTGATCGCGGCCGACCTGCTGGTGGCGCTGATCGTGGTGCTCGGCCTGGTGCTCCTGATCATCCCGGGGCTGATCGCGCTCAACCTGCTCGTCGTGGTCGGGCCGGTGATCGAGATCGAGGACCGGCGGGCCTGGGCCGGGCTGCGCCGCAGCGCCCAGCTGGTCCGGCCGCACTTCTGGAAGGTCGCGCTGATCGGGACGCTGCCGGTGGTGGTGGCCAGCGGCCTGGAAGCCGCGCTGCCCAACCCGGAGGGCCGGTCCGGCATCGTGACCGCGCTGGTCGCGCGCAGCCTCGTCGAGGGCGTGCTGGAAGCGCTGGTCGGCCTGCTGCTGGTCGAGCTGTGCTACCGGCTCATCGCGGAATTAGCTTTGCGCCTCCGGGGGCGCTGAATCCACCGAGCTTCCCTCGTCGCTCGGTCGCTCGTTCCTCGCTCACTCGCTCCTCAGTCCAGGTCGGCGGCGCGCCCCCTTTGGCGCGGTCAGCCCACCGGCGCCGGGGCGGGCTGGTGATGCCGCCCGGTACTGACCATGTCCGGCCGGGGCTGCGGGTACAGGATGCTCAGCGTGGCCGCGAACCGGCTGCCCGGCGCCTGGCCCGCCACCTGGACCGCGTCGTCAACCGTGTCCACGTCGATGAGCTCGGGCACCTGGCGGATCCGCAGCCCGGCCGCGCGCAGCCGCTCCAGCTGGACCCGGCCGGTGTGATCCTGTGACATGGGCACGCCGTAGATCAGCTTGGGGTCCGGCTGGCGCAGCCCGAGCAGCCAGAACCCGCCGTCCGTGGCCGGGCCGAACACCGCGTCCGCCTCACCTGAGGTCAGCGGCTGGGCCACCGTCTCCAGCAACCCCGGGGTCACCTGCGGGGTGTCCATGCCGATCAGCACGATGGGTGCGTTCAGCTTGGCGTAGGCGTCGTCGAACGCGGCCGCGATCCGCTCGTCGAGGCCGTCGCCGCGCTGCGGGATCACCTCGAAGCGGCCGGGCAGCTCGGCGCGCAGCGCGCCCGGGGTGGCCCACTGGTCGGCCAGGGCCAGGATGTGCCGGGTGAACGAGGCGCTGGCCCCGGCCTCCAGCGTGTCGGCCAGCGCGGACTCGGCCAGCATGGCCGCCTCATGCGGGGAGAACGGCGGGGTCAGCCTGGTCTTCACCTTGCCCGGCACCGGCGCCTTGGCCAGCACGATGAGCTGGGCGTTGAGCGCGTTCATGAGGCCAGCACCCGGCGCATGTCACGAACCGTCCGCACGGTGCCAGACACCGTGCCAGTCACCTTCGACCGCCCGGAACGGGGCAGATACGGGATGTCCACCTCGCGGATCCTCCAATCGGCGGTGGCCGCGGCCATCACCATCTCCAGCGGGTAGCCGAAGCGCCGGTCGCTGAGCCCCAGCTGGAGCAGTTCGGTGCGCCGGGCGCAGCGCATCGGGCCGAGATCGCGCAGCCGGACGCCGGTACGGCGGCGCAACTCGGTGGCGAGGACCTTGTTCGCCACCCGGGCGTGGATGGGCCAGTCGCCCAGGCGGCCGGTCATCCGGCGGCCCAGCACCAGGTCGGCCTGGCCGGCCAGCACCTGGTCGGCGACCTGCGGCAGGTCATTCGGGTTCAGCGACGCGTCGGCGTCCATGAAGCAGACGATCTCGCTGGTCGCGGCCTGCAGCCCGGCGTGGCAGGCCGCGCCGAACCCGCGCTGCGGCACTGGGATAACGGTTGCCCCGTGAGCGGCCGCGATGCTGGCCGAACGGTCGGTAGAGCCGTTGTCGGCCACGATCGGGTGGAAGCCGGCCGGCACCCGGGAGAGCACCCAGGGCAGCGCTTCCTCTTCGTTCAGGCAGGGCAGAATGACATCGATCCTCACGGCTCTCGACCGTAGTACCGGCCGGCCGAATCGACCCTTACAGAGCTGTGACGGATGGTCGCGCGGCGTATGTCCCCAGGTGGCCGCGTGATTCGCTGCTGTCATGCGCATTCTGGTGACGGGGGCCGCGGGGTTCATCGGCTCCCATGCAGTCGATGCAGCGCGAGCGGCCGGCCATGAGGTGCAGGGCCTGGACTCGCTGACCCCCGCCGTGCACAACGGGCGGCCTGACTACCTGCCGCCCGACTTCGACCTGGCCGTGGGCGACGTGCGCGACCCGGACGCGGTGCGCCGCGCGGTCGCGGGCGCCGACGTGGTGTGCCACCAGGCCGCGCTGGTCGGCCTCGGGGTGGACCTGAGCGACCTGTCGGCCTACTCGGACGTGAACATCACCGGCACCGCGGTGCTGCTCGAGGCGATGGGCCGGGCCGGGGTGCCCCGGCTGGTACTGGCCTCCTCGATGGTGGTCTACGGCGAGGGCGCCTATGACTGCGCCACGCACGGCCGGGTGCGGCCCGCGCCGCGCAGTGAGGATGACCTGCGGGCGGGCCGTTTCGAGCCGCGCTGCCCGCACTGCGCGCAGTCGCTGGTGACCGCGACGATCAGCGAGGACGCACCACTCGACCCGCGCAACGCGTACGCGGCCAGCAAGCTCGCCCAGGAGCACCTGGCCGCCACCTGGGCCCGGATGACCGGCGGGTCCGCGGTCGCCCTCCGGTACCACAACGTCTATGGGCCGCGGATGCCGCGGGACACCCCGTACTCCGGGGTGGCCGCGATCTTCCGTTCGTCGCTGGAGGCGGGCCGGCCGCCACAGGTCTACGAGGACGGCCAGCAGCGCCGCGACTTCGTGCACGTGCATGACGTGGCCCGGGCCAACATGGCCGCGCTGCGCGCCGGGGTGCCCGGCACGCTGCGCGCGTTCAACGTGGCCTCCGGCGAGCCGCACACGGTCGGCGAGATGGCCGCCGCGCTGGCCACCGCGTTCGGCGGCCCGGCGCCCGAGGTGACCGGCAAGTACCGGCTCGGCGACGTCCGGCACGTGGTGGCTTCCCCGTCGGCGGCCGCGGCCGCCGACGGGCTGGGCTTCCGCGCCGGGACCAGCTTCAGTGACGGGATGACCGAGTTCGCCAAGGCACCGCTCCGCCGCCCGGTGAGTGGCGGGCTGGCCGCCTGACTCTCCCTGGCTTTCCTCCCCGCACAGCAGCGGCGGCCAGGCCCCTGGGACCTGGCCGCCGCTGCTTCTTCTTCTGCGTCTTAGTTGACCCCCTGGCCGTTGGTCAGCAGGCGGCCGGGTGGGCCGGAGGCCGGCGCCAGCGCGGCCGGTGCCTCGGCCTGGGCCAGCGGCAGCCGGATGACGAACTGGCAGCCGCGGGCCATGTTCTGCACCGCGATCTGCCCGGCGTGCGCCTCCACAATGCCGCGGGCGATGCTCAGCCCCAGGCCGGCGTTGTTGTCCGGGCCCGGGGTGCGCGCGGTCTCGGCCCGGAACGCCACGTCGAACACGCGGGGCAGGGCTTCCTCGGGGATCCCGCCGCAGGCGTCCACCACGCTGACGCAGGCCATCCCGCGGTGCACGTCGCCCTGCACCTCGACCAGACCCTCGGACGGGGTGTGCCGGATCGCGTTGGTCACCAGGTTGCGCAGCGCCCGGCCGAACTCGTCCGCGTCCACCAGCACCGGCAGGCCGCGCACCGACGAGCCGCGCAGCCGCACGCCCTTGGCCCGGGCCAGCGGCTCGGTGCTGGCCAGCGCCTCGGCCACCAGGTCGTCCAGGCCGACCATGCGGCGGGACAGCCGGAGCGCCCCGGCGTGGATCCGGGCCAGCTCGAACAGGTCGTCGATCATCGCGGACAGCCGGTCCGCCTCGCGGCGGATCTGGGTGTGGTACGTGGTGACCGTCTCGAAGTCCACTACCACGCCGTCTTCCAGCGCTTCCGCCATCGCGCGCAGCCCGGCCAGCGGGGTGCGCAGGTCGTGGCTGACCCAGGCGACGAGCTCCCGGCGGCTGGCTTCCAGGGCCCGCTCCCGGGCCCGCGATTCGGCGATCTTCTCGTGCGCCGCGGACAGCTCGTCGGACAGCGTCTCGAACTCGGCCGCCAGCCGTGCCTTGGGCGGCTCGAAGTACCCGATGCTGCCCACGTCGCGCACCGCGTTCAGCAGCACCCGGCTGGCCGAGGTGACCTGGCGCCCGACGACCAGCGCGACCGCGAAGCCGGCCAGCGCGGCCATCACCACGACGACCAGCACGACGTTGCGGTCCTCAGTGGAGACCAGCATCTGGTGGGCGACGATCTCGACGCCGACCGCGGAGCTGAGGATTACTACCGCGGCCACCACGAACAGCAGCGTGGCCATGGACCGCCGGGCCAGCAGGCGGATGCTGAGCAGCCCGGCCGCGGCCGAGGCGAGCGCGACCCCGGCGACATCTTCGGCGGCCTGCTGGATGGTGGGCCAGTTAACGCCTGTCATGCCTGTCATGCTTCTCCTGGTTCATAGCGGTAGCCCACGCCCCAGACCGTGACGATCCGGCGGGGCGAGGTGGGGTCGGGCTCGATCTTTTCCCGCAACCGCCGGATGTGCACGGTGACGGTGGAGGTGTCACCGAACGTCCAGCCCCATACGTGCGCCAGCAGCTGATCCCGGCTGAACGCCTGGCGCGGCCGGCGCATCAGGAACACCAGCAGGTCATACTCCCGCGAGGTCAGCGCGAGCGTGGTCTCGCCGAGCATGACCGAATGCGCCCCGAGGTCCACCACCAGGTTGCCGTCCTTGATCACGCCCAGCGCGGGCGGGTCGGGCAGCCCGCCGCCGCGCGCCCGGCGCAGCACCGAGCGCACCCGCAGCGCCAGCTCGCGCGGGCTGAACGGCTTGGTGACATAGTCGTCCGCGCCGGTCTCGAAGCCGACCACCCGGTCGGTCTCCTCGCCCAGCGCGGTCAGCATCACCACCGGGATCGGCCACTGCGCGCGCAGCCGGCGGCAGACTTCCAGGCCGTCGATGCCGGGCAGCATCAGGTCGAGGACCACCAGGTCCGGCGGCTCGGCGGCGACCCGGCGCAGGGCCTCGTAACCGTCGCCGACACATTCCACGTGGTGCCCATCGCGCGTCAGATAACGCCCGACGACATCGGCCAGGGTGGCGTCATCGTCCACGACGATGATCCGGCCTGGCCGGTCGGGGTTGGTGTTCACCCCTCCACGGTAAAGGCCTAACCGCTTTTATGCCGCTGACCGGCATAGATCCGTCACAGGTCCGTAAGGGTCGTTTCGGCCGGACCGCCGTTAAGCTCGTCGCCGCCGTGACTGCGCCCGGGTGCGCTGCCCGGGCACGGCGGCCGCCGTGCGCGCTGCCCGGTGACCCAGTTCCGGGTGCGCTGCCCGGACGAAGCGGAAGGAGGGGGACCGCGTGCTCGGTGAGCTGTACGAAGACGCTCTTACCGGCCTCGCGCGGCCGGAGATCGAGCACGCCGACGGCCGGCGTACCCCCCTGCGGATCGATGACTGGCTGCATGTCGTCCCCGGTGACCTGTCGATCCTGGAGCGCTGCCAGGGGCCCACCCTGGACGTGGGCTCCGGGCCCGGCCGGCTGACCGTCGCGCTGGCCGAGCGGGGCGTCCCGGCTTTGGGGATCGACATCACCCTGTCGGCCGTTCAGCTGGCCAGGTCGTGTGGCGCGCTGGCGCTGCACCGGGACGTGTTCGCCACCGTGCCGGGCACCGGCCGGTGGGCGCGGGTGCTGCTGGCCGACGGCAACATCGGCATCGGCGGCGACCCGGAGGCGCTGCTGAGCCGGGTGGCCGAGCTGCTCAAGCCGGCCGGGCAGGCGCTGGTCGAGGTGGAGCCGCCCGGCGCGCAACTGGCCAGGGAGATGGTCCGGCTGAGCCACCAGGGCCGGTTCAGCCCGTGGTTCCCCTGGGCGTCCATCGGCGCCGACCAGATCACCGAGCTGGGGCTGAACGCGGGCCTCGCGGTCATCGAGGTGTGGACCGACGCCGGGCGCTGGTTCGCCGCGCTGTCCCGCGGCCTGTCCTGAGCCGCCCCCTCAGCTGCCTTTCAGCTGTCCCTGAGGTGCTCGGCCCGCCTCCCGGGTCACGTTCCGTCCCGTGTGTCCCGCATCTTCGCAGGTCGGACGGCCTTAACGATTGATTACGACCAGGCCGTAACTAGCCCGCTGGGCCCGGCTGGCTGGCAGCGTGAAACGCATGACAGGCATGGCGGCGAAGGTCCGCATGGCCGCGGCGGTGGCCGCGGCGGCAGTGCTCACCGCGCTGGTGTTCCTCAGCGTGCACCCCGACCGGCTCACCTCGTGGGCCGGGGTGGTCCCGCTGGCCGCCGCGGTGTGGGCCGCCTTCGCCATCGGCGTGCTGCTGGTCCGCCGCCTCCCGCTCCGCTGGGCGGCGCCGCTGATCCTGCTCGGCGCGATCGCGGTGCAGCTGGCCGCGCTGTCCGCGGCGCCGCAGGGCAGCGACGACCTGTACCGCTACGTCTGGGACGGCCGGGTCCAGGCGGCCGGCATCGACCCGTACGCCTACTCGCCGGCCGCGCCGCAGCTGGCCTTCCTGCGGGATCAGTTCCTCTGGCCGCACCACACCACGCTCTGGTGCGTGGCCCCGGGCGCCCAGCTGGCGGGCGCGCCGCACGGGCTGGCCGACCCGGGCTGCACGCTGATCAACCGGCCCATCGTGCACACCATCTACCCGCCCGTGGCCGAGGCCTACTTCTACCTGGTCCACCTGGTCTCCCCGGCGGGCTCGGGGACCACCCCGATCCAGGCCGCCGCCGCCCTGTGCGCGGTCGGGCTCACCGTCCTGCTGCTGGCCGGCCTGGGGCGGCTCGGGCTGGACCGGCGGCTGGCTGTGCTGTGGGCCTGGTGCCCGACCGTGGCCCTGGAGGCCGGCAACAACGCGCACGTGGACGTGCTGGCGGCGCTGCTGACCGCGGGCGCGCTGCTGGTGCTGGCCCAGCGGGGCCGGCTGCGCCGGTCGCTGGCCGGCGGCACGCTGCTGGCCCTGGCCATCTGGACCAAGGTCACCCCGGTGCTGGTCTTGCCCGCGGTGGCCAAGCGCCGCTGGTACGCGCTGGCCTCGGCCGGCCTGTTCGCCACCGTGGTCGTGTACCTGCCGCACGTGCTGGCCGTGGGCAGCCGGGTGGTCGGGTTCGTGCCCGGCTACCTGCAGCAGGAGGGCTACAGCAACGGCACCCGGTTCCTGCTGCTCGGCACGCTGGTGCACGGGCAGCTGGGTCTGCTAGCCGCGTTCGCCGTGCTCGCGGTGACCGGCCTGCTGGTGCTGTGGCGGACCGACCCGGACCGGCCGTGGCGCGGCGCGGTGGTGATGACCGGGGTCGCGCTGGCCGTGACCACCCCGCCCTTCCCGTGGTACACGATGCTGCTGGTCATGCTGGTCGCCTTCGACGGCCGGGTGGAGTGGCTGGCCTTCGCCATGGTCAAGTACTTCGCGGTCGGTGAGCCGCTGCCCGGGATGCACGTGGGGATCGCGGCCATCGAACGGGCCGGTTATGCCGCCGCGCTGGCCGTGGTCGTGCTGGTCAGCCTGATCAGATGGCGGCACAGCCGCGGCACGGGCCAGCCCGCGCCGGTCATCGAGCCGGTGCCGGCCACCACCGTGGCCGCGGCGGTGCCCGTGGCCCAGCCGGTGTCGCTGTTCACCAAGCCGATCCGGCCGGCCGCCCCTGCCGCCGGGCAGGCCGCGGCGCGATAGCACGGCCGCCCCGGACTATCTGCTTCTGGACTACCTGCTTGTGGGGTACCGCCCGCCGGGTACGGAGCGCATTCTGGAGGTAACAGAAAAGCTCCGGACAGGTGCAAGACCATGGTCGGATCAGACCCAAACCTGATAGCCATCGTCGTCCCCATCGTGGCGATAGTCACCCTGGCCTTCTGGCTCGGCCTGTGCTTCTGGGCGGGCAGCCATCCGTTCTGGCGTGACCGGCCACCGGCCAGCAGGCAGCAACTCACCAGTGCGGATCAGGCCGCCCCGCTGCCGCCGCCGGCCGCCTCCCGGCTATCGGGTCCGCCGGACAGCGCGACCGCCAGTCGACGGCCGGGGCGAGCGACGCGCCGGGTGTGCACCGCGTAGGCGACGGCTGAAATCGCGAACATGGCCCCGGTGACGCCGAGCCAGCGCCACAGGTAAGGCCCGGTGCCGAGCCCGCTGGCCCGGTGCAGTTCCCGCTCGGACAGGCCCAGGATCATCGGGAAGAACGTCAGCAGCAGCAGCAGCGAGAAGATCACCGGGATCCGCACGTAGTTGAGCAGCGGCGGCCAGGATGGCGGGGCCACGCCTGGCTGAGCCGCGGCCGGCGCAGTCGCGGCCGGCCGGAGCGTGACCGCCGTCGCCGCGGACGGCGCGCTGGGCGCGGGCGGCCCGGCCTGCGGTGACTGGAAC
>CAVVGF010000062.1:0-67029 GCA_963747705.1 uncultured Actinomycetes bacterium | reverse complement strand
AGCAGGCGGCCCGCGAGCGCGCCGCCACCCGCCCCCGGCCGACCGCGCGCTGGCCCAGGTCGCGGACCACGTCGAGCACGTCCGCGCGGTGGCCGGGATCGAGCACGTCGGGCTGGGCGGGGATTTCGACGGCACGGACCAGCTGCCCGCCGGCCTGGCCGACGTGTCCTGCTACCCGGCGCTGTTCGCCGAACTGCTCAGCCGGGGGTGGACCGAGGACGACTGCGCCCGGCGGCCCGCGGCAACGTGCTCCGGGTGCTGCACGATGCCGAGGAGGCGGCCCAGGCGCTGGCCCGCCGCCACCCGCCGAGCACCGCCCGGATCGAGGACCTGGACGGTGGCTGAGGTCAGCGCAGCCCGCGGAACAGCTCCAGCACGTCCGCGGCGCCGTTGCCGTCGGCGTCCTTCTGCGGGTTGTAGCAGGCCAGCGAGACCCCGGCCAGCGCCGGGCTGGCCAGCAGCGGGCCGAGCAGCTCGGCCAGCTCGGCCACGGTCAGCCCGCCCGGCTGCAAGTCGTCGGTGGCCGGGAAGGCCAGCTCGTCCAGCACGTCCACGTCCAGGTGCACCCAGTACCGCCCGGCAGCCGCGCTGAGCTGGTCCCGGGTGGCCGCACCGGCCTCGGTCAGCCCGCGCTCACGCAGGCTGGCCGGGCCGAGCTCCGTATCCAGCCCAGCATCTTCCGGCATAACGCTGCCGTAGGCGACTGCCTCACCTCGGTCCCGGGGCCCAAGGAGGACGAGCCCGGGCCTGGTTACCAGTGGCGCGCCGATGGCAGCGGACCAGGCCGCCGGGCCATGGCCGGTGATCACCGAGATCGGCATGTCGGCCGGCTCGCGGGTCTCGGAGGTCTGGCCGTCGTAGAGGTCCAGGTGCCCGTCCAGGTAGCCGAGCCCGATCTGGCCGAGCGCGTCCCGTGCGCCGCTGAGCGCGCCGGGCAGCAGCGTGCAGCAGCCGCCGAGCAGGAACGGCAGCTGCCCGGCCGCCACCTGATCCCGTACTAGCGTGCGGATGGTCCCGGTGGTGGCCAGCACGGACGGCCAGCCGAGCACCCCGGTGGCCGGGTCGCGGTCCCGGCCGACCAGCCGGACGCCGAGGTCGCCGCCGTTGGCCGCGCCGACCGCGGGTGGCAGCCCGGCGGCGCGCAGCGCGGCCGGCGACAGTTTGGTGCCGAACGGCGCGCTGTCCGCGGACACCGCGTTGATGCAGTCGATCGGCACCCCAGTGGTCACGATGGGTCGTGGCATAGCTGGCCCCCCTCAGCTGAAAGTGGGTCCGCGGCCGGGGCTGCAGCTCGCCGTCCAGGTACACGTCCACTTTCTCGTCGTAGAAGCAGGCCAGCCCGGTGATCTTCTGGCTCTCCGGCAGCGGGGTGCGGTAGATCCAGACGATGTCCTGGTGCAGGCCGTCGCCGGTCTCCACGGACCAGTAGGCGGCGGTGCCCTTGTACGGGCAGTGCGTCTGGGTGGCCGACGGGCGGAGCAGGTCCAGCCGGACATCGGTCAGCGGCAGGTAGTAGCGCGGCGGCAGGCCGGTCTCGAACAGGATGCGCGGCTGGTGCGAGTCGGCCACCGTCACCCCGTCCACCGCCACCCGGACATGCCGCGAGCTGGCCAGGATGTCCACCCGGGAGTACGGGTCCCGCGGGTGGGTGTAGACCGGCTCGTCCTCCTCGAACCACTCGGTCATGCTGTCCCAGTCCAGCCGGACTAGCGGCGCAGCTCCTCCAGCGGCGAGTCCGGGTAGCGCTTGGCCGCCTTGGCCGCGGTCGCGCCGGGCAGCACGACAGAGCAGATCTCCGCCTCGCCGCGGCTCGGCGAATGCTCGGTCTCGCCGGTGGGCACCAGCTTGGCCCGGACGTCGGCGGCCGGGAAGTAGTACACCGGGAAGTAGGGCCACTCCCAGACCAGCACTGGCTGCCTGGTATCCGCGACCAGATCGCCGCCCAGGTACGCGCGTACCCGCTTACGTCCCGTCTCGACCCGGATCCGGCCCACCGTCTTCGCCATCGCGCCTCCTGTCGTCCGCCCGTTGGTACACACAGTCCCACCGGCCCAGTAGCGTCAATGTATGCGACTCGGTGTCCTGGACGTGGGCTCCAATACGGTGCATTTCCTGGTCGTGGACGCGTATCGCGGCGCGCGGCCAACCCCGGTCTACTCGCACAAGGCCGAGCTGCGGCTTGGTGATCATCTGGAGGACGGCAGCCGGCTGTCCGCCGAGGGCGCCGAGCAGCTGCACGCCTTCGTCCGTGAGGCGCTGCTGATCGCCGAGGACAAGGGCGTGGAGGACCTGCTGGCGTTCGCCACCTCCGCGGTCCGGGACGCGGCCAACGCCGATGACGTGCTGGGTGGGATCCGCGATGACACCGGCACGCACATCCAGGTGCTGTCCGGCCGGGACGAGGCCCGGCTCACATTCCTGGCTGTCCGCCGCTGGTTCGGCTGGTCCTCGGGCAAGGTGCTGATGCTGGACATCGGCGGCGGCTCGCTGGAGATCGCCGGCGGCGTGGATGAGGAGCCGGACGTGGCCATCTCGCTCCCGCTCGGCGCGAGCCGGCTCACCCGTGACTGGTTCACCACCGACCCGCCGTCCGCCGACGAGGTGCGCAAGCTGCGCAAGCACGTGCGAGCCGAGATCGGCCGGCACGCCGGGCAGGTCATGCGGGACGGCCAGCCGGACCGCGCGGTGGCCACCTCCAAGACCTTCCGCCAGCTGGCCAGGATCTCCGGCGCCGCGCCGTCCAGCGAGGGGTTCTATGTCCGGCGCCGGCTCAGCCACGCCGACGTGACCAAGCTGGCCGAGAAGCTGTCGGCCATGAGCGCGGCCGAGCGGGTGCAGCTGCCCGGGGTGTCCCGTGGCCGCGCGCCGCAGCTGGCGGCCGGGGCCATGGTCGCCGACGGGGCGATGGACCTGTTCGGCCTGGACGAGTTGTTCATCTGCCCGTGGGCTTTGCGCGAGGGAGTTATTCTGCGTCGCCTCGACGCGCTGGCGGCCGGCTAGCCCGGAATAGCTCAGCGCGGTGCATTGTGCCTCACCCGCGAGGCATTTTGCACCGCACTGATTCGATCGGCGATTGTGCGTTATTCGGCAGTGCGGTCTGGTTCGGTGGCCGGCCGGGCCGTGCTGGTCGGGGTGCGGACCGGCTTGACCGCGGGCCGGGCGGGCTCGTCGGCCCGGCCGGTGGCGGCGGCCTGCTCGCCCGGCACCGGGCTGCCGCGGTGGCTGGCGCTGCGGGCGGCGCCGGCGCCAGCCGGGGCCTGCGCGGTGCCTCCGTTGGCCGGGGCCGGGCGGGCCGCCGGGGCCGGGGCGTGACGGCCTTCGGCCAGCGGCGCCTGGCGTGGGGCGGCCGCCGGGGTCCCGTTGCCGCTGCCGCCGCCGGACACCGCGCTGGCCACGGACCGGGCGACCTCTTCCTCCAGCGAGCCGCGGGCGGCTTCGCCGGCCACCAGGTTGGTCACCACGTCGCGGACCTCGGTGAGGCGGCGGACCGTCTCGGTGTGCCGGGCGACCAGCAGGTTCAGGCGGCGCTCGGCACCGTCGTGGATGGCCGTGGCCCGTGCGGTCGCCTCGTCCAGCATCTGCTTGGCCTGCGCCTGCGCGGCCGCGACCGCGTTCTCCGACTTCTTCTGCGCCTCGCTGACCACGCGCTCCGCCTCGGTGCGGGCCGACGTGCGGGCCTTCTCGGCTTCGGCCCGCGCGGTGGCGATGGTGTTCTCCGCCTGCTCCTGCGCGGCGGCCAGCATCCGCTCGGTCTGCTCCCGTGCCTCGGCCTTCAGCCGGTCGATCTCCTGCTTGGCCTCGGTCCGCTGCTTGGTGATGTCCTCCAGGGCGCGGGACTTCTGCGCCCTGGCCTCGTCGTCGGCCAGCTTGAGGATCTGCGACATCCGCTCGCTGAGTTCCTGGTGCTGCGGTTTGTCTTCCAGTTCCCGCTGCCGGGACGCCGTCACCTCGGTGCGCAGCCGCTCGACCTCGTCGAGGGAACGGGACAGCCGTTCCTCATAGTCGTGCTTCTCACTGCGGGCCCGGGCCACGAATTCGTTGACCTGACGCCGGCTGTAGCCACGCATCTGGACTTCGAAGACGTCTTCGGAGTCGAGGTCGGGGATAAGGTCGCTGTGCTCAGTCATAAGGAGTCACCCGTCAGGTGGGTCAAGCCAGGCTACTACCCAGCCCGGCGCCGCGGCGCAGGCGGGCGCGCCTGAGGGGAGCAGGCAGTGGTGTACGAAGGAGATCTGGGACAACCGGTGTGGACAGGCAAGACTCTTGTCCGTAAGTCCCTCGCGCGCAACCGAAACGAACGAGTATCCCGTTTTGCCCGGATTACTTGCCACCGCCCAGCCACCGGAGGAGATGCTGATGAGCCGCGTCGGCGCGCTCGATGGACGGGTCCCGCACTTCCACCCCGAGGCGTGGGTCGCGCCGGGTGCCGTAATTGTCGGGCGGGTGACGCTGGGGCGGTCGGCCAGCGTCTGGTACGGGTCGGTGCTGCGTGCCGATGACGACGAGATCGTGGTCGGTGCGGAGTGCAACATCCAGGACCTGTGCTGCCTGCACGTGGATCCGGGTGAGCCAGTCGTGCTGGGCGAGCGGGTCAGCCTGGGGCACCGGGCCACGGTGCACGGCGCTCAGGTGGATGACGGCGCGCTGATCGGCATCGGGGCGATCGTGCTCGGCCGGGCCCGGGTCGGCGCGGGCGCGCTGGTGGCGGCCGGTACCGTCATCCGCCCGGGCCAGCAGGTTCCGGCCGGTGTCCTGGTGGCCGGGGTGCCCGGCAAGGTGGTGCGGGAGCTCACCGACGCGGACCGGGCCACGTTCGCCAGCACCGCGGCGCGCTACGTGGCCCGCGCGGCTGTGCACCGCGCGGCGAGCTGGTCGGGCTCTCCCGGCAATCCTGGGTGAATCGCCCGGTATTAGCCGCCGATCTGGCCGGACAAAGCGCCTCATGAGTCACATGTGAGACATCAGTCGAGCGAGCCCTTTACCGTACCGGGAGACTCAGCGCCCCCAGCTTCTTGGAATTGTTACTGGGGTTATGGGTAAAATCCCACTTGAGGGTGGTCCAGAAATGACCCTGTTGGGTCATGCGGGGGCATAGGGCCGCGTCGTAGCCTTGTGGTCAGGCTTCCGCTAATCGGCTTGGCGATGGAGGTGGACGCGGTGCGTGAGCATCTCGATCTTCGCGTCCCCGACCGCGTTGCGCTCGACGAGATCGAACTCTATGGCGAAGTGCTGAGCGCCGTGGCCGTGTGTGACCGGCCGCTGACCGCACAGGAACTCGACGAGGTTCTCGGGATCGGCTCCGCGGTCGGCAGCCGCGCCGACTGACCGGGCTGCCGCCCCTGGCTGACTCACGGATGGCGGTACATCACGTCCGTGTGCCAGCGGGTGAAGCCGAGCGATTCGTACAGCCGGATGGCCGCCCGGTTGTCCTCGTCCACGTACAGCATGACTTCGGGCAGCCCACGCGACTGCAGGTAGCGCAGCCCGGCCAGGGTGAGCGCGCGGCCCAGCCCGGAGCCCTGCTCGCCGGGATCCACCCCGACCACGTACACCTCGCCGATCGCCCCGGCTCCGTCCGGACGCACACCGGGCTGGTCCTGGTGGATCTTGGTCCAGTGGAACCCGGCCAGCCGCCCGGCCCGCTCGGCCAGGAAGAAGCCGGCCGGGTCGAACCACGGTTCCCGCTCCCGTAGCGCCAGGTCGGCCGCGGTCCAGGCACCCTGCTCCGGGTGGCTGGCAAACGCCTTCCTGTTGACCTCGAGCCAGGCCTGCTCGTCGGCGCCGACGGTGAACGTGCGCAGCGTGACATCCGCCGGGAAGCGGGGCGCCTCCAGCGGGGTGTGCAGCGACCGGCGCATCGTCCACAGCGCGCGGCTGCGGGCGAAGCCGGCCCGGTGGGCCAGCGCGCTGGCCGCGGGCAGGTCGCCGTGCGCCCACAGCCGGAGCGGCCGCGGCGCGGCCTCGGCCAGCGCCGCCCGCGTCAGCGCCAGGCCCAGGCCGCGGCGCCGGTGCGCCGGGTGGATGACCAGTTCGCCGCTCGGCCCCCCGGCTGGGTCGGACAGGTCCAGATGGGCGTAGCCGGCCAGTTCGCCGTCGCTGTGCAGCAGCAGGTCACGGGCCTGTGGATCGCCGCCGTAGCGGAGGTGCAGCAGGGTGTGCTCGGACAGCGGGCCGACCGAGTCGGCGCCGGTGGCCGCGCTGACCAGGTCCAGCACCGCGGCGGCGGCCGTGCCGGGCAGCGGCCCGGTGACCGTGATGTCGGGGGTCATCGCCGCCGGTCGGCTGGCACGGCCGGGGACTTCCTGGGCCTGCTGGCGGGCGGCCGGGCGGGGTCCGGGGCGTCCGCCTCGCTGGCCGCCGCGCTGCCCGGGCCGCGGGCGGCCGCCCGGCCGGGGCTCATCGCCGCCCTTGGCCGGGACGAACCGGTACCCGACGTTGCGCACCGTGCCGATCAGCGCCTCGTGCTCGGCGCCCAGCTTGGCCCGCAGCCGGCGGACGTGCACGTCCACCGTGCGGGTACCGCCGAAGTAGTCGTATCCCCAGACCTCCTGCAGCAGGTGCGCCCGGGTGAACACCCGGCCGGGGTGCTGGGCCAGGAACTTGAGCAGCTCGAACTCCTTGAACGTCAGGTCCAGGGCGCGGGCCCGCAGCCGGGCGGTGTAGGTGGCCTCGTCGATGGCCAGGTCACCGGACCGGATCTCGTCCGGGGTGGCCGGGGCCAGGCCGGCCTTCCGGCCGATGGCCAGCCGCAGCCTGGCCTCCACCTCGGCCGGCCCGGCGGTGTGCAGGATCACGTCGTCCGCGCCCCATTCGGCGGTGACCGCGGCCAGGCCGCCCTCGGTCAGCACGGCCAGCACGGGCACGTCCAGGCCGGCCGTGCGCAGCAGCACGCATAGGCTCCTGGCCTGGGCCAGATCGCGCCGGGCGTCGACCAGCACGGCATCGGCCGGGGGCGCATCGGCCAGGGTGGGCACCTCGGCCGGCCCGACGCGTACCGTATGCAGCAGCAGGCCCAGCGAGGGCAGTATCTCGGGAGCTGGTTCCAGCGTGGCGGTGAGCAGCAGCAAATCACTCACGTGCTGCCACCTCCGCCCTGTGCTCTGCTGTGGGAGAACTACCCATCGGTGGACACAAGGACCCGCCGGCGGCACTGCCTGGATCCGATGTGAGTGAGGATAGCGGACATGGCCACAGTGACAATGCGCTACTGGGCCGCGGCGAAGCAGGCGGCGGGGGTCGCCGAGGAGACCCTAAGCGCGGAAACCCTGGGCGACGCGCTGGCCGTGGCGCTGGCCGGCCGGGACGGCGCCGCCCCGCTGCGCGCGGTGCTGGCCCGGTCCTCCTTCCTGGTCTACGGGTCCCCGGTGGGCACCCGGGCGCCAGATTCCGTGCTGCTGGCCGAGTCCGCCGTGGTGGAGGTGCTGCCGCCGTTCGCCGGCGGCTGACCGCGCCGGGTGGGTAGCCTGGCGCCGATGCGGAAACTCCTGTTCGCGCTGTTAGCCGTGGTTGTCCTGCTCGTCACCGCGGACCGGGTAGCCACGGCCGTCGCGGAACGCAAGATCAGCGACCGGCTGGCCAGCGCGTACGGCCTGCCGGCCAAGCCCGGCGTGGGCATCGCGGGTTTCCCGTTCCTGACCCAGGTGCTGTCCGGTAGCTATCACACGGTCAGCATCGACGTGCCCAGCGTGATGGCGGGCGGGGTGCGGGTGACCGGTCTGTACGCCCGGTTCACCGGGGTGCGCGCGTCGCTCGCCCAGGTGCTCGGGCGCAGTCCCGAGCCGGTGACGGCGCAGGCGGCCACGGCCACCGGCACCGTGCCGCTGGCCGCGCTGCGCACCGGGCTGCCGCACGGGGTCACCTTGCGCCAGCATGGCCGCTGGCTGGACGTGGCGGGCACCACCCACTATCTCGGTGTGGCCGTGCCCTACTCGGCTACCGTCCAGCCCAGCGCGAGCGCCGCGGGCATCACGCTGACGCCGCGGCAGATCCAGGTCGGCCGGGCGGCGCACGTTCCGGCCCGGACCCTGGCCGGCCGCCTGCGGTTCACCGTCCCGCTCGGCGCGCTGCCGCTGCACCTGCGGATCTCCGCGGTCCGGGTCGGCCGGGCCGGACTGCATATCTCGGCGACCGGCCGGGACGTCCATTTCGCTACCGGCGGCTGACCGGTGCCGCCGCTTCCGGGTGACGTCCCGGCTTTCCAGCCAAAACCTGGCCCCGTGGGTGAACCGGGGGATCAGGCCAGCCGTTACCGAGATGTGGCACATCACGGAGGCATCCAAGGGCGCCAGCCCGAGGGAGGGGCATGTGACGAGGACCTCGTGCGCGCGCTCTACGCGGAGCACGCGGCGCCGCTGCTCCGCTATGCGCTCCGGCTGACCAGCGGCGACCGGCAACGAGCGGAAGACATTGTGCAAGAGACGCTGCTACGGGCCTGGCTGCATCCTCAGGCTATTGCCGAGCGGCCAGCCCGTCCCTGGCTATTCGCGGTGGCGAGGAACCTCGCGGTAGATTCGCACCGGGCGCGGAATGCCCGGCCGCGGGAGGTTGGCGAGGCAGCGCTCGAACTGGTACCCGTTGCCGACGAGGCGGATCGCGTGCTCGAATCGTGGGCGGTGGCCGACGCCCTGCGTGACCTTCGGCCAGAGCACCGCCAGGTGCTCGTGCAGACGTACTATCTCGGCCGCTCGGTGGCCGAAGCCGCCACCGAGCTCGGGATCCCCGGCGGCACCGTGAAGTCACGGACCTTCTATGCACTCAAGGCCCTCAAACTCGCCCTCGAGGAACGGGGGCTCGCGCCATGACCGGCTCAGCGGACTGCCGCGACATCCGGCACGCGCTCGGGGTCTACGTACTGGGCGCGATCGATCCGGCGGAGCGCGCCACGGTGGACAGCCACCTGAGCAGCTGCCCGGAGTGCCGTGAGGAACTGGCCGGCCTGGCCGGGCTGCCTGCCCTGCTGCGCCGGATCCCGGTTGACGAGGCCCAGCAGCTGGCCGATGAGCCGGATGACGAGACGGCCGGCAGCGAGATGCCATCGGAACGGGTGCTGGAATCGCTGCTGGCCCGCACGTCGCGGGCCCGGCAGGTGCGCCGGTGGCGCGGCCTGGCCGCTGCCGCGGCGGTGGTCCTGGTCGCGGGTGCGGCCGGGGCTGCGAGCTGGAACGCGCTGAACCCGCCAGCCGCGGGTGGCGCGCACTGGGACACCACATCGGCGACAAACAGCACGACGCACGTCTCGGCCACGATTCGGTACACCGCCATGAGCTGGGGCACCGCGGTGGACACTCAGGTGCACGGGCTGCCCGAGAACGTCCGGTGCAATCTGGTGGTCACCGACATGGCCGGCCAGAAAGTGATCGGGGGCAGCTGGAAGACCAGCTACGACGAGGGCAAGACCTGGTACACGGGCGGGTCCTCGGTGATGGCGGACAGCGTGCGCAGCTTCTCGATCACCTCGGGGGGCCGGGTCCTGGTCACCATCCCGGCGCACTAAGGCTGTCCAGGGAATGGGGCCTGTCCCGGGAATGGGACCGGCCGCTGGCACGCTGTATCCGGCGTGCTCGCTGGAATCCTGGTCTGCGTGCTGGTGCTGGCCGCCGCCACGGCGTTCGGGCTGCGCCGCCGCCACCGGGACGGGAAGCTGACCGCGCCCCGGCCGGGGCAGGTGACCGCGGGCCAGCTCGGGCAGCCGCTCGGGGCGCGGGCCACCCTGCTGCAGTTCTCCAGCGAATTCTGCGCGCCGTGCCGGGCCACCCGGCAGATTCTGGGTGAGGTGGCCAGCGGCCTGGACGGGGTCAGCCACGTGGAGGTGGACGCCGCGGAGCGGCTGGATCTGGTCCGGCTGCTGGACGTGCGGCGGACGCCCACGGTGTTCGTGCTCGGCCCGGACGGCCGGGTCACCCGGCGGGGCAGCGGCCTGATGCGCCGGGACGAAGTGCTGGCGGTGCTCGGTGATGCCGGGTGAAGCCGAATATCCTACCAGGTTGGTGGGAAGTGACACAGGGGCTACCTAGGCATACCATCGGGGGCGTGCTTCCGCTGCTGACCCGGCGGCGGGTCGTCGACTACTGTCACGTCGCCGCTGCGTTGTGTCCGTACGCGCCGTGCCCGTAGCAGCTGGCTGAGCCCAGCAGGAGCGGTGACGCCTGACGTCACCCGGGCACGAGCTACTCTCGTCGGTTCCCCCATTCCAAGGGAGAGGTGCTGCTGGTGAACGTCGATCCCAGGGGTCAGCGTTTCAATGCTGCGCTGTCCGCGATCGTGCTGGTGATCGTGCTGATCACCAGCAGCGGCTGGCTGCTGGCCGCCCAGGCCGTCGTGTTCGGCATCGGGGCGGTGTTCGGGCTGCGCTACTCGCCCTACGGATACCTCTTCCGGTGGCTGGTCCGGCCGCGGCTGGGGCCACCGGCCGAGCTGGAAGCCGCGGCGCCGCCGCGGTTCGCGCAGGGGGTGGGCCTGGTCATCAGCGTCATCGGGGTGATCGGGTACGCGGCCGGGCTGGTCCCGCTCGGCATGGCCGCCGCGGCGGCGGCACTCGCCGCCGCGTTCCTCAACGCAGCCTTCGGCTTCTGCCTGGGCTGCGAGATGTACGTGCTTATCAAACGAGTCTGGCCGGGCCGGCAGCCAACGGCCGAGCCGGATTCCGACAAGGAGGTTGCTGCATGAGCCGCTCTGACGTCCTGGTGGACGCAGACTGGGTCGAGGCCCACGAGGGCGATCCGGGCGTGGTGCTCGTCGAGGTCGACGAGGACACCAGCGCGTACGACACCGGGCACATCCCCGGTGCGATCAAGATTGACTGGAAGAAGGACCTGCAGGACCCGGTCCGCCGCGACTTCGTGGACAAGGCCGGTTTCGAGGCGCTGCTCTCACAGCGCGGGATTTCCAATGGCGACACCGTCATCCTGTACGGCGGGAACAACAACTGGTTCGCCGCCTACGCCTACTGGTACTTCCGGCTGTACGGGCACCACAACGTGAAACTGCTCGACGGCGGCCGCAAGAAGTGGGAGCTGGACTCCCGCGAGCTGGTCAAGGACGTACCCGAGCGGCCCGCCACGCACTACGTGGCCAGCGAACAGGACGCCTCGCTCCGGGCCATGCGCGACGAGGTGGTGGCGGCCATCGGCAAGCGCAACCTGGTTGACGTGCGGTCGCCCGACGAGTTCGCCGGCCGGCTGCTGGCCCCCGCGCACCTGCCACAGGAGCAGGCCCAGCGGGCCGGGCACATCCCGACGGCCAAGAACGTGCCGTGGTCCAAGTCGGCCAACGACGACGGCACGTTCAAGCCCGACGCCGACCTGCTCACGCTGTACCGCGACGAGGCCGGGCTGGACTTCGGCAAGGACACCATCGCCTACTGCCGGATCGGCGAGCGGTCCGCGCACACCTGGTTCGTCCTGCACGAACTGCTCGACCAGCCGAACGTGAAGAACTACGACGGCTCCTGGACCGAGTACGGCTCGCTGGTCGGCGTGCCGATCGAGCTGGGTGATGGCCAGTGACCGGCGCACCAGGCAATGACGGCTGCGGCGCCCCGGCGGGCGGGGCGGCCCTGCCCGCCGACGCGGGCCATCAGGCCATCGTGCAGGGCCACGTGACCAGGGACGGCACGGCCGTGCAGACCGGCTACGCCCGGCTGCTCAACGACGGCGGTGAGTTCGTCGCCGAGGTGCCGCTGGGTGCCGACGGCGGGTTCCGCTTCTTCGCCGCGCCCGGCACCTGGACGGTCCGGGTGCTGGCCCCGGGTGGGGTGAAGTCCGACCAGACGGTAAGCGCGGACATCGGGCAGATCACTGCGGTCGAAGTGACGGTCTGAGACACAACGTGCAGACGGGGCGGGCGGGACATTCCCGCCCGCCCCGCCGCATTGTGACCATGTTCATCTCCTCGTGTGGTTTCTCTTCCCCTCCCGTTCACCTACGTGTCACCTTCGCGCCCTATCAATAGAGGCCGGGGCAGGCGGGGACTGCCCGGCAATCGCAATCACGGCGACTAGGGCGGGACTCATCGTGTCAATTGAGGCTGGTCAAACCGGGTCTTCGCCGGACCCGGCTGGTTCCGAACCGCAGACAGTGACCGCCACCCAGCCCGGCGAGGTCACCGTGCAGCAGGCGACGCAGAGCACACCGTCGGCCACCGGCGAGTCGGTGGTCAATTGTGTTGACCTGACGCTGAGCTTCGGTCAGCGGGCGGTGCTGTCCGACTTGCAGATACCGTTCGGTGGCGGGCAGGTGACCGCCATCCTCGGGCCGACCGGCTCAGGGAAGAGCACCTTGCTGCGCACCATCAACCGGCTGAACGACAAGGTCAGCGGCTACGGGCACAAGGGGGATGTGCTCCTCGACGGCAGCAGCATCTGGGGCCAGCACGTCGAGCTGATGGCGCTGCGCCGCAAGGTCGGCATGCTATTCCAGCGGCCCAACCCCTTCCCCATGTCGATCATGGACAATGTGGTGGCCGGGGTGAAGGCGCACAAGATGGCCAAGGGGAGCCAGCTCAAGGAGATCGCCGAGCGGCGGCTGCGCGAGGTGGGCCTGTGGGACGCGGTCTCGGCCCGGCTCAAGGACTCACCGTTCCGGCTGTCCGGCGGCCAGCAGCAGCTGCTCTGCCTGGCCCGCACGCTGGCCGTGGACCCGGACGTGCTGCTGCTCGACGAGCCCACTTCGTCGCTGGACCCGATGGCTACCGAGTCGATCGAGGCGCTGGTCCGCACGCTGGTGCCCGGCCTGACCGTGATCATCGTCACGCACAACCTGGCCCAGGCCCGCCGGGTGTCGGACAGCACGGTCTTCCTCAACAAGGGACGCCTAGTGGAGCACGGCGAGACCACGCAGATCTTTGAGAACCCGGTCCAGGAGGAGACGGCTCGCTACGTCACTGGTCGCTTCGGCTAGACAGGGACCCACCCGTGCGGGAGGAGGGCATTCCTCCCGCACGGGGGCAAGGCCCGCGCTGCGCGCGGACCTCATCGCACGCGCCCGCGTGCGAGTCGTGTCACACACACGCAACAGCGTGTAGAAACCAAAGGAGTATTCCTCGGTGGCCAAGAAAATCCGCTTGGTGTGCGCGGCGGCCGCAGTGGTGCCGCTCACCTTGCTGGCTGCCTGCGGCAGTTCAGGTGGGTCAAACGCATCTTCATCGTCGTCGCCGTCGGCGCCGGCTAACTCATCCGCCAACGGCTCCACCGTGTCCGAGACCGGCAGCACGCTGCTGCTCCCGCTGGTCAGCGCGTGGCAGGTGGCGTACGGCACGCTCAATCCCAAGGTACTCATCACCACCTCCGGCACCGGGTCAGGCACCGGCATCGCGGACGCGGCCGCGGGAACGGTGGACATCGGTGGCTCCGACGCCTACCTGTCCCCGGCCGACATCAGCCAGTACCCCGGCCTGGAGAACATCCCGCTCGCCGTGGCCGCGCTGATGGTCAACTACAACGTCCCGGGCGTCAAGGCATCGCTCAAGCTCAACGGCACGGTGCTGGCCGGGATCTACAGTGGGAAGATCACGACCTGGAACGCCTCGCAGATCAAGGCGCTCAACCCAGGTGTGTCGCTGCCCAGCACGAAGATCGTGACGCTGCACCGCGCGGACAGCTCAGGTAGCACGTTCCTGTTCACCTCGTACCTGAACGCGCAGGACCCGAGCGGCTGGTCCTCGTCCAACGTCGGCACCACGGTCAGCTGGCCGAGCGTGGCCGGCGCCGAGGCGGAGACCGGCAGCGGCGGCATGGTCAAGGGCTGCGCCGCGATCAAGGGCTGCATCGCCTACATCGGCGTCAGCTACCTGTCGCAGATCCAGTCGGACAACCTGGGCGAGGCGTCGCTGTCCAACAAGTCCGGCCAGTACTCCCAGCCGACCAGCAAGGCGATCAGTGCCGCGCTGGCCACGTTCTCCGGGAGCACCCCGGCCAGTGGCGGCCAGTCACTGATCAACGGCACGGCCGGCTACGCCGATCATCAACTACGAGTACGGCATCGTGAAGGCGTCCCAGCCGTCCTCGGCCCAGGCCGCCGCGATCAAGAAGTTCCTGCTGTGGGGCATCACGTCGGGTGCCAACACCAAGTACCTCACCCCGGTGAACTTCGAGCCGCTGCCGTCCAACGTGGTGACCATCGCAACGAACCTCATCAACAAGATCCACTGAGTCATGGCCGCGTCTGCACCACTGGCGCGGGGCGGGGAGACGGCGTCGCCGTCTCCCCGCCGGCCGGGCTCCGCGCTGCGAAAGTGGTTCCGTAACGGCTCCTTTGTCCGCTGGATCGGGCTGGGCGGTGCGCTCATCCCGACCCTGATGCTTGGCTTCATCCTGATCATCCTGATCGTGAAGGCCTGGCCCGCGATCCTGATCAACGGCTGGGGCTTCTTCACCAAGAGCGTGTGGCACACCGGGGCGCAGTACGGCTCGTCGGTGCACTCCCACGGCATCACCTACCTGTCCGGCCAGGAGTACGGGGCGCTGCCGCAGATCATCGGCACGCTGGAGACCTCGGCCATCGCGCTCATCATCGCCGTGCCGGTCTCGGTCGGGGCCGCGCTGGTCGTGGTGGAACGGCTGCCCAGGCGGCTGGCCGCCATGATCGGGATCTTCCTCGAGCTGCTGGCCGGCATACCCAGCGTGGTCATCGGGCTATGGGGCGTGCTGACCTTCGGGCCGTTCATCGCCAAGTACATCGCCCCGGCGCTGACCCACATCCCGATCCCGTTCTTCCAGGGCGATGTCGGGCACGGCCAAGGGCTGCTGGTCTCCGGCCTGGTCCTGGCGATCATGGTGATCCCGATCATCGCCGCCACCGCGCGTGACCTGATCCGCCAGGTGCCGATCCTGCCCCGGGAGGGCGCGGTCGCGCTGGGCATGTCCGACGCCGAGACCGCCCGCCGGGTCACCCTGCCCTGGGTCGGCTCCGGCCTGGTTGGCGCGGTCGTGCTCGGCCTGGGCCGGGCGCTGGGCGAGACCATCGCGGTGGCCATGGTCTGCGGCGTCGCGCTGGGCCAGGTGGCCACCAACCTGTACGCCGCGATGATCACCATCGCGGCCAACATCGTGCAGAACCTGGACACCGTGATCACCGACCAGCTCGGCGTGCGTACGTACGCGCAGCTGGCCCTGGTGCTGCTGATCATCACGCTGCTGACCAACGTGGCCGCGCGGCTGCTGGTCCGCCGGGTGTCCGGGACCGCGCTGCCGGTCGGAAGGGGGCTCTGACAGATGAGCAGCCTGGGCAGTCTGGGCGGCACGTCACCAACGGCGCAGCCGCCCGGCCCGATGGTGGGCGCCCGGCAGCACACCGCGCTCACGAAGGTGCCAGTCGGCCGGAAGATCTGGAACGGGGTGTTCTGGGGGCTGTGCTTCGTCGGCATGGCCGCGGTGATCGTGCCGTGTCTGTGGCTGGTCATCGGCGTGATCGTGCGGGCCGTGCCGCACTGGCAGTGGAGCGTGCTCACCACCGAGGGCACCGGCACCGGCGGTGGCCTGGAGAACGCCATCCTCGGCACGCTCTACATCACCCTGGGCGTGGTCATCATCGGCGGCACGATCAGCGTGCTGACCGGGCTGTACCTGGCCGAGTTCGCCGAGGGCCGGCACCGCGGCCTGCTGCGCGGCGGGTATGAGGTGCTGGCCGGCATCCCGTCGATCGTGATGGGCTACGTCGGTTTCATCGTGCTGGTGCTCGCCTTCCACTGGGGATTCGGCCTGCTGCCCGCGGTCCTCGTACTCTCCGTGATCGTCATCCCCTACCTGACCAAGTCCACCGAGACCGCGCTGGCCAACGTGCCGAGTTCGTACCGCGAGGGTGCCGAGGCGCTCGGCCTGCCGGTCACCTGGACGCTGCGCAAGATCGTGCTCAAGGCCGCGGTGCCCGGGCATCATCACCGGGTTCCTGATCGCCATCGCGATCTCGATCAGCGAGACGGCGCCGCTGCTGCTCACCGCGGGCTGGTCGTTCTTCAACCCGAGCGCCAAGCTGACCAACTCAGCCGGTCGGCTTCCTCACCTACCCGGTGTTCAACTTCTACAACTCCGCCCTACCCGGCCCAGCAGTACCTGTCCTACGACGCGGCCCTGATCCTGCTGGTCTTCGTGCTGGTCATCATCCTGGCCGGACGGGTCATCATCGCGATCTCGCGGCGAAATGCGGAATGACGGACCTGCGCGGCGAGCGGGACGGCCGGGCGATCGCAGCCGACCGGCCACTTTCCGCGTCCGTGCTGGCCGACCGGATGGCCGCGGCGCTGCTGCATCATGAGCCGGGCTGGCGGCTGCCCCGGCTGACCGCGCTGGCCCGGCGGTACAACGTCACCACGACGGAGATCGAGACCGCGATCGACCTGCTGGCCGGGCGGCACCTGCTGACCAAGCTGCCAGACGGGCAGGTGTTCCGGGCTAGCCCGGCCGAATACCGGGTCGCGCTGGAGGGCGTGCCCGGCTTCACCACCCAGGTGGATCCGATGGGCGGTGACCTGGCCTGCAAGAGCCGCACCATCGCCAAGCGGCGGGCCGCCGAAGACGTGGCCCGCGCGCTGGGCGCACCGCCCGGGGTGGAACTGCTCGGCATCCGGTGCCTGTGGACGGTGGGTGGCGAGCCCGGCGCCTTTTCCGTCAGCTACCTGCCGGCCCAGATGGAAGCGCTGGTCAGCGAGTTCGCCGCGGCCACCTCACCCATCGGCCCGGTGCCGCAGTACGGCCGTCCGTGCGCGTTCCAGGTGGACTTCGCCCCGCCCGCACCGTCGGTGGCGCGCACCCTGCGGCTGGCCCCCGGTGACCCGGCGGCCGCGGTCACGGTCCGGCTGGAGGAGGCGGGCCGGCGCAGGGTGATCGCGCTGACCGTGGCGGTGCTGCGGCCGGACCTGTTCCGGATCGTGGTGGAGTCGCCGGGCATCCCGGCCCCGGCAATTGGGCCAGAGGGTCCGCCAGGTTCCTGGACACGCGCGGCGGAAGGCTGGGAACCTTGACCCGACATGCCTCCTTCTGTGACAACGTCGGCACTCTACGTAGTAGACCGCGAGCCACGACGGCCCCGCTACCTGATCCCGCGGGGCACCCCGCGACGCGGTGAGGTCGTCGCTGCGCTGACCCTGCTCGGGATCGCCGCGCACTTATTGCTGGCCCAGCTGACCCTGCTGCTCGCGGTGGCGCTCGGCCTGATCGGCCGGGCGACCCGGTGGCGCCCGGCCTGGCTGGCCGTGCCCGCTGTATTCGGCCTGGCCTGGGTGCTGGCCATCGGCCCACGGGCCGCGCTGGCCGGCTTCACCGCTGGCCCCCGGCAGCTGCTGGGCGACCTGGCCACCGCGGCGGCAGGCCCGGCCCGGCTGCGCGATCTCGTGCGTGGCTACGCCGGGCTGGCCGGGTGGCTGCCCCGGCAGGCGCCGCTGGCCCTGCTGGCCGCCGCGGCCGAGGCCGCCCTGGCCTGGTGGCTGCGCTGGCTGCACCGCGGCGACGGCGCGTCCGCGCCACCCCGCCCGGGGCTCGCCGCACTGGCGCGGCGGCAATTCACCGTATGGAGCGTTCAGAAAGGCGGAGTTGTGGGGCGAGCCGGTGTGGTGCTCGGCGTGGACTGGCCGGGCGGCGGGCCCGCCGAGGTGCCATGGCGCGCGGCGGAACGGGGCGTGCTGGTGGCCGGGGGCGCAGCCAGGGAGGTGGGCTTCCGGTTCGTGCACGCGGCCATCCGGCGCCGCAAGCCGGTGCTCGTGGCTGACCTGGCCGGCGTCCCTGGGCTGCCCGCGGCGCTGGCCGCCGTGTGCGCGGACGCCGGCGCGCCGCTGCACGTGTTCGGCCCGGCGGGCCGCGGGTGCTACGACCCGCTCCGCGGCGGCGACCCGGCCCGTAACGCGGCCCTGGTCCGGGGCATGGTCAACTGGGCCACGGTCACCGACCCGGCCCGCCGTACCGGCGTCGGCTACCTGCACGACCTGTTCGCGCTGCTGGCGGCCGCGCCCGGCGATCCGCGGACCGCGGTGCTTGACGACGTGATCCACCTGCTCAGCCCGGGCGCGCTGTGGGCGCGGCTGCAGCAGGTGCCGCCGGACCACCCGCGCCGGGCTTCGGTGGCCGAGCGGGTACGCGCGTCGGCCAGCCTGATGACGGCGAACCCGGCCCCCGGCGCATTCCTGGCCAGTGAGCTGGCCGGGCTGCGTGCGTCGCCGCTGGGCCGGTGGCTGCGCCCGGCCACGGCCCCCGGTGAGGACCAGATCAGCCTGGCTGGGGTGGTGCGCGATCGGGGCGTGGCGCTGTTCTCGCTGAGCCGGCCGCGGCCGGGCCGCGCCGCCCAGATGATCGCGAACCTGGCCGCGCTGGATATGACGGCCGTGTTCGCCGAGTCGGCGCGGGACGGGATCGAGGGCGACGGGCTGGCCTGGTTCGGCCCCTGCAACGACGTGGCCCGGCCGGCGCTGGCCGGCCTGGTCGGCACGGGCGGGCGGGCCGGGCTGGCCACGGTGCTGTCCACCAGCTCGACGGAGGTGGCCGGGGAGGTGGCCGGGCTGGCCAGCGTGCTGGTCGTGCAGCAGCCGGACCTGGCGCGCCAGCTGGACCTGCCCGGCCCGGCCCGGGACGGTCAGTTCGTGCTGGCCGTCCGTGGGCCCGGCGGACAGCTGCGCGCGGCCTGCCAGTTCATCGCCGGGGGAGTGCCATGACCGGCCCGCCCGCCCCAGCGCCCCGCGCCGACCGGATCTACCTGGGCTGGGAGTACACCCAGCTGCACCCGGACCCGGGACCGCCACCGGAGCGCCTGGCCCGGCCCGCGCCGGAGCGGCTCAACCCGGGCTGGGTGGCCGCGCAGCAGCGCGAGGAGCGGCGGCTGCGCCGGCCGCTGCGGCTGGGCGGCGCGCTGGGCCTCGGGCTGGCCGGGCTGACCGCCACGCTGGGGGTGCTCGGCGCGCTCAACGCCGCGCTCACCGTGGCCGGCCTGGTCTGCGCACTCGTGCTGGCGGGCTGGTGTGCCCGCGGCGTGTGGCGCGGCCGCCAGCAACTGCGTGCCCGCATCGCCCGTGAGCAGACGCGGGTGGCCCGGGCCCGGGCCGTCCAGGACCGGCGCTGGCGGCTACGGCAGCACGAGCATGATCGCCGGTTACGGGACTGGCGGGCCCGCAGCCGCGCGTTCCGTGCGCAGCCGCGCTGGTACGGGGTGGCGCTGCCCGCGGACATCGACCGGGTCAACGTGGCCGGCGGCACGCTGGCCGGCTGGTCGGCGCTGCTGACCATGCTGGCCGGCCTACGGCTGGCCGCGGGCGGCGAGGTCACCGTGCTCGACCTGGCCGAGGGTGCGGCGGCCCAGGACCTGCTGCGGGCCGCGGCCACGGCCCGCGCCGGCCCGCTGGTCTGGGTGCTGCCCGCCGACCTGCCCCGGTGCGACCTGGGCCACGGGCTGCCCGGCGAGGCGCTGGCCGATGTGCTGGCCGTGGCCGCGGCGGCGGGCGGTGACCCAGCCAGCCCGCCCGATTCGTCCGCGGTGGCCCAGGACACCGCCATCCTGGAGCGCATCGCCGAGGTCCTGGGCGGCCAGCCCGGCGTGGCTGAGCTGGTGGCGGGCTTGCGGGCGCTGGCCCAGGTGGGCGATCCGCACGCCGGCCTGCGGGCCGGGCTGCTCAGCGAGGCCCAGGCCGAGTCGATCGCCGGGCTGTACGGCCGGGCGGCCAGCGACCGGGTCACCGAGCGGGCGCTGGCCCTGGAGGCCCGGCTGCGCAAGCTGGCCGGCCTGGGATCGACCTCGGTCCGGCTGCCGCCGAGCCGGCTGCGCGTGCTGGCCGTGGACGCGAAGGCCGGCCTGGCCGAAGCCCAGACGCTCGGCAGCTACCTGACCGCCGCGCTGACCCAGCTGCTGCGGGCCCGGCCGGTGCCGGGACCGGCCTGGCAGCACACCGTGCTGGTCAGCGGGGCCGAGACGCTGCGCGGCGACATGCTCGACCGGCTGACCGGCGCGTGCGAGGCCACCGGCACCGGGCTGGTGCTGGCCTACCGGTCGCTGCCGCCACACGTGCGGGGGCGGCTGGGCCGGGGGAACGCGGCGGTGGCGTTCATGCGGCTGGGCAACGCGGACGACGCCCGTGCGGCCAGCGAGCAGATCGGCACCGAGCACCGGTTCGTGGTGGCACAGCTCACCGACACCGTGGGCGCCTCGGTCACGGACACCGCGGGCCAGGCGTACACCAGCACGGTCGGCACGGCCACGTCGGCCGGAGTGTCCCGGTCAGCCAGCCAGAGCAGCGGGCAGGGCGGGGGCCGGGGCGCCAGCTGGGCCGGGTTCTCCCCGTTCGCGCCGCGCACCGGCTCGGTGCACGGCGAGACCAGCCACTCGGTCACCGCCAGCGACTCGGCCTCGCTGACCGAGGGGATCAACCGGGGTACGTCGTGGGGGCAGCAGACCGCACGGGCGGTGGGCGCGAACCGGACGCTGGCCCAGGCCAGCCAGCGCTCCCGGGAGTTCCTCGTCGAGCAGCACGAACTGCAGCAACTTCCGCCCAGCGCGGTCATCGTCAGTTATGCGTCCCCGGCTGGGCGCCGGGTGGTGCTGGCCGACGCCAACCCCGGCATCCTGGGGCTGCCGGCCGCGACGCTGCACGCTGGGGATGAGGCACTGCCCTGGATAGACTCGGCCCGACGGGGCTAGGACAGGGGACCGCGGATGGCTGGACGGGGCTGGCAGTTAGCCCAGCAGGGCCTGCAGCACTGCCAGCGGTACGAGGTCACCGGCCAGCCCGCGGACCTGGCCCGGGGGATCGGCCTGCTGCGCGAGGGCGTGGCGGCTACCAGCGACCCGGGCGAGCAGGCGCTCATCTTAGGCAACCTGGGCACCGCGCTGTGGCGGCACTACGAACTGGCCGGGGACGGCGCGGTCCTCGAAGAGTCCATCGCGGCGCGGACCGCGGCCTGCAGCAGCGGCCTGCTCGGTCCCGAGGACTTCGTGAAGTGGACCCACGACCTGCGGAGCGGGCTGCGCGCGCGGTATGACCGGTCCGGACGGACGGCCGACCTGGACGCGGCCATCCAGGTGGCCGAACAGATCCGCGGCCTGCCGCCCTGGTTCTGGCCGCCACCGCAGCTGTGGGCCGCCTGGCTGTCCGAATACGCCACCGACCGGCAAGACCGGGCTCAGCTCCGGGCCGCTGCGGACGGCGCCAGCGCGGCCCCGGCGGCGCTGGACGACATCGAAACTGCGGTGCGGCTGCGCCGCGAGGCGATCAGGATCGCCCCCGGCGACTTTCCCGATCAGCCCGGGCTGCGCTCCAACCTAGGCAACGCACTCACGGTGCGGGCCCTGCTGGGCAGTCCGGGCGGCCAGCCGCACGCCGCCGAGCGGGATCTGGCCGAAGCGGTGGACCTGCACCGGGAGGCAGTGCGGCTGGCCCCGGCCTCGCATCCCTACGTCATCCGGCTGTCCGGCAACTTCTGCCGGGCTCTGGTCGAGCAGGCGGCACGCACCGGCGACCAGGCGCTGCTGGACGAGGCGGTGATCGCGGCCCGGCAGGCCAGCCAGCGGGCCCGGCCCGGCGAGGAGGCGGCCGCGGCGCGGGAACTGCTGCTGATGTGCCTGGTCGGGCGGGCCAAGGATGCCGCCGACCCGGCCAGCCTGAGCGAGCTGATCGACGCGCTCGAAGACCCGGCCAGCCCGCCGGCCGGCCCGGACGAGGCGGCCGAGCGGCGGCTGGCCGCGGCCGAGGCCTGGGAACAGCACTACTGGCTCAGCGGCGACCCGGGCAGCCTGACCCGGGCCATCGAGCACGGCCGGGCCGTGCTGGCCAGTCCCGCCGACGCGGCGGCCCGGGACACGGCGCGCTTCGGGCTGTCCACCGCGCTGCGCTATCGCTTCGAGTATGCCGGCCAGGCCGCGGATCTGGCCGAAGCCACCGAGCTGGCCCGGGCCGCGCTCGCGGCGGCAGCGGATGACCCTGGCCACCGGGCCAGCTGCCTGGGCCACCTTGGGGTCTGCCTGCTGCTGGCGGCAGGCCGGGACGCTGGCCGGCTGGCCGAGGGCATCGGCCTCATCCGGCAGGCGATCAGCGCGCAGCCGGCCGACGACGCGGCCTGCCTGTCGCTGCGGACCGACCTCAGCGTCGCCCTGCGGAACCGCTACCAGGAAACCCACGACGTAGCCGACTTGGACGAGGCGATCGAGCTGGGCCGCGCGGTGGCCGCGGCGCCGCTGCGCCAGGCCGACCCGGCGCGGCACGGGAGCGACCTGGCCCGGCTGGGCATCGCCGAGCAGATCCGCCACCGGCACACCAATCAGGCCGCTGACCTAGATGACGCCATCGAGCACCTGCGGGCCGGGCTGGCCGTGCTGCCGGCCGGGGACCCGTTCCGCCCCAGCTACCAGTCCAGCCTGGGGCTGGCCTTGCAGCTGCGCTACGGCGACCGCGGGCAGGCCGCCGACCTGGATGAGGCGGTGCGGGCGGGCGACGCCGCCGCGGCGGCGCTCCCGGACGGCGACCCGCACCGGTGGATGGCGCTGTCCAACGCCGGACTGGCGCACCGGCTGCGCGCCGAGCTGACCGGCGGCGGCGACGACCTGCGCACCGCGATCGAGCTGGGCCGGTCCTCGGTCACTGCGGCCGGGGCCAGCCAGGCGGCGCTGCCCAACTGCCTGATCAACCTGTCCAGGGCGCTGGACGTGCGCTGGCAGCGGCACCGGGACGCGGCCGACCTGCGCGAGGCGGTGGCCGGGTTCCGCACCGTGGCCGAGCTGGCTGGTGCGTCGCGGCAGGCCCGGCTCAGCGCGGCCGTCTCGTGGGCCGCCTGCGCCACCGCCGTGGCGGACTGGCCCGCCGCGGCCGATGCCTACGAGACCGCCGTGGACCTGATGGAATTGGTCGTCTGGCATGGCCTGCCGCGGGCCGCACGGGAGGACCAGCTGGCCCGGCTGCCCGGGCTCGCCTCGAACGCCGCGGCCTCTGCCCTGGCCGCCGGTGACCCGCCGCGGGCCCTGGCCGTGCTGGAACGCGGGCGTTCCGTGCTGTGGACCCAGCAGCTGCGGCTGCGCAGCAGCTTCGACCAGGTCCGTGACGCGGCACCGGAGCTGCACCGGAAGCTGGCCGAGCTGGCCGGGCAGCTGGGCGCCGACCCGGCGGCCGACGGTGACCCGGCCGGGCCGGCCGCCCGAGGCACCGGCGAGCGGCGGCAGCAGCTGGCCGCGGCCTGGGACGAGACGCTGACCCAGGTCCGGTCGCTGCCCGGGCTGGCCGGGACGCTACGGGCGCCCGATGCGGCCGAGCTGGCCGGCTGCGCGTCCGGCGGGCCGGCCGTGGTCCTGAACGTGAGTGAGATCCGCAGCGACGCGCTGATCCAGACCAGCCAGGGGGTCACCGTGCTGCCCCTGCCCGGGCTCACCCTGGACGCGGTGCGGCAGCAGGCCACCGCCCACCTCGGCGCGCTGCAGGCGCTGGCCCACGGGCCGGAGCCGGATCCGCGCGGGTACCTGGCCGCCGAGCGGCCATCCGCGGCTGCCTGGACTGGCTGCGCACCGAGATCACCGGGCCGGTGCTGGACGAGCTGGACCGGCTGGGGGCGCTGCCCCCCGCGGCGGGTGCGGGCGCCGGTGCGCTGGTGCCCAGCCGGCCTGCTCAGCCTGCTTCCGCTGCACGCCGCCGCGCACGACCGGGTGATCAGCTCCTATACCCCCACGCTGCGCGCGCTGCTGACCGCCAGCCACCAGCCGGAGCAGGCCAGCGACGGCCCCATCCTGGTCGTCGCCGTGCCGCAGCCAGCCACGCAGCCGGGCCAGCCAGACCTGCCCGAGCTGCCCGGGGTGCGCACCGAGGCCCGGCAGGTCTGCGCCCGGTTCGGCGGCCGGCACACGCTGCGCAGCGACCGCGCCGCCACCCGCGAGCAGATCCTGGCCGACCTGCCCGGGCATCCGCTGGCCCACTTCGCCTGCCACGGCCGGCCGGACCTGCGCCAGCCGTCCGAGGCCGCGCTGGTGCTGTGGGACCGGCCACTGTCCGTGGTCGACGTGGCCGGCCTGCGGCTGACCGGCGAGCTGGCGTTCCTGTCCGCCTGCGACACCGCGGCGGGCAGCGTCACCCTGCCGGACGAGGCCATCCACCTGGCCGCCGCGGTGCAGGCGGCCGGGTACCGGCACGTCGTGGCCGCGCTGTGGCAGATCTGGGACGACGACGCGCCCAGCCTGACCGAGACGGTTTACGGCCGGCTGGCCCCGGATGGGCGGCTGGACGGCGGCCGGGCGGCCGGCGCGCTGCACGTCGCGGTCGGCGAGTTGCGGGCCAAGTTCCCCGACCAGCCGTCCCGGTGGGCGTGTTACGCACATTTCGGCCCGTGACGCCGGGCACCGCTACCATCCCGGTGTGCACACGATGCAGGCCCGGGTCATCCTGGGCTCGCCCGGCATCCTGACCGGGCCGGACGAGCGGCTGCTGCTGGACGTGCTGGCCGGGTGCGGCGCCAGCACCCAGGTCGAGACCGTCCCGGTGCATCGCGGCGAGAGCGCCGCGCTCACCTGGATCGTGCTGGCCGTGCTGCCGCTGCAGGCGTTCCTGGCCGCGCTGGGCAGCAAGATGGCTGACGACGCCTATGCCCAGGTGCGCACGCTGGTCAAGCGGCTGGCCGCCGGACGGCACCAGCCACCCGGTGCCGGCCCAGCCCGGCCGCCCGCGCCGCTGGTCCTGCTGGACCGCGACACCGGCCTGCAGGTCGTGCTGGAAGCGGACCTGCCGGCCGAGGCGTACCGCCAGCTCACCGCGCTGGACCTGAGCCAGTTCAGCCACGGCCCGGTGCACTACGACCTGGGCCGCGGCCGGTGGCGGGCCGAACTGGACGAGGCCGCCCCGCCGCCCGCGGTGGGGCCTTGACCAGCAGGTATATGTGCTTTTAGTCTCGCATTACCGTGCCGGGTGTGTTTTCGGGGGGCTTGTCGCCGGCTGGTTCATCGGCCGCTGGATTCGCGGAGTTGGGGGGACTACCGGAAGCCAGCAAGGTCAGGTCGGCTCCCGCCGAGGGAGGGTCTGGTTGCCACGCAGCCGCTGAGGTGGCGACCACCGGATGTGCGCCCGCCGGGCAACACAGGGGTACTTCATCGACTCGGGGGAGAAGTCATGGCTGCACTGCCTATGGTCGGCGGCGAGTGGGCGGGCTATCGGCTGCGGGCCGTCCTGGGCCGGGGCGGGATGAGCGTCGTCTACAAGGCCGAGCATCCGCGGCTGGGCAGCACGGTCGCGCTCAAGGTGCTGGCCCCGGACCTGGCGACTGACGATGTCTTCCGGGCCCGCTTCCTGGAAGAGTCCCGGATCGCGGCGGCGCTGCACCACCCAAACGTCATCCCCATCTATGACATGGGGCCGTGCGAGGACCTGCTCTACATCGCGATGCACTACGTCCCGGGTGCGGACCTGCGCGCGGTGCTCAGGACACATGGCGTCATCACGCCGGACCAGGCACTGCTGGTGATCGGCCAGACCGGGCGGGCGCTGGACGCCGCGCACCGGCACGGCCTGGTGCACCGCGACGTGAAGCCGGGCAACATCCTCATCGAACGGGGTGCCGACTTCGACGATCCGGATCAGGTCTACCTGGCCGATTTCGGCATCACCAAGCACACCGTCTCGCGCAGCGGGCTCACCCCCACGGGGCAGCTGGTGGGCACGATCGACTATGTCGCACCGGAGCAGATCCAGGGTGAGCCGGTGGATGGCCGGGCCGACATCTACTCGCTCGGCTGCGTGCTGTACGAGTGCCTCACCGGTTCCGTTCCGTTTCCCAAAGACCTGGACGCGGCCGTCATCCTGGCGCACATCGAGGAACTGCCGGTCGCCCCCAGCACGTTGCGGCCGGAACTGCCGCCCGCCATCGACGACGTGCTGGACCGGGTCCTGGCCAAAGAACCGGGGCATCGCTATCAGACCTGCCGCGAGCTGCTCAGCGCGGCGCATGCGGCGCTGCCCGGCCTGGCCGGCCATCCGGACACCGTGCTGACCCGGCGGGCCGAGCCATTGGCCGGGGGAGCGAGCACGCATCCCGGCGCTCACGGGCGGCGCAGCGGCTCAGGGCCGGGCGGCCGTGCCGGGCGGGGCGGCGCCGGTACCGGGCCAACCCAGGGGGGCCGGGGGACCTCGCAGCCGCGAAGTGCGCCGGACGGTGACGCCCCGGGCGGTGCGGGCGATCCTGGAGGCGGCCCGCCGGGCGGATCCCCCCGGCCCCGGCGGCGCACCGGCAGCGCGGCACGCTGGGTGGCCGCGGCGGCAGTCGTTGCCCTGGCACTGGGTGGGGGTATCGGTGCCTGGGTGGCCACGCACAGCGGCAGCAGCGTTCCCGCGGTGCGGGCCGCGGCCGGCTCGTCGGCGTCGGCGGCGCGCGCCATCCATGTCACCCACCGGGTCATCGATGATGCACAGCCAGCTGATGCAGGCGCTGGTGGTGGCCAACAAGAGTTACACGGCCAAAGGGCTGCTGCCACCGGCGTCCTGCCATCCGCAGAGCGCCGCGATGGTCACCTGCACGCAGCCGCACCTGGGCATCAGCACGGTGACGTTCCGCACCTACCCGTCGCTGGGCGCGCTGTACAGCGCCTATGTGGCGGACATCAAGCACCTGTCCAACGGACAGTTCAGGGAGAACGTCGGCGACTGCACCAAAGACCAGGTCAATGGCGAGGTGGGCTGGAACCACGATTACCAGCATCCGCGGAACTATTCCGTGCAGAAGATGGCGGCCGGCAAGATCAGCGACGACCAGGCCGCGGGCCGCGTGTTCTGCACGTTCGTGAACGACCAGCTCTACCTGGTCTGGACGCAGGATGACGGGCACCTGCTGGCCATGCTGAACGGGGCACCGCACGAAAACGCGTGGATCTGGTGGCGCGGAATCCATCACAGCATCGGCCTCGGTGGCATGTCGATGCACATGTAGCGGCTGACCGGCCCGCCGGACACGGCGGAGCCGGAATCGGGGGGGGCGAGATGATGGCCGACGGCGTGGGGAATCAGGGCGGCCAGCCCGCGGGCCAGGCTGGCGTGGGGGTCGGCCGGGCCAGGGCGGATCGCCGGGCGACGGTCCAGCTGAGAACGGCTGAACCGGGAACGGCGGGCGATCTGACCGAGGCGCTCGTCGCCGCGGACTGGTGGACCGACGAGCTGGTCCAGGCGGCTGCGATCCCGGTGGTCGATTGCCCGCTGGTCGCGGTGGGCGGCGGCATCGGCTCCTTCATCACCGTTGACTACCTGCGGATAGCCGGTGTCCCGGCGGACCGCATGCGGGTGCTGTCGAACATCGACGCGCCGTGGCGGACCTACGAGTACCTGACCCGGGTATCGCAGATCCCGCGCGGCGAGCGCATCCGGTCCGACTCTGCCTCCCGGCCGGACAACATCTGGGGCTTCCCGTCCTACGCGCTGGCTGAGGCGGTGCACGACCTGAGCTGCAAGCCGCTCTGGCAGGTACTGGTCGAGCCGGTCTGGGCGGATTACTACACCCCCCGGGCTGGCCAGGTGTTCGCCGGACTGGGACGCGAGGCGGCCCGCATCGGGTACCAGGACATGCTGTTCCAGGGACAGGTCAGGATGGTGCGCAGGCGGCGCGGCGGCGGCTACTTCACCATTCTCACCCCGCCGGCCGGTACGGCGGCTACCCGGCGGGTCGCCTACCGGTCCACGTACGTGCACCTCGCCGTCGGTTATCCCGGGCTGAAATTCCTGCCCGAACTGCAGGGCTTCCGGACCGAGCACAGCGACTTCTACCACGTGGTCAGCGCCTACGAGGACCACGAGCACATCTACGAACTGGCCCGGTCCAAGCACCTGGTCGTCATGCTCCGTGGTGGCGGGATCGTCGCTTCGCGGGTCCTGCAGCGGCTGATGGACGACCGGGCGAAATACGGGCTGTCCACGGAGATCGTGCACCTGTTCCGTACCTATGTCGGCCGGCTCCCACGGACCGAATGCGTGGAGCCGGCGCAGAGGCGGGAACGGCTTCGCCTACCAGGGCTTCAACTACCCGAAATCGGTGTGGGGCGGGCAGCTCAAGTCACGGATACGCAAGCTGGAGGGTGAGCACCGCGCGGCCGCGTACAAGCTGATGGGCGGGACCAACACCCCCCACCGGCGGCGCTGGCAGCAGCAGATGCGCGAAGGCCGGGCGAACGGCTGGTACCGCACGCTCTCCGGCACGGTGCAGCAGATGCGGCTGGACGGCCAGGGCATGGTGGTCAGCCAGATCAAGACGGACCAGGGCCTGCTCGAAGTCGCGGCTGACTTCGTGATCGACTGCACCGGCCTGGAAGCTGACATCGCGGAGCACCGGGTGCTGGCCGACCTGCTGGCGCACTCCGGTGCGGGCCGTAACCCGCTTGGCCGGCTCGACGTCGAGCGCAGTTTCGAGCTGCGCGGCGCGGCCAGCGGCAGCGGGGTGATCTACGCGTCGGGTGCCACCACGCTGGGCGGCTACTTCCCCGGGGTGGACACGTTCCTGGGGCTGCAGATCGCCGCCCAGGAGATCGCCGACGATCTGGCCCGCCGGGGATTCTGCCGCAAGCTGGGGCCAGTCAGCTCGACCCGGCAATGGCTGCGCTGGGCACAGGGCCGGCCGCCGTGACCCGGCAGGCCAGCACGCTTATCCGCACACACGGGGGGTGACGCCATGCTGCCCACGCTGGCAGGCCGGATACAGACCCGGATCGCGCTGCTCGCCGTGATCGGCGGGCTGGTCACCGCGGTGCTGTGCCCGGTGCTGCCGGTCCCGGCCCCGCTGGCCGATCGGTACCGGAACGGGTTCGTGGTGCTGGCCGCGGTGGCCGTGCTCGGGATCGGCTGGGAACTCATCTATCACTTCCTGATGCAGTGGCGCTGGGAGAAGGACTGGCCGACGCTGTTCGGCCTGGTCACCCTGGTGCCTGAGGGGCTGCTGCTCTGGCTGCTGCTGTCCGCTGGGCTGGTGCCAGGCATCGCCGGCACGGTGCCCGCCCCGGCCTTCTGCATCCAGTTCCTGGCCGTGTGGCTGGCCGTGTGGCTGGTTGCCAACGGGCCGATGCGGGTGCCGTTCATCCGGTGGCGGTTCCGCGGCGGGAGGCTGGCATGAGCGAGGATGTGCGCCTGCCCGGGCTCTGGCCCGCTCCGGGCGATGGAGTCCTGGCCCGCCAGGGCGACCTGGTCCTGCTGGCCAGCATCGGGGACGGCGCCGTCATCGATGTCCTGACCAGTCTGCTCACCGAGGTGGCTGGGGCGGGCGGTGGTGGTCTCCAGCTAGTGAGCGCGGTCGAGGACGCCCTGGCCGAGTGGGCGTCCGGGCCGGATGGCAGCGCCCAGCCTGGTCCCGCGGTGGTCGCGTTCGGCCCGGCCGGCGCCGGGCTGGCCGCCACGGTGTGCGGCGCGGCCTGGGCGGAGATCAGCGCCGCGCAGGGCACGCAGCGACTGGGGCCGGTGCAGCCCGGGCTGCAGCTGAGATGTGCACTGCGCGGCCCAGCCACCATGGTGCGCGCCGGGCTCGGTGCGGGACCAGCCGCCGAGCTGCAAACCGACCGCTTCGCTCACCTGGATGGTGGGGTCATCCGGGCGGCCGGGCTGCAGTACGTGCCCCCGGCCGCGCCCGGCGAAGCCCCGGCCGCGCTCGCCGAAGCCCCGGCCGCCCCGCCCGGGCCTGCCGCGCCGCCGGCGTCCAGCGATGCTGCGGCCGAGTTCGAGTCGGTGCTGCTCGTCGGGGAATCGCTGGACCAAGCCGACGAGCGGCCAGCGCTGCCCCAGCAGCCGCCCGACGGCGCCGGGCAGGCGGTCCCGATGTCCACCATCCTCGGCGTCTACTGCAAGAACGGTCACTTCGATGACCCCGACGCGCGGTTCTGCGCGGTGTGCGGCATCTCCATGAACCAGCAGACCCTGGTGCGCAAGCCTGGCCCGCGCCCCCCGCTCGGCGTACTGGCCTTTGACGACGGGTCCATCTTCCAGCTCGACACGGACTACGTGATCGGCCGCGATCCGGCGCTCAGCCCGGAGGTGGCGGCCGGTCATGCCCGCCCGCTGTGCGTGACCGATGACGCCGGAATCGTGTCCCGGGCGCACGCGGCGCTCCAGCTGGACGGCTGGCGGGTCCTGGTCAAGGACCTCGGCTCGGCCAACGGGACCCGCATCCGGCCGCACGGCGGCGAGTCCGACGAACCGCTGGCGCCGCACGTCCCGGCCGAGCTGACCCCGGGCAGCCACGTCGACCTAGGCGGGTGCGGCTTCCGGTACGAGTCGCATCGGGGCCGCTAAGCCACGGGCCAAGCCGGGAGGGCCGCATCGTGACCGATCAGGACATCCAGCTGCTGATAGCCGACCTGGCCATCATCATCGTGCTGGCCCGCCTGCTCGGGACGGCCGCCAAGCGCATCGGCCAGCCACAGGTGCTCGGCGAGATCGTGGCCGGCATCCTGCTCGGCCCCACCCTGTTCGACGGCAGGATCACCGCGGCCCTGTTCCCGCCCGCGCTGCTGCCGCCGCTGACCGCGCTGGCCACCATCGGGCTGGTGCTGTTCATGTTCATCGTCGGTTACGAGGTCGACCTGCGGCTGATCCGTGGCCGCGAACAGGTCGCCGCGAGCGTGTCGGTCTGCTCCATCATCCTGCCGCTAGGGCTCGGCATCCTGCTGGCCCTGTGGCTGGCTCAGCCGGCATCACATGTCCGGCGTCGGCACGTTCGCGCTGTTCTTCGGCATCGCGATGTCGGTCACCGCGTTCCCGGTGCTGGCCCGCATCCTGGCCGACCGTGGCCTGCACCGCACCCGGATCGGCGGGCTGGCCCTGGCCAGCGCCGCGGTGGATGACGTGATCGCCTGGTCGCTGCTGGCCATCGTGGTCGCGCTGGCCGGGGCGGGCGGGCACCAGGTCCGGCTGCTGCTGGCGCCGTGCTACGCTGGCCGTGATGATCTTGGTGGTGCGGCCGGTGCTCAAGCGGCTGGCCGGAGTGTACCGGCGGCAGGGCAGGCTGACCCCGACGGTACTCGCCGTCGTGCTGATCGGGCTGCTGCTGTCCTGCTTACGTCACTGAATGGATGGGCATCAAGTACATTTTCGGCGCTTTCCTGTTCGGCCTGATGATGCCCCGTGAGCACGCCGCCGACCTGCGCCAGGACATCCTCGAACGGCTGGAGCAGATCAGCGTCCTGGTGCTGCTCCCGGTGTTCTTCGTAGTCGCCGGGCTGAAGGTGGACCTGTCCGGGATCGGCCTGTCCGGGCTGGCCGAACTCGGCCTCATCGTGCTGGTCGCCATCGCCGGGAAGTTCGGTGGGGCGTTCGCCGGCGCCCGGCTGGCCGGCGTCCCGCCCCGGCATGCGGGTGTGCTGGCGGCGCTCATGAACACCCGGGGCCTCACCGAGATCGTGATCCTGTCGGTCGGGCTGCAGCTTGGCATCCTGCCCGAATCGCTGTACACGCTCATGATCGTGATGGCGATCGGCACCACCGCGATGGCGGGGCCGCTGCTCAAGCTGTTCTATCCAGACCGGCTGATGCGGCGCGACCTGGCCGAAGCGGACCGGGCCCGGCTGGGCCTGGTGGCCGGGCACCGGGTCGTGGCGCTCGTCGACGCCCGGCTGCGGCCGGGCCACTGGTCGACGTGGCCGCGGCGCTGGCGGCCAGCCGGGCCAACGGCGAACTCATCCTGACCCACCTGGTCGCCCACCCAGTCAGCGCGCTGGAGGTCGGCACCGGGCTGGGCGATGAGCTGGTGCAGATGACCAGCACCATGGGTGAGCTGCAAGAACTGGCTCACCGGGCGCGCCCGGCTGGGCGTGCCCACCGTGGTGCACTCCCGGTTCAGTGAGGACGTCCCGCGGGAGCTGCCCGGGTTCGTGGCGGCGGCCGAGCCGGACACCGTGGTACTCGCCGCGGGCGAAGCCAGGACCGGGCACGTCGGAGCCGCAGCCGCAGCCGCCGGCGGCAGGCGGTGCGGCCCAGCTGGTCACCGTGCGCAGAGACCCGCCAGCGGCGCCCACCGCGGTCGCGGTGCACTGGGCCCGCGGCGCGGACGGCGCCGCCGCGCTCCAGGTAGCGGCTCAGCTGGCGGTGGCCAGGCAGCTCGGGTCTGGTGCTGCGACCCCCGGCGGCGGGCGGCCCACCTGATAGCGGCGATCTGGCCCGGCGGGGCGCCGCTGCGCGGGCCCGGCAGCCCGGCGGAGCACTGCTGGTCGCCGCCGCGGACGACGGTGGCGGCTCGCACCTGGCGTGCACTGGCCGGCCCGGGCGCGGGCCAGCGATGACATGGATCAGTGGATCCCGAGTCTGGAAGGCCGAGCAGGGAGCCGTGCAGCAGATAGTATGACGTGCCAACGTGCCGGACTCGCGCGGGGCATCGCCGACTACCGGTTCATCAAGCCACTCGGCACGGGCAACAACGGCGTGTTCTACCTGGCCAACCGCCCGCCGCGGCTGCCGAGTCAGCGATGACCTGGTCGCGGTCAAGGTGCTCAGGGCCCAGCAGCCAGGACACGTTCCGGCGCGCCACCCGCGAGCTCACCGCGTTCGCCGCGGTCAGCTCGCCGTACCTGGTGACGCTGTACGACGCCGGCCAGCAAGGCAGCGACCTGTACTACTCGATGGAGTACGTGGCGGGCGGCTCGCTGGCCGACCCGGCCGAACCGCCCGCGCGGGACCTGGTGCTGGCCGCGGTGGCCGATGCGGCCCGGGCCGCGCACGCGCTGCACGAGGCGGGCCTCGCCCACAACGACATCAAGCCCGGCAATGTCCTGCTGCACGACGGCCGGCGGCAAGCTCGCCGACCTCGGGCTGAGTCGCTGCTGCGGCCTGGCCTGACCATCACCGGGCTGGGCTCGGCGCCTCCGTCGAGTACCTCGACCCGGCCCTGCTCCGCGGCGACTGCCGTCCCGGGCGACCGACATCTACGCGCTGGGTGCCACGCTGCACCGGGCGCTGAGCGGGCAGGGGCTGTACGGCGACCTGCCGACGGACAATACGATCGTCGCCATGCGCCGGGTGATGTCCCGGCCGCCGGAACCGTCGGCCACCCTGGACCCGGCGCTACGGGACATTATCACCGGCGCGATCAGCCCGGACCCAGCCGCCCGGCCTGCCTCGGCGGCGGAGTTCGCCGAGCAAGTCGAGGGGTATCAGCGGCAGGTCCGGGCCGCGCCGCCCAGCCCAGGGCCGCCCAGACCGTAGGACCGTTGCCTGCCAGGCATGTGGGCCGGATAGCATCGTCGGCCATGGGCAAGCTTCCGATCCGGGCGCGCGTGGCGACCACGCTGGGCGGCGCCGCAGGCCGGATGTCGCGGCTCGCGGGCCGTGGTGACGGGTCCGTCATCGGCGGGGTCATCGGCCTGCGGGTAGAGCCAGGACTGCTCTCGATGCTGGCCGCGGACCGCCAGATCGTCCTGGTCACCGGGACCAACGGCAAGACGACCACGACCCGGCTGATCACCGCGGCGCTGAGTGCGCTCGGCGTGCAGGTCGCCTCGAACGCGTTCGGCGCCAACATGGAGGCGGGCCTGGCCGCCGCGCTGGGCCAGGCGCCTGAGGCCCCGTACGCGGTGCTGGAAGTGGACGAGAAGTACCTGCCCGGGGTGATCCAGGCGACCAAGGCCCGGGTGGTCGTGCTGCTGAACCTCAGCCGGGACCAGATGGACCGGGCGGCGGAGATCTGGCTGCTGGCCCGGCGCTGGCGGGAAGCGTTCCAGCAGGCGCCGTGGTGCCGGGTGGTGGCCAACGCGGACGACCCGCTGATCGCCTGGGCGGCCATGGGTGCGGCCCAGGTGACCTGGGTGGCGGCCGGCCAGCGCTGGCACGAGGACTCGTGGTGCTGCCCGCAGTGCGGGTCGCACCTGCGCCGGGATGACATGGGCTGGCGGTGCGGTGAGTGCGCGTTCAGCCGCCCGGCGGCCCGCTGGGTGCTGGACGGGTCCCGGGTCATCGACTCCACCGGCGGCATGACCGAACTCAACCTGGCCCTGCCCGGCCGGGCCAACCGGTCCAACGCGGTGGTCGCCCTGGCCGTCGCCGAGGTGTTCGGCATCGGCCCGGCCGCCGCGCTGCAGAACATGCGCTCGGTGACCTCGGTGGCCGGCCGGTACACCCAGGTACAGCGGCAGGGCCGCCAGGTCCGGCTGCTGCTGGCCAAGAACCCGGCCGGCTGGCTGGAGGCGTTCGACGTGCTGGAGCCGCCGCCGGTGCCGGTGCTGCTGGCCGTCAACGCGCAGGTCCCGGACGGCCGGGACACGTCCTGGCTGTGGGACGTGGACTACCGGCGTGGTGGCCGGCCGCCCGGTGTTCGTGGCCGGCGAGCGCGCACTGGACCTGGCCGTCCGGCTGGAGGCGGACCGGGTGCCATTCCAGCTGGTGGACGGCATCGACGACGCGGTCAGCCGGGTCCAGCCGGGCAGCACCCTGGACGTGATCGCGAACTACACGGCGTTCCAGCAGATCCGGGCGGCCGTCGGCCGCGCGGCCTGAGCGGCAGGAAAGGCGGGACAGGATGGGCGCACACTCCCGGGGCGCCGGCGCCAGCGCGCTCCGGCTGGTCTGGGTCTACCCGGACCTGCTCAGCACCTACGGCGACCGGGGCAACCTGCTGATCCTGGAACGCCGGGCCCAGTTGCGCGGCATTCCAGTGGAATCCATCCTGGTCAACTCCGACCAGCAGGTGCCCAGAGAGGGCGACATCTACCTGCTCGGCGGCGGGGAGGACCTGCCCCAGGTGCTGGCCGCCCGGCGGCTGCGGCAGGACGGCGGGCTGGCCGCCGCGGCCCGCCGCGGTTCGGTGATCTTCGCCGTGTGCGCCGGCTACCAGCTGCTGGGCCACGAGTTCGGCGGCGACGAAGGCCAGCCGGTGACCGGCCTGGAGATCCTGGACATCCGCAGCGGCCGGGGCGAGCGGCGCGGCGTGGGCGAGATCCTCGCCGAGGTCGATCCCGCGCTGGGCGTGCCCACACTGACCGGCTTCGAGAACCACCAGGGCGTGACCCAGGTCGGGCCGCACGCCCGGCCGCTGGCCCGGGTCTCGGCCGGCGTGGGCAACGGGGACGGGACCGAGGGCGCCTACGCGGGCCGGGTGCTGGGCACCTACCTGCACGGGCCCGCCCTGGTGCGCAACCCGGGCCTGGCCGACCTGCTGCTGGGCTGGTCCGTCGGCCCGCTGCCCCGGCTGGACCCGGCCGCGGAGGAGTGGACGGCCCGGTTCCGCGACCAGCGGCTGGCCGCCGTGCCCGCCTGACCAGCTCAGTACCGGTGGCCGGCAAACAGCTGCTCAATAAACCAGCGCCTGGGCGCCGTCCGCGCACACCTCGGCCACGAACGTGGCCGCGCCCGCGATGCGCAGGCCCTGGATGGTGTCCGCCGGGGCGATGTCCCGGCGGGCCGCGCACTGGGTGCACAGCGTCACCGTCCCGGTGGCCAGCACGCCGGCCAGCAGGTCGCTCAGCGGCGGCGCGTGCGGCAGGCTGAACTCCGCGGCCCGCCCCGGCAGCGCGAACCAGGACGCCTCCCCGGTCAGCCACAGCGAGGTGGTGATTCCGCTGGCCACCGCGGCCGCGGCCACGTTGAAGGCCTGGTTGCAGCGTTCCGGGTCTTCCTTGCCTGCGGTGACCTTGATGACGAGGGAGCGCGCGCTCATGCTCGCACCTTAACGTGACACGCCGCGGCCGGCATGGCGGACACCGGCGCCCGCCGCCGCCCTCCGTACACTGCCCTGGAGGCAGGAGGGAGACGAGCATGCACGGAATCGTCAGCGCGCTCCTACTGGTGGCTGCGTTCGCGGCGGTGGCGGTGCTGGCCGCGCTGCTGGCTTTGCGGCTGCTGCGGACGACCAGGGGCGTTGCCCCCACGGGGGAGCGGCGCGATGCCTAGCCCGCTACCTGACCTGCCGGAACCGCACCCCGATCTGGCGCCGGTCAGTTTCCTGCTGGGCCGCTGGGAAGGCGCCGGGGTCGGCGGGTACCCGACCATCGAGAGCTTCCGGTTCGGCCAGGAGATCACCTTCAGCCACATCGGCAAGCCGTTCCTGATCTACTCCAGCCGGACCTGGCTGCTGGACGAGGACGGCAACCTGATCCGCCCCGCACACACCGAGACCGGCTACTGGCGCCCGCAGCCCGATGGGCAGATCGAGGTGGTGCTGGCCGAGCCGACCGGGATCGCCGAGATCTACGTCGGCGAGATCACCGGCACCAAGGTTGAGATGAGCACGGACGTGGTCGCGCGGACCGCGACGGCCAAGGAAGTCACCGCCGGGCACCGGCTGTACGGTCTGATCGGCGCCGACCTGGGCTGGGCCTTCGACCTGGCGGCCGTGGGCCAGCCGCTCCAGCCGCACCTGTCCGCGCAGCTCAAGCGCACCAGCTAGGACTCCGGCTGGGCACCGTTAGCGTGCGGCGGGCTCAGCGCCGCCGGAGCCAGTAGGTGCTGAACGCCCGGCCCTGGTAGAGCGCGCTGGGCTGCTCGCTGACCCGGTGGCTGGTCTGGCCTACGCCGGTGATCCGGTAGGTGTGCCACCACCGGCTGCGCAGCCCGCCATGCCGCCGCGCGGTGCCGACGGCCACCGCGGTGAAGCCGGCCGCCCGGTAGTCGGCCAGCGGCAGGATGTTCCCGGCCGCGCTGGTCGGCGCCTCGCTGATCACCTCGGCCGAAGACCGGGTGCAGGCACTGGCCGCGCAGCGCAGCGTCCGGCTGAACCGCCGCCCGGTGGATATGTCCTGCAGCCGCAGCCGGAATTTCCGGCCGGACGGCTGATAATGCACGCTGGCCTGAATGGCATTGCCCGGATGCACCCGGAAAACCACCCGGACGGCTTTCGGGTACATTTCATACCAGGCGTAATATTGCGGTTTCGGCCCGGCGCAGCGGATCGCCACGCCGATCTGCTCGACGCTGGAACTGCCCAGGCCGTCCAGGCCGACCCAGTGTGAGGACGAGGCGCCGGGGGTGGCCCCGCAGTCGGCGTACGGCACGAAGAACGCGGCCCGCACGGAGCGGAACGCCAGGCCCGCCCGGGCTGCCGCGTAACCAGCCCAGTTGTAGGAGTCGATGGGGCGCTGCCCGGCGGCCGGCCCGGCGGCGCGCCAGGCCGCGACGGCCATCGGGCCGCCAGGCGTGGCCGAGCCGCTGTCCGCGGCCGCCCGCGGCGTACGCATCCCGCCGGCCGTCAGCACGACGGAAATGGCCGCGGCGATGGCCGCGGCGCGGCGCGCCAGCTTCCGCATCAATTGTCCTTTTCTGCCCGGGAAATGGGACACGTAAGACTTCTGGCAACGACCCTATGTGGTGCCAGGTGAAATACGAAGGAATTGAAGCGGGCAAATTAAAACCCCCGGGCGGCTCCCGGCTGCTCGGTGAGCAACGCGGGGACTGGCTGGACAGGCCAGTCAGCCCGGGGGTCCGGTGTCTGCCGATATTCGCCGGCCGCCGCGCGCTAGGCGCGAGCCGATGATGGCGCCAGTGGTCGTAGCACACCAGCGCCTCGGCGGGACGGCGGCTAGCGGACAGCCACCTCGCGAGTCCGACTGCTACACATGCGTTGGACCACCTCCTTTCCCGCGTTGCCGAAAGGCTATGCGAGCCCACTGGCGGGAGGCAACTGGGTTACCCCAGCCCGGTGGCTCAGCCCAGCGTCAGGGGGAAGCCGAACCGGGCCAGCAGCGCGTTGTCGGTGAACCTGGTCAGCGCGCAGATCCGGTCGCCGGACAGGGTGAGCACGAGCAGGCCATGAGCGTGCAGCACCGGGGTCCGCGGGCCGGCCAGGTAGCAGCCGAACGCGGGCTGCCGGTTGGCGTGCGTCGACAGCAGCCGGTACCGGCGGCCGGCCCGGAACGCGCCGCCAAGGACGTGGCCGGCCGCGGCCCGGCCGTGGCCGGACTGGGGCAGCGGCGGCATGGTCAGCGCCACGTCGTCGGTGAGCAGGGCCAGGACGGCGCCGATGTCGGCGCGCTCGAACGCCCGGGTGAACTCCGCGACGATCTTCCGCTCGCGGGCCGAGCGGGACGGCGGGGCGGGCGCGCGGTCCGGGCCGGGCAGCCGCGCCGCCAGCGTGCCACGGGCCCGGTCGAGCAGGCCGCGCACCGCGTGCTCGGCCGTGCCCAGCAGGCCGGCCACCTCGGCGGCGGGGAAGCCGGCCACGTCGTGCAGGATCAGCGCGGCCCGCTGCTGGGGCGGCAGGCACTGCAGCGCGGCCACGAAGGCCAGCGAGACCGTCTCGCTGGCCTGCTCCGGCAGGCCGTCAAGCAGGGCGTCCGGGTAGGGCTCCAGCCAGCCCGGGACCTCAGCACTCACACCCAGATAGACCCGGTGGACCGGCAAAAATGGTCGGCGTCCGTAGCCGCCGGCCTGAAGAGTTAATCTCGGCCCATGGCGCAGGCGTGGGATAAGGAACTGCGGGCCCGCGGATACCGCGTCACCCCGCAGCGTCAGCTGGTGCTCGAGGCGGTCACCGAGCTGGAACACGGCACGCCCGAGGAGATCTGCGCCACCGTGCAGCAGACCGCCCGCGGGGTGAACATCTCCACCATCTACCGGGCGCTGGAACTGCTGGAGCAGCTCGGCCTGGTCACGCACACCCACCTCGGGCACGGCGCGCCCCGGTATCACCTGGCGGCCGAGGCCGAGCATGTGCACCTGGTCTGCTCGGAGTGCGGCCGGATCATCCAGATCGGGCCGGAGGAAGTGAGCCCGCTGGTCACCGGCCTGGCCGAGAAGTACGGCTTCGAGACCGACGTGGGCCATCTCACCGTGTTCGGCCGCTGCGCCGACTGCCGGCCGCCGAATAGCCTGGCAGGTATGGACAGTCCGCTGCTGAGCAGTCCCCTGCTAAACATGGATGGCGCCGTGCCCGCCGAGGGTCCCGACCAGGGGGTGGCCGCACACTATGGCGACCCGTACGCCGAGCAACGCGCGCTGGACCTGGCCGCGGGTCTTGTGGACCGGTCGAACCGGGGGGTGCTGCGGATCACCGGCCCGGACCGGCTGAGCTGGCTGCACAGCCTGACCACCCAGCACCTGGAGCAGCTCGGGCCGGGCAGTGCCGCCGAAGCGCTGATCCTGAGCCCGCAAGGGCACATCGAGCACCACCTCACGCTGACCGATGACGGCACCGCCACCTGGCTGCACGTCGAGCCGGGCACCGCCGCCAGCCTGCTGGCCTTCCTGGAATCGATGCGGTTCATGCTCCGGGTGGACCCGGCCGATGTCAGCGCCGAGTACGCCGTGCTCACGCTCATGGGACCGGCCGCCGGCGTCCCGCTGCCGGACGGGACGGCCGCCGCCATCCGGGCAGCGTTCGGTATCGATGTTTTCGTCGGGCGGGACCGGCTCGAAGCCGCAGCGCTGGACCTGCGGGACCGGGGGCTGACGCTGGCCGGTATGCAGGCCTACGAGGCGCTGCGGATCGCGGCGCGCCGGCCGCGGTTCGGGCTGGACACCGACCACCGGACCCTCCCGCACGAGGTCGGCTGGATCGAGTCCGCGGTGCACCTGGACAAGGGCTGCTACCGCGGCCAGGAGACGGTGGCGCGGGTGCACAACCTGGGCCATCCGCCGCGCCGGCTGGTGTTCCTGCACCTGGACGGCAGCGACGACCGGCTGCCCGGGCATAATGACCCGGTCGAGCTGGCCGGGGCGACGGTCGGGTTCGTCGGCTCCGCCGCGCGGCACTACGTGCTCGGGCCGATCGGGCTCGCACTGATCAAGCGGACCACCCCGGTGGATGCCACCCTGCTGGCCGGCGGCGTGCCGGCCGCGCAGGACGTCGTGGTGCCGCCGGACGCCGGGGGAAACGTCAAGGTCACCCTGAAGCGCCGGCCTGGGCTGCTGCGCTGAGAACGGGAGGAGCACATCGTGCTGCGGCGGATGCTGCTAGCCGCGTCGGGCAGTGACCGGACGCGGCAGCTGATCACTTCGGCGCCGGTCACCCGGGGTCTCGTGGCCCGGTACGTGGCCGGCGAGACCACCGCGGACGCGGTCGAGGTCTCACGGGGCCTGCTGGCCAGCGGGCTGCTGGTCAGCCTGGACCACCTGGGCGAGGACACCACAGAACCGGAGCAGGCGGCCGCGGCGACGGCCGAGTACACCGGGCTGCTCGGCCAGCTGGCCGCGGCCGGGCTGGCCCAGGGCGGCCGCGCCGAGGTGTCCGTCAAGCCCACCGCGGTCGGCCTGGGCCTGGCCGAGCACGGCGAGAAGACCGCCACCGAGAACATCGCCCGGATCTGCGCGGCGGCCCGCGGCGCGGGCACCACGGTGACGGTGGACATGGAGGAGCACACCCGGGTAGACGCCACGCTGCGCATCGTGGCCGGGCTGCGCGCGGACTATCCCGACCTGGGCTGCGTGCTGCAGGCCCAGCTGCGCCGGTCGGCCGCGGACTGCGCCCCGCTGGCCACCGCGGGCTCACGGGTCCGGTTGTGCAAGGGCGCCTACGACCCGCCGGACAGCGTCGCCTTCCCGGCCCGGCACGAGGTGGACCGCAGCTACGCGCGCTGCCTGCGGGTGCTGATGAACGGCCCGGGCTACCCGATGCTGGCCACCCACGACCGGCGGCTGATCCAGATCGCCGCGGCCCAGGCGGCGCTGGCCGCGCGGCCGCCGGAAAGCTTCGAGTTCCAGATGCTGTACGGGGTCCGGCCGGCCGAGCAGCGCCGGCTGGCCAGCACCGGCGCGCAGGTCCGGGTGTACCTGCCCTACGGCAGCGACTGGTACCGCTACCTGGTCCGGCGGCTGGCCGAGCGGCCGGCCAACGTGTCGTTCTTCCTCCGCTCGCTGGCCTCGGCCCGGTAGCGCGTAGGGTTTTGCTGTGATCGGGATCTTCGGCGCGGGAAAGATGGGCGAGGCTCTCATCTCGGGGCTGCTGCGGGCCGGGCGGCCGTCATCCGGGGTGGTGGCCGTGGTCCGCCTGCCGGAGCGGGCCGACCAGTTGCGGACCGCGTTCGGCGTGACCATCATGACCGCGGCGGACGCGGCCAAGAGCGCCGACACGCTGATCATCACGGTGAAGCCGCAGGACATGCCGGCCATGCTGGACGAGATCGCGCCGCACGTGCCCGCGGACAAGCTGATCATCTCGGTCGCGGCCGGCATCACCACCGGCTTCATCGAGCGGCGGCTCGGCGTGGACGTCCCGGTGGTCCGGGTGATGTCCAACACGCCGGTGCTGGTGGACGAGGCCATGAGCGTCATCTCGGCGGGGGAGTTCGCCCGGCCGGAGCACCTGGCCCGGGCCGAGGAGCTGCTGCGCCCGGTGGGCAAGGTGCTGCGCATCCCCGAGTCGCAGCAGGACGCGGCCACCGCGCTGTCCGGCAGCGGCCCGGCCTACGTGTACTTCCTGGTCGAAGCCATGGTGGACGCCGGCATCCTGCTCGGCATGCCGCGCGGCACGGCGCTGGAAATGGTCATACAGGCGGTCTACGGCGCGGCCACCATGCTCAAGGAGACCGGGGAGCATCCGGTCATCCTGCGCGAGGCGGTCACCTCACCCGGCGGGACCACGATCTCGGCCATCCGGGAGCTGGAGGTGCACGGGGTGCGCGCGGCGTTCCTGGCCGCGATCGAGGCGGCCCGTGACCGCGGCCAGGAGCTGGGCAGCGGATGACCTGCACCCTGCATGTGGCCTGGGATGACCGGCTGATCGGTTACGACTTCGGTCCCGGCCACCCGCTGGCGCCGGTCCGGGTGGACCTGACCATGGCGCTGGCCCGGTCGTTCGGGGTGCTCGACGGGGCCGGGGTACGGTGGCCGCGCCGGCGCCGGCCAGCGAGGACCAGCTGGAGCTGGTGCACGACCCGCGCTACATCGACGCGGTGCGGGCCGCCCTGCCCGACCCGGCGTTCGGCCTGGGCACCCCCGACAACCCGGTCTTCCCGGGCATGCACGACGCGTCGGCGCTGGTCGCCGGGGCCACCCTGGCCGCGGCGGCCGCGGTGCACCAGGGCCAGGCCGGGCACGGGGTCAACGTGGCCGGCGGGCTGCACCACGCCATGCACCGGATGGCCAGTGGCTTCTGCGTGTACAACGACCCGGCCATCGCGATCCGCTGGCTGCTGGCCGCGGGCGTGGCCCGGATCGCGTACGTGGACATCGACGTGCACCACGGCGACGGGGTGGAAGCCGCGTTCTACGCCGACCCGCGGGTGCTGACGATCAGCCTGCACGAGCACCCGATGACGCTGTTCCCCGGCACCGGCCTGCCCAGCGACACCGGCAGCCCGGCCGCCGAAGGGATGGCGGTCAACGTGGCGCTGCCCGCGGGCACCGGCGACGCCGGCTGGCTGCGCGCGTTCGACGCCGTGGTGCCGCCGCTGCTGCGCCAGTTCCGCCCGGACATCCTGGTCAGCCAGCACGGCTGCGACACGCACCGGCTGGACCCGCTGGCCCACCTGGAGCTGAGCATCGACGCCCAGCGGCTGGCCCACCAGCGGCTGCACCAGCTGGCCCACGAGTGCGCGGGCGGCCGCTGGCTGCTCACCGGGGGCGGCGGGTACGAGCTGGTCCAGGTGGTGCCGCGGACCTGGACGCACCTGCTGGCCGAGGCGTCCGGGCAGCCGGTTGACCCGGCCACGCCCACCCCGGCACAGTGGCGCGAGTACGTCCTGGCCCGGACCGGGGTGGCCGCGCCGGAGCGGATGACCGAGGGCGCCGGGGCGTCGTTCGTGCCGTTCGACGGCGGCTACGACCCGGACGATCAGGTGGACCGGGCCATCATGGCCACCCGCAGCGCGGTGTTTCCCAGCCACGGCCTTTTCCCCGGCCCGTGAGCGGGCTTTTTCCCGCGGTGTGACCTGGGATGGGCCCAGCGGCGGGGTTGCCCTTTTCCGTACAGGACTTACGCTGGGGACGGAGGTGACTGATGCGCTGAATCCGGCCAGGCGCACTCGGCTCCGCGCGGAAGAGGGAAAAGAAGATGGCTGCAGGCGAAACACCGCTGAGCGACGTCAAGTTCCTGACCGTGGCCGAAGTGGCCTCGATCATGCGCGTGTCCAAGATGACCGTCTACCGGCTGGTGCACTCAGGTGAGCTGGAGGCGATCCGGGTCGGCCGCTCTTTCCGCGTCCCCGAGCAGGCGGTCAACCGTTATCTGAAGGGCTCGTTCGTAGCCGCGAGCTGATGTCCCCGGGGCACTGCACCGGGACGGCGCAGCGGCGGGTAGCCTGTGTGGTTGGCGTGTGCCCAGCCAACCGGCATCGGGCGAATGCGTCGTACGCCTTGTTGCCTCAATCCCGAGTGAGGGTGGTTTCGTGGGCTCCGTCATCAAGAAGCGCCGGAAGCGGATGGCTAAGAAGAAGCATCGCAAGCTGCTGCGAAAGACTCGCGTACAGCGGCGTAACAAGAAGTAACCGCAGGCCGGGGGGGCACGGTTGGCACAGCGTAGGGGATCGGCCGGTGGCGCTGCGCCGAGGCTCGGCGGGACCGCGGCGGGTGCCGCCGCCCGGCGCGGACGGCGTCGGGGCGGGGTTACGGGGTGGTCCCCCGGGAAAGCAGAGCGGGGGGTCGCCCCCCCGGGCTAACACAGTCTTTCAGCCAGACATCATGCTTGGCCGGGGCAGCGGTCAGGGGGCAGGCCCGGCACCGCGACGCTGGTCGGAAGGTGCCGGGCTAGTGACCCCCGGACGACCGGGCGGCACAGAACGGCGCCGGCTCCTGGCGGGGCCGGCTGGCCGGCGCGGTGGACTTCGCCCGGCGCCAGGTGACCGGCGAGGGCGAGGTTAACGAGTTCGGCTTCGACCCGGAGTTCAACTCCCGGCTGCTCATCCCGGTGGCCCGGCTGCTGTACCAGCAGTGGTTCCGGGTGCGCATGCAGGGCCTGGACAACGTGCCGTCAGCCGGCTCCGCGCTGGTGGTGGCCAATCATTCCGGCACGCTGCCGCTGGACGCCATCATGCTGCAGGCCGGGCTGCACGACGAGCACCCGGCGCACCGCAACCTGCGGCTGCTCGGCGCCGATCTGGTCTACGAGGTGCCGGGGCTGTCCTATCTGGCCCGCCGTTCCGGGCACACCCGGGCCTGCCCGGCCAACGCGCACCGGCTGCTGCTCGACGGCGAACTGGTGGGCGTGTTCCCGGAAGGGTTCAAGGGCATCGGCAAGCCGTTCCGTGAGCGGTATCAGCTGCGCCGTTTCGGCCGCGGCGGGTTCGCCGTGTCCGCGCTGCGGGCCCGGGTGCCGATCATCCCGTGCGCGATCGTCGGCGCCGAGGAGATCTACCCGATGCTGGCCAACGCCAGGCCGCTGGCCCGGGTGCTGCATCTGCCTTACTTCCCGGTCACCCCATTGTTCCCGTGGCTGGGGCCGGTCGGCGCGGTGCCGCTGCCCTCGCAGTGGATCATCGAGTTCTGCCCGCCGGTGCCGACCACCGGCTATCCGGCCGGGGCGTGGCGCGATCAGGCGGCCGTGGCCGAGCTGGCCGCCGAGGTCCGCGACACGGTCCAGCACAAGCTGGATGAGCTGGTGGCCGAGCGCGGGTCAGCGTTCGGCTAGGCGCAGGCTGGGCCTTAACTGCCGCTGTTGCGCTGGTGCCGCCGGTGCAGCGCGAACGCCGCGGCCACCCCGCCGACCACGGCGCCGGTGGCCGCGGCGGTGGGCAGCGCGATCAGGGTCGCTTTCCGGCCGGACCGGAAGTCGTATACCGGCCAGTCACGGCGCCGGGCCTCGGCGCGCAGCCGCGCGTCCGGGTTGACCGCGTGCGGATGGCCGACCAGGCGGAGCATCGGCAGGTCGTTGGCCGAGTCGCTGTAGGCCGAGCAGCGCGCCAGGTCCAGGCCCTCGCGCTGGGCCAGCGAAGCCACCGCGGCCGCCTTGGCCTCGCCGTGCAGCAGCCCGCCGACCAGCCGGCCGGTGTACACCCCGTCCACCGACTCGGCCACCGTGCCCAGCGCCCCGGTCAGCCCGAGCCGTTGCGAGATCACCGTGGCCAGCTCCACCGGGGTCGCGGTGACCAGCCACACCCGCTGCCCGGCGCGCAGGTGGCCCAGGGCCAGTTCGCGGGTGCCCGCCCAGACCCGGTCGGCCATGGTCTCGTCGAAGATCTCCTCGCTCAGGCTGACGATGTCGGCCACCTTGTGCCCGGCGACGAACGTGAGCGCCGCCTCACGGGCCGCGTCGATGTGATCCGCGCTCTCCGCCCCGCGCAGCCGGAAGTACACCTGGCCCCAGGCCATCCGGGCCAGATCGCGCGGGCCGAACATGTCCCGCGCGGCCAGCCCGCGCGCGAAGTAGTAAATGGACGCGCCGCGGATCAGCGTGTTGTCCACGTCGAAGAACGCGCCCGCGGTCGGGTCCGGCTGCGGCGGTTCCTGGTCAACGGTGGCGACGGCGGCCGAAGCGGCCCCGGCCAGCTCGGCGCGCTGCCGGCTGGACCGCGGCAGCCGCAGGGATCGGGCCCCGCCGGGAAGCTGATCCAGCCGCTGCCGGACGGAAGCATCCAGCCGTGCCCTCATGTAGGCCAAGTCTACAAACACAGCCGGGCCGGGCTGGGCTGGTCAGCCATCTGGTCCGCATGACCGGCCCGGGTCGGGCACCATGGACTTAATGTCTATTTCGTTCCTCGTCGCGGCGGGCGGGACGCTGGCTGCCCTGGTGGCCACCATCCTGCTGATCCGGCGCTGCGTCCAGGCCGCCCGGGTGGACCTGGTGGCCTGGATACTGGCGCTGGCCGGGATGGTTATCGGGCTGGCCGCGCAGGCGGTCGGGTACCACCGCGGCTTCGCGCCGACTACGTTCCGCGCCGCCCAGCTCGGCCTGGCGCTGATCGCGCCGCTCGCGCTGGCCTGGGGGATGGCCGAGGTAGCCGCGCGGGGCCTGGTCGCCCGGTTCGCGGCCCGGCTCTGCCTGGGTGGCCTGTTCGTGGTGGCGGCCGTGATCCTGGCCACCGACGTGCTGAGCGACCAGGCGTTCAGCCAGGACTGGCCGCTGGCACGGGAGCACTTCCAGTTCCTCCCGCTCGGCCTGCTGGCCGTGGTCGCGGTGGTGGTCGTGGTCACCATCCTGGTCGCGCTGGTGGCCATCGGGCTGCGCGCACGGCACGAGCCCGGCTGGCGGCCGGTGCTGCTCGTACTGGGCGCGGCCGCGGTGGCCGCGCTGGCCACCCAGGCCCTGCTGGTCAAGCTGCCGGTGAACACGGCCTATGCCGGGCTGTCGGTGGTCGCGGTGGTGACCGCCTGGCTGGCCGGTGACCGGGCGGCCCGGGTCCAGCTGGCCGCGCTGCGCGGCGGCGGCGCATGCGGAGCCCACGGCGGGCCGCGGCGTGGCCGGGCCGTACTATGCCAGGTCCGGCTCGGGCCCGGGCTACACCGGGGACGACTCGATGGACCTGTACCGGGACGGCTACGGGTACGGCGATTCCGGCGCGTACCCCGCCTACCAGGGCGACCGGTACGGCTACGACTCGCAGGAGTTCCCGGCGCAGGGCGACTCCCGGGGCTTCGCCGCGGCGGATGATTCGCGCGGCTTCGCCGCGCGGGCGATTCGCGCGGGTTCGCCGCGCAGGGCATCGACCCGGACGCCGAGCCGGTGACCGGGTCGTTCGACGCGCTCTACCGTGATAGCGCGGGCGCGGCCCAGCCACGGGACAGCGCCTGCCCGGCCGCGGCCGCCGGGAGCATGCCCGGCGAGCCGGAGACCGGCATGCAGCTGGCCGCGCTCAGCGAGGCCGCGATAGGCGCCGCCGCGCTGGCCGACCCGGCGGCGGACACCGAGCGGCTGTACGGCCAGATCGCCATCTACACCCTGCTCGAATCGGGCGCGGCCGAGTTCGACCGGCTGGCCAGCTCGGTGCTCGAGCAGGTCAGGACCACCGAGCCGGATACGCTGGTGTTCGTGGTGCACGGCGTGCCGTCCGCGCCGCTGCAGCGGATCCTGTACCAGGTGTACCGGGACCGGACCGCCTACGACGAGCACCAGCGGAAGTCCTACGTGACCGATTTCGACGCCCGGCTGCGCCCGCTGGTGCTGGCCACCAACGTGATCGAGCTGGGCGTACGGGAGGCCAAGGTGTCCTCGCTGGGGCGGCGCCGCGCGCCGGGCGGGTGCCGTGACCGCGCACCAGGTCACGCTGCTGTCCAAGCCCGGGTGCCACCTGTGTGACACCGCCCGCGAGGTGATCATCAAGGTCACCGCCGATCTCGGCGTGCCCTGGGAGGAACGGGACATCACCCAGTCGGCGGCCGATCTCGATGCGTACTGGGACAAGATCCCGGTGACGCTGATCGACGGGGTGCAGCACGACTTCTGGCGGGTCAGCGAAGACCGGCTGCGCGGCGCGCTCGGCCGCTGACGTCCTGGGCACCGGAGGCGGCCCAGCTAACCCCGACTTTGTGCAAACGTTCACAAGAGCGTACCGTGAGGGCAGTCTCGCGCGGGCACCTGGGCCGCCCGCCATATCCGCAGGTCAAACCCCTCAGGAGCGTTGGCGCATGTCACGCCGTTCAGTGTCTGCGAACGGAAGCCAGGGCATCCCGGAGGCGACCATCGCCCGCCTCCCCGTGTACCTGAGGGTGCTGTACGCCTTCGCCGAGCAGGACATCCCCACCGTGTCCAGCGAGGAACTCGCCGCCGCGGCCGGGGTGAACTCGGCCAAGCTGCGCAAGGACCTGTCCCACCTGGGCTCCTACGGCACCCGCGGGGTCGGCTATGACGTGGAGTACCTGGTCTACCAGGTCTCCCGGGAGCTGGGCCTGACCCAGGACTGGCCGGTCGTCATCATCGGCGCCGGCAATCTGGGCCGGGCGCTGGCCAATTACGGCGGCTTCGCATCGCGTGGCTTCCGTATCGCCGCGGTGCTGGACAGCGACGCCGGGGTCATCGGCAGCCAGATCGCCGGGCACGGCGTGCTGGACGTCGGCCAGATGGAGGACGTGGTGGCCCGGTACCGGGTGTCCATCGGGGTCATCGCCACCCCGGCGGGCACCGCCCAGGCGGTATGCGACCGGCTGGTGGCCGCGGGGGTAACGAGCATCCTTAATTTCGCCCCAGTTGTCCTCAATGTGCCCAACGGGGTGGACGTGCGTAAGGTCGACTTGTCTATCGAGTTGCAGATTCTCGCCTTCCACGCGCAGCGGAGGTCGGTGGTGCGCGTTCCCCAGGATGCAGAGACGGTGGTCAGCCCATGAGCGTGCTGGTGGTCGGCCTCAGCCACAAGAGCGCCTCGCTCGGCATCCTGGAGCGGGCGGTGGTCAGCGGGGACGCCCTCACCAAGCTGCTGCGTGACCTGTCGCAGGCGCCGAACGTGGCGGGCGCGTTCGTGGTGTCCACCTGCAACCGGGCCGAGGTGTACGCCGAGGTGGACAAGTTTCATGGCGGCGTGTCGTCCATCACCGAGCTGCTGGCCCGGCACTCCGGCATCGCGCTCGGCGAGCTGACCCCGCACCTGTACGTGCACTACGAGGACCGTGCCGTGCAGCACCTGCTCGCGGTGGCCTGCGGGCTTGACTCCATGGTGGTCGGCGAGAGCCAGATCCTCGGCCAGGTCAGGCAGGCCCTCGGCACCGCGCGGGAGCAGCACACGCTGAGCCGTGGCCTGGGTGAGCTCGGGGCCCTCGCGCTGCGCACCGGCAAGCGGGCGCACACCGAGACCCGGATCGACCAGGCCGGGGCGAACCTGGTCAGCGTGGGCATCGCGGCCGCCCTGGAGCGGCTGGGCCAGGCGCCGGACAGCCTGGCCGGGCGGACCGTGCTGGTGGTCGGGGCGGGCTCGATGAGCTCGCTGGCCGCCACCACCGCGGCCCGGATGGGCGCGGCACACATCGTGGTGGCCAACCGGACCCTGGACCGGGCCGGGAAGCTGGCCGCGACCGTGGCCGGCAGCACCGCCGAGCTGACCGGCCTGGCCGCGCCGCTGGCCCGCGCGGACCTGGTCATCTCGTGCACCGGGGCCGCCGGGGTGGTGATCACCGCCGAGCTGGTGGCCAGCGCGCTGCGGCAGCGGGCCGCGGCCGGGCCGGACGCCGGCCCTGACCGGCCGCTGGTGCTGCTCGACCTGGCCATGCCCCGGGACGTGGACCCGGACGCGGCCCAGCTGCCCGGGGTGTATGTAGCCGGCCTGGACTCGCTGGGCGACGGGGAGTACCGGGCGGCCCGCGAGAGCGACATCGCCGCGGTCCGCGCCATCGTCGCGGACGAGTTCGCCGGCCGGGTCTCGGCCATGCACGCGGCCCGGGTCGCCCCGACCGTGGTCGCGCTGCGGGCCAAGGCGGCCACCGTGGTGGACGCGGAACTGGCCCGGCTGGAAGGGCGGCTGCGCACCGCGGACCATGGCATGCTGAATGAGGTCGAACGGGCCATGCGCCGGGTAGTGGACAAGTTGCTGCACGCGCCGACGGTCCGGGTCAAGGAACTGGCCGGTTCCCCCGGCGGCGATTCCTACGAGAACGCGCTCCGCGTCCTGTTCGACCTGGACCCCGCCGTGGTCAACGCGGTGACCGTGGCGGACGCCGCCCCAGCTGACACCGACCCTGCCGAGGCAGGTACCGCAGAGCGACCGGACAGGACGAATGAGCCAGCCGCCACTGCGTCTGGGCACCAGGAAGAGCCCGATGGCCATGGTCCAGTCCGGCCAGGTCGCCCGGCTCATCACCGAGCGGGCCGGGCGGGCGGTGGACCTGGTCGGGCTGACCACCTTCGGTGATGTCACCCGGGCCGAGCTGCCCCAGATCGGCGGCACCGGCGTGTTCGTCAGCGCGCTGCGGGAGAGCCTGCTGGCCGGGGACATCGACCTGGCCGTGCACTCGCTCAAGGACCTGCCGGTCGGGCCGGTGCCCGGGCTGGTGCTGGCCGCGGTGCCCCCCCGCGACGACGTACGGGACGCGCTCATCGGCCGGGACGGGGCCAAGTTCGCCGACCTGCCGCCCGGCGCCCGGATCGGCACCGGGTCGCCGCGCCGGGCCGCCCAGCTCCGGCTGCTGCGGCCGGACGTGCGGCCGGTGCCGGTGCGCGGCAACGCGGGCACCCGGCTGGGCAAGGTGACGTTGGGCGAACTGGACGCGGTCATGCTGGCCTGCGCCGGGCTGGCCCGTATCGGCCGGATGGACGCGGTGACCCAGGTGTTCGAGCCGGAGGAGATGCTGCCCTGCCCCGGGCAGGGCGCGCTCGCGGTGGAGTGCCGCGCCGATTCGCCGCTGGCCGAATTGCTGTCCAGCGTGGACGATCCGGTCAGCCGGGCCGCGGTAACGGCAGAACGGGCCGTGCTGGCCGCGTTGCGCGCCGGGTGCAGCGCGCCGGTGGGCGCGTATGCTGCCGGAACGGAGTTTCTGCACGTGACGGCGGTGATCGCGGACGTTGCCGGTGAGTCAGCGGTGCGGGCCAGTGCCGGCGCCCCGGCTGCCGAGGCGGCCAGCCTCGGCCACGGGGTGGCGGCCGAGCTGCTCCGTCAGGGCGCGGCGCGGTTCCTGGCCCGGTCTTGGGAACACCTCAGCAATGGGGACGATGCATGAGTCAGAGAGCAAAACAGGACACAGCGCAGGCCGCGGGACACGCGGGCCAGCCCGGGCTGGTTGCCTTCGTGGGCACCGGCCCGGGCAGCACCGAGCTGCTCACCGTCCGCGCCGCCGAGCTGCTGGGCCGTGCGGACCTGGTGGCTGGGAGCGCCGAGGTCATCGAGCAACTGCGCCAGCTGCTGCCCGCCGGGGTGGACATCCGGGACGTGGCTGAGCTGGACAGCGAGCCGGACCTGCTGATCGGCGCGGCCCGGTCCGGGCGGCTCGCGGTGGCCGCCTACCGGGGCGACCCGCTGCTGTTCGGGACGGCGGCCGGGCACATCGCGGCGTGCGCCAAAGCCAAGGTCCGGTTCGAGATCGTGCCGGGCATGCCCGCCGCCACCGCGGTGCCCGCCTACGCCGGGATCCCGCTCACCTCGGAGGCGGGCGGGGACATCCGGATCATCGAGGCGGCGGAGGTGAGCCGGCTCTCCGCCGACGCCGCGCCGCCGCGCAGCCTGGTCATCCTGGGCGCCGAGGCCGGCCCGGCCGACCTGGCCAAGATGCTGCTCGCGGCGGGCTGGCCGGAGCGGACCCCGTTCTCCATCACCTGGTGCGGCACCACCACCGACCAGCTGACCGTGCGCTGCCACCTGGGCTCGGTGACCGCGGACCTCAAGGCGGCCGGGGTGAACCTGCTCACCGAGACCGGGCCGGCCGTTGGTGTGGTCGGTGAGCTGGCCGGGCCCGAGCAGGACCTGTCCTGGTTCGAGACCAAGCCGCTGTTCGGCTGGCGGGTGCTGGTGCCGCGGACCAAGGAGCAGGCCGGCGCGGTGTCGCAGCGGCTGCGTGCCTACGGCGCGGTGCCGGAGGAGGTGCCGACCATCGCGGTCGAGCCGCCGCGCACCCCGCAGCAGATGGAGCGCGCGGTCAAGGGGCTGGTCACCGGGCGGTATCAGTGGGTCGCGTTCACCTCGGCCAACGCCGTGAAGGCGGTGCGCGAGAAGCTCGAGGAATACGGGCTCGACGCGCGGGCCTTCGCCGGGGTCAAGGTAGCCGCGGTCGGCGAGCAGACCGGGAAGGCGCTGCTGGCGTTCGGCATCAAGCCTGATCTGATCCCCGAGGGCGACCAGTCCGGGGAAGGGCTGGCCGCGGCCTGGCAGCCCTACGACAGCGCGCTCGACCCGATCAACCGGGTGCTGCTGCCCCGGGCCGACATCGCCACCGAGACGCTGGTGGCCCGGCTGACCGAACTGGGCTGGGAGGCGGAGGACGTGACCGCCTACCGCACGGTGCGGGCCGCGCCGCCGCCCGCCCCGATCCGCGAGGCGATCAAGGGCGGCGGGTTCGACGCCGTGCTGTTCACCTCCTCGTCCACGGTGCGGAACCTGATCGGCATCGCGGGCAAGCCGCACGCGGTCACGGTGATCGCGGTGATCGGGCCGCAGACCGCGCAGACCGCGGCGGAGTTCGGCCTGCGGGTGGACGTCAAGGCGCCGCGGCCGTCGGCCACCGCCCTGGTGGACGCGCTGGCCGAGCACGCGGCCGCGGTCCGCGAGGCGGCCATCACGGCCGGCGAGCCGGTACGCAAGCCCAGCGAGCGGCGCCGCGGCGCCCGGCGGCGGCTGCGGTGACCACGCCGGGCTTCCCGGCCGCCCGGCCACGGCGGCTGCGCCGCACCGCGGCGCTGCGCCGCCTGGTCGCGCAGACCAGTGTGCAGCCGTCCGACCTGCTGCTGCCGATGTTCGTCAAGGAAGGCATCGGCGAGCCACAGCCAGTCGGTTCCATGCCCGGCGTGGTCCAGCACACCCGGGACAGCCTGCGCAAGGCGGCGGTGGAGGCGGTCGAGGCCGGGGTCGGCGGGCTGGTCCTGTTCGGCGTCCCGGCGGTCAAGGACGGCCGCGGCTCGGCGGCCGACGACCCGGACGGGATCCTCAACCTGGCCCTGGGTGATCTGGCCGCCGAGGTGGGCGACGCCACCGTGCTGATGGCCGACCTGTGCCTGGACGAGTACACCGACCACGGTCACTGCGGCCTGCTTACCCCGGCCGGTGAGGTGGACAACGACGCCACGCTGGAGCGGTACGCGTCGATCGCCGCGGCCCAGGCCGCGGCGGGAGCGCACGTGGTGGCGCCCAGCGGGATGATGGACGGCCAGGTCGCCGCGATCCGGGCGGCGCTGGACCAGGCCGGCTATCCCGAGGTGGCCATCTGTGCTTACTCGGCCAAATATGCCTCCGCGTTCTACGGGCCGTTCCGCGACGCGGCCGAGTGCGCGCCGCAGTTCGGCGACCGGGCCGCCTACCAGCAGGACCCGCGGGCCGGCGATGCGCTGCGCGAGATCCAGCTGGACGTGGCCGAGGGCGCGGACATCGTGATGGTCAAGCCCGCGCTGCCCTATCTCGACGTGATCGCGGAGGCGGCGGCGAACGTGCCGGTGCCGGTGGCCGCGTACCAGGTCAGCGGCGAGTACGCGATGGTGGAGGCGGCCGCGGCCAACGGGTGGGTGGACCGGGACCGGGTCATCATGGAGACGGTGACGGGGATCCGCCGGGCCGGGGCCAGCATCATCCTCACCTACTGGGCGGCCGAGCTGGCCCGCCGTCTGGGCTGACCGGCCCGGGGCTCGTGGGATCTGGGTGACATGGAGCGCGCTGCCGGGTATTGCCATTCGGCAACATGTCGGCATCTCCCGGGGAGCCGGCCTGCGCGGAGCGTGGCCGGTCCGCCATCATCAGTAAGGGAGAGCGCTAACACTGCCGTCGCGGGAAGTGGAGCCTGATGGTCGCACCGGTACTGCGCCGGGGCCGGCGCCGGACGCCGGGCCGGATGGCCGCGGCCGCGGTCGGCTATGCCCGGCTCGGCTGGCCGGTCTGCCTGGGTGCCTACCCGCCCGGCCAGAGCGCGGGCCGGGCCTGTTCCTGCGACCGGGTCGGCTGCCCGGCGCCCGCCGCGCACCCGATGTCCCCGGCCTGGCAGCTGCTGGCCAGCTGTGAGACGGGCAAGGTCCAGCAGCGCTGGGCCGACCACCCCGAGGCCAACATCGTGCTGCCCACCGGGCGGATATTCGACGTGCTCGACGTGCCCGCGGCCGCGGGCGCCGCGGCGCTGGACGCGATGCTCCAGGCGGCGGTGCAGCCCGGCCCGGTGGCGGCCGGCGGCGGCCGGACGCTGTTCTTCGTGGCCACCCGGGGCGCTCCCGAGGATGAGGACGAGTGGTGGTCCTGCCACCTGGACTGCGCCCCGGAGGACGTTGGCGAGGTGACCGCGCTGCGCTGGCACTGCCGGAACAGCTTCGTGCTCGCCCCGCCGTCCCGCGACCCGTTCGGCGGCCGGCCCGCTGGCTGATCCCGCCGCCCCCCGATGGTCCTGACCTGCTGCCCGATGCCGTGCGCCTGCTGGAGTTCCTGGCTGACGCGTGTGAAGAGGAGACTACTCTAGGTGAGACGCCCGGACCGAGTCCGCCGAGCTGTTCAGCCGGGCCAGCGCGGTCATCCCTGGCGGAGTGAATTCCCCGGTCCGGGCGTTCGGCTCGGTGGGCGGCGTGCCGGTGTTCATGGCGTCCGGGCACGGGCCCTATCTCACCGACGTGGACGGGCGCAGCTACGTGGACCTGGTCTGCTCGTGGGGACCGATGATCCTCGGCCACGCCTACCCGGCGGTCACCGAGGCGGTGCGGGCGGCCGCGGCCCGCGGCACCTCGTTCGGCACCGCCACCGCCGGCGAGGTAGAGCTGGCCGAGGAGATCGTGGCGCGCACCCCGGTGGAGAAGGTCCGCCTGGTCAACTCGGGCACCGAGGCGACGATGACCGCGGTGCGGCTGGCCCGTGCGTTCACCGGCCGCCGGGTGGTGCTGAAGTTCGCCGGCTGCTACCACGGGCACGTGGACGCGCTGCTGGCCGCGGCGGGCTCCGGGGTGGCCACGTTCGGGCTGCCCGACTCGCCCGGGGTGACCGGGGCGGCGGCCGGGGACACCCTGGTGCTGCCGTACAACGACGCGCTCGCGGTGCGCCAGGCCTTCGTCGAGCACGGGGCCAGGATCGCCTGCGTCATCACCGAGGCGTGCCCGGCCAACATGGGCGTGGTGCCGCCGGTGGGCGGGTTCAACGAGCTGCTGGCCGAACTGTGCCGGGAGCACGGCGCGCTGCTGATCATGGACGAGGTGCTGACCGGGTTCCGGGTGACCGCGTCCGGCTGGTACGGCCGGGAGGGAGTGGCCGGCGACCTGACCACGTTCGGCAAGGTGATGGGCGGCGGGCTGCCCGCGGCCGCGTTCGGCGGCCGGGCCGAGATCATGGACCGGCTGGCCCCGACCGGCCCGGTGTACCAGGCCGGGCACGCTGTCCGGTAACCCGCTGGCCACCGCGGCCGGGCTGGCCACGCTGCGCGGCTGCACCCCGGAGGTGTACGCCCGGCTGGACGAGGTCGCGGCCACCATCGCCAAGCTGGCCAGCGACACGCTGAGCGCGGCCGGGGTGCCGTTCCGGCTGCAGGAGGCGGGCAGCCTGTTCTCCGTGTTCCTCGGCACCGAGCAGGCCGTCCGGGACTTCGGTGAGGCCCGCGGCCAGTCCACCACGGCCTACGCGGCGTTCTTCCACGCGATGCTGGAGCAGGGCGTCTACCTGCCGCCGTCGCCGTACGAGGCGTGGTTCGTGTCCGCCGCGCACGACGGCGAGGCGGTGGAGCGGGTCGCCGCCGCGCTGCCCGCCGCGGCCCGCGCCGCCGCCGCTGCCCTCGGCTAGCCGACGGCGATGCAGATGATGCCGGCCGCGATGGCGGCGGCCGCGGCCAGGCGGCGGGCCAGCTGCCCCTCGCCCAGCAGCCGGCGGCCGAGCAGCACCCCGGCCAGCACGCTGACCTCGCGGGCCGGGGCGACCGCGCTGACCGCGGTGAAGCTGAGCGCGATCAGCACCAGGATGTAGGCCAGCGGGGAGAGCACCGCCGCCCCGGCCACCTGGCGCCGGTAGGTCCGCCAGACCAGCGCGGTGCGCGCCCGCTGGCGCAGCGCGAACGGGGCCAGCACCAGCGCCATCACCGGCAGCGAGGCGTAGCCCTGCACCAGCGGCGGCACCTTGAGCGTGCTCACCGCGTACTTGTCCCACAGCGTGTACGACGCGATGAACAGGCCGGTGACCAGCGCGAAGGCCAGCGCCCGCGTAGGCGGGCGGCCGGCTTTCCCGCCGTTACCAGCAGGCGCACCAATCAGCAGAACGCCAGTTATCACCAGTGCGATCCCGGCTATCCCGGCCGGCCCGGGGTGCTCGCCCAACAGCACGATGCCCGCCAGCGCGGCCAGCAGGGCGCCGCTGCCGCGGCCGACCGGGTAGACCACGGACAGGTCACCCAGCCGGTAGCCGGACTGCAGGAACAGGAAGTAGCCCGCTTGCAGCAGCCCGGTACCGATCATGAACACCCAGCACAAGCCGGTGAGCCTGGGCGGGTCGATCAGGATCGCGATGAGCACGACTGGTGCGTACAGCAGGTGGCGGTCAGCGCCATCAGCCAGACGAACGAGGTGGCACCGGTCACCGAGGCCTGCTTGCTGAACAGGTTCCAGGTGGCGTGCGCGACGGCGGCGACGAGGATCAGGGCCAGAGCGGTGGCGCTCACGGGGGCGGCTCCCAGGTCCGGCCCGGGACCGGCCCGGGCATGGTGAACGAGAGCCCTCGAGGTTTCTATCCCGTCAGGTGTGGGCGCATGCTCCGGCCGACGGCGTGCGCGCCGTCGGCTGCGGGACGCCTGGCGCCGCTCGGTCCAGCCTGCCCCGCTCTTGTTGGGTGGCCGGGGCCGCCCGGCAGACCGGGCGCGAACGGGGCACGGAACCCTAGGCGCAACCACAAGCTGCCTGGAGTCTACCCGCCCGGCCGGCCGGAGCAGGCTGAGCTGGGCGTCCCGGTAGGCTGTGCCCGCCATGACTGAGAACCCAGCGCCGGACACCGTGCTGCATCTGCTGCGGCACGGTGAGGTCTACAACCCGGGCGGCGTGCTGTATGGCCGCCTGCCCGACTTCCACCTCTCCGAAGAGGGCCGCCTGATGGCCAAGGCCGCGGCGGGCTTCCTGGCGGGCCGGGACGTGGTGCTGCTGCGCTGCTCACCGCTGGACCGGACGCTGGAAACCGCCGCCCCGCTGGCCGCGCAGTTCGAGCTGGCGGTGCACACCGACGAGCGGCTGATCGAGCCGACCAACGTGTTCGAGGGCACCACGGTCGGCGTCGGCTCCGGCGCGCTGCGTAGGCCGGCCAACTGGCGCTACCTGTACAACCCGTTCCGCCCGTCCTGGGGTGAGCCGTACGGTGAGATCGCGTCCCGGATGCTGGCCGCGATGGCGGATGCGGCGCGGGCCGCGCGCGGGCACGAGGCGGTCCTGGTCAGCCATCAGCTGCCGATCTGGACCGCGCGCCGGGCGGCCGAGGGCACGCACCTGTGGCACAACCCGGCGCGCCGGCAGTGCGCGCTGGCCAGCGTGACCAGCTTCCGCTACACCGGGGGCCAGATCACCGGGGTCAGCTACGCCGAGCCAGCCGGATCCCGCGCGCCGACGCCCGGTGCGTGACCGCGGGCCGGCCCGCTGTCAGCCCCGCCAGCTTTATCGGGCACAATGGGGCGCGGTACTACTCGGTGTAGGAGCTATCCCTGTGTCCCGTCCGCCCCGCGCCCCTTCCCGGCTGATCCGGCCGGGCCGTGCCGCGCGGCTCGTCCTGCTGGCTGCCACCTCGGCGCTGGCCGTATCCGGCTGCACGGGAGGCATCGCCGCCAGCAACCCGGCCAACAACGGCCAGAGCTTCGTGTCCGGGAGCGCGGGCACCACGCTGTACCGGACGGGGACCGGCCCGGTCGCCCCGGTCGTGAGCGGCCCGCTGGTCGGCGGTGGCCGGCTCAGCCTGGCCGCGTACCGCGGGCACGTGGTAGTGCTGAACTTCTGGGGCTCGTGGTGCCCACCGTGCCGGGCCGAGGCGCCCAGCCTGGCCCAGCTGAACCGCCAGTTCAGCCCGTCCGGCGTCCGGTTCCTGGGCATCGACATCAGGGATAGCCCGGCCACCGCCGAGGCGTTCATGAGCGACTTCCGTATCGGCTACCCGAGCCTGAACGATCCCAGCGACAACCTGGCCCTCTATTTCCGTGAGACCGTGCCGCCGTCCGGGATCCCCACCACACTGGTCATATCGCGCAGCGGCCGGATCACCGCGCGGGTGATCGGCGGAGTGACCTATGACGGCCTGAAGAAGCTGATCCAGCGAGTGGTGGCAGAGCCCGGATGACCGAGACCTCCCGGATAACCGAGACCGGCGCGGCTGAGGCTGGCGCGGCCGAGGCCGGCCAGCAGGCGGCCACGGACACCGGCGCCCCGCCCCCGCCGCCCAGCCCGGCCTACGGGGTGCTGGGCTGGCTGCGCTGGGGCTGGCGCCAGCTGACGTCGATGCGCACCGCGCTGATCCTGCTGTTCCTGCTGGCCGTGGCCAGCGTGCCCGGGTCGCTGCTGCCGCAGCAGGGCATCGACCCGGCGGCCGTGCAGCAGTACTACGCCTCGCATCCGGGGCTGGCCCCGTGGCTGGCCCGGCTGGGCCTGTTCAACGTGTTCGCGGCGCCCTGGTTCGCGGCCGTCTACCTGCTGCTGTTCCTGTCGCTGGCGGGCTGCGTGGTACCACGGGCCTACCGGCTGGCCCGCTCGGCCCGGGCGCTGCCGCCGCCCGCACCGCGCAACGTGGCCCGGATGCCGCAGTCGGTGCGGCACCAGACCGGGCAGGACGCGCCGGCCGCGCTGGCCGCCGCTACCGCGGTGCTCAGGGCGCGCAAGTTCCGGCTGCGCACCGGCGACGGCTGGGTGTCGGCGGAAAAGGGCTACCGGCGTGAGCTCGGCAACCTGGTGTTCCACCTGGCCCTGCTCGGGCTGCTCGGCGCGATCGGGCTGGGCGGGATGTTCGGCTACAAGGCGAACCGGCTGCTGGTGTCCGGCACCTCGTTCGCGAACACGGTGACCGCGCTGGACGTGTTCCACCCGGGGCGGCTGGTGTCCGCGGCCGACCTGCAGCCGTTCACCATCACCCTGAACCGGTTCGGTGCGTCCTACGTGACATCGGGCCCAGACCGCGGCCAGCCGTCCTCGTTCAACGCCTACCTGAGCTACTCGGCGCAGCCCGGGGCCGCGACCCAGCGCTACGATCTGCGGGTCAACCACCCGCTGAACGTGGACGGCGTGAAGGTGTACCTGATCGGCCACGGGTACGCGCCGGTGTTCAAGGTCACCGACGGGACCGGGAAGGTGGTCTTCGACCAGCCGGTCCCGTTCATCGCGGTCAACACGGCCGGGCTCACCTCCGAGGGCGTGATCAAGGTCCCGGACGCCAAGCCGGATCAGCTCGGCTTCGCAGGCGTGTTCCTGCCCACCGCGATTGATGACGGCGGCACCCTGGAGTCCGTGTTCCCGGCCGCGCTCAACCCCCGGGTGAGCCTGATCTCCTACCAGGGCGACCTGGACATGAACACCGACCAGTCGCAGACGGTGTACCAGCTCAACACGGCCGGCCTGACCGAGCTGCCGGTCGCACCGCGCCCGCTGGCCCCCGGCCAGTCGATCAAGCTGCCCGGCGGCGCCGGGACGCTGACCTTCACCGGGTACCGGCAGTGGGCCAGCCTGGCCATCACCTACGACCCGGGGCAGATCCCCGCGCTGATCGCGGGGCTGGCCGCGCTGGCCGGGCTGCTGCTGTCCTTCTTCGTCCGGCGCCGCCGGATGTTCGTCCGGGCCTACCCGGGCCCGGACGGCCGCACCGTGGTGGACGTGGGCGGCCTGGTCCGGTCCGACCCGGCGGGCGGGTTCGACGAGGAGTTCGCCCGGCTGGCCGAGGAGTTCCGTGCGGCGTACGCAGGCGAGACGAGCGAGGGGAAATCAGACTGATGGCCGTCAACCAGGGGCTGTCCCACCTCAGTGACCACTTCCTCATGGTCACCCTGGTGCTCTACTTCCTGGCCGTGCTGGCCTTCGCCGCCGACTTCGCGTTCGGCCGGCGCCCTGTGGCCGCGTCGGCCGAGGCGGCGGCGGTGCCGGAGCTGGTCACCGCGGGCACGGCCGGCGCGGCGCCGCGGCGGGCCCGGCGCAGGCCAGCGGCCGGCCCGGCGCAGGCCAGCGCCGGGAAGGCCAGCACCGGGAAGGCCAGCACCGGGAAGGCCAGCACCGGCGGCCCGGGCGGCCGGTGTCCGGCCCAGCCTGCGCGACGCCAGCTTCTGGGTCCGCGCCGGGCTCGGCCTGACCTTGCTGGGCGTGCTCGCGCACGTCGTCGGCGTGGTTGTCCGCGGCCTGGCCGTGCACCGGGTGCCGTGGGGCGACATGTACGAGTTCGTGATCGCGGTGACCTGCGTGGCGGTGCTGTTCTTCCTCGGGCTGATGATCCGGTACCGGCCCTTCCGCCTCGGCCTGTTCTTCCTGGCCCCGATCGTGATCATCATCGGGCTGGCCCAGACGGTGATCTACACTCCGGCGGGGCCGCTGGTGCCCGCGCTGAACTCGTACTGGCTGGCCATCCACGTGACCGCGATAACGCTGGCCACCGGGACCTATGTGGTGGCCGCCGTGCTCGCGGTGGTGTTCCTGTTCGCCGACCGGCACGCAAGGCGGGCCGCGGCCGGCCTGCCGGTGCGCAACGCGGAGGTGTTCCGGCTGCTGCCCAGCACGGAGCGGCTGGACCAGTTCGCCTACCGGACCGTGGTGTTCGCGTTCCCGCTGTGGACGTTCGGCATCATGGCCGGCGCGATCTGGGCGGACGAGGCGTGGGGCCGGTACTGGGGCTGGGACCCCACCGAGACCTGGGCCTTCATCACCTGGGTGGTGTACGCCTGCTTCCTGCACGCGCGGGTCACCGCCGGATGGCGCGGCCGCCGGGCCGCCTACATCCAGCTGGTCGGGTTCGCCTGCCTGCTGTTCAACCTGCTGGGCGTCAGCCTGTTCATCTCCGGCCTGCACTCCTACGCCGGGCTGAGCTAGCGCTCATCCTCCGGGTAGCCGTCGCCGCGGATGACCCGGTCCAGTGCGGCCAGGAAATCCGGGTCGTCGTCCGGGCCGCGCGGGATCAGCCAGCTGGCCGGGGCCGCCTGGCGGCCCGGCGGCACGAGATCCTCGCCCGAGGCGCAGCGCGCGCGGCCGGCTGGATGCCGTCGGAACGCGGCGTCCGCGGCCGAGCCCGCGGGGCGGGCCAGCCGGCGGGGGCGCCACGACCAGCACACCCAGAAGCCCAGCGCGAGCAGCAGAACAAGCGCGCCGACCAGCCACATGCGCGGCAGCTTAGTACTGCTGCGGCCCAATCGTCGGGTAATGCGGCGAGTCATCGGGTACGGCCGTGGTTCCATAACGGGTAACAGCGCGTGACAACAGATGACGTTAGCCGTGTTTCGTCATACCCTGGCAGCCTGGCACGCGATCGCTGGGAGTGCGGAATATGCGGCTGCGGCTAATCGATCGCGTTCGCCGGTACATCCGGCCCGGTCTGCGGGGCTCGAAAACCCGCGGCCCGGCGCGGTCCGGGTCGTCCGGGATGGGCAGTGCGCCCAGCCCGTCAGGTGCCGGGCGCCATCGCCGCGACTTCGCGCACCTGCCGGCCGTGCCGGTGGATACCGCACCGCCCAGCTCATTCGGCCAGCCAGCCGCCGGGCCGCCCGCCGCTGAGCCGTCCGGGGCCACGCCGCGGGCCACCGAGCTGCCCCGGCGGGTGCCGCGCCACTCCGGGCTGGCCGGCCAGGCCAGCGCCGGGTCAGCCGCCCCAGGCCGGCCCAGCGCAGGTGCCGGGCCGGCCGCCACTGGCCAGGCCCGGGCCAAGTGGGCGGGTGCCGGGCAGGCCCGCGCGGCCATCCGCGTGGCGCCCGGCCAGGCGGCCGCGGCGGACCGGGCCCGTGCTCAGCCGGCCAAGCCGGCGCGCGCCGAACCGGACGCGAACCGGCTGCCGTGGTTCGAGGTCGCGCACGCCCGCCGGGCGGCCGAGGGCCTGGCCGACTGCGGCCCGCTGGAGCAGGTGCTGCAGCGGGAGTGGCCGGCCAGCGTGGTGCCCTCCGCCCCGGTGGTCCGCGCGGTCAACCGGCTGGCCGGGCTGCCTCCGGTGATCAAGGAAATCCTGGCCGCCGGCCTTGACGCCATCCACGTCGGCGAGGGTGGCGTGCCGGAACTGGATGACATGGCCCGGCTGCGCGGAATCCCGCTGCCCTCCGGCCGCGCCACCTGGGACGCCTGCGCGGGCGCCTACGGCCAGCGCAAGATCATCGTGGGCTCGCGGCCGTCGTCCGCGCCGGACGTCATGTGCCACGAGGTCGGCCACGCGCTGGACGACATCGACCGGGTGGAGGGCCGGTGGCAGTCCGACTCGGCCCAGTTCCGCCGGCTCTACGAGCGCTGCCACGGCGCGCTGGTCAGTGATTTCCACCGGCAGCCGGGGGACCTGGGCCGCCGTGAGTTCTTCGCGGACGCGTTCGCGGCCATTGCCTCGCAGCAGCGTCCCGCACTGGTCGACATGCTGGGCGGCAACACCAGGGTCGCTCTTGATGTCATGCTGTACTTCAACATCCGCTACGGCCTCTAGCTAGAGTGATCAGTAATGTTCGTCATCCAGCTACCCAACGGGAACCTCCTGGTCCCCGAGTCGGCCCTGGCTGAGGGGGGACAGCTGATGGGCGACGCATATGTGGAAATCGGCCCGGGTGACGCGGACTATGCGCGCCTGGCCCCCGGCGCCGTCACCGAGCAGCAACTCGAAGAACGGCGGCGCGAGTGGCAGGACGGGGACGCCGCGCTGCAACGCCAGTTCGCTGAGTTTCTGGCCAGCCAGGACGGGGAGCGCGGTAGCCGGTCCTGACCGCCCCGCCCGGGCGGCCGGCGGCACGCTACTCGGCGTGATCCTCTTTGGCCGGGCCGGATTCGCCACGTAGCAGTGCGCGCACTTCGGACTCGCGGAACCGGCGGTGCCCCCCGGGGGTGCGGATACTGCTGATCCGGCCGGACGCAGCCCAGCGGGTCACGGTCTTCGGATCTACCCGGAAGAGCGCGGCCACCTCCCCTGGTGTCAGGAGGCGCTCGGTGTTGCCGTCCACGCTGCTGTTCCCCTCCTGAGCACCCGAACCCGGCCCATCCCTACAGGCCTGCCCCAAGTGTGGCGACAAACGCCGGTTTTCTCCTTAGATTCGGTAAAAAGGTCCCGGCTGGTGATCTAGATAATGCTGGTAGCCGGGTCCTGGACCGGGCCGCGACGGTCATAAGGTGTGCAGGTGCAATCGCTCGTATCGATCCAAGAGATCCGGGCCGCCGCGGCGGCCCTGGCGGGCGTGGCGGTGCGCACCCCGCTGGTGCCCTTCCGCGGTGCGGATCCGGCTCTGCTGGTCAAGCCAGAGTCACTGCAGCCGACCGGTGCGTTCAAGCTGCGCGGTGCCTACGCGGCGATGAACACACTGCCCGCGGCCGCGCGGGAGCGCGGCGTGATCACGCACTCCAGCGGCAACCACGGCCTGGCCGTGGCGTACGCGGCCGCCCTGCTCGGGATGCCCGCGATCGTGGTGGTGCCGGAAGACGCCGCCCCGGTCAAGGTGGCCGCGATCCGCGCGCTGGGCGCCGAGATCGTCATCGCCGCGCCCAACCTGGCCGCCCGGCTGTCCGCCACCCGCGACCTGGCCGCGCAGCGGGGCGCGGTCTCCATCCCGCCGTTCGACGACCGGCGGGTGATCGCCGGGCAGGGCACCGTTGGCCTGGAGATCGCCGCCGACAGCCCCGGGGTGGACCTGGTCGTGGTCCCGGTTGGCGGGGGCGGCCTGATCTCCGGCGTGGCCGCCGCGGTCCGTGCGCTGCGCCCGGAAGCCGCCATCATCGGCGTCGAGCCCGCGCTGGCCGCGGACGCACGGGACTCGCTGCACGAGGGCCATCCGGTGGCCTGGCCGCCCGGCGCGACGCACCGGACGATCGCCGACTCGCTCCGCGTCGACCAGGTCGGCGCGCTGCCCATGCAGCACATGCTGGAGCTGGTGGACGACATCATCACGGTCACCGAGGACGAGATCCGGGCGGCGATCGCCCGGCTGGCGCTGGAGGCGCGGCTCATCGCCGAACCGGGCGGCGCGGTGGCCGTGGCCGCGTGCCTGTTCCACCGGGCCGAGCTGCCCGCCGCGGACACCACGGTCGCGGTGCTGTCCGGCGGCAACATCGACCCGGCCCTGCTGCTGTCCATCCTGGGCGCCGCCGCCCCGGTGGCGGTGGCTGGGTAGGCTGGCCCTGCTATGCGATCCGTGCTTGCCTACACGACGGCCCGGCTGCTGCTGTTCGTCGCGGCCACCGGGCTGCTGTACCTGGCCGGGGCCCGCGGCCTGCTGCTGCTCGGGCTGGCCCTGCTGATCAGCGGCATCGCCAGCTACGTGCTGCTGTCCAGGCAGCGGGACCGGATGTCCGGGGCGCTGTCCACCCGGCTGTCCGGCACCCGGGGCCGGGTCAGCGAGTTCCGCCGCCGGCTGGACGCCGGCGCCCGGGCCGAGGACGTGGACGACGAGCCCAGCCCAGCCAGCGAGCCGAGCCCGGCCCGTGCTTCCGGGCAGGCCCGTGCTTACGGAGAGCCTGGCGTGCCCGCCCCGGCCGACGGGGACGGCCCGGCCTAGCCCTCGCCCGGGGGCAGCCAGCCGCCCGTGGTCAGCAGGTTCATGACCGCCGCCAGGGCTTCCTGGCGGGTCAGCACCGACGTGTCGATGACCAGGTCGGCGTCGTCGGGCTCCTCATACGGGTCGGACACCCCGGTGAAGTGGTCGATAAGACCGGCCCGCGCCTTGGCGTACAGGCCCTTGCGATCGCGGGCCTCGCACACCTCGGCCGGGGTGGCCACGTAGACCAGCAGGAAGTCGCCGACCTCCTGGACCGCGCGCCGCACCTCGCGCCGGGCCTGGGCGTACGGCGCGATCGGCGCGCAGATGGCGATGCCGCCGTGCCGGGCGATCTCGGTGGCCACGAAGCCGATCCGGGCGATGTTCAGGTCCCGGTCGGAGCGGGAGAACGTCAGCCCGGCCGACAGCAGCGCGCGGACCAGGTCGCCGTCGAGCAGCGACACGGTCCGGTCACCGCGTTCGCTCAGCGCGTCCCGCAGCGCCCGGGCCAGTGTGGACTTGCCCGACCCGGACAGCCCGGTGAAGAAGACGACCAGCCCGCGCTGGCGGCGCGGCGGCCGGGCCCGGCGCAGCTCCGCGGCTACCGCCGGCGGGGTGAACCAGGCCGGTATGTCCTCGCCCCGGTCGAGCAGATCGTCCAGCTCGCCCAGGGCCAGGTCGGTCCGTTCGGTGCCCGCCTCGATCAGGCCCAGCGGGCGCCACACCTCGGCCGTGGGGTCGTAGGCCCAGTCGCCGGGGGAGAGCACCGGGATGACCGGCGCGGGCCGCACGCCGTCGCTGGCCGGCTCGGCCGGCCGGTCGGCCAGCAGCTGGGTCGCGCCGTAGGCCGCGGCCACCTGGGCCTGCAGGGCCAGGTCATCGGCGGGGCTGGCCGGGCCGCGGCGCAGCGGCACCGGGATGACCAGGGTGCCCGGGGGCAGGCTGCGGGCCGCCGCGCGCACCGTGCGGACCAGCGCGTCCGGCCGGTGCACGATCTCGGCCCGCCCCGCCACCCGGGGCAGCAGTAGCAGCCGGGCCTTCAGCTGGCTGGCCGCATGCCGGAGCTGGCCGATCTGCCGGGAGTGCAGCGGCGCGCTGGTCACATAGCCGAGCACCGGGATGCCCGCCAGTTCCGCGCGCACCTCGGCGGGCAGCCGCCGTAGGTCGCGGAACGGCCCGTGCTCGGCCGGGCGCAGCGCGGTCACCGGACCGCTGAGCCGGACCAGCCGCGATTCCCCGGCATCCGGCTGGTCGTCGCCCGGCCCGTGGTTAGCGGCACCGTGGTTAGCGGCACCGTGGTCGGCGGCCCCGTGGTCAGTGGTGGCGCCGAGCGGCACCCGGTCGGTGATGTCCAGCAACGCCAGCGGAGTGCCTTCCGGGTCCTGCAGCAGCAGCTGGGCCGCGTCCGGCTTGAGGTTACCGGCGGGCACGTCCAGGGTGACCGGGACCGGCCACGGGGTGCCGTCGGGCACGGTTTCAAGGGGCAGCGTGCCATGCGCGCTGACCGACCTCACCTCGGCCGGGGTCAGGTAACCGCGCAGCGGCGCGAACGCGCCGGTGAGCAGGAGTTCCAGATCGCCCAGCTGCCCCTCGTCCAGGGTCAGCGCGGGAAGCCCAGCCAGCTGCGCGGGAATCCCCGGTGACGCCTCCGTCTGCACGATTCCCCCATCCAATCCAGCCGCCCGTAACCACCGGCCGTATCCGCCGGGCAAGCAGAGGCTACATCAGAGGATGCGGGCGAACCGGTTCTCCGGCTTGCGCAGCACGTAGAGGAACTCCTCGTGGTCAGCGGTCAGCCGGTGCCCGGCCAGCCGGGCCACCGCCTGCTGCGCGGCCAGATAGCCGCGCGGGGCCGGGCGCAGCCCGCCGGCCAGCCCGCCCAGCGGCTGCCGCTCGGCGATGACCAGGCCGCGTAGCAGCACGTAGGACTGCACGCCGCGGACCGAGGCGAGCCGCTCGTACACCGCCGGGTGCGGTCCCGGCCGGCCCGGCCGGTGCCGCCGCCAGATCGCGCCGCGCAGCCAGCCGGGCAGCACCCGGTCCAGGAAGCCCGCCGCCGCGTCCCGGTCCCGGATCTGCAGCAGCAGCAGGCCGCCCGGCTTGACCGCGTCAGTCAGCCGGTCGAGCACCAGCTCGGCGTGCTGGATCCGGTCCAGCAGCAAGACGGCGGCCACGATGTCATAGGACCGCTGGGGCAGCGGGATCGTGCGCAGGTCGCCCAGCGTGCACCGGCTCAGGTCCGGGTGCCTGGCCAGTGCGGCCCGGTTGACCGGCTGGTCGTCGTCGATCTGGGTGATGAGGATGTCGGCGCCGCTGTCCCGCAGGCGGCCCAGGCCCAGGTCGCCGGCCGCGGTGACCGCCCCGGCCAGCAGCACGGCGATCTGCTGGCCGAAACGTTCCGCCACGTATCCCTGCGCCCACCTGGTGAACAGGCTGGTCTCCGCCGTGGTGCCGGGCGGCACTGTGTCCGGCGGCACTGTGCCGGGCGGCACTGTGTCCGGCGGCGCTGGCTGGCGCTGCGCCTGCCGCGCCGGTGCTGAACGCGCTTCCCGGGCCCGTGCTGATGGTGTTTCTGGGGCCCGTGCTGATTGTGTTTCGGGGGCCCGTGCTGATTGCGTTTCGGGGGGAGGCGCCGATCGAGTGGTATCTCCCCCCGGAACACCGCTGACCGATGTCACAAACCCCTAAACTAGCCCGCTGCCTGCGGATAGTCACGGATAAAGGACCGGTTTACCGAACACGCTGTGCTGAGGTGTCGGTCGGTCCGGCTAAAATTGAGGTATCCCGCCCGGCTCAGGCAGCCCCGCTGCCCGCTAGCGCGGGCCTTTCGTGCTGCCTGATCAAGGACACCATGAGCCTCGCCGGATTGCTCAGCGTCATAGCCGAGGACCCCGGGCTGCGGCATGCGCTGAGCCAGGGCGACACGGATTCGGATCTCGTCGCACCGCCCGCGCTGCGGCCCTTCCTGGCCGCCGCGCTCTCCACTTTTGTCGCAGCTGACGCGCGGGCCACCACGCCGCCGGGGGCGGATCAGCCCGGCACCGAGCCCGAGCGGTTCGTGCTGGCCGTGACGGCCACCGCGCGTGAGGCGGAGGACCTGGCCAGCGCGCTCGAGTCGCTGCTGCCACCGGG
>CAVVGF010000061.1:0-6222 GCA_963747705.1 uncultured Actinomycetes bacterium | reverse complement strand
TCCGCGTCGGAGATGCCGCAGGAGGTGCTCAGCTGGCTCCTGCGCTTCCAGGTGCGGGAGCAGATGGCGCAGCGGTACGGCATCGCGGTGAGCCAGACCGAGGTGCAGAGCGCGCTGGCCTCCGTAGCCGCGCAGGCCAAGCAGAGCGGGGTGACCACGCGTGACCTCGCGATCGCCAACGGGGTGCCGCCGGATCAGCTGAACGAGCTGGGCCGGTACGTGGCCATCCAGGACGCGGTGCTGAACCGGCTGGACGGCGGGAAGCTGCCCACCGCCAACGCCGCGCTTGAGACGCTGAGCACCAAGTTCGACACCTCGCAGTGCGTGGCGGCCAAGAGCCTTGGCATCCAGGTCAACCCGCAGTACGGGACGCTGGATTACCGGAGCATCGGCGTCGTCGCGGCGACGGACAAGCTGTCCGCGCTGCCGGGCAAGCCGTCCCCCTCGCCGACCGGGACGGCCGCGCCGCAGCTCACCCCGCACTGCTGATCGGCAGGCTCGTCCTGCTGGTGACCGCGCCGACGGTGCGGGCCGGGCTGCTCAGCTGGCCCGCCTGGCGGCTACTGCACGACGCGGACCGGGTACTGGCCGGGTCGGCCGATGATCCGCTGCTGCCCGCGCTGGCCGAGGCCGGGGTGGTCTGGGAGGTGCTGCCCGGGTCGGCCGGGGTGGCCCCGGCCGAGCTGGCCCGGCTGCTCACCGCCGCGGTGACGGACGGTCCCGCCGCTGACCGCGACACGGTCTGGCTGTGCCCGCATGATCCGCCCGGGCGCCCGGCGGACGTGCCGCCGGGGCCGGTGGCGCTGGCCGATGAGCTGGGCGGGCCGTCGGGCCCGGCGGGGGTGGCCGTGGAGCTGCTGTATGGCTCGACCGCGCTGCCCGGCGGTGAGCTGCTCACCCTGGTTTCGGTGATGGACACGCTGCGCCGGAACTGCCCGTGGGACGCCAAGCAGACGCACGAGTCGCTCGCGCCGTACCTGATCGAGGAGTCCTACGAGGCGCTCGACGCGCTGGAGAGCGGCGACCGCAAGGCCCTGCGCGAGGAACTCGGCGACGTGCTGCTCCAGGTCATGTTCCACGCCCGGGTGGCGCAGGAACGGGCCGATGACACCGGTTTCACCGTGGACGACGTGGCCGACGGCATCGTGACCAAGCTGGTGCGCAGGCACCCGCACGTGTTCGCCGACGTGGCCGTGTCCGGCGCCGAGGACGTCAAGCGCAACTGGGACGCGATCAAGGCGGCGGAGCGCGCCTCGGCCACCGGGTCGGCTGGCTCGGTGCTGGACGGTGTGCCGTTCGGCCAGCCCGCCCTGGCACTGGCCGCACAGCTGCAGCGGCGGGCCGAGCGGAACGGGGTGCCCGCGGATCTGGGCGCCGCGGACGAGAGGGATGGGCTGGGCGCCGAGCTGTTCGCGCTGGTGGCCAAGGCGCGCGCGGCGGGCCTGGATCCCGAGCTGGAACTGCGCGGCGCGGCCCGCCGCTACGCCGGCCGGGTGCACGCCTGGGAACAGGCGCAGGCCGCTGACTGAGCCCCGGCGTGGCCGGTGCGCGGGCCCGCGGAGACTCCACTAGGCTCCAATACGGACATGTCAGCCGAGCTATCAGGAGTGATCGTGGCCTCGATCGAGGCGGTGCACGCCAGGCAGATTCTGGACTCACGCGGAAACCCCACGGTTGAGGTCGAAGTCGATCTTGACGACGGCACCAAGAGCCGTGCGATGGCGCCGAGCGGCGCGTCCACCGGTGCCTTCGAAGCGGTAGAACTGCGTGACGGCGGCGACGAGTACGGCGGTAAGGCGGTCAGCAAGGCCGTACAGGCCGTCAACGACGTGATCCAGGAGCAGCTGGTCGGCTTCCCCGCGGATGAGCAGCGCCTGGTTGACCAGGCGATGATCGATCTGGACGGCACGCCGGACAAGTCGCGGCTCGGCGCGAACGCCATCACCGCGGTCAGCATGGCGGTTGCCCGCGCCGCCGCCGAGTCGGCCAAACTGCCGCTGTTCCGCTACCTGGGCGGCCCCAACGCCCATGTGCTGCCGGTGCCGATGATGAACATCCTGAACGGCGGCGCGCACGCGGACAACAGCGTGGACATACAGGAATTCATGATCGCCCCGATTGGCGCGGCCTCGTTCGCCGAGGCAGTGCAGTGGGGCGCCGAGACCTACCACGCCCTGAAGTCGGTGCTCAAGCAGCACGGGCTGGGCACCGGCGTGGGTGACGAGGGCGGGTTCGCGCCCGACCTGGCCAGCAACCAGGCCGCGCTGGACCTCATCGTGGAGGCGATCGGCAAGGCCGGCTTCACCCCCGGCCTGGACGTGGCGCTGGCCATCGACGCGGCGGCCACCGAGTTCTACAGCGAGGGGTCGTACCGGATCGAGGGCGGGGCCAAGGACGCGGCCGAGATGACCCGGATCTACACCGGCTGGCTGGACGCGTACCCGATCGTCTCGCTGGAGGACCCGCTGGACGAGGAGGACTGGGCCGGCTGGCAGACGCTGACCGCGGCCATCGGCGACCGGGTGCAGATCGTGGGCGACGACATCTTCGTCACCAACCCGGAGCGGATCCGGCGCGGCATCGCCGAACGGTCGGCCAACGCGCTGCTGGTCAAGGTGAATCAGATTGGCTCGATCACCGAGACGCTGGACGCGGTGTCGCTGGCCCAGCGCAGCGGCTTCGCCTGCATGATCAGCCACCGGTCCGGCGAGACGGACGACACCACCATCTCGGACCTGGCCGTCGCGGTGAACGCCGGGCAGATCAAGTCGGGCGCGCCGGCCCGCGGTGAGCGGGTGGCCAAGTACAACCAGCTGATGCGGATCGAGGACGATCTCGACGACGCGGCCGTGTACGCGGCGGGCAGTGCCTTCCCCCGGTGGACCCCGGCTGAGTGATGCCAGGACCGCCGCCAGCAGCGCCACCGCCGGCCGCCCAGCCGGCGGCGGCGCAGCCGCCGGAGCGCGCCCGGTTCACCAGCCGGGCGGCGGTGCTGGCCGTGGTGCTGTGCGCGATCGCGCTCAGCCTGGCCTACCCGGTGCGGGAGTACATCGCGCAGCGGCGGCAGATCGACCAGCTGGAGGCGCAGAGCGCGCAGACCGCGGCGCAACTGGCCCGGCTGCAGGCCGAGGCGGCGCGGCTGAACGACCCGGCCTACATTGAGCAGCAGGCCCGTGACCGGCTGCACTACTGCATGCCGCGGCAGACCTGCTATGTGATCATCGGCGGCCAGCCGGCGCACAACGTCGGCCAGGCCGCGGCCGCGGTGGCCGGCACCCCGTGGTACGAGCGCCTCTGGTCGTCCGTCCACCAGGCCGACCAGCAGCCTTCCTCCCGGTGAGTGACGTCGTGACTGACTTCAGGGTCGTGGTGCAGACCCAGCTTGGGCGGCCGCCGCGGGCGGTACGCGGGGTGGCGCACCGCTGCCCGTGCGGGCTGCCCGACGTGGTCGAGACGGCGCCCCGGCTCGAGGACGGCTCGCCGTTCCCGACGTTGTACTACCTGACCTGCCCGCGCGCGGCGGCCGCGCTGAGCAGGCTGGAATCGGCCGGGATGATGCGCGAGATGGAGCAGCGGCTGGCCACCGAGCCGGAGCTGCGCGCGGCCACGCAGGCGGCGCACCGTGACTACCTGGCCCGCCGTGACGCGGCGGCGGCCGCGGACGGGCTGGCGCCGCTGCCGCCCGGCACGCAGAGCGCGGGCGGCATGCCGGAGCGGGTGAAGTGCCTGCACGCGCTGGCCGCGCACGAGCTGGCCGTGCCGGGCGCGAACCCGCTGGGCCGGGCGGCGCTGGACGCGGCCGGGGAGTGGTGGTCGCACGGCCGGTGCGTGCCGTGACCGGCCCTGCCCGGGCCCGGGTCGCGGCCATCGACTGTGGCACCAACTCGCTGCGCCTGCTGGTAGCCGACGTTGATCCGGCGGCGGGGCGGCTCACCGACGTGGACCGCCGGATGGAGATCGTCCGGCTGGGCCAGGGGGTGGACGCCACCGGGCGGCTGGCGCCGGAAGCGCTGGACCGCACGCTGCACGCGCTGGCCGGGTACGCGAAGATCATCAAGGCCGCGTCGGTGGATGCGGTGCGGATGGTCGCCACCAGCGCCACCCGGGACGCGGCCAACGCGGCCGACTTCGTCCGCGGGGTCGAGGGGGTGCTGGGCGTGCCGCCGGAGGTGCTCAGCGGCCAGGACGAGGCGTACCTGTCGTTCACCGGAGCCACCGCCGAGCTGACCACACCGGGCGGGCTCGCCGCCGCGCCGGGCGGCCCGTATCTGGTGGTGGACATCGGCGGCGGGTCGACCGAGTTCGTGCTCGGGGACGGCCAGCCACCCGGCCACCCGGCCGCGCGTACCGGCCTCAGCGCCCTGTCCGTGGACATCGGCTGCGTCCGGCTGACCGAACGCCATCTGCACGGCGACCCGCCCAGCCGGACGGAGATCGCGGCGGCCGCGGCGGACATCGAGGCCGCGCTGGACGCGGTGGCCGCGGCCATGCCGGCCGCGACCGCCCGTACGCTGGTCGGCCTGGCCGGGTCGGTGACCACGGTGGCAGGCCTCGCACTCGGGCTGGCCGAATACGACCCGGGCCGGATCCATCACGCGCGTGCCTCCGCCGCTCAGGTCGCGGAGCAGACCGGGCGGCTGCTGGGCCAGACCCGCGCGCAGCGGGCCGCGCTCGGCGTCATGCACCCGGGCCGGGTGGATGTGATCGGCGGCGGCGCCATGGTCCTCGACCACGTCATGCGCCGGTTCGGTTTCGCCGGGGTGCTGGTCAGCGAGCACGACATCCTGGACGGGATCGCCTGGGCGCTGGCGGCGGAACGGTGAGCTCGCCGGATGACCCAGTGCCGCATACCCCAGTACCAGGTACCCCCGTACCAGATAGCCCGGTGCCGCCCGGATCCGGCTGGCCCGATGACCCGGCCACCCCGGACACCCCGGTGGCCGCCGACGCCGCGGCGGTCCGCGCGCTGGCGGCCAGCGCCGGCGGCCTGGCCGAACTGACCGCCCGGGAGTCGGTGTGCCGGGCCTGCCCGCGGCTGGTGGCCTGGCGCGAGGAGGTGGCCCGGGTCAAGCGGCGGGCGCATGCCACCGAGCCGTACTGGGGCCGGCCCATCGCGGGGTGGGGCGCGGACCAGCCACGCATCCTCATCCTGGGGCTGGCGCCCGCGGCGCACGGAGGCAACCGGACCGGCCGGATCTTCACCGGCGACCGCAGCGGCGACGTGCTGTTCGCCTCGCTGCACCGGTGCGGGCTGGCCGCCGAGCCATACAGCACCAAGGCGGGCGATGGGCAGCGGCTGCTGCACACCCGGATGGTGGCCGCGGTGCGCTGCGCGCCGCCCGCCAACAAGCCGACCGTGACCGAGCGGGACACCTGCCAGCCGTGGCTGGCCGAGGAACTCCGGTTGCTGGCCGGCGGCCTGCGCGTCATCGTGTGCCTGGGCGCGTTCGCCTGGCAGGCGCTGTGGCCGGTGCTGGGTGCGGCCGGCCTGCCGGTGCCCAGGCCCCGGCCGGCCTTCGGGCACGGGGCCGAAGCGGTGCTAGCCGGGCCGGATGGCCCGGTCACGGTTATCGGGTGTTATCACCCGAGTCAGCAGAACACGTTCACCGGACGGGTGACTCCTGGCATGCTGGATGCGGTCTTCCTGCAGGCCCGGTCCGCGGCCGGGCTTGCGGGTTGACGGGGGCGGGACTGTCATCTGGTTACTCTCAGTGAGCAATCAGCGTCGAACGTAATCGAAATGGTTACTCTTTGCATTCAGTCCACTAGTGAAAATAGATAACTGCCCCCGGGCCGAAACAATCTGTATCAATTCGGCTGCCCGAGAGTCCTACCGACGGTCCGGGGTATTATTACCCAGCCCCCGTAGCCCAAGGGAAAAGGCCGGCCCCTAAAAGGGTCCCCAGTGTCGGTTCGACTCCGACCGGGGGCACCGTTCTTAAGTACCTTCTGACCTGCACTGATGCGCTGCAACGGCGTGCCGCAGGACGGTGTGGGTAAGGCGTGCACTGAGTTCGCCTATCGCACAGCAGGCAGCTATCGGAGTCGGCGTGGAGTTAAGCCTGCCATTCCCGACGGTTACTGATCATGTTCGCTGGCTAAATCGCCGGTCAATCACAATCTGCCGAAACAGGTGATGAGCAGGACGGTTGTTCCACGGGAACGGCAGTCGCACAGCAGGCAACTCGCAACGAATCAAGTTTGGCTGGTTTGGCCCAGGAA